>CAYWIW010000010.1:0-28902 GCA_964458425.1 uncultured Muribaculaceae bacterium
CTCCCGTGCATTCACTGTCCTTCCACTCGCGGAAAATTTTTGCTAAAGTAGCACTATGGCAAACGGAGCTGCCGCCCGCGTGAACGCCGGTTTCTTATCTTTCCAACCTTGACAAACTATTAGATATTTAAAAACAGATTCTTATATTTGTCAGTTAAAACATAATTAATGATGAGAGAGATTCATTACGTTTCCGCCGACGAGGCGGTAAAAGCCATAAAGACAGGCGACCATATTCATCTGAGCAGTGTCGCCAGCGTGCCGCATATCCTGATTGACGCACTTGTGCGCAGGGCTGAGTCCGGAGAGGTCGAAGACCTTCACTTCCATCACTTCCACACGGAAGGACCCGCACCGTATTCCGACCCGAAATATTCAGGAATCTTTTTTGAGCAAGGTTTCTTCATCGGGCCGAACGTGCGCGCGAACGTGAATTCGGGGTATGCCGACTATGTGCCGGTGCATCTTGGTGAGTCTCAGAAACTTTACCGCTGCGGAGCGATAAAGCTGGGTGCCGCCTTGGTGCAGGTGTCGCTTCCGGACGAGAACGGGATGGTCTCTCTGGGCACATCGGTGGATTGCTCGATAGCGGCTGTCGAGACAGCGAGGGTGAAGATTGCCGTCGTGAATCCGCACGTGCCGTTCGCTTACGGCGACCTTGTTCCGATTGAGTCGTTCGACTACCTCGTCAAGGATGACACGCCGTTGGTTTCCAAGGATTTCGCCGAGCCGACCCCTACCGAGGTGCTGATCGGAAAGAACTGCGCCGAGCTTGTGCCTGACGGAGCCTGCATCCAGATGGGAATCGGAGCGCTGCCTAACGCCCTAGCGGCACAGCTCGTTGACCACAAGAATCTTGGCGTACACACAGAGATGTTTGCCGACGGGGTTCTGCGCCTGATAAAGAAGGGTGTCGTGAACGGAGCCAACAAGAGGATCGACAAAGGCAAGATCGTGGCTTCATTCCTGCTGGGGTCTCAGGAGGTATATTCATTCATCGACCACAATCCCGACGTGCTGATGAAGGACATCAAGTACGTCAATGACCCGTGGGTGATTTCCCGGAACCCTAATATGATGGCCATCAACTCCGCCACGGAGGTTGACTTGACCGGCCAGATCTGCGCCGACTCGATAGGGACGAGAATTTTCTCCGGGACCGGCGGCCAGCTTGATTTCGTGAAAGGTGCCTCGATGTCAGAGGGTGGAATCTCGATGACGGCGTTCGCGTCACGCACGAACAAGGGCAAGGCGAAAATCGTTCCGTGCCTGAATCCTGGAGCCGGCGTTGTCACCCCGCGCGCCGACGCGCACTGGATTGTCACTGAATATGGGGCCGTGGATCTGTACGGAAAGTCTCTTCAGGAACGTGCGAAACTGATGATAAGCATAGCGCATCCGGATGACCGGGAGATGCTTGACAAAGCGGCCTTTGAACGCTTCGGAGGGCATTGGCACGTTGTGAAGATATAAGACAAGACTCTGTAAATCACCAATTTAAGTTCAGCCTGCGACATAGTCATCGGCACGTCTTCAAAGCGTACCGGAGACTTGCCGCGGCTATTTCTTTCCGAGGAGTCTCCAGGAGAGAACAGGGATGAGGAAACTCAGAAGGCAGGCGGCAATCCAAAAGACGGAGACAGGGGCGAAATTGAAGTCGCTCTCCCCTATCAGGATGCCGCTGACTATGTTCTGCACGCCGGCGGCGACGTAGCTTGCGAGTCCTACCATTCCCAGCGCCGCACCGGTGGCCTTACGCGGGACGATGTCCAACGCCATAAGCCCGGCAACCGTACAATAGACCACTCCGATGGAAAGGCTGAACACCGACACATAGATGATGTTCAATGAATATCCACCCTCGGTGAACAGAAAACCTCCCAAGGACAGAAGGCACATCAGTCCGGAGATGAGAACCGGGACGAACCTGTTGCCTTTGAAGACCTTGTCAGAAAGCCAGCCGGCAAGCACGGTTCCGGCTATTCCGAAAGCCTCGGAGAACGCTATGATCTGCGTGGCTCCGGCAAGAGAGAACCCCTTGCCCTTCTGGAGAAAAAGCACCCCCCATTCACTGACCGCGTGTTGGGTGATATACACGAATGCGCTCGACAAGGCTATTATCCAGATTCCAGGGTGACGGACAACCATCTTCTGCAATTCGCGGACGGGCATCGAGTCCGTCTTCTGAGGCTTCTCTCCGGTCAGTTCCTGCACCGAAGGGAGACCTTTGCTTTCAGGGGTGTCTGAGACAAACAGAAGGATAACCGCCGAACCTATCACCCCGGCCACTGCCGAGAAGATGAATCCGTACTCCCAGCCAATCAACCCGACCACAAGTCCTAGCACAAACACGGACAACGATTTACCAAGGTATGGAGTGGCACTTAGAATGCTGTAGTAGGTACCTCGGCGGTCAAGCGGAAACCAGCGCGAAAGGCTGATGACACCCGGAGGCGCGCCCATCGACTGGCAGTAGCCGTTAAGCCCCCAGATGACGGCGAAAACCACGAAGAGCAACATAGTCGGGAAACCCATCCAGCCGTGGACAAGCCCGAGTACGCCCATAAGAAGATTGACAACCGTTGAGACAAGAAGACCCGTGGCCATAAAGCGGCGGACGTTGCAATAGTCCGCTATGAATCCGTTGGCGAACTTGCCGAAAGCATAGACAAAATAAAAGGCCGACCCGATGACTCCCAACTGCGCGGCGGTGAATATTCCTCCGTCAATCAGCGGCTGCTTCACCACGCTCATCGCCATCCTGCACACGTAATAGAGCGCATACGCACCTGTCACACCCCAGAATGTGCGGCTTCGCAGACGCCTGTACTCCCCTTCCGCCCTTTCCGGCGGAGTCCGCTCACCGGAAGGCTTAGAAATCCTATAGAATGAATATAGACCCATAATATTCCAACCTGCAAATATAGACAAACATTGCATCAATTCTCCGGCTCGCAGAAACATTTCTGATAAAATCAGACACATAATAAATCAAAACGGAAAAAAAGTTATATTTTTGTTATATGATTGAGAAGCTGTCTGGAATTGTCTTGCGAGATCAGACATACGAGGTTTTCGGAACGGTCCTTTACGGCGAAGAGGGCGTTTCGCGGCGGTAAATGACCGACAGACCGATGAGAAGGGGCGGATGCCGGAGAAACGGCACAAATGACTGGACATCACAGCTTTAGGCAGATTCTTACTTGAAAGGATTCCAACACTGCGGGCAATTGCCTGCCCGAGAAAGACGATTGATAAGTATCAGAGCAATATGAAAAGAGTTATCGCATTGGTTGTTTTGTCGTTGGCCGTCACTTCGGCATCGGCGCAGAAGAAACAGGCAAGTTACAGATTTACCGAGGCTTCAAGCCTTACGATGGTCGGAAAGCTTATGCCTGACACTCCGAATCCGTACCACAGGGTTGACACTGTGAAGTTCAAGGGGTTCACCAAGTCGGAGAACAAGCAGGTAAGAATGTCGGCCGGGCTTGCGGTGGCGTTCAGGACTGATTCCAAGACCATAACGGTCAAGACAGAGTACCTGGACAGAGGATTCCCATCAAACACAGGCGGTCTCGCCGCCAGAGGCTACGACCTTTACATCAAGAAAGACGGGAAATGGCTTTGGGCCGCCTCAAAAGTGGCCGGCGACCAGAAACCGGATGACAACATCACGCTCATCAACAATCTGGATGGCACAATGCACGAGTGCCTTATGTATCTGCCTATCCTCAGCGAGGAGGCTTCCATCAGGATAGGCACGGAGGAAGGCTCGTCGATAGAGGCTATAGAGAATCCTTTCCGTCACAGAATCGGAATATTCGGTTCCAGCTTCACGCACGGAATCAGCATTTCAAGAGCCGGGATGTCCTACCCTGACCAGCTCTCCAGGATGACAGGGCTTCAGTTCCTTAGCCTCGGATGCAGCGGCAACTGCAAGCTCCAGTCCTATTTCGCCGACGTACTTTGCGCCGCCGATGTAGATGCGTTCGTGTTCGATTCTTTCTCAAACCCTTCTCCAGAGCAGATTCAGGAGAGGCTGTTCCCGTTCATCGAGAAAGTGCGCGCGGCCCATCCTGAAGTCCCTATGATCTTCCAGAAGACCATCTACAGGGAAAGCCGCAACTTCAACACCCACAACGACAACGTAGAAGCCCGCAGGATCGAAGTGGTTGACAGTCTTATGAATATTGCCGTGAAGAAATACAACGACGTCTATTTCATCAAGACCACCTGCGCCACCGCACCGGATCACGAGACCTCCGTGGATGGCACACATCCGTCCGACTACGGCTACACCCTCTGGGCCGAATCCATAAGGAAGCCGATTCTGAAGATTCTCCGCAAGTACGGCATAAGATAACGGAATCGTAATGGCGAATCTGAAGTCATTGGCCAAGGACACGGCTATCTACGGCCTGAGCAGCATTGTCGGAAGGTTTCTCAACTACCTTTTAGTTCCGCTCTACACCCACGTCATCGCCTCATCAAGCGGTGGCTATGGTGTGGTGACGAACCTGTATGCCTACACGGCCCTGCTGCTGGTACTCCTGACCTACGGGATGGAGACCACTTTCTTCCGTTTCGCCAACAAAGAGGGAGAGAACCCGGACAAGGTCTATTCCACGATACTGACGTCGGTGCTGACCACATCCGTTCTATTCGTCGGCCTTGTCGTGCTGTTCATTGGCCCGGTCTCTTCGGCCTTGGGCTATGCGGAACATCCGTCCTACGTCTGGGCGATGGCGGCCACTGTCGCCATAGACGCATTCCAATGCATTCCGTTCTCCTACCTAAGATTCAAGAAGAGGCCTCTGAAGTTCGCGGCCTTGAAGCTGCTGTTCATCGGAATGAACATATTCCTGAACCTTGCGTATTTCGTGATTCTGCCAAAGGCCGGACTTAACCCAGCAGGAATCTACGACAACGGCATCGATGTCGGTTACGTGTTCTACATCAACCTGTTCTGCACGTCCGTGATCACCGTTTTCTTCTGGAGGGAGCTTCGCGGTTTCAGGTTCGGGTTCGATGGCAGGCTGCTTAAAAGGATGCTGTCATACAGCTGGCCTATTCTTGTGCTCGGAATCGCCGGAATCCTCAACCAAAGCGGCTCCCAGATCATATTCCCGTTCATTTACGGAGAAGGTTCCTCTGTTCCGCTCGGCATCTACGGGGCAAGCATCAAGATAGCTATGATTATGGCGATGATTACCCAGGCTTTCCGCTATGCCTACGAGCCCTTTGTGTTCGGCAGTGTGGCGGACAAGAACAGTAAGGAGCTGTACGGCAAGGCGATGAAGTACTTCATAATATTCACTCTTCTCGCTTTCCTTTGTGTCATCGGCTATCTGGACATCCTTAAGTTCATCATCGGCCGCAGCTACTGGGAAGGCCTGAAGGTTGTTCCGATTGTGATGGCAGCCGAGATTATGATGGGAATCTACTTCAACCTGTCGTTCTGGTACAAACTCACCGACCAGACCCTTTGGGGCGCGCTGTTCTCCGGGATCGGCTGCCTGGTGCTGTTCGCCGTGAACATTCTGTTCATTCCGAAGCTCGGCTATATGGCTTGCGCCTGGGCCGGATTCGCAGGCTATGGAGTGGCGATGCTCCTGTCCTACTTCGTCGGCCAGAAAAAGTACCCGATCAGATACCCTCTCAAGGACATAGCCGTGTACGTTGTCTCAGCTTTGGCCATCTTCGCTTTGATGACCTTCTCCAACGCACGTTTAGCCCTTCCGGCCGCACTGTCCGTCAACACCGTCCTGCTCCTCGCCTTCTGCATCCTGATAATCAAGCGCGACCTTCCGCTCTCCTCCATTCCGGTCATCGGCAGATTCTTCCGGAAAGGCTGACCCTACCGCACCCGCTTTTCGAGTCCGCCGCAACAACTTCTGGTTCCATTCGTTACCACGGACGGGACAGTCGCTCCCGAGAGCATCTCGCTCCATTGCCTGTTCACCATCTACGGACGGACAACCGCCGGTGAAAGAGTTACAGGAGGGGTGCAAGGATTGATTTGGGATAAAGGATGGTTTGGTAAAGAGAACGGTAGATCAGGTGGGCGTAGTAAGCGGCGAAAAGGAGATGGGCGGAGGCGATGCCTTGGGGGTGAAGGATGAATATGCCAAGTAACCAGACTGCGAAGAAAGCCGCCACACAGCCGATGTTGGAATCGCGCATCGCCTTGGTTGCCGTGGCGCCGATGTAAATGCCGTCCCAGGTGAAGGCGGGGCAGCTTATCAACGGGAAGAAAACCAGCCAGGGTATGAACTCGCGCGACGCTTCGACCACAGCCGGATCCGAAGTAAGGGCTTGTATCATAGGAACTCCGAAAGCCGCATAGACGGCCACGAAAAAGACTCCTATGCCCATACTCCAGGCGAAAGTGTAACTCACGGTACGCTTGACCATCTTCAGACGCGCGGCACCGACGAATCTTCCGGTGAGAGCCTCTCCCGCGAAAGCGAATCCGTCCGTGAAATATGAGAACACGAGAAGTAGTTTGAGCATTATGGAACACGAGGCTAAAAGCGTGTCTCCGAAACGGGCGGAAATCGCCGTAAAGGCAAGATAAACGATTATCAGACAGACGGATCTGACGAAAAGATCTCTGTTGACAGAAAAGAAACGTCTTATCTTTTCACCGCCGAAAGCCCGTTTCAAGCGAAATGCCGCCCCGGTCTCGTCACCGGGGATAACTTCCCGGGCAGCCATCGCCTCATCTTCCGGCCTGACGCTTTCTGTCAGCAAGGACTGGCGGACGGGAAGTCCATTCACCTTGCGTAACGCGATGGCCGAGGCGAAAAGGAGACCAGAGTATTGCGCCAGCACAGTCCCGAACGCTATTCCCTTAAAGCCCAAGCCATTAAAGCCGACTCCAGCAAGGCCGAATGTCAGGATGACACTGAATATGATGTTTCCCACATTGACAATGACATCGGTCAGCATCGAGCTGAAAGTGTCCTGCATCCCGATGAACCAGCCTCGGAAGGCCATAAGGCTCAATGT
Organism: uncultured Muribaculaceae bacterium; assembly: GCA_964458425.1. Taxonomy (GTDB): domain Bacteria; phylum Bacteroidota; class Bacteroidia; order Bacteroidales; family UBA932; genus Cryptobacteroides. The sequence continues at coordinate 7,012 of CAYWIW010000010.1, forward strand.
GGCCGGTGCGGCCCAGATACGGATGTAGAAATAGTCCAGAGCCAGGGACCGAACTTCCTCCGAACATCCGATAAACAGAAAAGTCAGTTTCTGAAAGGGCCATTGTATCAGAATCAGGACTATCGAAATGGCCAAGGCAAGGCCAACACCTCGGGTAAGATTGTCCACACATTCACTCCAGTCACCTCGTCCGAATGCCTGGGCAGTCATTCCTCCGGTTCCGGCACGCAGAAAGCCGAAGTTCCAGTACAGAATGTCAAACATCAGCGAGCCGACCGAGATCCCTCCAATCAAGGCCGCCGCCGAAGCGCTCAGATGCCCGGCTACAGCGATGTCCACCATCCCGACAAGCGGAACGGTGAGATTGGCGAATATGCTTGGTAACGCCAGTCGCAACACTTTCCTGTTCAAAGCGTCCATAAGGACAAAGATAGTGATAAAGTGGAATCTTTTCCTTAACACCCGACCGATTTCACTTCCGCAAGTCAGTCTTACGATGAGTCCGGCCGCAAAGCCGGTGAAAGAATGGACGGTTTCTTCCCAAACAAACTGACCAACAATTCTGCTTCAAAATTGGCGGGATCGTCCCCCCCTACAGAAGCTATCAAAGGGCACTTTCCTGTGTCCGGTTCTCGACAGAAACCGCGAAATCGGACACACCGGCCTGCCACAGAAGACCCTGTGACCCACATCAACGTCCCCGCCAATCTTATCCGTCGACCACACCAGGAGCGCCGGAAGTGCGGAAACGGAGAATATCGGTGAATATCAAGAGTAAAATCGCTATCTTTGAGGCCGGATATTCATAATTTGCTGAAATGTTGGAAAATACTTCTGTTGAAAGGATAAAGGAAATCAGGGGGATGCAGGAACGCTATTTCAGGAGCGGGGCGACCCTTGACATTAAAAAGAGGCTGGACAACCTGAAAGCGTTCGAGGCAGCGGTGAGGAAATGGGAGAAACCGTTGTGCGACGCGCTCTGGACTGATCTTCACAAATCCTATGAAGAGGCCTACCTGACGGAAATAAGCATTCTGCTCGGGGAGATACGCGGGCATATTCATAACATCAGGAAGTGGAGCCGCCCTCGGAGGGTGCCGACTCCGCTCAAGATGTTCCCCTCATCGGGCAAGGTAATAAGCGAGCCTCTCGGCAACGCGCTTATCATCGCGCCCTGGAACTACCCGGTGCAGTTGCTTCTGACACCGCTCGTAGGAGCGATATCGTCCGGCTGCACGGCTGTCCTTAAGCCATCGCCATACGTCCCGAACGTCTCCAAAGTCACGGAACAGATGATCAGGGACACTTTCAGCGATGAATATGTCTGCGTCATCCAAGGCAACAGGGATGTCAACACAGCCCTTCTGGACGAGCGATGGGATCTGATATTCTTCACCGGAAGTCCGGATTTGGGACGCAAGGTGATGGGAGCCGCGGCAAGGAACCTTACCCCGGTCATTCTGGAGCTTGGAGGCAAGAGTCCTTGCATCGTGGACAAGGACGCTGACCTGAAGATGGCGGCCAGAAGAATAGCGTGGGGCAAAAGCCTGAACGCCGGCCAGACCTGCATAGCGCCTGACTACCTTATGGTTCACGAAACCGTCAAGGCCAGTTTCCTCAAAGAGCTTCAGAGCAGTTTCAAAGAGCTTTTAGGCAATGAGCCGAAGGAATCACGGCACTTTGTCAGAATCGTGAATGACAAAGCGTTCGACCGCCTCGAGTCGTACCTTCAGGACGGGGACATTGTCTTAGGAGGCCAGACGGACAAAACGGAAAGATACTTCGCGCCTACGGTTCTGGACAATGTGTGTCCGGACGCGCCCGTGATGCGGGAAGAAATATTCGGCCCGATCTTTCCGGTACAGACTTTCAAGGACATAGACGATGTCATCTCGTTCGTGACATCGAGGGAGAAGCCGCTGGCCCTGTACTACTTCGGCAGCCAGGGTGAAAGGGTACTGCGCCACACCTCATCCGGCGGAGCCTGCATAAACGACACGATTATGCACATCGCCAACGAGGCGCTTCCGTTCGGAGGCGTCGGCAATTCAGGTCTCGGCAGCTATCACAGCAAGAGGAGTTTCGATGCGTTCTCCCACTACAGGGCCGTCGTCAAGACTCCCGCACGGCCCGACCTTCCTTTCAGGTATATGCCGTACAAGTTCTTCAGCATAGTAAAAAAGCTGCTATAGTCCGTACCCCAAGGGCTATAGCATAGTGACAGGAAGGACGAACAAATGAATATGCTCGTTCGGGTAAAAGGGACATTGTCTATGTGATTGTGCCGATTGTCTGATTTGGAAGCAGTTAATTGCTTTCCGGAATCAGTTATGCGGGATTTCATTGACGGTTTCATACTATGAAGAAGTAGTTTACAGGAGAGAATGACCGGAAAGACGGTTTAAATGATGAGAAATCTTGACTTTAAACAGATTCTATAGATAAATAGACTTAAACCTTGATTATTTTAAAGAAAATTAAGGTGATAATATAATTGAGCCTTAATGAAATTATCAAGTAATCCGCATTGTTTGCCACAAAAAAATCGTAATTTTGTGGCAAAATTTAGTTTTATGGGAGCGAATAGTTCTTACAAGCTAATGCACGACATTGTGGAACAGGCAAAGGAAGGGACAATATTAATTCCCGATGACTTCACAATGTGTGGCACTCCCGATGCTGTACGATCGGGATTAAGCCGCTTGTGCCGCAATGGGAAATTGCGTCGCTTTGCAAAAGGCATTTACTACATACCCCTATATGATAAGTGGGATGGTACACAGCGAGAACCGGCTTTAGATGCTATTGCCTTAAAAATAGCACAGCGGGATAATGCACGTGTCATACCGACAGGAGCATATGCACTTAACAAGTTGGGACTATCCACACAGGTTCCAGCGAATATTATTTATATAACAGACGGATCTGCCAGACAGGTGAAATTCGGTGAGGGAAAGAGCATCACATTTCGCCATAGTAACGATTTGGACAATTTTGCATATCAATCCCAACTAATGCAACTGGCTGTTCTTGCTATGCGTGAGATTGGAGAGAAAACCATAACAGAAAAGCAAAAGGAAGTAATTAAAAATATGATAACAGGGTATGTTTCGGAAGAAGATTTCAAGCACGATATAGTGCTTGCTCCGACTTGGGTAAAAACAATATTGCAGCGATGAAATTTATAGACTTGCCAAAAGAAGATCGAGTGGATATACTTGACCGTGTATCTTCTGAACTGAAAATTCGGCAACGAGAGGTCATAGAAAAGGATTGGTGGGTAACAGCTGTTCTTCGTGCCGTGTTCAGTTTGCCGTATGCTAATCATCTGTCTTTTAAGGGTGGCACTTCGCTGAGTAAGTGTTGGCATCTGATTGACCGATTCTCGGAAGACATAGATATTGCTATTGATAGAGAATTTTTGGGCTTCAGCGGAACACTATCCAAATCACAAATCAGTGACAAATTGCGTCGTGCAGCCTGTTCCTTTGTCCGTGATACAATGCAACACGATTTAGCAGAACAACTACATAATAATGGAATCTCAGAGGACAAATTTAAGGTAAATGTGAATATAACCCCCGTCACGACTACTGACCCTGAAGTCATAAACATCAACTATGATTCCGCATTGTCTTTCCTAATAGATGGAATTGATGGCGACCGATATATACTGCCAAAGGTCAAAGTAGAAGTTAGCGGTAGGTCAATGAGCGAACCTGTAAGTGATATTGCCATCAATTCAATGATAGATCAAGTATATCCTAAGGTTCCTTTTGCAGAACCGAAGTTCACGGTACGTGCAGTTCTCCCAGAACGCACTTTCTTGGAAAAACTGTTTCTGCTACACGAGGAATTTGCCAAACCGAAAGATTTAATCAGAGTAGAACGAATGTCACGACACCTGTACGACATCGGGCAGATGCTGAAAACCCCTATAGTCGAGCGTGCCATCAATGACGCAGCCCTTTACCGTCAAGTAGTAGAACATCGTCGTACATTCATAGGTTTGCGTAGTTTTGACTATGATACACTTTATCCTGAGACACTTAATATAGTTCCACCTGCTTCTGTTATTGAGCAATGGGAAACAGACTACGAGAATATGCGTATGCATATGATTTATGGTGAATCTATTCGGTTTGATGAGTTAGTAAATGACCTCAAAAAGTTGAATAGCAGAATAAACGCCCTATATATAGATTCATCAAGAAAATAAAGAATCCATTCGCATCTCTAAAGGCTGCCAGCCACCGTTTCGGCGAAGTCCTTGACCTTGACGGACTCCGGAACGGACTCGGAGAAAGTCTTCAGGCAAAGAGGACAGGCCGTGACTATGGTCTGTGGATTGTTCGACAGAAGGTTGGCCACAGACGCCTCGGATATCCTGCCACGGTCACGGGCATCAAGCGTCAGGCTGCCGAGGCTGCCGCCGCAACAGATGCTCTCGTCATATTCCTTATTGGCTTTCACCAAGTTTCCGGTCTGCCGCAGCACGGCGCGGGGTTCCTCATAGACTCCGCAACCTCGTCCAAGCTCGCACGGGTCGTGGAAGACAATCCTCTCATCACCGGCAGTCAGCTTCAGCTTCCCGGAATCGGTCAAACGCTTTATGAACTGGGTGTAATGGAGAACCTCAACTCCGTCGAGGGCATATTCATCCTTGAAGATTTTGTAGCATATCGGGCAGGAGAGGACAAGAATACGGCAGCCGGAGGCGAGGATCATCTTCCGGTTGGCGGCGATGGTCTCGTAGGCGGCGGATGTCTTGCCGGACAGCATCAGAGGGCGGCCGCAGCAGATACCTCCGTCTCTGTCGGCGAATGTGTAACTGACTCCGGCGGCCTTGAAGACTTTCTCGACAGACTTGATGATTCTTGGAGTCAGATGAGTCATACAACCTGCAAAATACATCACTTCCGGGACGGTTCCGGCGGCGGATGACCCTTCGGCCGGGTTTGAGACCGGAAGGTTTGAAGGGGAGGCGGCCGACGGAAGAGCCGTGACGCCCGGCTGCGGCAAAGACTTCAGATACGAGAGGTCGTAACCGAGCGAATTGTTCACCGTGGCTCTCTGCGCGCGGCGGAGCGCGGGAGCGTCAACACCGACAGGACACAGGGCGTGGCACTTGTCACACATCAGGCACTTATCGGCGATATCATTGATTTTCCTCTCATTATGGCGACGAAGAAAACGGATGAAATAGACCGAGGAATACTTCAGATTCTTCTTCTGCACATTCATCGGGCAGGCGTCCAGACACAACCCGCAGCTGGAGCAGGCGTAGATTTCCGCTTCAGCGACACCCTTACGCGGGTGCTTAGGCCGGATTCCGGCATTGCGCAGAAGAATCCACAGGACTTCGGTCAGGATGTGCATATAACGGCTGAACGGCATCGCGGCGAAGAACAGTCCAAGGCATATTGAATAGGCCCACCAGACAGGCATAATGAAAAGCTGGTCGCCGAAAATCAGATGCCAGAGGTGGTTTACCGGGACTGTCAGGAAACTACCGCCACTGAGGTCAGCTGTGAAACTCTCGGCCAAAAGCCGCAGAGGAAAGATCATCCAAAGGCTGTAGAGCGCCACACGGTCGGCCAGCGAAGGCTTTGTAGTGTGTCTCATTCCGAGAACGATGGAACGGAATCTTTTGAATATGGCTATTCCAACTCCCGAAAGGACATAGAGAAGGAAGAAGTCCATCAGGAAAAAGAAGAACGCTCCCTTGAGGGTCACGTGCCCTGGATTAATCCAGACAAAGAACCTGTAGAAAATAGGATAGAAAAGACCGCCCTCAGTCCAGGAAAGGTGCTTCGGCACGAACAAGGCCACTTCGATGTGACCGAGGACAATCAGCATAAACCATCCGAAGGCGATGGCGGAGTGCATATAGCCAAGAAGCGGCTTACGCTTCCAGATTTTCGTGTGGAAAAGACAGTCGCAGAACAAATCCCTGACGTTCTTCAGCGCTGTCTTCGGAGTGATCAGCGACTTCCAGAACCGGTGTCGGTCATCAGCCGGAATCATAGCCAAAAGACGTATAAGTCCTACGCTCAGCCAGACCAGCATAAAACTTATGCCGACAACGAAAGGAATCACGAAATTGCTGTAGCCGGAAGGGATTCTGTCGATGACTTCCGGAGTGGCCTGGGCGGCCAGACAATAAAACAAAGGGTTCATTTCGTTCCGTAGATTTTAGAAATCGACAAGATCAGATGCCTGGTGTTTATGCCTCTGGGGCAGACCATTGTACACTTTCCGCACAACTGGCAGGACTTCAACATCCCCAAAGCCTTGTCCGGATTGCCGTTGTGAAGTTCCTCCACCGCGGCGCGCAGACTGGTAGGCACAAAATGTCCCGCCGTGCAGACAGCCGTACAGCTCCCGCAGGCCATACACTTGCGAACGTCAGGCTCAAGCGCGGCAAGAGACTCGAACCTCTCCCTGTCGAACAAGTCAAGATTGATTCTGGAACTTGGGACCAGACCGAAACCGAAATCTACCATCTCTCTCGAACCAAAGTCTTGTAATTCTTGGCGTCCGGGAATATGTCGGACAGGTATCTGTCAATCTCCACGACTGCGCCGCGCGCATCGGCAAGGGTCTCAGGCAATGTCTTGGGACCCGTGGAGGCTCCAGCGAGGAAAAGACCCGGGAACGGGCTGCGCTGACCTGCCAGAACCGCATCGCGCACCACAAAGAACCCATCCTCCTCGACAGGAAGCCCGATCAGATCCCCGACCCTTCTTCCGGCGGCGGACGGACGCATACCGGCCATCAGGACGAGAAGGTCAAGAGTGATTTTCAACGGTTTGCCGGCCACGGTGTCCTCCGCCTTGACGAGAAGGCTGCCGTCCACATTCTCGGACACCTCGGCGACACGTCCTCGGATGAAGCGCACTCCGTGTTCCTTCTGGGCGCTGAGGTAAAGGTCTTCGTAGTGACGCCCGAACATCCTCAGATCCATATAGAAGCAATAGACCTGCGCATCCGGGAAGGCCTGTTTCATCTCACAGGCCTGCTTGACGGCTGTCGCGCAGCATACTTTCGAGCAGGAACGGCAGCCGGACTTCTCGTCACGGGAGCCGACGCAATGCACGAACCCGATTTTCCGCGGCTGGTCAATCCGCTCGTCAGACCCGGAGGAGAACCAGGCCTCAAGGTCGGCGTTAGTGATCACCCGGTCGTAGATTCCGTAGCCGTACTCCTCTTTCTTTTCAGCCTTGAAAAGGTCGAAACCGCTGGCGACAAGCACAGCGTCCGCAAGCACGGTTATGCCGTTCGACAATATTACATTATAGCTCTTCTCCAGACGGTTGATTGACTGCACTTCGGTGTCAGTGAAGCACTTTACACCGTTCATCTTTCCCAGCAGACCGTCAAGTGCCACCGATGCGGACACTCCGTCCGGGAACAGCCTGTCCCAAGAGGCAAGGTGACCGCCAAGAATAGGCGCGCGCTCGACAAGAATGACATTGTAGCCTAATCTCTGGAGTCCCGATGCCGCCTCAAGCCCGGCAGGGCCGCCTCCTATTATAAGAATATTATTCTTCATACTCTTTACTCCGGTATATTCAGAATCTGTTTTGACGATTATTTCAGGCAGGTACAGCAGTCCGGTTGTCCGATGTCCTTTCCGTTCTTGCCCAGGTACTTGCGTGACGGGTCATATTCAATGCCCATCTTGTCAAGAAGGGGTTCGACACCGACCTGATGGGTCTGAAGTCCAAGATCCCACGGGTCGTAGCCGAGGACAAGCCCAGCCACCTCCTCGTAGGTAAGCACCGGGATTCCGTGTCCCTGCTCACCGTAGGTCCTGCCGGTGGATTCCGCTATCACGTACTGCCACCTGTCAAGAAAATACGGGCATCCCGGACAGTTGGTGATGATCAAGTCGGGATGGAAAGGCTCCATACTCTCGAACTTCTTGTGGGTGTTTGAGAGTGAATAGCCCCTGTTGCCCTTGATGAAGTACTGCCTGAAGCCGAATCCGCAACAATGCCGCCTCTCCGGATAATCGATGATCTCGCCGCCCCACGCCTCGATCATTCCGACAAGGACATAAGGATACTCGGCGCCACCGACACCTTTGGAAGGGAACATCTTGGAATAGTGGCACCCAATGTGCTCCACTACCCGGAGCGGTCTCCCGGTGTGGATGTCAACAAGCTTGTGCCTGGCCCGGGCCGCTATGAGATTGCGGTACTTGTAGATGAGATCGCTGGCGTGGACAAGCACTTTCGGCTTGGCGAACTCAAGGCCACAGGTCTTCCAAAGATTCTCCCTCACCTTCGCCTCAAGTTCGGGGAACTCCCGCCAGGTCTCCATCGTCTCGCAATAGAGACCGAACGAAGTGATGCACGAGCAGACGTAGTTCTCGTAGCCGTGCTTCGCCATCAGGGCGAACTGACGGGCGATGATGGTCATCGCGGTCTCCTGCGGAATGGTGTCGGAGTGGTAGGCTATGCCACCACAGGTGGTATGATGCTCTGTCTCGAATATGTCCCTGCCAAGCTCTTGTCTCGCTATCTTCAGGAAAGTCGCTTCCGAGGCAGGAAAGAAGCTCTGTCTGATGCAACTGCGGACGTAGAAATAGTGGTCATCCGGAATATCTTTCTGGTAGTCAGACCAGATTTTTTGTTTACCTTCGTAAATCATTGAGAGCTATCTATTTAAATGTTTCGGATCACTATCCGTGTAGATTTTTGCTATGAACTCCTCCTCGGTAAGCCCCATCTCGGCCGCCTTTTTCAGGCCTGCGGCACGGACTTTTTCCATCCGTTCGGTGGCTCCTGTCTCGTCGAAAATGCGCTTCAGCTGATCCAGATCCTCCTTGGGGATGCGGCGCAAAGCACCCGGCCCGTCTCCGTCCAGATTGCCTCCGAGTCTCTCGAAAACATCCTCAAGATGCTTTTCCTCCCATTCCCACACCTTTCCGGCCTCCGGATGTCCGACATAGTCGAAACGCCGTGGATAGACGCAATAGCCATAGTCCAGGACATTGGAACACAAGTCTTTGGAGAGAAGGAACTGCTGACGGCCTTTCTCGGACTCCACGAAGTAGCCGAGATCTATGGAAAGACTTCGCAACGCCATAATGATCAGTCCCGGGGCATTCTTGCGCGGACACCTGGTCACACAGCTCATACATTCCCCGCAATACCAGATTGTGTCGCTTTTCAGCAAGTTCTCGATCTCGTTCTCGTCCTTGCTCTGGACAATGTCCACGATCCTGCGCGGATCATAGCGGTAGAATTCCGCCGCCGGACAGATGGCCGTGCACGTACCGCAGTTGATGCAGGCGTTAAGGCCTTCCTTGAGGCGGTAGTCCTTCATCAGAAGATCATACAGTCGTCCCATCGCATTCATTTTTAGTTGATGTACAGCCGCTTGATTTGCGGGTAGGATATTTCTTCGCCAATTCCTCCAGATTGGACTTCGGATTGATGTTGCGTTCCATCGCCGCAAGAGTCCTGACGAACGACTCCAATTCCTCGCGCGGGATGTCACCGATGATTGTCGCCACCGATTCAAGGGACAGTTCAGTCACGGCGTCCTTGATCTTTCGTGAATATGGAGTGACCTCTATCAGGTTCTGCCTCCTGTCCTTGGGATTGCTTACCCGACGGACCAGCTTACGGCTCTCCAGACCGTCTATAAGCTTGACAATCGAATTCTTGTCCCTCATAGTTATGTCGGCGATCTGCTGCTGGGTCAGAACACCCTCGTCCCAGAGCGTGTCCATCACCAAAAACTGCTCCGGAGTCAGGTTGAACCCGCCCTTATGGAACACTTCGGACATACACTGCTTCACACTGTTGTGCGCAATGTTGAGAAACATCAGTATCTGTTTTTCCAGTACCATAGTTTATAGTAAGACCTTTTACTCTTTTTGCAAAGATACAATAAAAATGCGGAAGAGCAATAGGGAGAGCCAAAGCCGGAACTCCTTCCTAACGGAACTTCTTGTCATCCTCGAGCATTCCGAGGTAAGAGTTGTAGCGCTCGGCGGAGATCAGGCCGTCATCCACGGCCTGTTTGACGGCGCAGCCGGGCTCGTGGGTGTGGGTGCACGGCGTGAAGCGGCATCCGCGGCTGAAGCTCAGCATCTCAGGGAAATAGAGGGCGATCTCCTCCTTCTCCAGCGACACAAGGCCGAAGCCGCGAAGTCCCGGAGAATCAATGATGAAGCCACCGGAAGAGAGCGGATACATCTCATAGAGGGATGTTGTGTGGCGACCCTGAAGATGGGCAAGCGAGATGTCACCAACCTTCGGGTTCAAGGACGGATCCAAAGCCTTGATGATGGAGGACTTCCCTACCCCGGACTCTCCGGAGAAAAGACAGACTCTGCCATCCTCCGGCGAACCGATCGCAGCCTTCAACTCGTCAATCCCCTCCCCTGTCAGGGCGGAAGTCTCGATGACCTGATAACCGGCGCTCTCATAGATTCGATGAAAGTCGGCCAGCTGCTCTGGAAACTCTTTTCTGAATATGTCGACCTTGTTCAGGACAATCGTCACCGGTATGCCATATACCTCGCAGGTTACAAGAAGCCTGTCGAGGAAAGGCAGCTTTATCTCGGGGAAAAACAAGGTGACCACAATGAACGCCCTGTCCAGATTGGCGGCGATCACGTGCGACTGTCTCGACAGATTCGTAGAACGGCGTATGACGTGGTTCTTCCTGTCCAGAACCTCGACAATGGAGGCCGGATGTGTGGCGGAAGGTGTGGCGGAATACTCATAGCTCACCTTGTCACCGACCGCGACCGGATTGGTGGAGTCGCTGCCGGAAAGCCTGACCTTGCCTTTGAGCACGGCCGGAAAGGGCTGCCATTCAGGCAACCTGGAAAGCAGGAAGTGACTTCCCGCATTCTTGACCACTGTCGCTTGTCCTGTCATATTCAAGGGCAAAGATAGTCATTAGTTTGAATATTCAGAGAAAGAGGCTCCGAATATTCAAAGACAGACGCTTCCGATTCTCGCCGCAGGCTATTCGCGGGTCGCGAAACGCTGCTCGGCAAGTTTCTCGTATTTGGTGCCGGGGCGGCCATAGTTGGCGTAAGGGTAGATGGAGATTCCTCCGCGCGGGGTGAAGAGGCCCGTCACCTCGATGTACTTTGGATCCATCAGTTTGATGAGATCCTTCATAATCTTGTTGACGCAATCCTCGTGGAAGTCGCCGTGGTTGCGGAAACTGAACAGATAGAGCTTCAGGCTCTTGCTCTCCACCATCCTTACGTCCGGAATATAGCTGATGCGGATTTCCGCGAAGTCGGGCTGGCCGGTGATCGGACAAAGGCTTGTGAATTCGGGGCAGTTGAAACGCACCCAATAGTCATTGTCCTGATGCTTGTTGACGAATGTCTCCAGAACCTCGGGAGCATAGTCGCTTTTGTAGTCTGTCTTGTTGCCGAGGGAGTTAAGACCCTCAAGTTCTCTTCCTTCTGCCATAATGTTCCTTTACTGCAAACCTCCGGACGGGAATGGCCTGAAACGCAGTCCGGCAGGTTTTAATACTATGAATATAATGATTAAATTTCCCTGATTTTGAACGGATTGTACGAAATGTCGCTATCGTAGGTGTCAATTCCCTCGTGAGCCTTGACCTTTTTGACCACCCAGGAGGTGACCGGCAGGATGACAATCTCGTAGATTGTCTTTGCCGCGACCTGTGTAAGCATAAGGTTTATGACAGCTCCGAACGGAAGCATCCCGCCGAATGCGATCGGAAAGAATATCAGTGAATCAGTAGCCTCACCGCCTACGGTAGAGACGATGGCCCTCCATCCGAAGCCCCTTCCTTTTGTGGCCACCTTCATCCTGGACATAATCCAAGCGTTTACGGTCGAACCGGCTATGAACGCAAGGAGCGAGCCTATCATCGACCTTGGAACAAGGCCGAAAAGAGAGTTGAAGCTCTCGGCAGCCGGATAACTGTCGGCATACATCGGGAGCGGCAACTTGGTTGCGGCGAACGAAGCGAGGGAGACAAAAAGGCACATAGCGAAGCCGATCCAGATTGTCAGACGGGCCTTTCTGTAGCCATAGACCTCGGTAAGGCAGTCATTCAAAATGTAAGAAATCGGGAACAGAAGCACGGCTCCGGTCAATTGGACAGGAAGCGGACCTACCTGCCATAGCCTCGGAATAAAGATGTTGGAGACGACAAGACAAACGCAGAATGTCACTGACATCAACACGTAGGTCACAGACAGCGTCTCTCGCTGTTGATTTGGCTGATTTGACATATTTCCTCTTGTTTTTAACGTGGTTTCAAGAACACAGGACCATTCCTTTGTCAGAGGGCCGGACCCTTTTCGGGGTGCAAAGATACAACAAAGAAAGGATGGATAAAAGAAAAAGTGTTCGGCCACCCGAGTTTATTTTTTTCAAGCGGAACGCGCAAGATTTCAGGATGGTGATATTTAGAGTATTGTGATTAATAAAACAGATTGTTATGAAAACTATGATCAGACTTGCCACACTTGCCGTAGCTATGCCATTGGCAGTGTTTTCTTGTGCCATCGATGACGGAAGCTATGAGATATCCGGTCTCCCTGCCGGTGGCCAGGATTTCGTTGCCGGCCCCCAGGGTGACCGCTTCGACGAGATTGCCGAGAATCCGTTTGTCAAGACAAAGGACCAGAACGTCTCTACCTTCTCCATCGACGCGGACGGAGCGTCCTATGCGATAATGCGCAAATATGTCACGACCGGCTGGGAGGTGGAGCCTGCCTCTGTCAGGATCGAGGAGTACCTCAACTATTTCACCTTTGACTATCCTGAGCCGACAGGCTCTGATATGGTAGGAATCAACGCGGAGACCGGACACTGCCCTTGGAATAAGGAACACAGGCTTATCCGCCTTGGCCTTAAGGGAAAGTCCCTGGACAAGGACAAGCTGCCGCCGTCCAACTATGTATTCCTTGTCGATGTCTCAGGCTCAATGAGTTCCATCAACAAGCTTGAGCTGCTGAAGACTTCGTTGAACAAGCTGCTGGACTATCTTCAGCCTGATGACAGGATTTCAATCGTGACCTATTCGGGGAAAGTGGAGAAGATTCTGGAATCCACACCTGTAAGCGAGGCGGCCAAGATAAAGGCGGCGATCAAGAATCTCACCGCATCCGGCTCCACAGCCGGCGGCAAGGCTATCGAGATGGCTTACGAGGAGGCTCTGTCCAATTTTATCGAGAACGGCAACAACCGTGTCATCCTCGGCACCGACGGCGACTTCAATGTGGGTGTGACAGATTCTGACGAGCTTGCCGCGTTGGTCGAGGGATATGCCAGGAAAGGGATTTATCTGACCGTGTGCGGATTCGGCTCGGGCAATCTCAATGACTCAATGATGAAGAAGCTCTCCGTCAAGGGCAACGGAACCTACCAGTACATTGATTCCGAGAGCGAGATGACCAAGGTCTTTGTCCACGAGAAGTCCAAGTTCGTATCCGTCGCCAACGACACGAAGGTGCAGATCACTTTTGATCCCGAAGTGGTTGAGAGCTACCGCCTGATCGGTTACGAGAGGCGTGTGATGAACAGCGAGGATTTCGAGGACGACACCAAGGACGCAGGCGAGATTGGCGGCGGACAGACAATAACAGCCCTTTATGAGATTGTTCCTGCCGAGGGCTACAGGGATGGAGCGTTGTGCGGCAAGTTCGACTGCCGTTACAAGAAATCGCTGCTGGATCCGGAAAGTCTGGCGCTTTCGATTGACATTGCCGCCACTGAAGGGGAGATGTCCTCGGAGCTTTCTTTCGCTTCAGGAGTGGCCGCCTACGGATTGGTTCTCTTCGGCTCCGAGTATAAAGGCGAAGCCTCTCTTGAGATGGCCTCAGACCTTATCAAGCCGGGACTTGCCTTTGACCCTCACGGCTACAGGGCAGAACTTCTGGAACTGATTTCAAAAGCGAAAGTAAGAGAACAAAAGTAGATTATATCTGTAACCGAATTTTTCGACCGGTCACCGCGGCAAGCCCGATGACCGGTCATTTTTTTTTTACAGCCAGCCCTCCGGGAACTGCATAGTGACACAGTGTAGGCCGCCGTGGCCTGACAGAAGAGGACGGCAGTCAATGATGATGACCTCCCTGTCAGCGAAGACCTCCTGAAGTCTTTCCCGGACAGTCTCGTCAAGGGCGGAGCCGGTACCCGGAACAAGGACCGCACCGTTAATTATCAGAAAGTTGGCATAGGATGCCGGCAGTGGATATCCATCCAGAAACATCTGTTCCGGCTTAGGAAGCGGAACAAGCCTGTAAGGTTTTCCGTCAGCGGTTCTGAAAGACTGAAGCTGCGTTTGCATATTCATAAGTCTCTCGTAGTCCGGGTCGTCGGGGTCATCACTTTTGACGTAGGCGATCGTCTCCGGGCCGCAGAATCGGGCGAGGATGTCAATGTGGCTGTCTGTGTCGTCGCCTGAGACTCCGCCGTCATCAACCCACAGCACACGTTTCAGTCCGAAAGCTTGCTTCAGCTCTCCTTCTATCTCTTCCCTGGTGAGGTACTCGTTCCTGTTGTCGCTGCAAAGGCATTCAGTTGTAGCCATCAGCGTACCGTTTCCGTCGGTGTCGACACTGCCGCCCTCGAGTACGAAAGGGCGCATATCCACGCACATCACATCATCGGCGAACGCCCTGTCAAAGAATATCTTGCGTGTGATTCCGTTGTCGAGTCCAGAGGCGAATTTCAGCCCCCATCCGTTGAAGACAAAGTCGTAGATGTACTTCTCGCCGTTGTCGCCATAGACGGCTATTCCGCCGTGGTCGCGCGCCCAGGTGTCATTGATCGGGCATTCGTGGAAGCGTATCGCCGAAGTGTCCGCGCCAAGTTCCGCCAGTCTTTGAACGGCGGCCCCGGTGTCAGAGGTCACAAGCATTACTTTCTCGAAACGCAGGATGGCTGAGATGATCCTTGCGTAGCATTCCTGAACCTTTTCAAGTTCGTACCAAGGGGTTGTCTCGTCAGGCCACGTGAGCATCACCCCGCTCTGTTTTTCCCATTCAGCTGGCAGTCTCATATTCTTTACAGGTTTAGAATCCGTTAAAAACTGTGTCCCCGCATCATTTATGCCGTCTTTTCAGGCCATTTCCCTGCTACCCGCCGGCCATATCCCACCCGTGAGATCCCCGCCTCACCGGAAGAGACCGTCCGGGAAATCCCGTATGGCCGATTCCGACAACAATTTTCAACAGCTTCTTATTATGTGCAAAGATATTGTTAATTTTGTACACTATGAAATTTCGTTTGGAATCACCATACAGGCCGTCGGGGGATCAGCCGGGGGCGATTGACGGGCTTTGCGACGCGCTGGGCCAGGGAGTCGGGGATGTCACACTGCTGGGAGTGACCGGCTCCGGAAAGACTTTCACGATGGCCAACGTCATCGAAAGGTTGCAGCGTCCCGCATTGATTCTCAGCCACAACAAGACCCTTGCGGCCCAGCTTTACGGAGAGTTCAAGAGCTTCTTCCCCTCCAATGCGGTTGAATATTTCGTCTCTTACTACGACTACTATCAGCCGGAGGCCTACCTTCCGACCACCGACACCTACATAGAAAAGGATCTCAGCATCAATGACCAGATTGACAAGCTGAGACTTAGCGCCGCTTCCGCCCTGATGTCGGGAAGAAGGGACGTGATTGTGGTCTCGAGCGTGTCCTGCCTCTACGGCATCGGTAACCCGGAGGACTTCCACGCACAGTCGGTGGTGGTCAGGAAAGGTGAGACCCGGAGTCTGACAAGGCTTCTGTACCATCTTGTGGACGCCAACTACAGCAGGACAGAGGTGGATTTCAAAAGAGGAACGTTCAGGGTCAGGGGGGACACAGTGGATGTCTTCCTCGGCGGTTCGGACGAGGCTGTCAGAATTGAGTTTTTCGGTGATGAGGTCGATTCTCTCTCCCTTATCGATCCGCTGACAGGGGCGCGCATCGAGGAACTGGACGAAGTGCCGATCTTCCCGGCCACGAACTTCGTGACAACCAGGGAAAGGAGCTTCAAGGCGGTGAGTATGATCCAGGACGACCTCAAAAAGCAGACCGACTACTTCAACGAAATCGGCAAAGGATTGGAAGCCAAAAGATTGCAGCAAAGGGTAGAGAATGACCTTGAGATGATCAAGGAGATGGGCTACTGTCCCGGCATCGAGAATTATTCCCGTTATCTGGACGGCCGCCAGCCCGGCCAGCGCCCATTCTGCCTGATAGACTACTTTCCGAAGGACTTCATCACATTCATCGACGAAAGCCACGTCACCATCCCGCAGATCAGGGCGATGTACGGCGGCGACCACGCGCGTAAGTCTGTCTTGATCGAATATGGCTTCCGCCTTCCGGCCGCTTCGGACAACCGGCCCCTGACTTTCGACGAGTTCAATTCCATTACCGACCAGAAAGTCTATGTGAGCGCCACCCCGTCGGACTATGAGCTTGAGCGTTCGGACGGGCTTGTGGTAGAGCAGGTCGTGAGGCCGACAGGTCTGCTCGACCCTCCGATTGAGGTGCGCCCCACTAAGAACCAGGTCGATGACCTTGTCGAGGAGATACGCAAGCGGGCGGAAAAGGACGAGAGAGTGCTGGTCACGACCCTGACCAAGAGGATGGCCGAGGAGCTGACCGACTACCTTGACAAAATCGGCGTCAGAGTGCGCTACATCCATTCCGATGTGGACACTTCGGAGCGTGTCGAGATCATCGAGGATTTCAAGAACGGGCTTTTCGACGTGCTTGTGGGCGTGAACCTTCTGCGTGAGGGGCTTGACATCCCGACAGTGTCGCTGGTTGCTATTCTTGATGCGGACAAAGAAGGCTTCCTGCGCTCCGGCAGGGCACTGACGCAGACGGCGGGACGTGCCGCGCGAAACATCAACGGATTGGTGATTATGTACGCCGACACGGTCACTGAATCAATGGAGGAGACCATACGCGAGACCAACCGCCGAAGAACCAAGCAGATAGAGTACAACAAAATACACGGCATCACCCCTAAGCAAGTAGATGTGAAAAGGAATATCCTTGCGTCCGAACTGTACGGGGATTCAGGCAAGGCTGTCAATCCTCGTGTCAAGAACGGCCCGAGCGGCAGGGTCAGCGCGGCTGATTCCGTCTCCGCTCCCACGTATATTCCAAATCCGAGCGATCTTGGGCGCGGCACTGTTTCCGTCGGCCTCGGACACGACTCGAAAAGAGATGGCAACACCGCTTATGTCGACGGCTTTGTCAAAGCCGACCTTGCCGCCGTGCTTCAGGATCCGGTGATCCGTTCGATGAGCCGCGAGCAGATTCTGAAGACCATAGCCGAAGACAAGCGCAGGATGGAGAAGTCCGCCGCCGATCTGGACTTCAGCGAGGCCGCCCGCTACCGTGACGAGATGTGGGCGCTTCAGGAGTATCTCAAAGTCTGGAAAGACTGAGAGCCCGAAAGTGCGGCGCCACCCGAAGTGTCTGTCCTATACCCTGTTGACCTTGGTGACGTGCTTAAGAAGCCTTATCTGCGAGATGACCTTGTCAAGTTCCGTGTTCGAAGGCACGGAAAGTCTCATAGTGATCTCATAGACCCCGCTTCTGCTGTTCTCGTTGACGTTGAAAGCCCGCAATGAAGCCTTGAACGCGTTCACAATCTCCGTAATCTGACCGATCACAGACGACTCGTTGTCAGCCACAATCTTGAGGGAGCTTTGGAAACTGCCGCCCGCAGGAGAATCGGCCCACTTGACTTTCTGTATTCTGTACGGATAGCTGCTGATGAGCCTGGCGGCGTTAGGGCAGGAGATCCTGTGAATCTTGATGCCCTCGGTTCTGGTAACGAATCCGAACACATCATCCCCGAAGACAGGATGGCAGCACTTGGACATCTTGTAGTCCAGTCCCTTGAGGTCACGGGCGTTAAGCACGAGAATGTCATCGGAGGAATGCTGGGCATTGCCCCACTCCGCGGTCCTTGCCTCGTTCCTCTCCGCCTCCGCCTCTCTTGCCGCCTCTATGGCCTCCGCATTGATTCTGTCTCTGTCAAGGATGTAGTTCTTCACATCGTTGACATCCACGTCCCCGTCCGCCACGGCCGCATAGAACGAATTGAGCGTGGCATACCTGATTTTTTTCAGAAACTCGGCGACCACCTCGTCCGGGAATTCCAGCTTCCAGTTCTTAAGCCGCCTGCCCAGAAGTTCCTTGCCTTGGGCGGCCTTTTTATATTCCTCTTCGTTCAGTTCCTGTTTGATGCGATTGCGCGCCTTTGAAGTGACGACGAAATTGAGCCAGTCCGAGGATGGTTTCTGGTTCTTGCTCGACATTATGTCGATGACATCTCCGGTCTTGAGCTTCTCCCTGATAGACACCGCCTTGCCATTGATACGCCCTCCGGTGCAACGGACTCCGAGTCCGGAATGAATGTTAAAGGCGAAATCCAGCACAGTGGCTCCGGCGGCCAGGATTCGCAGCTCTCCGGACGGAGTGAACACGAAAATCTCCTTGGACGGCGGCTGTGGAAGCTCGTCCGGGCTGCTCTCGCGGGGGTGTTCCAACGCATATCGGACGGAAGTCAGCCATTTGTCCAGCTGGGCTTCGTGCTTGATGCCTTTGTACGACCAGTGGGACGCCTGGCCGTTCTCCGCCTCGTCATCCATTCTCTTTGTCCTTATCTGCACCTCAAGATAAGCCCCGCCCTTGTTCCTGACGGTTATATGCAGGGACTCGTAGCCGTTCGGCTTGGGGTTTGTCACCCAGTCGCGGAGACGTTTGGTATCGGCCTCATATTCCTCTGTCACATAGGAATACACCTCCCAACACAAGTCTTTCTCCTTCTTGGTGTCCTGCTCGCAATCGATAATGAAGCGGATGGCGAAGACATCGTAGACTCCTTCAAAAGGAACTTTCTGCTTCTGCATCTTCCTCCAAATCGAATATGCCGTCTTGGTCCTGATTTTCAGCTTGTAACGGATGCCGGCATCGGACAGCGTCTTCTTGAGCGGCTCGATGAACTCTTCTGTCAGGCGCTCGCGGTCTCTTTCCGTGGCCTTCAGTTTGTTGGTTATGGCCCGGTACTGCTCCGGCTCGGCGAAACGGAAGTAGATGTCCTCCATCTCGCTCTTTATGTTGTAAAGCCCGAGCTGGTGCGCCAAAGGTATGTAGAGCATCAGCGTCTCTAAAATCTTCTTTTCCCTGGATGCTTTCGGGAACATCTCAAGGTGCCTCATCACCTCCAGCCTGTCCGCGATCTTGAGCACAGTGACGCGGGGATCGGTGGAATACTGGACTATCAGTCTCTTGTAGCTTTCCGCCTCAAGCCTTGTGTCTTTCGGCTTGATGGTGGCGATCTTGTTCAGACCGTCTACCATCTTGTGAACATCCTCAGGGAATCCTACTGCCCTTAAATCAATCCCGGGATTCTTTCTGGTCGCCTCGTGAAGGAATACTGCGGCCACGCAATCGGCTGGCAGACCGATCTCGTCCGATGCGATAAGCGCCACATTGACAGGATGTTCGATAAAAGGATGGCCATTACCTCTCGTCTGGCCGTCCAGTGCCGCCGAGGCGATCGCATACGCCTTGTCGATAAGGGCTTGCCCGCCCTCGTCATACTGGGGAAATCTCTGGTGAATCGTGTCCATAGCAAGTCCGTTTTGCGTTCAACAATAATTGAGACCCCGAGCCTGCCCTCTTCCGCCCCTGCCTCTTCCCTACTCCGCATCTTCTTTTCCGCCCTCCTCATCAGCCTCCGCTTCCACCCTAATTTCAAGCCGAAGTCTCCAATCTCTCCAAAAGTAATAATTTTCCACGAATATCCGAAGTGTTACCGTCCGATGTTTGCTTCCGTTACAATATCAGGGTCGTATAGCGTTACATCAATCCTTTCATTCATCCTTTCATTTCGCCAAGCGTAGGTTGTGAATAGCTTTCATTTTTCGTATATTAGCGTTTAGGAAACAACTTAACTAAATGGAACTTGCAAAATTTGTACTGCTATTCGTTGAAAGTCAAGGTTATGAAAACCAACTTACTATCTGGAAAACTCAAATAGTGGTGATAAAATCGAAGAAACCACGTATCATTCGCAAACTTGCGGCAAGCAAGGCATTTGCCACATCGTATAACAATCGGAGTGCGAGAATAAGAGATATAGCGGTCAACAGAGACACTCTCGCCTTTTTTGCCGAGGCGGTAAGTCTTGCACTGTCTCGCGTCCGTTGCGCGAGAAGTGACAAGCAAACGAGGGTCATTGCAGTCGTAAACGGACTCATTTCAGAAATTTTGCATAAAGGTAATGTTTTTAAGCGGAATTAAGAAGCGGAAAACCTGTTGTGAATAGCTTTCATTTTTCGTATATTAGCGCTCAGGAAACAACAATCCTCGCCGTTGGGATGCTGAGATTCAGGTTGTGAATAGCTTTCATTTTTCGTATATTAGCGCTCAGGAAACAACTGTTCCAAAGGCCTTTAATGCCACGGAATAGTTGTGAATAGCTTTCATTTTTCGTATATTAGCGCTCAGGAAACAACTTTCCAGTCGCGCGCCCCCGAGCGGCGTAAGTTGTGAATAGCTTTCATTTTTCGTATATTAGCGCTCAGGAAACAACATTGTGTTTTGAAAACACATCATAATACACGTTGTGAATAGCTTTCATTTTTCGTATATTAGCGCTCAGGAAACAACGGACAAAATCTTCACCCTCTCGCGCAACGGGTTGTGAATAGCTTTCATTTTTCGTATATTAGCGCTCAGGAAACAACTTATTTCACGTAGTGAAACAAAACACTTTAGTTGTGAATAGCTTTCATTTTTCGTATATTAGCGCTCAGGAAACAACGCCTATGGCAGCCAGAACCTTGGAGTGGTTGTTGTGAATAGCTTTCATTTTTCGTATATTAGCGCTCAGGAAACAACGCTGCGTGCGACAGGGTGCGTCAGGTCTGCGTTGTGAATAGCTTTCATTTTTCGTATATTAGCGCTCAGGAAACAACTAAACTTAACATCTATGCACCGCTCAACGCGTTGTGAATAGCTTTCATTTTTCGTATATTAGCGCTCAGGAAACAACCAATTCCTTATCATTTACGGTAGCAGAAGCGTTGTGAATAGCTTTCATTTTTCGTATATTAGCGCTCAGGAAACAACGGCCGCGCTGGCAAGGAGCGCGAAAACCCAGTTGTGAATAGCTTTCATTTTTCGTATATTAGCGCTCAGGAAACAACCCGTCCCGCCAGAACGAGCGTGGCGGCCTGTTGTGAATAGCTTTCATTTTTCGTATATTAGCGCTCAGGAAACAACAGATGCAACGCGCAAGCTCGCTTTTGCGTCGTTGTGAATAGCTTTCATTTTTCGTATATTAGCGCTCAGGAAACAACTCGTTCGTCAGAGGAAACTCCGCTCCGACAGTTGTGAATAGCTTTCATTTTTCGTATATTAGCGCTCAGGAAACAACTCCTAATAGTTGCAGGTAACTGACGTGTTAGTTGTGAATAGCTTTCATTTTTCGTATATTAGCGCTCAGGAAACAACCATTCGGGTAATGCATTACCGCTACCACAAGTTGTGAATAGCTTTCATTTTTCGTATATTAGCGCTCAGGAAACAACTTGAAAGGATAGAGGTGTATAGTCGTTGTGTTGTGAATAGCTTTCATTTTTCGTATATTAGCGCTCAGGAAACAACATCCCAAGTATTGGGCATTATACACTTTAGGTTGTGAATAGCTTTCATTTTTCGTATATTAGCGCTCAGGAAACAACGTCAATCCGCAATATATAATCAAGTAATGTGTTGTGAATAGCTTTCATTTTTCGTATATTAGCGCTCAGGAAACAACAGGGGATGCGCCCGACATCACCTGCCAAGGGTTGTGAATAGCTTTCATTTTTCGTATATTAGCGCTCAGGAAACAAC
>CAYWIW010000010.1:29002-79647 GCA_964458425.1 uncultured Muribaculaceae bacterium
GTTGTGAATAGCTTTCATTTTTCGTATATTAGCGCTCAGGAAACAACTGATTTTAGCTAATACTATAAGTCACAACAGGTTAGAAGTTGTTCCCAAAAATAAAAATCCGGCGATTGGCGCGTCGGATTTTTGTGTTTATGGTAGGTTTCCTGATTAGAACAATTCAAGCTGAATATAGCACGATGGAGTATCTTTGGGTTTGCCTTGATGAAAAAGTTCCATTTTACCAAATTGCTTATCGGTAATAGTTATCATACCGACACTTCCTTTTGGTGGCATAAAACTTTTTACACGCCTCATATGAACCTCTGCATTTTCCAAACTCTGGCAGTGCCGCATATATATCGAAAATTGAAACATGACAAATCCGTCTTCGAGAAGATCTTTTCTGAATCTGGCTGCGTGCTTTCTGTCAGTCTTGGTATCTGTTGGCAGATCAAAGAAAACAAGTACCCACATGACACGATATTCACTTATTCGGTTTCTCATTCAAGCGTCGGGTAAGATATTTTGCGTGATTCTCCGCTGAAACACTTCCTGAGGGATGATGCAGTAAGCCCGGCAGCGACACTCAGAGGATGTCTGGTGCCATCTATTACGACATCCTCTGTAGAGATACCAAGCAACGCTGTTTTGGACTCTTTGTTGAGTTGCGCAACCCCTGAATTGTGAGCTACAAGATCGTATACGACTCTATCTACATATGGCCGATAAGGTTCCATAATGTCATCAGCAAGGCAATATGCATTGTACCGATTGTGGTGGTGGATGCCTAATGTCGGCAGCAGACCGCTTGCGACCAACGCTCTTGCTACTATTGCCCGCAGGATTGCATAACCATAGTTGAGGAGCATATTTATGTCCTCCGCATCCCTGTCTCTGATGAATGAAGGATTGTGCGGGAAGAGATTCTTCCAATAATAGGCAGCTGCCCTTCCTTCCATATTCTCCACATCGCCGCTTCGTACTTTGGTCGCCCAGATGCACATATTGGGGTGAGTGCTGCCTGTCGTATGCCGAAGCACCGCCTCCTGATTGACAATCTTCCTTTCAATAGTTTGCTGCCACAATTGCTTGCGTAACGGGACAGATGCATCAATCTGCTCTCTAAACCTCTCACTCTGGACAGTGTGACCGCTCAATGGCAGGAGCAGGCCATCAGGCATATGCTTCCCGTTGCACGTGACTATGGCGCAATTGTTGTCCATAAGCTCGGAGATAAGTGCCTGCGTAATCGTCAATTGTCTGGAATCCAGCACTATCATTCCGAGATCTTCTATCGGTAATGTGACTGGTTCTTTCTTCTGTATGTTCCCCTCAGAGTCTTTAGTCTCAGGAAAACTTACCACAAGTTGTTTCAACTTGAGGGACAGAAACGCGGGGTTGCCGAAATATAGTGTCCGTTTGATCATTCTCCTATATGTACAATTTTCCCGAGATGGTCAATGCGCACTTTGACAATGCCTTTTAGACCATCAAGGCTTCGAATACTCTTCCAAGTTATGTTTTTTAAAACTGCGTCTTCTTTAACATTAGTTTCAAGGTGGTGCCGGAACACATAGTTTTTGCTTGACAGTTTCTGTACCCTGTACAGATTAGGACTTATCAATGAGTAATTAGCAGGATCCATCAGATCTATGTCATTAGGGTCAAATCCCATGTCTTTGTTGGGGAATACAAAGAACTCGTTTTTCTTCATCGAGAATATAAATTCCCAGCCTTCATCTTTATTGTAAAGGGTATTGACAGCAGGATCTCCTAAGCTTCTCCTTGATACGGCTTCGAGGAATGATACAACTACTTCATTAAACTTGCCTTTGTCGTCTTTGTATATGGCAATGTGATGATTGTTGGATGTAGATACGAAGTCTGTCGGTATAGGAATATTGTCTGCATCATGCAGCATTATACCGCTATTGTTGCGTTTGCTTCTGATCGGTATGGCGTTCCCGACATCGCTAATAGTGACCTTTTTGATAGAAATGCCTTTGGCTTTGTTGAGCCAGATCGGATTCTCGTCAAGGTTGGAGAATGCAACTTTTGCGTCATTACCGTACTCTTCAAGTCTTTTGATAAGTATACTTTTGATCTTTCCGTCAATTACTTTATTTATGCTTAATTTATCGTCAATGCATTTTCTTGTTGTGTAGACTTCTTTCATTGATACGATCTTGACTTTTTCCGGAATGCTTCTGCTTTGCATCGGATCAAGGTAGATAGGATTGACTTTCAGACTGTTCTCGCCTGTAAATGCTTTCTTGGGATCTCCTCCGAATTCGTCCAATCTTCTTTTGAGAGCGTTCCTGTACTCTTTTGAACTGACTTTTGAGATCATATCGTAGTCAAAAGTGCTGCCGACGGTTATCTCCTTTGTCTCGTATTGCTCGATTCTGCGATAGACGGTCTCGTTGTGAAGCTGGCCTCTCGGAGTGAGCTGAACCTTCTTAAGCAAACCTTGGGATGTCTTTGTGACATTTGTGTTTTTGGTGACGACCTTATTCTTGGCTTTAATGGAGACCAAGATAGACGAAAGATGTTTGAGCGCTTCTTGTCTGAAAATCTCCAATGCGATAGGAGAATTGAAGACAAGATGTCCGTCCTTGTCCCTATGCATTTCTTTTGCTTCAATATATTTCACCACACGAGAACGGTCATTGGGGTTCAGGTTGGATAGTTCCAGATTTTCCAACTTTTCCTCATCTCCGTTGAATGTGACGAGATCTCGTCTTGCATTCAGATTGTTGAGGTACTGGATATAGGATGGCTTGGTGAATGCTATGGTCAAGGCATCCATTGCATGGTGCCTGTTGTCATTGCGCTTTGTCCAATCAGTGATTTTCTTCACTTTGTTGCCGTTCCTATCTGTGTAGGTCGTGAGCCCGAGTTTGTCGTATTTATCCCAGTTGAGTTCTTTCATTGTATCAACCAATTGCCAGTCCTGTCTGAGTCTTGACGTGACAGCACCGGTAGTGGTTGTGACTCTTCTTGTAACGAGCTCCAAGATCTCTCGTGCCTTTTTGGCAATGTACTGGCTGTCCCGAAGATCTCGCATAAGGAATCCTTCCGGGATATCGGCTTCCGTTGTCGTGAGGTTTTTGATTTTTATCCTGTATTTGGAATCAGCATATACGGCCTCGACCCTCATTTTATACTCTCTTTCTCCTACATCTCCATATTTGTCTCTTACAAAGTCAAGCGCTGTCCTGTTGCCTTTCTCACGATTGATGTCTCCGAGTTCTAATGTCTTGTTGGAAATCGAATCGTCAAACCTGCGGGATTGAGGGATAATATGCTCAATATCAAAACGCTTGCCGAAGAGTTCTTCCTCAGATATATATGTATTGGAATACAATGTCTTATACCCATTGGGCTTCAGTTCTTCATATAGTTTGTACCTGATGATGTCATTACGGGAAGGATTTGGAATGCTGAATTCTTTAATCAACCTTTCACGGATTTTCTCTGAATCATTAGTATTCGTTGCAATGTCTTTTGACATTTGTTCTCGCTCCTTCTGGCTCTTCTTGAGCTCTCGTGCCATCTCGATTCTGATCTCGTCGGGACGTCCATAAGTCTCGATTGTGCAGTTGACGACATTGATCATCTGATTGAGAATCTTTTCTACTACTGGGTTTCTGAGAGAATTCTTTGGGAGCAGTTCAAGTCTGGAAACCAGTTGCTTATTGTCAACCTCTTCTTTGGTAAGAGAAGAGGGAGAGTGGCGATAGCCAACCTTTTCGCAAGCTTCATTATAGACATATCCCTGCTTGAGGAAAGGGAGTATTTTGCGTATAGCTTTGGAACTCAAGCTACCATAATCGTCTTGAAGACGTAGCTTTGCCAAGACGGAAGCAGATTGCTCATCGAATCCGAATTTATCTTGGATATTGCGGACCAGAGTATCGTTGCCGGTCGGAGACTCATCGCCTTCATAAGAGTAGATGAGGTGCCAAAGCCGGTAGAATGGCTGCATTTCGAGTTCCTGGCCTTGTACAGAAGAGTCAAAATGTAGCAAACCGGTATCCCAGCCGTGAGCCTTGAATATTTCCTCAAATGCTCCGACAGTGTCATCGTAATTGCAATTTGTCAATATGTCGCTATCGTAACCGCTTATCTCATAAATCTTTTTGTAGGCTTTGAACAATTCGGCATTCGTCCTGTTGCCTTCTACTTCTTTGTAGTTGAGTTTATATTTGGAAGCACGCTTTCCAAAGAGAATCTTCAGAACGTCGGCCCCCTTCATTTTGTCAATGAGCAGCAGTTCTTTATAAAGCTTTTCTTTTTCCGGGAGAGTAAGAGGTCTCTCCTTAGAAGGTGTCTGCGTTTCTGACAGCAGGGAAACTTCATCGATCAATCCGGGGCCACTAAGAAGCAGATTGTTGATAATCTGCCATACCTTGAATTCTTGGAAAAGTGGGGAGGATTTTGGACACACTTTGAGACCGATGGTTTTGGTTTTCTTGACTCCATCGATTTCAATTTCAATATCACGATGCTCAAATTCGCAAAGAGACACGAGACCTTTCTGGCTCTTTAGCGGTCGCTGATAGAAGATAGTGCGCTTTCCTATCGCTTCTTTCAACTCAGGCGTAAGTTCTGTGTGGTACTTTGCCTGTGTCTCCCATATTCTTTCAAATTCGTCTTTATAATCTTGTCTGTAGAAGACCTGGTTTTTGAGGCTCGAATTGGGATTCTTGTCCAACTGGCTCTTAAGATATTGTCCGACAGTTTGTTGTCCGAAATGCAATTCCTTGCTCCTGTCGCTGATTTTGCCTAAATAGCCGCTTGCCACGGTAATCTGACCGTTGATGTTTTGGATGGCAATGGCTAAATGCTCCAAGTCCAATTGCTGCGTCAGTGCTTTGACTCTCAGTTTGTAATCTTCGAGTGTCAGTTCCTTCCCTTTAACTTGTCTTTTGATTCCTACTATATTAAAGGGCTCTTTGCAAATGTTCCAAGTCTGGCTCTTGTTTTTGTTGCGGATCTTATCTCTTAGTGCGTCAGTAAGGATATCTTGGTAGAATGAACGCTGGCATTCCCAGACTCTGTCAAGCTCGTTTTCAAGGTCGGAGCGGTAGAAAGCCGGAATAGTTTTGGCGCCTTTCTCCAACAGCTCAAGGGTGTATTCTCCTGGTGTCATACCCCTGTCGCTAAGGATTTTAGCGATGTTGATGCCGTCGATTAATTCGCCCTCTTCATCGTTCTGCACTTTTCGATTGCTTAAATATCCTCTTTTGTTGTTGATCATTAACAGAACTCGTGCGAACTCCTCCAGTGAAATTTCTTCGGTGGCGGCTTTTGCCCTTAGCTTCCAAGTCTCGAACGTGGTGTCGCTTCCGCTTTCTGTAAGTATTGTGTTGTCGTCTATGAGGCCATGTTGCTGAAGAATGTTGATAAGAGCATTCCTGCGAAGTTTGTATCTCTGGTTGTTCCTTCTCATACTTCTTTTAAGGGTCCTGTCGGCATTTGTCGTTATGCTCTTGCCCTTTTCAAAATTGGTACTTTCGTCAGTGCTGAGAGGAACTACACGCACACCAAGGTCTTTGATGGAAGACTGTTCTCCATCTTTCTCTGCTTCATAGACATAAGCCCAACCAATACTTGCGACACCAAGGTCAAGTCCAAGAATCTTCTTCATTGTTATTGTTCTTTTGAAAATAACTCTTATATTTGTGGTACGATAATGAAGCTATTCACAATAAGGATTATTCCGTTGTGAAAACACTTAAGGCGGGGTCTATGACTTCGCCTTTTTTGACACTCCCGTTACCGTAAACCGCGTTTCATCACCTTCGATTTGTTTAACGTTACAATTTAGGGATTTCTTATCAATTATCCAACAGCATCCATTCCATTGCCACAGGCGACTCCACCCTCATCCTGCACCTTTCTTGCCAAAAGAGGGAGAGGTGATTGTAATGGCGCTCTTTTGAATTGCCATTACAATCCGGAATTCCAGAAAATCCGCGACGATATGTTGCCGACTATACTGAAAGCTCGAGCCAACGGGTTTCCTTGGTGTCTAGTTCGGCGGTCAGGGCGGAGAAGCGGGTGGTGATTCTTTGGAGTTCAGCCGGATCGGTAAGGCCGCCGTTCATCTTGGACTCCAAGTCGGACTTCTCGGCTGTAAGAGAGGCGATGTCTTTCTCAAGCTGCTCTAACTCACGTTGTTCCTTATAGGTCAACTTCCTCGGGGCATCTGGCCTGGATGACCCTCGCTCGGGCCGTCCCGCTGAAACTGACGAGGCCGAAGAACCCTCCGGAGAGGACGAGACATCCGAAAGGGATGAGGACACTCCCTGGCGCACTTTGGAAGCACGGTCTTCCGCGCGGGCTTTGGAACGCTTTTCAGCCTCATAATCCTTGATGAACTCACGGTACTGGCTATAGCTGCCGATAAAATCCTTGACCTCTCCGTCGCCGCAGAAAACGAACAGGTGATCGACCAGACGGTCCAGAAAATGCCGGTCGTGCGAAACAAGGATAAGAGTCCCCTTGAAGTCCTTCAGGTACTCCTCAAGAATGTTGATGGTCACGATGTCCAGATCGTTGGTCGGCTCGTCCATAATCAGGAGGTTTGGCTGCCTCATCAGGATTGTAAGCAGATAAAGGCGGCGCTTCTCGCCTCCGGAAAGCTTGCTTATCCTGTTGTTCAGCATATCGTGCGGAAAGAGAAACTGGCTAAGGAGGTGGGTGTCGTTGACCGTTTCCAACACGGTCTGGCTCTCGTCGAAGCACATTCCGCTCTGACGGTAGTACCCGATTCTCAATGACTCCCCTCTCTCGATCACACCGGACATCACACCGGGATCGTCAGGATCCATATTCCCGATCAACAGATTGATGAAGGTCGTCTTGCCAACCCCGTTCCTGCCAACGACACCCACTTTCTCGTAACGCTGGAAATTGTAGGTAAAGTGGTTCAGGTAGCAATCAGCTCCATAGCTGAAACAGACATCCTTGCAATTGATGATCTTGGTGCCGAGTCTGGAGGCCTGTCCCATCTCCGCAAGGCTCACGCTGCTTGTGCGATAGACCTGCTCCGCCCTGTCCTTCAGTTCATAGAAAGCATTCTTACGGTATTTCGCCTTGCCGGTTCTGGCACACGGGCTGGAATGCATCCACTCCAGCTCGCGGCGCAGAAGATTCTTGACCCTGTCAGTCTCGGCATTGTAGTTCTCGATTCTTTCCTGCCTCTTTTCCAGATAGTTCTGATAGTTGCCTTTATAGACATAGACCGCCCCGTGATCCATCTCCATCACGGTGTTTGAAACGGAATCCAAAAAATAACGGTCGTGGGTCACCATCAGAAGGGTACAACGGGCGTGGGAAAGATAATTCTCCAGGAACTCGATGCCATCGATGTCCAAATGGTTGGTCGGCTCGTCCATCACGAAAAAGTCAGCCTCACTGGCCAGCATCACGATAATCGCGGCGCGTTTGACCTCTCCTCCGGAAAGCACTTTCATCTTCCTTTCCCAGTCCGACATCCCGAACGAGGTCAGAAGACGGCGGATGCGCTGGTCATATTCCGCAAGACGCTCAGAATCAAGGCCTCTCATCCAAGGCTCGCTGTCCTTTCGAATCTGCTCCCAGACAGTCGCCTCAGGGTCATATTCATACTCCTGTTCAAGGAATGCGATGCGTATGTCCTTGAGGAATATGATTTTGCCGCCGGAGTCGGATCTGTCCTTGCCGGCAAGGATGCGGAGAAGGCTTGTCTTGCCGGTGCCGTTCGGAGCGATGAGCGCAATCTTGTCGCCTTCGTTGATGTTGAAGCCGATGTGCTCAAAAAGGACTTTCGGCCCGTAGGATTTCGAGATGTTCTCGATCTGGAGGTAACTTGGCATAAGTTCAATAATATTCAGACTGCAAAAATAACCATTTGCCGCCGATTTAGAAGCCGTTTAAGAATGTTTTCAGAAATCAGCCGGCAAGGATTCCCGGGACAGCCTCTTCATCCCGGGATGGAGCTTGCCGGCGGAAAGGGGCAAATGGCCGGAAAGACAACGCAAAACACAGAGTAACATATTATTAGACAAACCATTATTCACATTCTACGTTGCGTTCCGACAAATGCGGTTCTTCCGAGTGAAGCGCGGCGAGGACTCTAAAACCCGAAGTATTCCTTGGCATTGCCGTAGGAAACGGCTCTGACCATTCCGGCCACCGTGTCCAACTCGGAAGACGGAATCTTGCCGTTCTCCACGTCAGTTCCCAGAACATCACAGAGAATCCTTCGGAAATACTCGTGGCGGGGATAGCTGATGAAACTTCTGGAATCCGTCAGCATCCCGACGAAGCGGCTAAGGAGTCCGAGCGAGGACAAGGCGTCGATCTGTCTGCGCATTCCGTTCTCCTGATCCAAGAACCACCAGCCCGAACCGAACTGCATCTTGCCGGGAACGGAGCCGTCATTAAAATTGTACGCCATCGTGGTCATAACTTCATTGTCCTTGGGATTAAGGCAATATAGAATGGTCTTCGCAAGGTTGCCGGTTTCGTCCAGGCGGTCAAGGAACCTGTTGCCGGACTCCGCCACCGGCTTGTCGTCCATAGAATCGCATCCCGCGTCCGGACCGACGGAGCGGAATATCCTCGAACGGTTGTTCCTCAAAGGGCCGATGTGGAACTGCTGTGTCCAGCCGGACTCCGCATCCATCACTGCTAGGTCGTAAAGGACAGCGCTCTTGTACCTTGCAGCGTCAGACGCGTCCGGAGCACTGCCGGAAAGCGCTTCAGCGAATGTTCTTTCTACATCCTCCCTGTCATAATCCTCCGCATAGAAGGTGTCCAGGCCGTGGTCGGAAAGACGGCACCCCATAGACTCGAAGAAATCGTGACGCTCCCGCAAAGCCGCGATAAGAGAAGAATAAGACCGGATTCCGATTCCGGCCGACGCGCCCAGTCTTGCCAGATACTCGTTGAATGACTCAACGTCCTCGATTCCCATCACCTTGTCCGGTCTCCAGGTCGGAAGCACCTTTGTCCCGAAAGGGCGCTCGGCGATCTGCCTGTGCCAGCGAAGGTCATCGGCCGGATCGTCCGTCGTGCAGACGACCTCCACATTGAACCTGCGGATGAGAGCCTGGCCTCGGAACTCCGGTGTCGCAAGCATCGCGTTGCATTCATCGAATATCTCCCTGGCGGTCTCAGGCTTGAGAATGCTGTCTATACCGAAAACCCTGCTGAGTTCAAGGTGAGACCAATGATAGAGAGGGTTCCTCATCAGGCAAGGCATAGTCTCGGCCCATTTCGCAAACTTCTCCCAGGCCGTACGCCCTCCGGTGATATACTCCTCCGGCACGCCGGCCGCGCGCATAGCCCTCCACTTGTAGTGGTCGCCGCCGCGCCCGTCAACTATCCAGAGCCTGGTAATGTCCTTGAACTGAACATTCTCGGCTATCCGGCGCGGGTCAAGATGACAATGGTAGTCAATGACGGGCAGTTTCTCGGCACAGTCGTGGAACAGCCTCCTTGCCGTCCCGGTGGACAGCATAAAATCATCGTGGATGAATGGTGTCATAGTCTGCATACATATTTATGGAACCGCCGTCCGCATCCTCCCGAATGCCGGACAAACAGACGGGCCTCACAAATTTAACAACGGATTCGCGGATTATGAAATAATCCGGCGGAGATTGTCATTCATTCTTCCACGACCCGCACCGGTCACGCGTACGGAAGAGATAAAAGCGTCTTCCCACTCTGACATTATGTCAGCGATTCCGTTATTGGCAGATAATTTGATATCTTTGCAGTCGCAATCGGCGCCACCTATGGCTCCGGACGTGATTATGAATTAATAAGGAGTGAATTAATATGAGCAAGAAGAACAAGGTCAATCCTGAAGACATCAAGCAGGATAAGGTTCAGGAAAAGGCCGGAAACAATGAGACAGCCGGGCAGAACACCGAGGGCAAAAACAACGAACCTTCTGAGGGACAGACAGATGAGAGCAAAGACGGAAAGGAAGGGGAGAAGCTTGCAGCCCTGCTTAAGGAGAACGAGGAGCTGAAAGCCAGAGTAGCGAAGGAAAAGGATGACTACATCCGCCTTATGGCTGATTTCGAGAATTTCCGCAGGCACTCGGCGGAGGCCAAACTGGAACTGGTCTCGTCGGCGTCGGCTGACACGATCAAGGGTCTTCTTCCGGTTCTGGATGACTGCGAAAGGGCTATGAAGATGCTTGAAAGCTCGTCAGACGATGTCGCCAAGGAAGGCACAGCCTTGATTTTCAATAAATTGATGTCATACCTGAAGACAAAGGGGCTTGAGGCTATAAAGGCGAAGGGAGAGAAATTCGACACCGACTTCCACGAGGCGGTGGCGCAGTTCCCTGTTCAGGAAGAAGACAAGAAAGGCATAGTCTATGATGTTGTGCTGACTGGCTACACCCTCTCCGGCAAAGTCCTCCGCTATGCTAAAGTTGTTGTAGGAATATAGGAGATTGCGGAATATGGCAGAGAAAAGAGATTTCTACGAAGTGCTGGGGGTCGCCAAGACAGCCAGCGCGGAAGAAATAAAGAAAGCGTACAGGACGGCTGCGATGAAATGGCATCCGGACCGTTGGGTCGATGGTTCAGAGGCCGAGAAGAAGACAGCCGAAGAGAAATTCAAGGAAGCGTCGGAGGCATATTCAGTGCTTAGCGACCCGGCCAAGAAAGCGAAGTACGATCAGTACGGATTCGCCGGTGTTGACGGTCAGGGCGCTCCTGATTTCAGCGGAGGCTTCGGAAATCTGAACGACATTCTGAACGATCTGTTCGGAGGCGGCGGATTCGGAGGATTCGGAGGATTCGGCGGATTCGGAGGCGGCCAGGGACGCACCCAGCAAAGGGTGATGAAAGGACGCGACATCCGTACAAGAATCCGTCTGACTCTCGAGGAAATCGCTGCCGGTGTCGAGAAAGAGATTACGATAGAGCGCAACAGGCCGTGTCCTGACTGCGGAGGGCGCGGGACAAAGAACGCCTCGGATGTCAAGACCTGCCCAAGCTGCAACGGAACGGGCCAGACCCAGAGGGTCGTCAACTCGCTGTTCGGAAGGACTGTGACTTACTCGTCCTGCCCGCAGTGCGGCGGAGAGGGAAAAGTCATCAACAACCCGTGCCGTACCTGCGGAGGCGACGGCCTTGTGCGCAGACGCGAGACCGTAAAGGTCAGGATCCCGGCCGGAGTCGAGGACGGTATGCAGCTGACACTCAAAGGTGAAGGACACGCAGCCCCTCACAACGGAGTGAACGGGGACCTGCTCGTCATCATAGAGGAGATCCAGCATTCCACCCTCAGGCGCGACGGCAAGAACCTGTTCTGCACGACTGTCATCTCGGTGACTGACGCGATACTCGGAACCGAAATCACGGTTAATTGCCTGGACGGATCGTACAAGGTCAAGGTTGACCCTGGGACTCAGTCCGGCACGGTGATGAAACTGCGCGGAAAGGGACTCCCGGCGGTAAGCGGCTACGGAAGCGGAACCGGAGACCTCTATGTCAAGATTCTGGTGTGGATTCCTAAAAAACTTTCCTCCGACGAGAAAAAGACTTTGGAAAGCATCAGAACCAGCCGGTCATTCACACCGGATCCGTCCCGCGACGACAAGGCCGTGTTCGACAAGATGAAAAACATATTCTGATGAGAAGACATATTCCATCGGATTCAGGAATTCCTGCCTTTCCGCCCGTCAACTCGCGCAGAAGGGCAGTTTTCTTTCCCGGCAGGAGAATCAGGCCGGGCCGTCCCGCCGGATTATAGCATTAAGCCCCATACAGCAAAAAACAAAAAAGGACAGAACAATGTCAAAAGTAATCACGTTCGGAGAGATTATGCTCAGGCTTTCCACCCCGGGCCACCTGAGATTCTCACAGGCACGGCAGTTCGATGCCTCTTTCGGCGGAGGCGAGGCCAACGTGGCCGTGTCCTTGGCCAATTTCGGTATTGACAGCGAATTTGTCACCAGACTTCCTGACAACGACATCGCGAGAAGCTGCATCCGAGACCTCCAATCCTATGGAGTCGGCACGAGACACTGCGTGACCGGCGGAGACCGTCTGGGAATATACTTCCTTGAGACCGGCGCCGTCGCCCGTCCGAGCAAAGTGGTCTATGACCGGGCATATTCGTCAATCTCGACCATCAGGACCGGGATGGTCGATTGGGAGGAAGTCTTCGAGGGAGCGGACTGGTTCCACTGGACCGGCATAACCCCGGCAATCAGCCAAAGTGCCGCGGATGTCTGCCTCGAGGCCATCAAGGCCGCCAACAGACTCGGAGTCTTCGTGTCCTGCGACCTCAACTTCCGCAAGAACCTTTGGAAATACGGCAAGACAGCCGCCGAGGTAATGCCGGCTCTCGTCGAAGGCTGCGACCTTATTCTCGGCAACGAGGAAGACGCCGAAAAGGAATTCGGAATCAAGCCGGAAGGGTTCAATGCGGAACAAACCGACGGATCGATTGACCAGAGCGGATTTGAGAGTGTGTGCAGGCAGCTTATGGCAAGGTTCCCTCGATGCAAGAAAGCCGCGGTCACCCTCCGCGGTTCGATCAACGCCAACCACAACACCTGGGGAGGAGTGATCTTCGACGGGGAAAGACTCTTCCAGTCTCGCCGCTACGACATCACGCACATCGTGGACCGCGTCGGCGGCGGGGACTCGTTTATGGGAGGCCTGATCTACGGCCTCCTCACCTACGGGGATGACCAGAGGGCAATTGATTTCGCAGCGGCGGCATCTGCCCTCAAACACACGATTTTCGGCGACTACAACCAAGTCAGCGTCAATGAAGTGGAAAACCTGATGAAAGGAAGCGGCTCAGGCCGCGTGTCAAGATAAATAATTCAAGAATATGGCAAAGTACAGAAAACTTGAGACTCTTGCGGCGATTAAAGAGACAAAGATCGTCCCTGTCTTCTTCAACAGCGACATACAGACAGCCAGGAACGTTGTCAAGGCTTGCTACGAGGGTGGAATCAGAGCCTTTGAGTTCACGAACAGAGGAGATTTCGCCATCGAGGTATTCAAAGAACTCTCCGGATACGTCCTTGCCGAATGTCCCGGACTGATACTTGGGGCGGGAACGATTCTGGACTCCCCTACCGCCGCCCTTTACATTCAGATGGGCGCAAACTTCATCGTCTCACCATCGCTTAACCCGGAAGTGGCAAGACTCTGCAACAGGCACGGTGTTCCATACACCCCGGGGTGCGGAAGCGTAACCGAGATCTGCAACGCTCAGGAACTCGGTTGTGACCTCGTGAAGATATTCCCTGCCGGAAGCGTAGGTGGCCCGCGGTTTGTCAAGGATGTCCTTGCACCGATGCCCTGGACAATGCTTATGGCCACAGGAAGCGTGGAGCCGACAAAGGAGAACCTAAGCGCCTGGGCACAATCGGGAGTCACCTGCGTCGGTATGGGATCAAAACTCTTCCCGAAAGATATAATAAAGGCAGGAGAATGGGGAAAAATCACCGATTTATGCAAAACCGCCCTTGAATACATCAAATAATCGAAAAAAGTTTTTGGATTAAGAAAAATATTCGTACATTTGCAGTCCGAAAACGAGAGCAACCTCTTACGGGTCGTTATCAGATGTGCGTAAAGTTGCGATAAAAATTTAGAGAAATGGATTTGATTAAAGTTGTAGAACAGGCTTTCGCTAACGAGAAAGTCGCTACGTATCCGAGATTCAAGGCCGGTGACACGGTCACTGTTACCTATAGAATCAAGGAGGGTGATAAGGACAGACTCCAGAAGTTCAGAGGAGTGGTTATCCAGCTTAGAGGAGCGACACCACAGACAAAGACCTTCACAGTCCGCAAGGTTTCCGGAGGCATCGGAGTAGAGAGGATTTTCCCTATCCAGTCACCATTCATTGACAGCATTGAACTGAACAAGATCGGAAAGGTTCGCAGGGCAAGAATCTTCTATCTGCGTAAGCTCTCCGGTAAGAAGGCAAGAATCAAGGAGAAGAAGCTCAATGTCGTAAAAGACGAGGCTTAGTCTTCAAAAGAATAAAGTCGGAGACGTCCGACTGACTGGTCCCCTAGCTCAACCGAATAGAGCATTTGACTACGGATCAAAAGGTTACAGGTTTGAATCCTGTGGGGATCACTAAGAGTTAGCTGTAGAAGTCAGCTTCGCAAGTTTGCGGAATTAGCTCAGTTGGTAGAGCGTTGGCTTCCCAAGCCGAAGGTCACGAGTTCGAACCTCGCATTCCGCTCAAAGACAAAACATATTTTGGGAAGATTAAATTTCATTTTAGTCTTCCCCAAATTTTATAGTATTGACTCAATCAAGGAAACGTATTATCCAGAATCAGCGCTTATAAAGTTCCAGTAACATATCAATACCTTTTTTCATTTCAGAACACATACTTTCCGCGTGAGCCAAAATCAGTTTTATTGGTGGTCCAGAACTAGCCACACATCCCTACTGTTGCAGGGGATAATTTAAAAGCGGCTGATTTTGCACGTTACCAAAATCAGCCGCTTTTAAATTATTCCTGAAAACCAAGAAATAAACTACGCCTCAGGAATATCGTCATTCGCAGGGATAGAGAACGGAGACTTCACGTTACCTACAGAAAAATCCTGCTCCTTCTCCTCGTTGACAGGAACCTCATACATTCCCGGCCTGCTTCCGGAAGTAAGACTATTGAACTCCTCCTCGGTAATCATCCTACAGTTTCCATTGAACTTGGCATCCAACTCAACCTGAAGCCTTCTGATGCGCAAATCACCTTCAACCTCGCAAGTATCCTTAAGGGAAAGAGTATCCTTCACAAATAAGTTACCCTTTATCTTGCCCCAGAAATCAGCATTGTAGCAGATGATGTCACCCTTGATGACCGCCTTCTCTCCAACCACAACCTTGGCCTCTGAAAAGATACGCCCCTCAAAAGTTCCGTCAATCCTTATGTCATTCGGAGATGTGATCTCACCTTTGATAACTGAACCGGCTGAGATTCTGCTGATGTCGTTGACACCGGCTGAATCATTTGAACCATAATTCGAACTCATATTCTTAAATTATTTATAATCAATATTGTCTAAGTCATTAATTAAGGCCGGCGGCACCGTGGCAGTTCTTGTACTTCTTGCCGGAACCGCAAGGGCAAGGATCATTTCTACCGATTCTCTTGTCAACGTGAATCGGAGTCCTCGCCTTCTGCTCGCCGTTGGTGGAAAGCTCGCTGCGCTGAGTCCTCATATTACTCATATCCTGACTCTTCGGAGCCTGCGCCGGACGAGCTTCATTCTCATCCCTTAAAGGAACGAAAGCCCTCAGGAGGAAAGAAAGTACATCCTTGTTAAGTTCCTCAAGCATAGTCGCAAAAAGGTTGTAACTCTCAAGCTTATAGACCACAAGAGGATCCTTCTGCTCATAAGCCGCGTTCTGCACACTCTGACGAAGATCGTCCAAATCACGCAGATGCTGCTTCCAATGCTCGTCAATCTGGTAAAGGATGATGGTACGGCTCAGAGCCTTGGCGATCTCCTTACCCTGAGTGTTGTAGGCTTTCTCGAGATCGACACTGAGGGTCAACATCTTACGTCCGTCGGAAATAGGGATGGCGATGTTCTTGTACATATTCCCCTGTTTCTCGAAAATCATCTTGATGAACGGATAGACCTTCTCGGAAAGAGCGTTCATCCTGCGGTCATAGACCTCCTGCATCTGCTTGCAGAGCGCGTCTGACAGCTTGTTGCCCTTTGCCTGTGAATAGAAGGCCTCGTCAAAACCGGGATCGATTGACAGCTGGCTCATCATATACTCCTCAAAGTCCTGATACGGCATCGCTTCCGCGCGTCCGGCAATGATAGAGGCTGAGTCAATCATCATATTCCTGACATCAATCTCGATTCTTTCTCCGGAAAGGGCGTTGCGCCTTCTTGAATATACCGCCTCACGCTGGTAGTTCATCACATCATCGTACTCAAGCAGCCTCTTTCGGATACCGAAGTTGTTCTCCTCGACCTTTCTCTGGGCGTTCTCAATTGACTTTGAAAGCATTCCGCTAACAAGAGCCTCGTCATCAGCCATTCCGAGCTTATCCACGACACCGGCGATTCTCTCGGAGCCGAAAAGACGCATAAGCTTGTCCTCGAGGGAAACATAGAACGCCGACGAGCCCGGATCGCCCTGTCGGCCCGCGCGGCCTCGGAGCTGACGGTCAACACGGCGGCTGTCGTGCCTCTCGGTACCTATGATGGCAAGACCGCCCGCATTCTTGACCTCCTGCGAAAGCTTGATGTCAGTGCCTCGTCCCGCCATATTCGTGGCGATTGTCACGGTGCTGGAAAGACCGGCCTGAGCAACAATCTCAGCCTCCCTTGCGTGCTCCTTCGCATTGAGGACATTATGTCTGATGCCGCGCATACGCAGCATACGGCTCAAAAGCTCGGAAGTCTCCACATCCGTGGTACCCACCAGGACAGGGCGACCTTCCTTTACAAGTTCCTCGACCTTGTTGATGACAGCCGCATACTTGGCCTTCTTGGTCTTATAGATAAGGTCATCCTGATCGTCCCTGACGACAGGACGGTTCGTAGGAATGACAACGACATCCAACTTATAGATGGACCAGAACTCGCCGGCCTCAGTCTCAGCGGTACCCGTCATACCTGCGAGCTTATGGTACATCCTGAAATAGTTCTGGAGCGTGACAGTGGCGAAAGTCTGGGTGGCGGCCTCTACCTTGACGTTCTCCTTGGCCTCGACAGCCTGGTGAAGACCATCGCTCCAGCGGCGGCCTTCCATAATACGTCCGGTCTGCTCGTCCACAATCTTGACCTTGTTGTCAATAACGATGTAATCGACATCCTTCTGGAACATAGCATAAGCCTTGAGGAGCTGGATGACGGTGTGGACACGCTCGCTCTTGAGGGAATAGTCCTCCATAAGGGCATCCTTCCTTTCCTGCTTCTCCTCTGCGGAAAGATCCGGATTCTTCTGGATCTCGGCTATCTGGGTGCCGACGTCGGGAAGGACAAAGAACTCCGGGTCAGAGACCGTATTCGCAAGAAGGTCGTGACCCTTGTCGGTCATATCCACTGAATGCTGCTGCTCGCTGATGACGAAATAAAGCTCGTCAGTGACAATGTGCATCTCCCGCTCGTTGTCCTGCATATAATAGTTCTCAGCCTTCTGCATCAGCTGCTTCATACCTTGTTCGCTAAGGAACTTAATGAGAGGCTGGTACTTAGGAAGACCCTTGTAGGCACGGAGCAAAAGCATTCCGCCCTCGTCCTCCTTGCCCGCGGCAATGGCCTTCTTCGCATCGTTAAGTACCTGGGTCACAAGGCTGCGCTGCTTCTGGTAAAGATTCTCGACGTAAGGCCGGAACTCCATATACTGCTCGTCATCCTGGGCCTTGGCCACAGGACCGGAGATAATCAAAGGGGTACGGGCGTCATCGATAAGCACCGAGTCCACCTCATCGACAATGGCGAAGTGATGCTTTCTCTGGACAAGGTCGGTCATATTGACTGCCATATTGTCACGAAGATAGTCGAATCCGAACTCGTTGTTCGTTCCGAAGGTGATGTCGCTGTTGTAGGCTCTCTTGCGAGCGTCGCTGTTCGGCTCGTGCTTGTCGATGCAGTCCACCGAAAGTCCGTGGAACATATAGAGCGGGCCCATCCACTCGGAGTCACGCTTGGAGAGGTAGTCATTGACGGTAACCACGTGGACTCCCTTGCCGGCCAACGCATTGAGAAACACTGGCAAGGTCGCCACAAGGGTCTTTCCCTCACCGGTAGCCATCTCGGAAATCTTTCCCTGATGCAGGACGATACCACCGATCAGCTGTACGTCGTAATGAACCATATCCCAAGTCACCTCGTTACCTCCGGCGACCCAATGGTTCTGATAGACAGCCTTGTCGCCCTCGATGTGGACGAAATCGTGGTTAATGCTCAAAGCCCTGTCAAAATCATTGGCCGT
Source organism: uncultured Muribaculaceae bacterium (assembly GCA_964458425.1). Taxonomy (GTDB): domain Bacteria; phylum Bacteroidota; class Bacteroidia; order Bacteroidales; family UBA932; genus Cryptobacteroides. Next base: position 46,951 of record CAYWIW010000010.1, read on the forward strand.
CACCTCGATGGTGGCGTTCTCCTTGAACCTGCGGGCTGTGGATTTCATTATCGCGAAAGCCTCCGGAAGAATGTCGTTCAGAACCTTCTCGATCTCCGCGTCCTCTTCCTTGACAAGCTTGTCGGACTCTGTCGCCAGAGCCTCTTTCTCGTGGACAGGGATATCCTCGTCCAGCTTGGCCTTGATCTCCGCGATCCTCTTCTCAAACGGAGCCTCGCAGTCTTGAAGCCTCGTCTTCAGTTCTTCCGTCTTGGCTCTCAATTCATCATTGGAGAGCTTGTCTATTGGGACATAAGCCTCCAAAACCTTGTTGAGAATCGGTTTGATCTGCTTAAGATCCCGGTCGGCCTTCGAGCCGAAAACTTTTTTAAGAATTGTAGCTATAGCCATAAAAAATCAATGTCTCTGATTATCCTACAAATTTAATGATAATCAAAGACATTTACAATTTTTAAGCCCTTAATACCTGACTGACCATTTGTCAGTCCGCACCCGAGGCGGACAGGGATGGACGCTCCGAACAGGAATATTCCTAAATCTCAATAAGTTAGAGAACAGGTTCTCAATCAGCCAAATGGTTGAGCAGCAACTTACGTACATTGTCGGAGATACGCTTGTGCGCGTCCGTGGCGTTCTCAAGCATCTCAGCGAGATTCTTGTATTTCACCAGTTCCCGGATATTCTCCTCGTTGCCGAATATGTAGCCGACATACTCCTCGTAGGCGTCATCGGCGGCATGCTCCAACTCGGTCACGCGCTCACAGGCCATAGAAATGGCCGGCAGATTCCTGCGCAGGTCTACCAAAAGCGGAATGACATCGTGGATAACCTGTGACTGCGATTTCGCCATCTGGGCCAGATCCTTCAGCTGGTCGTCCAGCTTGGCAGGCCGGTAGATCAAGACGGCTTTCGAGGTGTCCTTGATGACATCGAGGCAATCATCCATCGCCATAGCCACAGCCTGAAGATCCAGCTTGTTGACCTGGACGAACAGCCGACCCGACAACATCTCGTGAAACTCAGTGAGGAGCGCGTCTCCCTGGGCTTCACAGGACTTAATCTCCTTTTCCATCACGGAGCGCAGCTCAAGGTCATCGGTCCCGAACATCTCGACCAGCAGAGACGACGTCTTGCACAGGAAATCTGTCTGCTGGACAAGGATTGGAACGAAATCGTGGCGAGTACCGCGGAACAACATCCTAAATCTTTTCAAAAGGCCCATAAATATTTTCTTATACCCGATAAACTTTTTTTGTCACTGCCCAAATTTACAATCTATTTTGATATTTCACCACAATTCGATAAAAAACAGAAATCTTTTCATCGTTTTTATTTTACCATCGCCAGATTATTCAATTATGTAACTACCTTTGCCACAGGGTTTACGCCCGGCAGAGACTGTCCGGCGAAACCTCATTAACGCTTCAATCCCGTCTTTTGGCCGGCCTGGCAGTTCCGGCTCTCAACTACACTATGCGGCGATCTGCCGCTGTATCCACTCAGATTTCGAACTTGCTTTTTTACTCTTCGCCAGGAGCCTGCCTGGCCGGCCGGCGGGAAAATGCGTTGTCCCTGTTCCGGAAAAATCAGCGGTCAACGTCCCGAACGTTTTGTATTTCAGTATAAACTTCGTAAATTGGAATCCAAATTCATCAAGCTATGCGACTGGCTTACTGTATACACGCCCTTAACCTTTCCGGAGGAATCGAAAGGGTACTCACCACAAAGGCCAATTACCTGGCCGATGTACTGGGCTATGAGGTTCACATCATCACAGCTCGCCAGAAAGGGAGAAAAGAGTCTTTCAAGTTAAGCGAAAGAATTGTACGTCACGACCTTGACGCCAATGACCGTATGTTTCTCATCAGGTACAGAAAAAGGCTTGGATCACTTCTGGAGAAGATACGCCCCGACATCACGGTAAGCGTCTGCGACAACAGTCTCTACGCCGTCACGAAATGTTCCGACGGCAGCGCCAAAATCGGAGAGTTCCACTTCTCGCACGAGAAATTCCAGATGAAATACGGAACCGGAGCTTTCGGAAAGCTGTATGCGTCACTGAGGACAGCGAGGCTTGAGAGAGCCGTAAGGAAATTGGACCGTTTCGTGGTGCTCACAAAAGCCGACAAGGAAGATTGGGTAAAAGTCAGACAGGATGTCGAACAGATCTACAACCCGCTGCCTTTCGTGTCTGAAGTTGCCTCTCCCCTTACCAGAAAGCGCTGCATAGCCGCAGGAAGGCTGGAGGGCCAGAAGAATTTCAGGGATCTGGTGGAGTGCTGGAAGACGGTTGACAGCAGACATCCTGACTGGAAGCTGAGCATCTACGGGGAAGGAAGCCAGAAGGAAGCGCTTCAGAAGCAGATAGACGATTCCGGACTGACAGGCAAGGTCATCCTGGAAAACAGGACAGACGACATCCGTAAAGAGTTGCTGGACAGTTCCTGCCTTGTGATGTCGTCAAAGTTTGAGGGATTCCCGATGATCCTGCTCGAAGCCCTTGCCACAGGACTTCCTATAGTCAGCTACGACTGCCCGAAAGGTCCTTCAGAGATTGTCACAATCGGGGCGAACGGCTACCTCGCCAAAGTCGGAGACACCGCCACTTTGGCACGGGGAATATGCAGCGTCATAGCCAACGAAGAGTTACGACGGCGTTTCGGAGCCGAGTCCAAAAGGCGTTCCGAGGACTTCACCATAGAAAAGACTATGGAGAAATGGGACAGACTGTTTACGGCGCAGAAAGCGTAGACTATTATCAACCAGCAGCTTGACACTCAAAGGTACAAAAAACCCGACTCTGAAACCGATGTCGGAATCAGAGCCGGGGGTTATTCTGACTTAGAATAATGTTCCTCTATGAGATTGCTACATATCAACCATTGATAGCCTTTTTTGGCTTATTGTATAGTCCTTGAATTTTCCAGTAGCGCGTGTAAAGGCCCTGACCTTTTCATTTAGAGCGACAGGATCAAAGTTCTCCTCTTTTCGCTTTACCTCAATGAATACAGCCTCGTCGTTCAATTCGTTCTCGGCAACAATGTCAATCTCATTCTCGCCCTTCCGATCCCACCAGCCGCCGATGCGTGTGTATGCTTTACTCTCCACAAGTACACGCTTGAAGTAGCGTTCAAGCATCTTACCGCTGAAAGTCTCGTAATCACGATTGATGATAGCCTTTACTGCATCGTAGTTCTCAATTTCAAGCATATAGTTGTACTTGTAGATGAAGCGGAACCAGAAGGTGAAGAAATTATCCTCAACCGTATAGCGAATATTCTTGGTAGAACTCTTCTCAAAAATCGGTTGATTTTTGGTAATAAGCTCATACTCTTTCTCTAACTTTGTAAGGTAGCCACCAATCTCCTTGCCGACAATCCGCTCGATCTCCGAACGCGATGTCTTGCCACGTGCGATAGCCGAGAGAATTGAGAAATAGACTCCATAGTCCTTGCCAAACTCCTCGATAAGTATAGCCTTGCCCTCACCCAAGAATACAGAGTCAGCCTTAATGATATGGTTAAGCATCTTTATCTTGGTCGTGGCGCCAGCATCAACGAGCAACTGAACATACTTTGCCACGCCACCTGTAAACGAGTATAACGCCAACAAGTCCTCCACTGCGTAGTTAGGATTATATTCCGCCATTATCTCCTTAAGGACAGCGGGAGTGAATGGCTTAATCGACATAAAACGAGTCTGGCGATTGTACAGAGGTTCCTTCTTGTCCTTGAAAATTTTAGTCATCATCGAGAAGATAGAACCACACACGATAAGGTTGATATGAGCCTTGGTGTGACACATATCCCAAATGCGTTGCATATCACTATATACAGACTTGTTTACCTTGAAGAACTCCTGGAACTCATCTATAAACAGTGTAATCGGACGCTCGATAGAGAGTTTCATCAGGTACTCGAAAATCTCCGGGAATCGCTCTGCCCTGCCCATTGTAGGGATACCCAACTTATTCTCTATCTCTTGTATATAATCCGTACACAAATCACTTTCAGCTTTGCGAGCGACAAAGAAATAGAGTATCGGCTCATCCTCATATGCTTTCCACACAAGCGATGTCTTACCGATACGACGACGGCCTGTCACTACCGTAAACTGTGCATTGCTCTTTGAGAGTTCAAGAATCTCTTTGAGTGACGCGACCTCCTCTGTTCTATCAAAAAACCTCATACACTTTTATCTAGTTGCGAAACGATTGTTTCCGAAACAGCCGTTTCGCAACTGCAAATATAGCACAAACCGAGTGAAGAACAAAAAAACATCTACCCTATATTCCATTGCGCAGCGTGCCACGTACCCCAGAATTGCGCCAGCCATCCTTCAGTGCCTCGAAAATCAAAAGATACCGGACCCACATTTTCAATTCTTCGTCATATACTTAGCTTGCACAAACAATAATAGCACCCGTTAAGAGTGCTATATCAAATATTAATACTTAAGTTTAATCATTTAATAATCAACTACTTATTCATAGGTGATTTATTTCTCAAAAGAGGATTTCTCCGGGAGAATGGCCTTGAACGACTCCTCCAGCGAGGACATTACCCGGTCATAGTCCCGTATCTGGGCATTGTCGTTAAGGCACACAAGCTTGTATTTCCCTTCCCTGACCGCTTTGACGGCTTGCCAAGGCTTCACCATAGAAAAGACTATGGAGAAATGGGATTCCTTGCTCAAGGCAATAAAGAGGGAAAGAACATCGGAGAACGCTACTTCTCAAAAATAGACTTTTCAGGGAAAACACGCTCAAAAGAGTCCAGAAGGATGGCTCGCTCTGACAGATATGTCTCTTCGTCAAGATGCACATCATTAATACATACGAGTTTGCGCAAAGGATTCTGAAGATATTTTCCGATAGTGGAAGCAGATGACGTGGCTATAGAGAAGAATTTTCCCGACAGCCTCTCACGAATGGCCTTTCCCTGATAGAAAAGATAGTCTTGAAAAAGATATTGGTTCAGATTCTCCGCGGTTCTGATGATGGAAAGTGTAGGGATAATCTCATCCTTCATCAATTCGAAGACCTCCTCATTGGACTTACGTATCATCGGGTGACAGATATGCTGCGGACGTATAAACAGAAGACTGTTCCCAAGCCCGAGAGCCTTTCTGGCCATCCTGTCAGAATTGCGACATTGACGCTTGTACATCCTTCCAGCAAAAAGATGCCTTGAGAATCCTAATACAATCTTCCCGTCACGGAAAAAGTCATCTTCGCGGCAAGGCGCCACAGGAAAAATGTCATCGTTGAAATAAATGAACCGCTCATCCAGACCGGAAATCCTGTGCAGGAACATCTCAATGGTAGTGCTGTTGAATGTCGGCAGAAACTCATCGGGAATAATATCCCTGTGAGTCACGACCTTGAGGTTGCCCGAAGCCCACTCCGGCACCTGAGACATACCTGAGACAACCAGATAGACGTTTCTGATGAAAGGCATATGAATGCGGATGCCACGAAGAAGATACTTCAGCGTTCCCCAATCACGGAAACGCTTCTCGAGCGCCGGGACATTCAATGCCCTCGAATATTCCTCCCGCCACACCGGATCTTGTCCGTTAACGTAGGTAATCACCACATCCATAGCTACTCATCCAAAAGATATACGGTAAGGTCGTGAGTCTTGCGGCTGCCTTCCGGCGGAAGGGTCATATAGTCTCCGAACTCTTGGCTAAGCCATTCATCCCAACGCTTGAAGGCCTTGAAACCACAGCCTTCAAACTCAAGGTCAACATATTCTTCAAGAATAGTCCTTTCGAAAACATCCCTCGTACCGTTATAGGTCACAGAGACCGCTCCGGCAAGTCGGGAGGTCTCGTATGGGTACTTCCGTACCTCGTCATCAATCAGTCTCCACCAGTGTTCCGCCCCTCGCAGATGCGCCTCGATCTTCGACAACAGAGGCTGGTGGAAATTGAACAGGTCAAACCTCGTACCGCAGATATTCAGCCTGTGCGACCAATGCGTCAGCCTGCGTTCCCGCTTCGTCTGAAGCGCGGCATCCTCAGGTTTGCCGTCCATCGGGAATATGTCGATGTTCAGTCCGAAATCATAGTCGAAGCCGCGGCCTTGTAGACTCTTTGTCCTGACATCCTCGACCTTGGCGAAAAAATGGACGAAGCGGTCTCCCTTAGCCCCTTCCTTATGGCAAAGACAACGGTAGCGGGAATCCGCATCAGTTCCGAAAGTGGCGACAAAGCGCTCGTAATCAGGTCTTGGCATCAGCAGGTCGATGTCATCGTCCCACGGAATGAAGCCTTTGTGCCGCACAGCCCCGAGAAGGGTACCGTACGCCATCGAGTACCGGATGCCTTCCTTGACGCAGAAAGAATCCACAGCCTTCAGGATGTCCAGAAGGTAAAGCTGGATTTCCCTGTGTGACAATTTTCGCATAACTCTCTTAAAACATAGACCTATATTCACAAATATAAATGAATTTTGTTAAATTTGCGCAATCTGTAGCAAACCAAATATGCATTCTTATGTTTTTCCAGGAAACCTGGACAAAGAAATAGCGGCGATAGGATCACAGCCAATACCATATATGAGGACTGACGAGTTCTCGAAAATCAATCTGGAATCGGAGAGCATCCTGCTGGATCTCATTCATTGCGAGGGCGGCAGGGCCATAATCTACACAGGCTCAGGCACTGGAGCGATGAGTGCGGTTGTGGAGAACTATGTCAGCACCAAGAAGAAAGCCATAGCCATCAACGGCGGTTCCTTCGGCAGGCGATGGGTCTCGCTCTGCGAGTACTACAATATTCCGGTAATCGACTTCAAGGTGCCGTTCGCCAAAGACATCGACTACGGGGAGTTCGAACGGACGATAGAGAAGGAGCATCCCGAGGTGTTGCTCTGCCAACACCACGAGACATCCACAGGCCAGCTGTTCGACCTTGAGAGAATCTCAGGGATATGCCGCCGCCACAATGTCTCGCCGGTCGTTGATGTCATAAGCTCTTTCCTCGCCGAAGAAATCGAGATGGACAGACTGGGCATCGACATCTGCGTCACCAGTACCCAAAAAGGTCTGAACATACCTCCGGGGCTGTCAATCCTATTCCTGAGCAAACGGCTGGAGGGGTATGAATATGCCCACAGGGGCTACTATTGGGACTTCGACGACAATCTGGACAACCTCAAGAGAGGCCAGACTCCATTCAGTCCGGCCACTCTCATCTATCTTCAGCTGCACGCCAGGCTAAAACAGATTCAGGCACAGGGTGGAGAATCCGCGAACATCGCCGAAATCCGCCACAGGGCAGAGGTGTTCCGCGCGGAATGCCGCAGGTACGGATGGGTGATGCCGGCCGAGGTTCCGTCGTACGCCATCACCGCGATACAGACAAAGGACACGGAGGAGCGCAGGATATTCAAAGGGCTTATGGAACGCTACGGGACTTTCATTATGCCCGGCTCGATTCCGGGATTCTACAGAATCTCGCATATGGGACTGCAATCGGATGACGAGCTGCGTGTCCTGGCTGAACGAATCCACTCTATAGAATCGGAAACAAATGGATAAAGGCTTACTCCGGACAACCGGCGACACACACAAGAAGAGGATAGTAATCACCTACGGGACCTTTGACGTGCTTCATCAAGGGCACATCAACCTTCTTCGCAGGGCAAAGGAGCTGGGAGACTGGCTGATTGTCGGAGTCACGACCGACAACTTCGACCTTGAACGCGGGAAGCTAAACACCAGGGACAGCGTGATGAAAAGGGTGCAGGCGGTCAGGGAGACCGGCTACGCCGACGAAGTCATCATCGAAGAGTACAAGGGACAGAAAGTGGACGACATCCAGAAATACGGCGCGGATGTGTTCGCGATCGGTTCTGACTGGGAAGGTTACTTCGATTATCTGAAGGAGTTCTGCGAGGTGGTCTATCTTCCTCGCACACAAGGCATCTCCAGCACGATGCTGAGGGAGGAGCAAATCTCGGTGAGGATTGGGGTCATAGGGACGGGCAGCATAGCAGGACGTTTCATTCCGGAAGCCAAATTCGTCAGCGGGAACACGGTTTCCGCGGTCTACAATCCCGACCGAAGGAAATGCGAGGCTTTCAGCAAGGCTTATGGAATAGGACTGGCCGCAGAGAGTCTCGGAGAGTTGTTGGACAACTGCGACGCAGTCTATGTGGCCTCGCCGCACTACACCCATTTCGAGTACGCCAAAGCCGCTCTCGAAGCCGGGAAGGACGTGCTGTGCGAAACTCCGTTTGTCCTGCATCTCACTGAGGCAGAGGAGCTTTTCGCAATTGCGGAGCAGAAAGGCAAGACCTTGATGGTAGCGCACAAGACTGCTTACTGCCCTGCTTTCAGACATCTGGTCTCTATGGTGAAGTCAGGGGTGGTCGGCAAAATCGTGGACATCAACGCATCGGTCACTACCCTGACAGACGAGAAGTCCGAAAAACTGGACCACAAGAAGCTCGGCGGCAGTATGAACGAGAACGGATGCTTCCCTCTACTGCCGATAATCAAGCTTTTAGGACGGGAAGTGAGGAACGTCAACTTCTACTCGATAATGAAGAACGATGTCGATATGTACACGAAGGCGGTCTTCCGCTACGACAACGCCACCGCCTCCTTCCAGGTAGGGCTTGGGGCGAAGACCGAAGGAAATCTGGTGATTTCCGGGACAAAGGGCTACATCTACGTTCCCGCCCCGTGGTGGAAGACAGAGTACTTCGAACAGAGGTTCGAGGACCAGAACCTTAACAGGAAATGCTTCTATCCGTTTATGGGCGAGGGGCTGAGGTACGAGATCAGGGAGTTTATCTCTCACATCCTCAACCCGGACCAGAGCCTCTACCTGCTGACAAAGGACGAGATTCTCACTATGACAGGAATCCAGGAAGACTACATCAACGGAAGGAACGTTTACAAATTAAGCTGACACAGAAATATGAGACCTCTGACACTGAAGGAGCTTCAACAGTTCAGCCTCGCGATACTCAAGGATGTCGCCGGCTTCTGCGAAAGGAACGGTCTAAGGTACTCCTTAGGCTACGGCACACTTCTCGGAGCCGTGAGGCACAAAGGGTTCATCCCTTGGGATGACGACATCGACATAATGATGCCCCGGGAGGACTACGAGAAGTTCAGGGAGCTTTACCGATCTGATGAGTTTTCCTTCATCGACAGCCGCAACACACCGGACTGCTACATCGCCTTCGGACGTGTCTGCGACACGAGACGCACACTTGCGGTCAGCAGCATTCCGTGGGTGAGAAAGGATGTGGGCGTGTGGATAGACATCTTCCCCGTGGACAGGATTCCGGATGATATGGAGACTTTCAGACGAATCTATGACTCGCTCTACGTACTGATGAAGTTCAATGTCGGCATACGGAGGGTACACACCATCTCATCATCCCGTTTCTCACCGCTCAAAAGATTGAAAATCTGGATATTAAAGAAAACCAATCCACGTCTGCTCAAACGCGACCCTGGTGACATCGTCAACGATATGAACACTCTGATAAGGCTGGTCTCCCCGAAAGACAGCCATCACTGGTCACAGCTATGCTGTCCCGATGCCGGCACCTGCGAATTCTTCACGGACGAGGAGGTCGGCGGATATGTCAGGATGAGGTTCGAAGACGGCGAGTTTTATGTCTGGAAGGGATACGACAACATCCTTCGGGATTCTTACGGCGACTATATGGAGCTTCCGCCGAAATCCGAGCGGAAACCTCTTCAGAAGTACATCTCATTCCGCTGGAAGAACTAATCCTTTCCTCGGAGATACCTTGCGGTCCAGGAGCGGTCGCATCCGGTGAGGTCTTCCGGTGTCCCGGCGAAGACAACCTCACCGCCATTGTCTCCGGCTTCCGGCCCGAGATCAATGACCCAGTCGGCAGCCTTTATCACATCAAGGTTGTGTTCCACCACAATGACCGTGTGGCCGTTCCGGATCAGGAAGTCAAAGGCTTTCAGCAGCTTCTCCACATCATAGAAATGAAGTCCGGTCGTCGGCTCGTCGAACAGGAACATTATCTTCTTGCGGCCGGCGGCGGAGTCGTCATCGTTCTTGGACAGGAACCACGCCAGCTTGATTCTCTGGCTCTCCCCACCTGACAATGTGGATGAGCTTTGGCCGAGTTTGATGTAGGAAAGGCCCACATCCACAAGCGGCTGAAGCTTGCGGGCAATCTGTCTGGAAAGTTCCTCAGGCTGAGAGCCGAAGAAGGAGATGGCCTCCTCCACACTCATATTCAGTATGTCGTCTATGTTCTTTCCCTTGAAGCGGACTTCAAGGATGTCCGGCTTGAACCGCTTTCCGCCGCAGGTCTCGCAGACCATAGTCACGTCAGCCATAAACTGCATCGGGATTCGGACATAGCCGTCTCCCTGACACTCCGGACACCGGCCACCATCCTGATTGAACGAGAAAAAGGACGGGGTGTAGCCGTTGATTCTGGCATACTGCTGTTCGGCGAGCAGCTTGCGGATGTCATCATAAACCTTGAGATATGTCACGGCGTTTGAACGGGAGCTTTTCCCCATCGGGTTCTGATCGACATACTCGACATTCTTGATGCGGTCAACATTGCCGGAGATTTTTCTGAATATTCCGGGAAGGTCGCCGGTCTGGTTGATCATCCGGTAGAGCGCCGGATAGAGAATGTCACCCACAAGGGAGGACTTTCCGCTGCCGCTGACCCCGGAAACCACTGTAAGAACTCCCAGCGGGAACCGCACATCAACATTCTTAAGATTGTGTTCCTGAGCACCTTCCACCGTTATCGAATATGTCCACGGATGCTTTTCACGGACATAGCGGGACTTCTTTCCGGTCAGATACCGGAGCGTGAGCGAGCCGTCTATGGACTCCGGAGAAATCCCGTCATCCATCTTCCCCTGGAACACGATGCGGCCTCCGTTCACCCCGGCATAGGGTCCCATATCGATAAGCACATCGGCCGCCCTGATGATTTCCTCGTCGTGTTCCACGACCACCAGCGTGTTGCCGATGTCCCTCAACTTGCGGAGGACACCGATAAGCCTCTCGGTGTCACGCGGATGCAGTCCGATACTCGGCTCATCCAGAATGTACATAGACCCGACAAGGGAACTGCCCAGAGCCTTCACGAGATTGATTCTCTGGCTTTCGCCTCCGGACAGGGTGTTGCAAGCGCGGCTCAAGGTCAGGTAGGCCAGCCCCACATCCTTTATGCACCTCAGACGGAAGACAATCTCATCGACAGCCTTGCGGACAATGGCGTTCTCATATTCAGTCAGCTTCAGCCCGCCGAAGAAGTCAAGCAGAGCATTGATGTCCATATCAAGCAGTTCCGCTATGCTTTTCCCGCCCACTTTCACGTAGAGGGCTTCAGGCCGAAGCCTTGTTCCGTGGCAGGCGTGGCAGGTTGTCCTTCCGGAGAAGCGGCTGAGCATATACTTGTACTGGATCTTGTAGCGGTTCGCCTCGACCCACTTGAAGAACTCGTTGACTCCGACAATCGAATTGTCGTCACCCTCGACACTGTGTCCGTTCCAGATGATGTCCTTTACCTTAGGGGACAGATTGCAGTACGGCTCGAAGACCGGAATGCCGTACCGTGGGGCGACTTTGACGAGATGTTCCCTGAACCATCCCATCGACTCCCCTCTCCAGCAGGCAATAGCACCGTCATAGATGCTCTTGGTCTTGTCCGGGACTACTAAATCCTCACTGACACCGATAATCTTTCCGAGGCCTCCGCAGACAGGGCAGGCTCCCAATGGGCTGTTGAAAGAGAAAAGATACTCATCGGGCTGCCTGAATGTAATCCCGTCCAGCTCGAAGCGATCGGAATATTCCTCTACGGCGCTGTCCTTGCGGAGAACGAGCCTGCCCCCTCCCATCCTGAAAGCGGTGTCGATCGAGGAGCGGAGCCTTGTCTGCAAGTCATCCCACTCGTTGCCGGGCCAAGGCGCGCCGTCTTCCCCGTAAGGCCGGCATTCCTTGAAGACAGGCAGTTTCAGACGGTCAACCAGAAGGTACAGTTCATTAGGATACTCCCCCTTGTCGGCCATCCTCATAATGTCCTCGATGCGGGTCACTCCCCCGTCGCCGAAGAAACGGGAATACCCTTCCTCCTTGAGCCGCAGCATCAGCTCCACCTTATCCTCGCGGCCTGACCATCCCAAATCGGCAAGAATATACGCCGTCCTGGAGTCTCCCTTCAGGATACTCGCCATCACATCATTGATGCTGTGGCACTTGACCTCCTCTCCGCTTACCGGGGAATATGTCCGGCCTATCCTTGCGAAGATGATTCTCAGATAGTCATAGATCTCGGTCGTAGTGGCCACTGTCGAGCGAGGATTCTTCACATTCACTTTCTGCTCGATGGCGACAGCGGGAGGGATGCCTTCGATAGAGTCCACGTCAGGCTTGCTCATCCTGCCGAGGAACTGGCGGGCATAGGAGGAGAGGCTCTCGGCGAAACGCCTCTGCCCTTCGGCGAACAGCGTGTCGAAAGCCAGCGACGATTTTCCTGATCCCGAGATGCCGGTCACGACGACCAGCCTGTTTCTCGGAATCTCGACCGTGATGTCCTTCAGATTGTTGACCTTTGCTCCTTTTATGATTATCTTCCCGTCATCTGCCATAGTTCAGTAAATAGAGGAACGCAAAGATACGAAAAATCAGTTTTCAGTCAATCATATTTCCTGACGCTTGCGGCGCCAGTTGAGCATCGGAAGCAGGAAGGAAATCACCGCGGAAGCAAACCAGAACCAGCTGACATAGGTGAAGTCGTGCCTGGTCACGGTCTCGCCGAGTTTGTTCACTACCTCCACGGTGTTGTTGTCCAGAAGCAGCCCCGACACGATGTTCTGCAATCCGGCGGCGGCGTACGAAGCCATTCCGACGATGCCAAGGGCGGCTCCGGTAGCTTTCCTCGGCACGAGGTCGATGGCCATCAGGCCGCCGATGAAACTAATCAGGACACCGATGGCGATACCGAAGAGAACCATCGAGAGAATCAAGGAGAAATGGCTTCCGCCACCGAACAGGAACAGGTAAAGCGAGACAGCCTCCAGAACTCCGGCAGTGAAGGCAGGATACTTTCTGTCGCCCTTGAAGACCTTGTCCGACAGCCAGCCTGAGAACACAGTTCCAAGCACTCCGAAAATCGGATTGACACCGATTATCGCGGCGGCGGCCTTCAGGTCATAGCCATAAGTCTCCTGAAGGAAGATTGTTCCCCACTCGTTGATGGCGTAGCGGCTCATATACATAAACGCGCTTGAAAGGGCAAGAATCCAAACACCAGGATTGCGCAGAACCGCTTTCTGGATCCTGCGGGTCTCCGCGGCCCTGGACTCCGCCGACTCGGCCGGTTCATCTTCCGCCGGCTTTCCAGCCTCCTCGCCGGAAAGTTTCTCGATGCACGGGAGTCCCTTGCTCTCGGGCGTGTCGTGAAGCCAGAACATAATCAGAAGCACTCCCAAAAGACCGGCGCAGGCCGCTCCGAAGAATCCCCACTTCCAACCGAACGCGGCGACAATCGAACCTACGAATATGAAGGACAGCCCCTCCCCGATGTTGTGCGAGGCGCTGAAAAAGCCATAGTACGTGCCGCGGATGCGCAGCGGGAACCATCTGGACAACGCGACGATGGAAGGCGGCGAACCCATCGACTGCACCCATCCGTTCACAGCCCACATAACGGCGAACACAATGAATATGACTGAGCTGCTTATGCCGGCGCTGACCGCGGTGGCCCCCAGAACTCCCATAATCAGGTTCGCCGCCGCGGAGACGACAAGGCCCAGGGCCATAAACCTCTTCACATTGGAACCGTCCGCAAGGAATCCGTTGACGAACTTGCCGACGGCGTAGGTCCAGTAAAGGCAGGCGCCTATGACACCGAGCTGGGTGGCGTTAAGCAAACCGGCGTCTATCAGCGGCTGCTTCATAACGCCCATCGACATACGGCATACGTAATAGAGGGCGTAGCCTAAGGTGACGGCGACGAAGGACTGGAAACGGGCGCGCTTCCAGACCTTGTCCGTGTTCTCCGGAGCCACCTTGGTGGCTGACGGGGAGCTTATCCTGAAGAAATCTATAAACGAAGCCATCGCCTAATCGTGAAGTCCTTTGGAGCGGAGGTATTTGAGCAGCTGCTCAGGACGGTCTGTCTGGATGAGCGTCGCTCCATAGCCGATGATCTTGTCATAGACACTCGCCGGATCGCCGCACTCGAACGCCTTGTCATCATCAAGATAGCCGCAAAGGCTTCCCCAGATGGTGTTGATCCAGAGTTTTGAGCCGGAGGCGAGAATCTTCCCGAAGCATTCCTCCACCTCAGGGGTCATCTTGTTCCAGCAGATTTCATAGGCAAGAGGGACGGTGCCTGTGCTCATATATTCGGCGAACAACTCCCTGCCGCCTTTTTTCTGGAAGTTTACAATCGGCATATACATCATATTATGCTCGTGCGCCGCCATCTTGGCATTGACATCGGCAAGCGGCTTGTTGCCTTTGATGAGAATCTGGTCGGTCACGCCAAGCTCCTCGGTGATGGCCAGGACAAGGTCGTAATACTCATAGCCCTGATCCACGTTCACACAGATGCGGTCCTTGCAGCATTCCAGCGCCTCCCTCAACGTGCAGATGTGAAGGGAGTCAGTCGCCACTCCGTGGGCGCGCTTCAGTCTGAACTTTCTCAACTCGTCCAGGGTGTAGTCGCTCACAAGTCCCTTTCCTGTGGTGCAACGATCGATAGTCCGGTCGTGTGACAGCACCAGGACACTGTCCTTCGTAAGCTTGAGGTCAAGCTCCATTATGTCCACACCCATCCTGATGACTGACTCGATGGCCGGGATGGAGTTTTCCGGATAATTGCGCCAATCTCCTCTGTGAGAGACAACGACTACATACTTGGAGTCAGGGTCGCGCATCTGTGCGGCAATCATCTCGGCCCTGTTGGCATACTCAGCCTGAGGTTCTGCCGTTCCGCAGGAGCAAAGGCACAAAGCGGCCACGGCCAAATAGAAAAAACTCTTTTTCATATATTTCAATATTTTAACAACAATTCCCTGTCAAACGCCTAAAGAAGCTTCCTCAATTCCGCAAGGGCGCACGAGATGTGGTACTGCACTGTCTTTGGACTTATCATCAGCGCATCGGCTATTTCCTGATAGGTCTTGCGCTCATAGCGGTTCATCCTGAAGATAGTCTTTCGCAGAGCCGACATCTCCTCTATCGCATCGTCGATGCATCTGAGAAGCTCAACCGTGTCCATCCTCGCCGCCGGTTCGTACTGTCCCGCACCATCGCCTGAAGAGACTTTACGGTAACGGTTCCGGACTTCCTTATGCCTGATGTGGTTCAGGACAGCGTTGTGCGTCATACTGAAAAGGTAGGACTTCAGCGAGTCCACCCTGCGGAGACCCGCGCGGGAGTTCCAGATCTTGAGGAACAGATCCTGCGTGATGTCCTCAGCCTCCGAGGCGTTCTGAAGCATACTGAACGCGAAGTTACGTATGCGTCCCGCATACAGAACATAGAGGATGCCAAGAGCCTTGACATCCCCTCCCGCTATCCTCTCCAGCAGCTGCTTGTCTTCATCTAGCATTTTTCCGGGCAAATATAGCGAATTATTACCATTTCCGCACCCGCACCTTGTACATATCAAGGTCTTCCACCTTGATGATCCTGTCAGGTACGGAAGCCTCTATGTTCCTGCTGTAACGGATCTTCTGTGAGGACCAACTTTCGCTTCCCTCCGGCACGGTGGCGTCCGTGTACCAGGCCTCACCTGTCTCGGCATTGTAGTTCAGTGACTTCAATGCGGTTGAGCCGGAGAACAAAGGCATCTCCTTAAACTTCTCCGTCTCAACATCAAGCAGGTAGGCGCAGTTTCCGGCCACAATGACGGTGTTTTCGTCCACACGGCTTATGTCGTGAAGTCCACCTTTCGGGGTTTTGATTCCCCTTACAAGCTCAAAAGATGGCTTTGCAGTACCCAAACCGTTAATCTTGAAGACCTTGACCAAATCGCCTCCGGCTGCGTAAAGCAGGTTTCTCTTATAGTCCCAGACAACTCCGTGTCCTGAATAGAGGTCGGCTTCCGCAAGCGCCGTCTCCGACTCGGAGGCGTTGAATAAACGCACCTTGTTGTGGTTGGTGCTCGAACCGGTGGATGTGGCCACGGCTATGTAGCCTCCGGGAATATATTCAGCCGAATGCGCATTTGGTACGCTTGTGGTGTGGAAGAGCACCTTGGACGTGGCATAATCAAGCAGGACGCACCATCCATAGGAGCTTGTCAGCAGAAGCTTGCTCCCGTTGTCCACGAACTTGCACTCGTCCAAATGGTCGCACCTGTCAGGTGTCAGTCCGAGTTCTCCGGCGATGGATCTCGCGTCCCACTGCCACAGGATACCCTCCTTGTAGGAATCCTTGGCCACAGTGGCGTTGATGACAAACACGTGGTTGTCACCGCAGAACACAAGTTCGGTCGATTCCGTGTCGGCCAGCTTCCCGGTGCATACCCGCTCCCCTGCCTGAAGGACAATCTCGTCACTGACAGACGAGGTTATTGTCCTGCCGGCGGAAGTGGTGATCCTGGCGGTGAATCCCTTTGAAAGGGTCACCGGAGCGCAATAGACCGGGATATACACAGAGTTCGTACGGCAGTCCACAGGTGCCGCAGGGGTCACGGTCACGGTCGGAGAGCTTGCGGTCACACCGCCTTCGGCAAAATCAGCCACAATGTCACCGGCAAGATTCTCTTTTCCGTTCGCCGTCAACTCGATGGAGACCACATCGTAGTCACCCATAGCGACATTCACGAACAGCATACATCCGGCCGGTTTCAGATTGAATACGCAGCCTTCGTAGGAGTTGGCGTCCGCCGAGACCACATCAAGCATAACCGGCGCCTCTGTTCCGTTCTGAACCGTAGATATCGAATAGCTGACAGTCTTTCCGGACAGGCGAACGTCCGCGTCGGATGGATACCAGCTGAGGACAGATGTCTCCTGGCGCGATGTGCTGACATTGAAGAGGAAAAGCGACGAGGCGCTTCCCGGAAGGATTGGCGAAGCCTCGGCTCTTCCGGCCTCGCCACCGGATTCGAGCATAATGACACCCTTGTCCCCGGAATTCCACGACCTTGTGGCCAAGGTTCCAGGAGTCTTGAAGTCCTTCCCGGCCTCATAATAGGGGCTTAGGGTTATCTTTGCCTTGACCGCCAGTTCCCGGACCCTCGAGTCATCGTTCCCGGAACAGGCTACCACCAAGGACAGCAGTACGCCACTCAGGATGAAAACAGACTTTATCTTATTCATATTCTTTCAATCATTAAACATTAAATGAATATGCCGCCCCGGACTCCGGATTGTCTTCCACATCCGGGGCGGCGAAAACTACTTGATGCAGCAGGATCCGCAGATGTCACCTCCGTGCGAGCTCCATCCGGCGGCCCTTTCCCCGCCGACATAACGCCCTACTAACAAACCGTTGCCGGAGCCTTTGGCGCTTCCGATGAAGGCCGAATAGAAAACTCCGTCAAGAAGGTTGTTGCCTCCCATCTGCTTCTGGTTGGTGTCATCGGCGTTCTCGCTCCAGGACTCTTTGACGGTTCCGTCGCTGTTGAATATGTAGGAAGTGTTCCCGGCCTGCCCTGAAGTGATGTAGAAATGATTCTCCGAATCGACGCAAGGGCGAGAGAAGTTGAAGGCATTGGTCTTGCCGCCTGTCTTGAGTTTGTGCTCGTAGCTCCAGTTCACCTTAGTAAGATTCTTGTCAATGTTATAGACGTGGTTGTCCTTGCAACCGACAAAGACAGTTCCGTTCGGAGCCACCACAGGCTCGTAAGGATTATTGCCGGCAAATTCAAAATTGTCCACGAGAATCTTCTTTCCGGCGAGATCCACCGAGCTAAGTCCATAGGTGACAGGAACATAGGCGGTATTCTTGTCAGCCGCTACAGCAAAGCCGGTGATTCCCACCATACTGCTGCTCATAGTCAATGTCTTGAGGACAGTACCGTTCGTTATGTCCAAGAATACTATGAACGGGCCGGCCCCCACAACAAGCTCGCCGCCGTTCACAAGAAGACCGGCCACACCGGTGCCGACTGCCTGCTGCCATTTTTTTGCTCCGGACGCCGCATCGATGGCGAACACGTTTCCGCCAGCGTCGCCCACATACACCTCTGTTCCGGCCGCATTGACCGCAGGGGCAGCGCTCTTCATCGAACCGGCTTCGGTGAACTTCCACTTGAGAAGGCCGTCGGAAGACACTGCATAGAACTGTCCCGAAGAGGTTGTTCCGTAATAGATGTCGCCGGTCACAGGATTGACGGTCAGCGGATTATAACTGGCCGAATTAACTTCGGGAACGTATTTCCATTTCAGGTTTCCGGTGACCACATCGAATGCGTAAAGAACAGACTTCTTGTTGAATGTCACGTCGTAGACCGTCTTTCCGTCAGGGGAGAAAACAGGACAGCTGCCCTTGAAACCTTCATAGGATGAGCCAAGCATATCCCAATCATTGAAAAAGACTACGTACTGGCGTATTTCGACTTCGAGAGTCCAGGTCTTCGCCTTTCCTTTGATTTCCGCGCCAAGGACAACCTGCTGTGTTCCGGCCGATACGAATCCCTTTGACACCTCCGCTCCGTCAAGAACCGTCCCGTCAGGGAAAGACCACCTGATGTTAGTGGCATCAGGATAGTTATCCGAGTTGAAAGTGAACCTGATCGGCTGGTTGACGGCAGCCGATGTCCTGTCAAGGATGTATGGAATGGCCAGAGTCGGCATAGCCTTTATCACTACCGGTTCAGACGGGCCTTTTGGATAATTGGCTGAAAGAGAGAAAGTGTAGTTCTTGTCATTGACAAGGCCGGTCACGTCATAGCTTTCCTTGTCCGCATCAATCTCGATGCTCCGGACATCAGCCTCGGCTCCTTCCATAAACCAAGTCAAGGTGTAGGATGTCAGTAGCCGCGAAGGACGGGTCCAGGTCAATGAGACGGTCGCGTCTGAGGCATCCGCCTCGATACCCCTGACAGGAAGCCGGCTCGTGGAAGGCTTCGCCGCCACGGTTACAGCGTTTGAGATCAGGCTCCCGTAGACTGCCTGCACGGCGAACTCGTAGTTCTCTCCGTTGACAAGCCCCGCCACCTGATACTCCAGGGCGTCAGTGCGAAGTGTCCGCTCGGTTTCCATAGTGTAAGTGATTATGTACTCGGTAGGGTTCCAGCCCTCCGGGACAGACCAGGACAACAGCACCTCCTCATCTCCCGGAACGGCCTTGAGATCAGTCACCTGATGACGCGGGCCGCCCGTTTCAGGAATGTCATCCCTCCAACAAGAGTTCACAGCCAGACATATAACGGCGGCGATAATGCAATATAGTGTTCTTTTCATTTCTTTGACGATTAACCAATACTCAAAAACTCATCAGAACCCCGGGTTCTGCCAAAGGATGGACTTGTCATTGACTATCTCAATCTGATCCTGAGGAATCGGGAAAAGGAGATTGTGGGAATCAAGCGAATAGCCGAGATTCTTGAAATAATCCACCGCAAGTCCGAGACGGACAAGGTCAAACCACCTCTGTCCCTCAAGCGCGAACTCCTTCCCTCTTTCCGCGGCAAGCTCCCGGATGAAAGCCGCCTGGTCCGGAATCTCGGAGGAGGTCAGTTCAGAAAGGCCTGCCCGCACCCTTGTCTTGTTGAGATAAGGCAGGGCGTCGGCTATCCTCCCCTGCCGTCCCAAAGCCTCGGCGTACATCAACACAACGTCAGCATACCTCAGGAACGGGAAATCATTCCCGACCTGCTGGGTGTAGGTCGCGTCATAAGTGTCCATATACTTGTTGATGGCGTAGAGCTTCCCGGCGGTTATCTCCTGATAGTCATTAATAAGCGTAAAACGGTTGTCGTCAGCCGAATAGATAGACTTGAACGCCGCGGTCGGGTTGGTCCTGTATTTAGGGTCGGCTATACCGGTGCTGAACCAGTAGCCGTGGCCGTTGTCGTTGGTCTTGTTGTAGAAAAGCGCGAAGATGATCTCCTTGTTCATCTTGACTGCGACATCGAAGGCCGAACCGGTGGTCTCCACAAGCCCGTAGCCGGTGTCCTTCATCGCATCCTCAAGCACAGACTGCGCCTCGGCATATTTGCCGAAAGTCAGATAAACCTTGCCGAGAAGAGCCTGGGCGGCGATTTTCGTGACTCTTGCCACTTCGGAGGAACGCTTTGCCGGCAGGAGGTCAACGGCTTCCCTGAGATCCTCGGACAGAAGCTCGTACATCTCCTCATCCGTGCATCTTGGAATGGACTTGGCCTGCACCGGTGTGACGACGGTTCGCGTCACCGGCACGACTCCGAACACCCTGTAGAGGCTGAAATACCACCAAGACCTCATAAACAGGCATTCGCCGCGGTACTTGTCTCCGTTGGCAAGCGTTTTCCCCGCCATATGGTCAAGCACATCGTTGCAACGATATATCCCGTTGTACCAAGCCGACCATACCTCATTCAGAAGCTTGTTGTTGGCCCTTTCCTGAAAATGGTCGAGGTCATACCTGTCCTGTGTGGAGACGGCCATCGAGACCAGCTCACACTCGTCGCTCCTGTAGGAAAGCTCATTGAGGAAAAATCCCATATTCGTCTTCAGCTTCTGATAACAGCTGTAGACTCCCTGGTTGAAATCATCGTCCGTCCGGTAATAGTTGCCTTCCGTCACTGTGTTGGCCGGGTACTGCTCGAAGAATCCGTCACCGCAGGATGCGAGACCGAGGACGGTGGCCAAGGCGGCCAAGGCTGGTTTTATGATATTTTTCATATTCATTACAGATTAAAGTTTACACCGACACTGAAAGTTCTTGAAAGAGGATAGGAGCAATAGTCCTCACCGGGACTCAATGCGTTTGAAGACCTCTTGTTGACTTCAGGATTGTAGCCGGAATAATGAGTCAGCGTGAACAGGTTGGTGCCCTGGACATAGACCCTCATCCTCGAGACGCAGGTCTTCCGGAACCATTTGTCCGGCATCGTGTAGCCCAAGGACAGGTTCTGGAGCCTCAGGTACGAGCCGTCCTCAAGATGGAAGGTGGATGTGCAGGAGCCGTTGTTTCCGGAAGATTTTCTGGTGGCCCTGTTGAGATTACCGTAAGGGAATCTGTCCAGAGACTCCTTCATCATATTCGAAGAAGCTTCCATATTCAGGAGATAACGCCTCTCGAGGTTCAGGATCTCGTTGCCGTAGACCCCCTGGAAGTTGGCGGACAAATCGAGGCCTTTCCATCCGAGGCTTACACCGAAGCCATAATAGAAGTCTGGCATATAGTTGCCGACCACCACGCGGTCAGAGTCCTTGTCGAGCATACCGTCACCGTTGGCGTCCACGAAGCGGAAGTCACCGACAACTGTGGTGCTGAAGTGAGGATAGGTGTCAAGCTCTTCCTGATTGTGGAAGACACCATCCTGGACAAGAAGATAATAGCATCCTACAGGATAACCCACCTGAGTGATGTAGTTCGCTCCCGAATACGAAGAGGCGACAATCAGCGGAGCGTCCTCGTCACCGAGGGAAAGCACCTTGTTCCTGTTCAGGGACCAGTTGGCGTTCCAGTCCATATGGAAATCACCGAAAGATTTGTGGGAAGTCAGAGTGACCTCGACACCTTTGTTCTGCATTGAACCGATGTTGACATTGGACTTGGAAAGTCCCGACACCGCCGACACCGGTATGTCAAAGAGCATATTGGTGGTCCTTGAATAATAAAAGTCCACATTGACCCCAAGCGCTCCGTTCCACAATGACGCGTCGAAACCGACATTGGTCTGGGTGTTCTTCTCCCAACCCAGTTCGTTGTTGGCTATCTGCTTGGGATATATTGAATTGACCACTCCGCTACCAAGATCAAGGTTGCCGGATCCATAAAGGGCCAGATAAGCGGAATTGCCGATCTGGGCGTTTCCGGTCTGCCCCACGCTTACACGGAGCTTCAGGTCGTTCAGCCAGTTTGCGGTCTTCTTCATAAAATTCTCGTCACTGATACGCCATCCTGCCGACACAGCCGGGAAATATCCCCATCTGGTCTTTGGGGCGAACCTTGAGGAAGCGTCACCTCTGATCGAAGCCGAAAGCATATAGCGTCCCTTGTAAGAGTACTGCGCCCTAACGAGCCAGGATGCGAACGTGTAGGAGTACTTGTCGTTGTAGGTGTCGTCGATGGAGATAGTCTTGCTTTTGGTAGTCCTGATCTTGTCATCGCCGATGGTTCCGGTACCCTTGATCGCCGAAGTCTGTATGGTCTGTTTCTCAGCCTCATAGACTGCCACGGCATTGACGGAATGCTCCCCGAACTTTCTGTTGAACGAAAGCTGGTTGGAGATGTTCCAATGGAAATAGGAGTTTGTGGTGTTGGACGCCGTGGGAGCGGACGGCTTGTCGTAGTACTTCAAACCCTTGAGCGGAATGTAAGACGGGCGGTAATAGTTCTTGATGTAGGAGTAATAGTCTCCTCCGGCGGTGAATTTATACTCCAGTCCCTTTATGAACTCGTAGGAAGCATAGATGTTGCCGACCATATTCAGTTTCTCCCTCACGTCATCGACTTCGAGAGCCAGGGCCACCGGATTCAAGACCTCGTTGGTCTGGGTGTCGAATGTGTTGAACCTGAGGTAGCCGTTCATATCCCAGTTGTACGAGCCGTCGGAATTGTAGGCGGGGAACACCGGCGGAGCCATCAGGGCCGTGGCGATCACACCGTCGCCTCCGTACTGGCCGTCCGAGTTCACATAATTGTCTTTTGAATATGACGGAGAAAAGCTTACGCCGTACTTCAGGTTGCCTCTCTTGCCGTCAAGATTGGCTCTCATCCCGTATCTTTCAAAGTCCGACCCGATGATGGTTCCCTCACGTTTGAGGTAGTTGAGTCCGATGTAGTAGTTGTAGTTCTTGGTCCTGGCCGACAGGCTCAGGGCGTGCTTGTGCGAAAGTGCGGTCCGGAATATCTCATCCTGCCAGTCCGTGTTCGTCAATGTCCCGGTCTTGTCCTGAAGATAAGCCGTGATGAGCGGATCCACAGCGTGGTAGGATTGCGGACGGTCACCGTATGGATCGCCTATCGAACCGGTCGGGACATTGAAAAGATACGCTCCGTCTCTGGCTTCCTTGAATATCTCCGCGAACTCATAGGCGTCAAGCATTTCTATTTTCTTCGAGACATTGGAGACGCTGAACTGTCCGTCGTAGGTAATCACCGGAGTCTCCGAATCACCACCTCGCTTCGTTGTGACAAGAATGACTCCGCACGAGCCCCTCGAACCGTAAATCGCCGCGGCCGAAGCATCCTTAAGCACTTCAAGACTTTCGATGTCATTGCCGTCCAGATTGGCAAAAGCCCTTGAGTCGCAAGGAATTCCGTCAATCACATAGAGAGGGTCGTTGCCTGATGTGGCGGACTGGATGCCCCTGACCCTCACCGAGACATTTCCGGATGGCTGGCCACCCAGATTGATGACCTGCACTCCCGGCATCCTGGCGGCCATCGACTCGCGGAAATCCGTGGTAGGAGTGTTGGCGAAGTCGGCGGCCTTGATGGAAGAGATGGATGTGGTGACATCCCTCTTGTTCTGCGCTCCGTAACCTATCACGACCACATCGTCCAGCCTGATGGCCTCTTCCTCAAGGACGAAATCGGCATTCGACTGGCCCGGCGACAATGTGGCGGATGCGTTGTTGTAGCCGATGATGGAGACATCCAGCACAGCATTGTCTCCCTTTATCTTAAGCTCATATCTGCCGTCAAGGTCAGTCGCCGTTCCGTTGTTCGTCCCTCGTTCGATGACCATAGCCCCCACAACCGGCTGTCCGGATTTGTCCACGACCTTTCCGGTGACCACCTTCGAGGCTTCGGTCTTCACCTTCTTCGTTCCGGTCACCTCAGCCTTCCTGCTGAGAAGAATCTTCTCGTCCTTGAACTCCACCTTGACTCCGGGCAGAACTCTCTTGATGATTGCTTCGATGTCCTCTCCTTTCGCCGTGACGGAGACCTTACGGGCAAGATCTATGTCCGTGTCCACATAGGCGAAAGTGTAGGAACTTCCTGACTCTATGGCCTTGAGGAGTTCCTTGACTGTCACATCCTTGACATTCACGTCAGCCGTCCTGTCCTGCGCGCGGCCCTCGAGCGGGAAGCCCAGCGCCAACGACAGACAGAGCGAGAATCCGATGAATGAATGAAGAATTTTCGCTGTTACTTTCATTTTCAGATTTGTTTGGTTTTGTTATCAATTATGATTGTCTTTCCCTGACGTTCCCAACGAACCGGAAGAAGAGAGGAAAGGACTTCCAGCACCTCCTCCACAGATTCATCCTTGACTGTCAAGGACATACGTTTGTCATTAAGGTAGCCGACATTCGACTCCACCTTTATTTGGTACTTGTGGGACAGGCTTTCAAGAATATCCCCGAGCCTGACATTGTCAAAGGCCAGGCGGCGTTCATACCACCTGCAGCAGTCGGCTGCGTTGACAGCAGTGACCTCGGTCCTGCCGCCATCCCAGGAATATTTCTGGTCAGGCTTCAGGATGACAAGCTCGTTGCTCTCGGAATCCGAGACCTGTACCGAGCCGCTGCGGAGGATAACCTCCGCCGAATGGTCATTCAAATCGCTGAGCACATTGAACGTCGTTCCAAGTACCTTTACCCGAAGATTGTCGTGCATATTCACGACAAACGGACTGGACTCGTTTCTGGTGACTTCAAAAAAGCCTTCCCCGTCGATTGTGACATTTCGCTCACGCTTGCCGAAATCCTGATTGTACGTCAGGCGGCTGTCCCTGTTCAGCCAGACCTTGGAACCGTCCGGGAGTATGTAGGAGCCCGGAGTGTCTGAAGACGCCACAAGCACGGTCTCTTTTTCGGGAACAACGCCCAATCTGGACACGGCGGCTCCGCCGAGGAATATGGCCACCGAGACCACCGCCGCCGCGCAACAACGCAAGACTTTCCTTGACAATGCCCTTCCTGAGGGAGCAGTTCCCCGCGGCAGTTCCCCGGAGCTGAAGCCAGGGTGGACGCGCGGCGGCAGACCGCTGTACCCTCCGTCCTTACGTCCCGGCCGGTCTCCGGGCATTCCGGCCGTGCCGGCTTCCCCGCATCCATTGCCGGGATCACTTTGCAAAGAGGCCATAAGCTTGTCAAGCCCGGCCGTCAGGTCGTACTCCGGAGAAGAGGAAGATGTTGAGTTCCAATATTCCTCAAGCAACTTCTTCACCTCAGGTTCATCGCCGTGGACACCGAGCCATCCGAGGTACATAAGCTTCATTTCCTCGGAGACTTCCGCACCGCTGAAGAAAAAGTCCAGAATGCGCCTATAGTCATCAGACTTCATCACTTGCCCGCCTGAATGAACGTGTAGGTACCTGTGTAAGAGCCGGCCTTGAGCCGGATTGTCCCGGTGCGGTCCGCCCCGGTGGCATTAGGCAGGGTTGTGATCACAGACTCGCTCACGCCCTTGTCTCCGGAGGCTGGCTCGATTGTAAACCAGTCCTCGCCTTCAAGCGACCATCCGCAAGTGGCATAGATAGTGATCTGATCGGTTCCGCCCCCGACAAGCGTGGCAGGTGTCTTGCCGGTCAGTTCCGTCCGGATGACAACCGTGTCGCTCACCTCGGACTCATTCTGTTTCTGACAGGAAACGCCGCAGAACAGCAACGGCGCGATCAGAAATAATTGGGTTATGCGTTTCAGTTTCATAGAGATTAAAAATGTTTTATATAATTAAGACACCTGACTCGTCCGATATGCTAACGGGCAGGGATGCTTTTTCTAAGGCTTTGGCTACTCGCAAAGCATAATACATTGACAATGTGGTAGTTAGAAATCCAGCCAAAAACAGGGCGGCTGATTGTCCGAAATTGTCCGCAGGCATCAGTGAAGCGCTTGCGTACAGAGCGAAGCCGTCACATTGCAAGAGCATAGGAAGAAAGAGACGATTGTTGAAGTTTATGAACGCATCCTCAATGAATATTGGGAAAATATTCATAAATTTATAGCCGCATATTAAAAAACACAAAACCAATATGGCAAAAATCATAGAATGCGTGCCCAATTTCAGCGAAGGACGGGACAGGAATGTTATTGACCGGATTGTTGAGGCTATTGCCTCGGCTAAGGTGACAGTAGGAGGCGAGGAGCAAAGCGTCAAGGTGCTTGACGTTGATCCGGGAGAGGCCACCAACAGAACCGTGGTGACTTTTGTAGGAAGTCCGGAAGCCGTGCTTGAGGCAGCCTTCCAGGGAGTGAGACGCTCCGGAGAGCTTATCGATATGAGGCGTCATCACGGAGCGCACCCGCGTTCCGGAGCCTGCGACGTGCTGCCGCTCGTGCCTGTGGCGGAGACCACGCTGGAAGAATGCGCCGAACTGGCCCGCGGACTTGCGGAAAGAATCTACAACGAGCTTGGAATCCCTTGCTACTGCTACGAGGCCGCGGCATTCAAGCCGGAAAGGAAAAACCTCGCGGTCTGCAGGGCCGGGGAATATGAGGCCCTGCCGGAAAAGATAGCGGATCCGGCCAAGGCTCCGGACTTCGGGCCGGGAGAATACAACGAGACAGTCGCCAGGAGCGGAGCCATCAATGTGGGGGCCAGGGACTTCCTTGTGGCTGTCAACTATAATCTGAACACGACATCGACGCGCCGGGCTATGGCTGTCGCTTTCGATGTCCGTGAGAAAGGACGCAAGATGAGGGAGGGCGGAAGCCTGACCGGAAAGGTTCTCAAGGACAGGGACGGCAAGGATCTATGGCAGCCCGGCACTTTGAAAGGATGCAAGGCGATAGGCTGGTATATTGATGAATACGGCATAGCGCAGGTGTCGATGAACATCACGGACATCCGCGCCACGCCTCTGCACGTCGCTTACGAGGAAGTATCCAGGGCGGCGGCGGCCAGAGGTTTGAAAGTGACCGGGGCGGAGATTGTCGGCCTTGTCCCGAAACGGGTGCTTATGGAAGCCGGAAGATTCTACCTCGAAAAACAGGAGCGTTCGCTCGGAATCTCGGATGACGAGATAATGAAGATAGCCGTCAAGTCGATGAGCCTTGACGACCTTAGGCCGTTCGACCCTCACGAGAAGGTCATCGAATGCCTTATGGAGGATCCGGCAAAGACAGCGGCCAAGGAAAGGCTCATCAGGATGACCCTCAAGGGATTCGCCGAGGAGACGGCTTCCGAGTCCCCGGCGCCGGGCGGAGGCTCGATTTCCGCCTATATGGGAGCCCTTGGAGCGGCTCTCGGCACGATGGTCGCCAATCTCTCGGCTCACAAAAGAGGCTGGGACGACCGCTGGAAAGAGTTCTCCGACTGGGCCGAGAAAGGGCAGGCCGTCACCCGCGAGCTGGTCGCTCTGGTCGATGAGGACACGGCGGCGTTTGACAGGATTATGGCGGCGTTCGGACTTCCGAAAGGCACAGAAGAGGAAAAGGCGGCCCGGGCGGAAGCCATCGAGAACGCCACCCTTCTTGCCACCCGGGTTCCTCTTAGGACAATGAAAGCAGCGTTCAAGGCCTTTGGGATTGTCAGGGAAATGGCCGAGAAAGGTAATCCGAACTCGGTCTCCGACGCAGGGGTCGGAGCGCTGGCGGCCAGAAGCGCGGTACTTGGGGCGCAGCTGAACGTGAGAATCAACGCGGCCTCGCTGAACGACAAGGCAATGGCTTCAGAGCTTATCGCCGAAGCTGATGAAATCTCGGCCAGGGCGGTAGCGGAGGAAAAGGATATTCTTGAAATCGTAAACGCTAAGATCAATGGATAAGTTTCAGGAAGAGATACTGGCGGGAATCCCGCAGGACAGGCTCCCGGAGCCGAAACCCTATGACACGGCCATCAACCACGCCCCGAAACGCAAGGACATCCTGACTCCTGAGGAGAAGGAGCTTGCGTTGAAAAACGCCCTGAGATACTTTCCGGCCAGGTTCCACGCCGAGCTGGCGCCGGAGTTCGCCCGCGAGCTTAAGGAGTACGGACGCATCTATATGTACCGTTTCCGCCCTTCTTACGACATCTACGCACGTCCGATTGATGAGTATCCTTGCCGGAGCCGCCAGGCCGCGGCCATTATGGCGATGATCCAGAACAATCTGGATCCGAGGGTCGCGCAACACCCGCACGAGCTGATCATCTACGGCGGCAACGGGGCAATATTCCAGAATTGGGCGCAGTACAGGCTCACGATGAAGTACCTGGCCGAAATGACGGACGAACAGACCCTCTCAATGTACTCCGGACATCCAATGGGGCTGTTTCCGAGCCACAAGGACGCCCCGAGAGTCGTTGTGACCAACGGTATGGTCATCCCGAACTACTCCAAGCAGGATGACTGGGAAAGATTCAATGCTTTAGGCGTGTCACAGTACGGGCAGATGACAGCCGGATCGTATATGTACATCGGCCCTCAGGGAATCGTGCACGGGACTACCATCACGGTGATGAACGCCGCACGCAAGCAACTGAAAGCCAAGGGCATCGCCGGTACAAGGGAGAATATGAAGGGGATGCTGTTCGTCACAGCAGGACTGGGCGGGATGTCCGGGGCGCAGCCGAAGGCCGGCAACATCGCCGGAGTCGTGAGCGTGACCGCCGAGATCAATCCGCTGGCGGCCCGCAAGCGTTACGACCAGGGCTGGGTGGACGAACTTCACGAGGATCTGGACGAGCTTATGCCCCGCATACGCAAGGCGACCGCCGGCAAAGAGACAGTCTCGCTTGCCTATGTGGGAAACGTCGTGGATCTTTGGGAAAGACTGGCCGACGAGGATATTCCAGTGGAGCTTGGCTCGGACCAGACTTCGCTTCACAATCCGTGGGCGGGAGGCTACTATCCGGCCGGTCTGTCGTTCGAAGAGTCAGTCAGGATGATGGCCGGGGAGCCGGAGAGATTCAAGGAAGCCGTCAAGGCATCGCTCAGGAGGCACGTTGCCGCCATCAACAGGCTTTCAGCCAAGGGTATGTACTTCTTTGACTACGGCAACGCATTCCTGCTGGAGTCCTCCAGAGCCGAAGCGGACATATTAAAAGAGGACGGGACGTTCCGCTACCCTTCCTACGTGCAGGACATAATGGGGCCGCTTTATTTCGACTATGGTTTCGGGCCGTTCCGCTGGGTATGTATGAGCGAGCGTCCCGAGGATCTGGCGAAGTCGGACGAGATAGCCGTGAATGTTCTTAAAAAGGAGCTTGAGACAGCTCCGGAGGAGATACAGGGACAGCTGAACGACAATATTCATTGGATAGAGGAGGCCGGAAGGAACAATCTTGTGGTAGGCTCGCAGGCCCGTATCCTCTATGCCGACTGCGAGGGCAGGACAAAAATCGCCCTGGCTTTCAACGAGGCCATCAGGAACGGCGAGATTTCCGCTCCTGTCGTTCTGGGGCGCGACCACCACGATGTCTCCGGCACAGATTCTCCGTTCAGGGAGACTTCCAACATCTACGACGGCTCAAGGTTCACGGCTGATATGGCCATCCAGAACGTCATAGGCGACGGATTCCGCGGAGCGACCTGGGTCTCTGTCCACAACGGCGGAGGAGTTGGCTGGGGAGAGGTCATCAACGGTGGTTTCGGAATGGTGATCGACGGATCGGCAGACTCGGACAGACACATCACCCAGATGCTGTTCTGGGATGTGAACAACGGGATAGCCCGCCGCAGCTGGGCACGCAACGAGGGAGCCGAACACGCCATACTGAGGGAAATGGGCAGAACGCCGGAACTCAAGGTGACGGTTCCCGTCAGCGCGGACGACAGCATTGTCAAAAAAGCGATAGAAGAACAGTTATGACACATATAATCTCACACGAACATCTGAGCCTTTCAAGGCTCAAGGCCATTCTTGAGAACCACGAGAGAGTCGAGTTAGGGAATGAGGCCGTCGCGGCGATAGAGAAATGCCGTAAATACTTGGACAGCAAGATGGAGGATCTCGGTCGCCCGGTCTATGGAGTGACAACCGGATTCGGCTCGCTCTGCAACGTGACCATCCCGGCCGACCAGCTCTCTCAGCTTCAGCACAACTTAGTGATGTCACACGCCTGCGGAACCGGCGAGACAGTCCGCCCGCAGATTGTAAGGCTGATGCTTCTTCTCAAGGCACAGTCCCTTTCCTACGGTCATTCGGGAGCGCAGCTTATCACTGTACAAAGGCTTCTGGATATGTTCAACAACGACATACTTCCCGTTGTCTACCAGCAAGGCTCGCTCGGCGCGTCCGGAGACCTCGCTCCCCTTGCACACCTATGCCTTCCGCTGATAGGACTCGGAGAGGTTCTTTACAAAGGCAAGGTCAGGCCAAGCAAGGAGGTCTGGGACGAAATGGGCTGGGAGCCGGTCAGGCTTCAGTCCAAGGAGGGACTTGCGCTTCTGAACGGCACACAGTTTATGAGCGCCCACGCCATCTGGTCGCTGATTCAGTGCCACAGGCTCTCGGAATGGGCGGACAGAATCGGAGCGATGTCACTGGAAGCCTACGACGGGCGCATCGAGCCGTTCCTTCCCCTGACACACCAGTTGCGGCCGCACAAAGGGCAGATCGACACGGCAGCCAGTTTTCTGAAGCTGCTTGAGGGCAGCGGACTGATCAGGAGACATAAGGAACACGTTCAGGATCCATATTCCTTCAGATGCATCCCGCAGGTCCACGGTGCGGTCAAGGACAACATCCGCTACGTCGAGTCGGTGATCGAGAACGAGATCAACAGCGCCACCGACAACCCGAACGTCTTTCCGGACGAGGATATGATCATCTCCGCCGGCAACTTCCACGGAGAGCCGATAGCCATTCCGATGGACACTTTGGCGATAGCGATGTCCGAACTCGCGAATATCTCTGAGAGAAGAATCTACCGTCTCATATCCGGGCAGCGCGGATTGCCGAAATTCCTTGTTGCCACGCCGGGACTCAACAGCGGCTTTATGATTCCTCAATACACTGCGGCCTCCATCGTCAGCCAGAACAAAGGGCTGTGCTGGCCTGCGTCCGTGGACTCAATCCCGTCATCGCAAGGTCAGGAAGATCACGTGAGTATGGGTTCCAACGCCGCCACAAAACTCGTACGCGTCATCGACAACTGCGAGGAGGTGCTTGCCATCGAGCTGTTCAATGCGGCGCAGGCACTTGACTTCAGGCATCAGCTGTCCGGAGACAAATCCTCGGATGCCATCGAAGGCATCTTCAGCGACTACCGCAAGGTCGTGCCGTTCATCAGCGACGATGTCTATATGCATCCGCTCATCCAGAAATCCATCGAGTTCATAAGATGACGATAATCACCTGCATCGGCGAGCTCGTCGGAATCGTTCCCGAAGGTGTCCCGCGCAAGCGGGGCGCCGAGATGGACGAGGTCCGCGCCTTGAAGAACGCCTACCTCACGGTCGATGGCGAAAGAATCGGCGGATTCGGGAATATGTCGGAGTGTCCTGCCGCCGGTCCGGACGATGTGGTCATCGATGCCGGAGGCGGCCTTGTGATGCCGGCATTCTGCGACTCCCACACCCACATCTGCTACGCCGGGACAAGGGAGCGGGAATTCATCGACAAGATCAACGGCCTGAGCTACGAGGAGATAGCCGCAAGGGGCGGCGGAATCCTCAACTCGGCCGACCTGCTCCACAGCACGAGCGAGGAGGAATTATATTCACAGACAATGGAGCGCGTCCGGGAGATGACAGCCAAAGGCACCGGAGCGATCGAGATCAAGAGCGGCTACGGCCTCACGCTTGAGGACGAGCTGAAGATGCTGCGGGTGATCCGCCGCGTCAAGGAGAGTACTCCCGCCGTAATCAAGGCGACCTTCCTCGGTGCGCACGCAGTCGGCAGAACCTTCAAAGGCCGTCAGAATGAATATGTTGATTTGGTCTGCGAGGAGATGATTCCGGCCGTTGCAGCCGAGGGTCTCGCCGACTTTGTCGATGTCTTCTGCGACGAGGGCTTCTTCACTGTTGCCGAGACGGACAGGATTCTCAGCGCCGGGGAGCGTCACGGCCTTGTCCCGAAAATCCACGCCAACGAGCTTGCCTGCTCCGGCGGCGTGCAGGTGGCCGTGGCTCACAACGCCCTTTCGGTCGATCATCTTGAGCGTACCACCGACGCGGAGATAGAGGCACTGCGGAACTCCCGCACAATGCCGACAATGCTTCCCGGCTCCTCATTCTTCCTCGGCATCCCCTACGGCAGGGCGAAGGAATATGTCAGCGCAGGTCTCGGCCTGGCTCTTGCCTCGGACTATAACCCGGGTTCCTCCCCGTCCGGTGATATGCGTTTCGTGATGGCCTTAGGCTGCATCAGGATGCGCCTGACTCCGGCCCAGTCCTTCAACGCCTGCACCCTGAACTCCGCCTATGCGATGGGAGTCTCCGAGGAACTCGGCTCGATCACGCCAGGCAAACTCGCCAACCTGATCGTCACTCACCCCGTCCCGTCCCTCGCCTTCATCCCCTACTGCCACCAGACCCCGTTCATCAGCAAGGTTCTTCTCCGGGGCAAGAGTATTTACGGATAAAGTGGAGTACGTAACATTCACCGACAACAACGGCCGCATTATCTATCGGAAATGCGGCCAAATCTTTGCCAACTTATCAAGAAGTTGCATTAGTGTCCGGAGAAAAAATCTCCGGTATTGTTTAACAAATTAAATTTTAGC
>CAYWIW010000011.1:0-78507 GCA_964458425.1 uncultured Muribaculaceae bacterium
AAACGTACATGTAGATCTTGATGAGTTTCAGAGCCTTGTCCTTGGAAATCATAACTAGCAAAAATTAGGGGTAATTTTTACTTTTAAGTTACTGGTTTTCAAGGACTTTTACAAGTTTATTATCCTTTAATCCTCAATTATTTGCAACTTTTTTCGAGGCTCGTCGTAGTCTCGGTTTAACTTTAAATCACAGCAGTTCAACTGCTGATTGGAATTAATTATTATTTCCGACAGCAAAGTTCGGCAGAAAGGTTGATATAGCAATGAAAAATCGTTTTACTTGCAATAAATATAATTAACTAATTATCAATACGTTGCAAACAAAGTAAAATCAACTTTCTAATTTAACACAAACTAACTCACTAACCACCAATACTTTAATCAAGAACAAGCGGTTTCACAAATATGTAAAAGACAAGCAATCAGATAATTACACTAATCAAGATATGAATTCCAAGAAGAGGGTCTTGTTTTCGCTGTCTAATCTTGACAGTTTTTCTTTAATATTGTACCGCTTTGTGTAAACTGTATTCACATTGTAGTCCATCATCCGGGCAATGGTCTTGGTGTCGAAGCCAAGGATCAGGAAGGTGATGAAGCGAAAATCCTTCTCGGTTGTGTACGGCATCGCGGCACGCAGCTTTGTCATTATGCCGTCAAGGCTGTCATCAAGCATAGACTCCAACTCCTTTTGGTTTGACTCCTCCAATATTGAGAGTATATTCTTCACTTCATCATAAATCCTGTCCTTTCCCTTCCGAGATTGAGAGGATTCAAGGTACTGACGGCACAAAAGGTTCAATTTGGCGTACTGGCGTTTGTTAGCCTGGACATATTTCGTCCTCAAAGACATCAACAGCTGTTCCTTTCCCTCTGAATCCGAGAGTTTTTCCGACAAATCCTGTATTTCCTTTTCCGCCGATTGATTCGCCGCCGACAGAGACTCGATGCGACGCAGGTGCTCGACCTCACAAAGGAGCGACTCATTAAGTCTTTGAGTCACTTCGTCATTGATGGATGACATCTCCTCGAACTGCTCACGTCTTTTTCTCCTCTGCACTGTAATGATCCACCACGATGACACCATTACCAACAAGCATAGAACAACCGCAATCCATTTGAGCAAGGACTGAATCCTTCTTTCCATCTCTAAAAGAGAGGATTTGTTTTCATAGTAAGCCGACTGCGCCAATGCCACTGATTGGCCGACAGTTTCCAATACCTCAGAATCCCTATCGTCAATTGATTGTTCAAGACACACTAAAGCATCCTTGTAATCTCCACGACGTTTGAATATTCTATACTTCCAAATCTTTAATATAGTCGAACTGCTGTCAACTTTCTCCAACTGCCGGATAATATCATTTGAGGCATCGTGATTTCCTATGATTTCAGAGGCATAGGCATAGACACAATAATCGCCTATGGAAGGTGTCACACCATATTCTTCTGTCGCCTTTCTAAACAAGTCAATGGATTTGTGAGGATCAGAACCGGGTTTGAAAATGTTATTCCAAGAAAGATTCAATAATTGCATCGCATATATGGATGAATCACGGACTGGTTGTGAGAAGAAAATAGAATAAAGACTGTCAGATTTAGTCCAACTCGTAATGTTGGAATAGCGATTTGCCAATAATCCTGTAGTATTCCATAGCCGAAAAGTGTCCTTGGCCAGAGCAAAAAAATCACAAGCCTCCTTACAATATGAGATGCTCTCTGAATTATTATGGTTCAATAAATAAACATCAGAAATGGAGGAACTTATGATTCCCTTGAACACAAGATTGTCCGAACGAGATGAATATTCCTTAGCGCGAAGGTAACTACTTATCGCAGACTCAAGATCACCGGCGTTTTGCTGTACCGTTCCGAGATAATAGTTCATCCTCATCTTATCTTCATTGGAACCGTGACGCTCATAGTATCGCTCAGCAGGTCTGATCACACGAATGTCCGCCGTGTCTATCCAATTCTTATGCAATGCCATAGTGTACAGCAGCGAGTACCTCGCCCGCCGCTTCTCTGTCCGCAGATCCAGCGTGTCGATTGACTCCAGAACAGCCAAGGCGCTGTCAGGACGAGTCCACATCACGGCATCCGCCGTGTCCATTTTCCTGACGGTTTCCCTGTTACCGCAGGATGACGCTATCAGAACGACGATTGCGGCGGCTGTGATAATTTGAAATATTGCGGATGGTCTCATATTCTTATAATCAGCATTTTCCATCCGCGAAGTTAAGCGAAAAAATCGAAATCATAATGCATAAAATGTATGCGCTGAACAAATCAAACAGACGACTTGCAATACAATTTGCTCACGTGTTCAAAATAATGTTCAGATGCTTTACCAGAATATTTTGACGTAACCATTATATTTGTCACCTTAGCATATGACAATTATTGGAATTTTTATAAGTAAATTACTGATTATTAAGTAATTATCATTGAGAAAGACCTTAAAATTTCGCAACTTTAAGGTATGCTAACTCTCACATTAACACCGTTTTACGAACTTCTAAGGCCACTACAAAAGTAGTGAATTACATCCGATAATGCACAAACATTTTGGCAGAAGTATGAATCTGGCACGAATCTAGGCTCTCGGCATTATGGTATGCGCCCTCTGCAAGGTGCGGCGGGTTGCATATACCAAACTGGCGTCAGCCTTCGACGGCAAGGCATCCTCCGGCTCTTCCCTGCGGAGAATCCAGCGCCTCATTGCCGAGTGCGAGATCAGTACCAACATAAACATCCTCACGCTTGGCATCATCTACGATGGGATGGCTTTCCCAGTCGTTTTCAAGATGATGGACAAGCGTGGCAACTCCAATACCGGCGAAAGGATCGGGCTCATAGACCGGTCATTCGCCTTGCCGGCAAGAACCCCATTAACCATCTTGTGGCAGACTGAGAGTTCATCGGGAGCGGATGGCCGGGCTATCTGAACGCAGGAGGCTTCCATTACCATATCAGAATTCGAGAGGACTTCCGTGTCTTCTAATTATTGCCATATACTTAGATCCATTTCACAAAACGTATTAGGCATCGCTGGAAATTCCGTGGCAGATAAGGCACTCATTATCAAGCAAAAAAGCATTGTCCTGGTCTGAATTTTAGACCCAGGACGATGCTTAACATATTCATTATTTGTAACTTAAGTGCCACGAACTAACTACCTTCTTGTATCTTGGGCGGCAATCCCAAGCTCACTGAACAAGACGATGCGGTCACTTCGATGGTTGGTGAGTTTGTCGAACCGCGGGCTTAGGCTACCGCATAAGAAACCGCGAAAAACCTACTGCCTCTCGAACGGCTCCTCCGGGCCTCCTGTCCAGCGATAGAGGCGGGTTCTGGAGAACTGGCGGCCGGTCTCCTTATTCTTTCCCGGCTCGGCGAAATAATACAATCCGTCCCCGACAGGACAAACACCCGTAGCACCGTACTTGAAATAGAAACCCGGCACAGGCTTCTCCCTGGAGCCTATCACCTTATGCTTTGTCCTGTCATAGAGGACTCCGGCCAGCTGCCGTTTCCGCGGCTTGGCCCCGACATCGAACACAAACATATCGTAGTTCGGGAATATGCCCTTCCGTCCCTTATAGACAGCCATAAGCATCCTCCCGTTCTCCTTGTCATAGGCAAGGTTCTGAACGCCCCAATTCGTGTTCCCGGTGTAGGCGAAGTACTTGTCCTCCGGCTTGGCGGGTCCCTCGGAATAGAAATCACCGAACCTCACCACGCCGGCATATTCATTCAGCTCCTTGAAGTCGTAGCGCAGCAGCACCTGATGGTCGTTGTCGCCGCGGCCCGGGTCGCCGTAGATTCCATAAGCGACATAGAGGTAGTCCTTGCCGCCCTTTCGACCGAGTTCAGGAGCGATCGTCACCCCGTCGATTCCCGAACAGCCGTAGAAGTGCTCGTAATTCTTGTCGGCGAATCCGGTAAGGTGGAAGTCGCGGGTCGCCTCCTTGACGCAAACTATGCGGAAAGCGTCGTTGTTCTCCGAATCCATCCCCGGCTCCGTCACCTTATCGACATCAATGATGGCTATGTAGAACATCGAACGGCCTTTGGCAAACGATGAAAGCCCCGCTCCGATGACATCGTCCTTGCACTCCAAGGACGCATAGACCTTTCTGTCCGCACTGTTGAACGTCATAGCTCCGAGATGACCCTGGATCCTGTCGATCGAGCCGACCACATTCCCTTCAAGGTCTGTCTTGACAAAACTCGTGGTGAACGAATAGTACATCCGCCCGGCGGCCTCGTCATAGGCGATTCCCTGAACGTGGTTCTTCCCTCCCTCGACATAGATTTCAAGCGGAAGATCCGGCGATGTCTGTGAATATGCAGCCGGAATCACGGCCGCCATAACCAATGCAATCAACAGTATCCTTTTCATACTCAATCGTTTAATTCATCTTTCACTTTAACACAAACCGGTTCAGCGACCGATTTTTGAACTTGCCGCGCCACTGTTGCCGGCATTCTTTGCAAGCTCGTCTATCATCGCCTTCGCAACGGCTGCGGAAGCCCCTTCCCCACCGAGAGCGTCACGGATCTCCTGATAGCCGGAAAGCATCCCGGCACGGTACTCCTTGTCCTCTATCAGGCGGCGGACCTCATTCAAAGTGTTCTCCGGCGTGAAATAGAACTGCAATAGCTCCCGGAAACAGATCCTGTCCAGAATCAGATTCCCGAGACTGATGTATTTAATCTTTATTATTCCCTTGGCAATCAGAAAATTAATCTCAGCCCCCTTGTAAGCCACCACCTGGGGTGTCCCTATCAGCGCACACTCCAGAGAGGCTGTCCCGGAATTGACCACGGCAGCCTCGGCATTACGCATCACGGCATAGCTGCGGCCAAAGACCACACTGACATATTCCCGTGTCCCGATGTAGCGGGCGTAGTCAGACTCCGAGCGGGCAGGGGCAGCCGCCACCACGAAACGGTAGTCCGAATATTCCCGCAAGGAATGCAACCTGTCGGCGAACTCCATAAAGACCGGCATCATCGAGCTTATCTCTCCGCTCCTTGAGCCGGCGAGAAGGGCTATCATAGGCTTGTCCGGAAGCCCGGTCTTCCTCAGGAACTCCTCCCTTGTCTCCTTGAACGCCTCGGAGTTGTCAATCGCATCAATCAGCGGATTGCCTTTATAGACAAAGTCAACGCCTTTCTTCGTGAAGTACGGAATCTCGAACGGAAACACTATAAAGAGCTTGTCCACAAAGGCTTTCAGCTTCTTCACACGGCTTTCGCGGGAAGCCCAGACCTTTGGGGCGATGTAGTAGAACACCTTGAACCCGGCCTTATGGACGAACTCCGCCACTCTGAAATTGAATCCCGGATAGTCTATCAGAATCACCGCGTCAGGCTTCCAGCGAAGAATGTCGGAAGTACAGTCGGCGAATCTCTTGGCGAAGGCCCTTGCGTGTGTCAGAATCTGGGTGAATCCGATGACGGCCCCGTCCTTGTAGTCCTTGACAAGTCCGACTCCATCCTGATTCTCCTTATAGACCGAGTCCATAAGCTCACCTCCCCAGAAACGGATGTCCGCTTCGGGATCCTCCGCGTAAAGGCCGCGCATAAGGTTTGACCCGTGAAGGTCGCCGGAAGCCTCTCCGGCTATGATGTAGTAGCGCATAGTCCCTAAAAAACAACGTTGAAGCCAAGGCCGCCCAGCCGCTCTATCTCTTCGCAGTCAGAGCTGTCAATGTTATGGGCGACGATGGTGATGTAGCCCTCGGCAAGCAGATGGTGGTCTGCAAGAGTGTCTTCCGCAGGAGAATCATCCTTGAAGTCCCCCACCATCATATAAAGGGTCTCACCAGGCTCAGCCTCAGGCCGGGAGGTCTGCCCGAGCGTCTCGGGGGACATTCCCTTCGCGGCGAGAAGACCGGCGTCCCAAAGCTTGAATTCCTTCTCCCAATGCCCCATTCCCTGATGCCCGACACGGACACCCTTGATCTCCGACACCTGGATATCCGGGAAATTGACATTGTAGAATATTCCTTCCCTTGCGGGACGGCAGGCAAGGAGATTCCTGAATATGTCCGGAAAGTATTTCTCCACGGCCGAGAAGTCAGCGTCAAGGCTCATCGTGTCGAGCGAGACACCAATGCCTAATATTCCGTTGAGGGCAGCCTCCTCCGCAGCCCCGAGGGTTCCGGAGTAGTTGGCCGCGGTCGCCGCGTTGGAGCCGTGATTGATTCCGCAGACCACGACATCGGGCTTTGCGGGCCAGAAGATCTCGTCCAGCCCGTATTTCACGCAGCTGGCCGGAGTCGCGTCGAGGTAGGACCACCTGACACCGTCCTCCGGTGAAAGTTCCTTGTAGGCGATCGCCTTGCCTCCCATCGAGACCGCCATTGACATCCCCGACTGGTGTGACTTGGGCGCCACCGCCGTTATTCTGCCAAATTGACGCATTATCCCTGCCAGCGCGTGTATGCCGCCTGCCTTATAGCCATCGTCATTTGTCAGCAGTATGTTAAGCTCGTTCGACATATCTTTAGAAGCTGTTAATATTATGTTATGTACCTGTCTGTGCAGCCATTCCGGCCATCTGTCCCTCACCGCCGCCCTCCCGGGACCGCCTCCGGAGCCTCAAACTCCGCCCCTGAAACAGACCGGAGCGATTTACGGAATACAAATTTAAACAGGTTCTTAATATTTTAGCCAACAATTATATTAAATTCCGCGATTTTTTAATAATTTTGCATCGCTTTTGCAGTGAAAGCTGCGGTTGGTTTAGTAGCAATTGAAAGTATTAACAACTTATTTAATATCTATCAAAAATGGTAAAACTTGGTATTAACGGATTTGGCCGTATCGGCCGTATGGTTTTCCGTGCAGCAGTTGAGAATTTCTCAAACGACATCGAGGTTGTAGGCATCAATGACCTTCTCGATCCAGAGTATCTCGCCTATATGCTCAAGTATGACTCAGTTCACGGAGTATTCAAAGGTGATGTTAAGGTTGAGGACGGACACCTCGTTGTAAACGGCAAGAAGATCCGTGTCACCGCCGAGATGGATCCTGCGAACCTCAAGTGGAACGAGGTAGAGGCTGACGTTGTCGTTGAGTCAACCGGTTTCTTCCTTACTGACGAGACAGCCCGCAAGCACATCCAGGCCGGCGCTAAGAAAGTCATTATGTCAGCTCCTTCAAAGGATGCCACCCCTATGTTCGTCTACGGTGTAAACCACACCACCTACGCCGGACAGGACATCATCTCCAACGCTTCCTGCACCACCAACTGCCTTGCTCCTATCACCAAGGTGCTCAA
This sequence comes from uncultured Muribaculaceae bacterium, assembly GCA_964458425.1. Classification (GTDB taxonomy): domain Bacteria; phylum Bacteroidota; class Bacteroidia; order Bacteroidales; family UBA932; genus Cryptobacteroides. The sequence goes on from CAYWIW010000011.1 coordinate 7,295, forward strand.
TGACAAGTTCGGTGTCAAGAGAGGTCTTATGACGACAGTTCACGCCGCCACAGCTACCCAGAAGACCGTTGACGGACCTTCCAAGAAGGACTGGAGAGGTGGCCGCGGAATCCTCGAGAACATCATCCCTTCATCTACCGGCGCCGCCAAGGCTGTAGGCAAGGTTCTTCCTGAGCTTAACGGCAAGCTTACCGGTATGTCCCTCCGCGTTCCTACATCTGACGTTTCCTTCGTTGACCTGACCTGCGAGCTTAACACTCCGGCTTCATACGATGAGATCTGCGCCGCTATGAAGGAGGCTTCCGAGGGCGAACTCAAGGGAGTTCTCGGCTACACCGACGAGCCGCTCGTATCAACCGATTTCCGCAACGACGCCCGCACTTCCATCTTTGATGTGAAGGCCGGTATCCAGCTCGATCCTACCTTCGTCAAGGTTTGCGCTTGGTACGACAACGAGTGGGGTTATTCAAACAAGGTGCTCGAAATGGCACGTGTTATCACAAAATAATTCCTATCTTTGTGAATAAGAAAGGCCGGGCCTTGGGGTCTGGTCTTTTTTTGAAGCTACCCTTTGGCATTTCCACCCGACGGCAGGGTGTCCATTAAAGGGTGACACAACCGGACTGGTTTACTAATAACACAATAGCGATTATGAAAAAAGTTGTTTTATCTCTCGTTTGCGCAGCCACTATCCTTTCCGGCTGCGGAACAATGTCTAAAACAGGTAAAGGCACTCTTCTTGGTTCAGGAGCCGGAGCAATCATAGGAGCCGGCATCGGAGCGGCCATAGGTGACGGCAAGGGCGCGGCCATCGGAGCCGCCATCGGCACGGCAGTAGGAGCCGGAACCGGAGCGATCATCGGCAAGAAGATGGACAAGAAGGCAGAGGAGCTTGAGGCTCTTGAGAACGCCCAGGTAGAGACCGTACAGGATCAGAACGGTCTTCAGGCCATCAAGGTCACATTCAACAGCGGCATTCTCTTCCCGACAAACGGCTCTACCCTGTCCCAGACCTCAAAGAACGAGCTGTCGCAGTTCGCCACCAAGATGAGCGATATGCAGGACACCGACATCACGATCTACGGACACACTGACAACACCGGTTCAGACGCTGTCAACGAGCGTCTTTCCAACGAAAGGGCGCAGTCCGTAGCCAACTACCTGAGGAACTGCGGCATTGCTTCTTCACGTATGACAACCGAGGGAAAATCTTACTCAATGCCTGTGGCAGACAATTCCACGAAGGAGGGCCGTGCCCAGAACCGCCGCGTGGAGATTTACATCACCGCCAACAAGGCGATGATCGAGAAAGCCGAGAACGGTACGTTGTAAGGCTGTAAGGATATTATAGAAAGTGGTTGGTAAAAATGTGTCATTTTTACCAACCACTTTCTTATTCAGTAGCTGCGGGCGCCGAAAATTGAAGTGCCTATACGCACTATGGTCGCACCGTGGCGGACAGCGAGCCGCCAGTCATCAGACATCCCGATGGAGAGTTCGGTAAAGTCCGTAAGCCCAGGATAGCGAGCGTCAAGGAGATGCTTCAGCGACTGAATACGGGCGAAATCCGCCTCCACTACCGAAAGGTCGTCCGTGTGGGTTGCCATACCCATCAGCCCGAGGATACGGACATTGGTGTACGAGCGTCCGGCGGCATATTCATCAAGGATTGACTCTATCTCGTCCTCGGAAAGCCCCCCCTTGGTCAGCTCAGCCCCAAGATGGAACTCAAGCAAGACATTGACAGTACGGGAGTTGGTGGCCGCCCAATTGTCTATCAAATCCAACAGATGTACGGAATCGACCGATTCGACCAATGAGGCGTAGGGCAGGACCAGCTTCAGCTTGTTCGTCTGAAGATGGCCGATGAAATGCCACTCTATATCCTGAGGAAGCTGCAAGGCCTTGGATGCGAACTCCTGCGGACGGTTCTCGCCGAAGCATCTCTGTCCGGCCTGATAGGCGGTAAGAATGTCCTCAAAGGGATGGAATTTGGAAACTGCCACCAGTTTGACACCTGATGGCAGTTCCTTTCTGATTTCTTTAATATTCTCTTCAATCATTTCTCCGTGATTTCGGATGTTTGACGCTGGCTAACGTCTTCCTTTCTGCTGCTCTTTCTGCATCTGGGCCTGCATCCTCTGTGCCTCTTCAAGACGCTGCTGCCATTTGCTCTTAGGAGCCTTCTTGCCTTCGGTAGCCTTGAGTTTAGCCCTGATTTCCTCCGGATGGACGAACCACTTTCTGATCACCCAGGTCTCGACCATAGTGATGAGGTTGGAAAGAAGGTAGTAGTAGCTCAAACCTGAGGACAGGCTGTTACAGATGAAGAACATCATTATCGGCATCATCCACACGCTCATAAAGCGCATCGAAGCCATCTGAGGGTCATCCGCTCCCGGCTGCGAGGCCGTGGTGACCTTCGAATAGAAGAACATCGATACAGCCATCAGCAATGCGAACAGCGAGAGATGGTCACCAATCAGAGGAATCCTGGTGCCGAAATCGATGATGGAATCGTAGGCGCTCAGGTCATCCGCCCAAAGGAAAGACTGCTGGCGCAGCTCTATGGACGCCGGGAAGAACCGGAACATCGCCCACAGAATAGGGAACTGCAAGAGCATCGGAAGACATCCGCCCATCGGACTGATTCCCGCCCTTCGGTACAGTTCCATCTGGGCCTGCTGCTTCTTCAGAGCGTCCTCCTGCTTAGGGTACTTCTGGTTCAGCTTGTCTATCTCCGGCTTGATGGCCTGCATCTTCGCCGAAGAGGAATAAGACTTGAACGCGAACGGAAGGACTACGATCTTGATGAATATGGTCATCAAGAGGATGATGATTCCGAAGTTGGAGATGAACTTGTGCAGGAAGTCAAACAGAGGGATGATCACGAATCTGGTGAACCAACCCACAAGCCAGCCGCCCAGAGGGATGATCTTCTCGTACTTCAGGTCATAGGACTTGAGGGTCTTGAAATGGTTCGGGCCGAAGTAGAACTCAAAAGGAATAACGGTCTCGCTCTGTCCAGGCTGGAAATCCACCCTCAAGTCAGCCTCTCCGGTCATAAGGTGACGGTCGGAGTCATCCTCCGGGAAGTAATTGAGGCTGAGATCCGCCGAGGCGAAGTCCTCCGGAGCCCTCATTATCGCCGAGAAGAACTGCTGCTGGAAAGCGAACCAGGAGAGCTTCGAGTCAACCCGACGCTCCGCGCTGCGTCCCTTGGCAATCGCCTCAGGCTTCTTCTCTCCGTCAAAATAGTAGTTCAGCTTGGAGTACTGGACCTCGTTCTTGTAGCCTTTCTCCATCCTCGGCATCGTCACGGCGTAGTCGATGTCGAAAGAGAAGACATTCTTCGGGATGACATTCTCCATCCCAACGAACGAAAGGTAGTTTTTCACCGAATATGACCCCTCGGCGATAGCGTACCTCTGCTCGATGTAACCGCCACCGGCAAAATGCAGACGCATAGCCAGTGAGGTGTCTGTCTTCTCGGCCACCTCGAAAAAGAAATCCGAGGTGTTGATGGTCTCGCCCGCATAGACCTGGGCATTGTAACGGCACATTTCCGGCTTGAAGAGATAGAGATCCTCCCCGCCGTAGGCCTTGTACTCATTCAGCCTCACCGAATATGGCTGCGCTCCCTTCGTGGTGAAAGCCAGCTCGAACTTGTCATTGGACAAGGTCAGAATCTGAGCCTCCCCTGAACGGGCCGCCTCAAGCAGAGAATCCTTGTAGATGCTCGCCGGTGCGGAGTTCTGGGCGATGTAAGTGGTGTCAGCCAGCCTTTTGGCCGCCTCTGCGGCGGCGATGGAGTCAGCCTGGATCTGATTGACAAGCGCTATTGAATCCAATTGGGCCTGATAGGCCGCCTGTTTCTGATACTGTTTGTTCTGGTAAAAGGTAAAGCCGAACAGGAGCAAGCCTATCAGGACAATACCTGTGATTGTGTTCTTATCCATTATATGTTACTTCTCTTCTTCGCTCTCCTCTGCCTTTCGGATTCTGGTCTCCAAGTCCTTCAGTTCCTGCTTCGCGGCGTCAATCCTCTCCTGCATCTTCTGAATCAGAGGAGCCGAGTTCTTGGATGACGAGAAGAAACCGATATTGTTCTCGTAGGTGTCAATGTCCTGCTGGAGCTTGTTGTACTGCTGGACAAGACGATCCTTCTCGCTCTGCGGCTTTCTGGCAAAGTTTCCGTTCCTGCCGCCGTTGCCGCCCTGTCTCGGAGCCCTCAGCGAGAAATCCGGGAACTTGGCCTGCATAGCCTCAGAGTAGGCGGACTGGATCGCGTCCTTCTCCTTGAACGGCACGAAACCGATTCCCTGCCACTTCTCCACAAACGCGCGGGCCGCGTCACGGTCAGCCGAGGCGTCACCTGAGAGGACATATTCATTGATTTCCTCGACGAGGGCCTTCTTGGCCTTAAGGTTGCCGTGGAAGTCGTTCTCCGGCTTGGAATTCTTGTCGCGCTCGTTGAAGAACTCGTCACACGCGGCGCGGAATCTCTTCCAGAGCTGCTCGGACTTCTTGCGAGGCACGGCGCCTATCTCCTTCCACTGCTTCTGAAGGGCTATCAAGGCCTCGGTGGTCTTCTTCCATTCCTTGCTGTCCTTCAACGCCTCGGCCTGCTCGATAAGGGAAATCTTCTTCTCCATATTCTCGTTCATAGAATCCTTGAACTGAGTATAGTATTCCCTCTTCCGGGCGAAGAATCTGTCACACGCGGCGCGGAAACGGTCGTAGATCTTCTGGTTCTCCTTCCGGGTCGCGAAACCGATTGTCCTCCACGTCTTCTGGATCTCCTCGATCTCGGTCGAAAGGGCGTTCCACTCATTGGAGGACTTGACCTCCTTGTCGGCGATCGCCTCGACCTGCTCGCAGAGTCTGGTCTTCTCGGCAAGGTTCTCCTGCTGTTTCTCCTTCTGTCCCTCGAAATAGGCCTGGTACTTCTTGTTGATTACGGCTGTGGCGGCCTTGAAACGCTCCCAGATCGAATCACGGTACTCCTTGGCGACAGGTCCGAACTCCTTCCACTGCTCGTGGAGCTTCTGGAGCTCGCGGAAAGCCTCGACGACATTCTCGTTCCCGGAGAGTTTCTCCGCCGCCTGACAGAATGCCTCCTTGGCCTCAAGGTTCTTTTTGAAATCAAGGTCGCGGAGATCCCTGTTGATCTTCACCATATCGTAGAATTTCTCCACATAGAACTGATAGGTGTCGTTCAGGTCACGGAACTTGGTGGCCGGAACCGGGCCGATCTCCCTCCAGCGGTTCTGAAGCTCGCGGAAAGCCGGGAATGTGGAGTTCACGTCCTCCTGCTTCTCAACAAGGTTCTTCAGATCCTCGATGACAGCCTGCTTCCTGGTGAAGTTCTCCTCTCTCTGGGCATCCTGCTGACGGTTGTACTCGGCGCGCTCCTTCTTGTAGTTGGAATAGACACCTTTGAAAGCGACCTCGATGGCCTCGAACGGATTGTCCCTGACCTCCTCCGGCTGAATCTCCGCCGGAGCGGCCTCCTCAATCACATCCTCCTTCGAGGACGGCTCGTCAACCTTTGCCCCAAGCCCGGCCTCAGCCTTCTCCTTGGAGAGTCTCTTGTAGAACGCGGACTTGATCGCGTCGGCCTCCTTGTACCTCCTCATCCTGTCATCGGCCTGCGAAAGCTTGTCGAACAGGTCAGACAACTCGGCAAGCGAAAGAGCGCCAAGATCGGCCGGAATCTCTCCGCCCTCCCCGGCGACGGCGGCTTCCTCTCCGCCTTCAATCACTTCCTCCGCTTCCCGCGGGGTTTCCACAGCCTCGTCGGCGGCGACTCCGGCCACTTCCTCGACCTCAGGATTTTCTACATTCTCGTTGAGAGCCTTTGGAGCTTCCTCTACATCTGCGGTCTTGTTGACCTCAGGAATAATACCTTCACTCATAAAGCAGTTAAATTAAGAGTCATACTTATCCGCAAATATACCTAAAAAAACACTATTTTTGCAAAAAGCAAAACAATATTCTATGCGCATTGACATTCTGACGGTAGTTCCGGAACTATTGGAAAGCCCTCTCAGCCACTCCATAGTAGGCAGAGCCATCAAGAAAGGGCTGGTCGAAATACACGTACACAACATCAGAAAATACGGCCTGGGCCCCCGCGCCACGGTGGATGACTACTGCTACGGCGGCGACGCAGGGATGGTGATGATGATCGAGCCGGTGGAAAAAATGGTCGGCGAGCTGAAGGCCGAACGTGAGTACGACGAAGTAATCTACCTCTCCCCTGACGGCGAGCTGCTGAACCAAGGGATATCAAACGAACTGTCACTGAAGAAGAACCTTATCCTCCTCTGCGGCCATTATAAGGGAATAGACCATCGTATCAGGGAACATATCGTGACCCGCGAGATCTCCGTGGGCGACTATGTGGTCAGCGGCGGGGAGATTCCGGCGGCGCTTCTTGCGGACTCGATAGTGAGGCTCATTCCGGGAGCCCTTACCGACGAGACTTCGGCCCTGAGCGACAGTTTCCAGGACGGGCTACTCTCCCCTCCTGTCTATACCAGGCCTGCCGACTACAAAGGCTGGAAAGTCCCGGAGGTACTGCTCAGCGGGAACCCAAGGCTGATTCGTGAATGGCAGGACGAACAGGCCTTGGAACGTACGAAAAGGCTACGCCCCGGATTATTGGAAGGCTCTGATAGTCAGTCCCAAAGGTAGCCGCGTTCGTAAAACGTTTAAAACTTTTGCCGAAAAAGGCTTGCTTTAAACGTTTTTTTGACTACTTTTGCAACAGAAAAAATGTGAGAGTTATCACACTCTAACGACTAAGACCTTCTTTCAAAATAAGGTAATACACTACTAACTAACCGAAAAAAGTCCGCAGCGATGCGGGCTTTTTTATTTTTCCCGGGGTGCGGAACCGCCAATGAACCGTAATGAACTTGACGGTTATCAGGAAATACCATACTTTTGCGTGTAAGAAAGTAAACAATATGTCAAAGATTGTCCCTGAACTGAATTACCTGCTTGCGGAAGTGGAGAAACACTACGGAAGGAAGCTTTTGTCCTCAACGGATTTCGAGGCCTTGTCCATCGTGATCGAGCACGAATGCGGCGAGATTCTCTCATCATCCACACTGAAAAGGCTGTGGGGCTACGTGTCGCTGAAACCTATCCCGAGAATCTCGACCCTCAACGTGCTTTCAAAATTCATCGGAATGCGTGATTTCGAGGCGTTCCGCCAAAGCATCAAGAACAACCAGTCGTACGTCTCCCGCTATTTTTCGACGAAAACCGTATGCTCGTCCGATCTGGACAAAGGAGCCGAGATGATCATCGGATGGGCTCCGGACAGGCTTGTGCATCTGAAGTACGATGGGGAAAGCACCTACACCGTAACCAAATCCGAAAACTCAAAGCTGATCGAGGGAGACAGTTTCTCGGCCGAATCATTTATGCTGGGCTATCCTCTCTACATCCCGAGAATCCTGAGGAACGGCGAGTACACCCTCTCCTACATAGCCGGCACGCAGGACGGGCTGAACAGGATAGACGTCATCGGCTGACACGGGGCGAAGAGTTTCCGGCGGGAGGCCGTGTCAATAGGCGGCGTCGCGGATGTCCTGCGTCACCTGCTCGAACACAGAGTCCACCGCCCGGCGTCCGAGGCCGGCCTTTATGCCCGGCCACATCAGGCAGACCGAAACCGCAATGGCAGAGAGCGCCGCAATAACCGACACCGGAGCAAGCCAACGCCGCGCCAGCTCCCTTTTCCTGACACAGGCGCGCACTTCGGCGACACTGCCGAAACGCTTCCCGCGGTCCTCGGCCGAACAAACCGAGGCTATCCGGGGATACACTCCCATCCTCTGCATTATCTTTCCCAATGAATATATGTCCGCGCGGCAATCCACGACCTCTCCGGCCATCTGTTCGGGCGAGATGTAGTCTTTAGTCCCGGCAGGATTCTTCAACACGGCGAAATAGTCAGCGTCGGAAAGGCCGAAATCTATCAGTTTGACATTCTGTCCGTTATTGGTTATCAGGACATTGGAAGGCTTCAGATCACGATGGATGACCTGTCCTCTATGGAGATACTCAAGAGCGTCGCAAAGCTCCAGGACAATCTTGCGGGCAGGGAGTCCTTTCCGGCCAATCAGACTTTCAAGGGTCTCTCCTTCAATCCATTGCATCACGACACACGCTCCCTTTCCAGGGAGACGGACGAAATCCAGCACAGGGCAGATGTTGGGGTGATCCAGCAGATACCCGATCTCATACTCCTTACGAAGCATTCTCACATAGAACGGATTGCCGGAATACTCAGGCTTGAGCCATTTCAGGGCCACCAGCTTTCCGTCAATCCTGCCCTTGCCGAGGACAGTATAGCCCCCGGGCGAATCGTGAACGACCAGTATGTCCCCGACTGAAGCGTCGGAGAACTCCTCGTCCGGGCCGAAAAAAGCTGATGTTTCCTCCATAGACTGTAAAATAGATGTCAAATATAACCTTTTCCGGACACTATATTACAAATAAAATGGTAAATTTGTCATCCACGGACAAAATGAGCAAGACACACCACATAATATTCCTTGCCGCCGCGCTGGCCGCGGCCTGCACCGGCTCCGCAAGGCAGGATGACACACCGTCCTATGACTTCGGGACGGACTGCCTGAACGGTACGATGATCGTGGAGGCGGACGGGAAATACGGTCTTGCTGACACTTCCGGCAAAGAGATTCTGCCCCCGCGCTTTGATGACATCATCTATCTCACCGACGAGGTGGGAGCCGCGTTCACGGGGAATGTATGCAGTTTCTTCGACAAGTCAGGCAAGAGACTCGGCGAGTCCATAATCGAGAATGACGCTTCCGCCGACAGGCTGCTTGGCATTTACACGGCGATCCGTTCCGAGCAAAGGGCCAGGTGGGACAGCATTCTGTCCGACTACGAGGAGTTCCTCGTATACTGCCGGAGCGACGGGGCCACGAAAGACAAGGCGCTGATGATGGCGGAGACTATCAGTGCGGCCCTGGCCGGGATAGACACACCGATGGAGAAGGACCAGACAGTCCGCTTTGAGTCCGTACAAGCCACCTACAAGAAGTAAGTTTATGAACAAGAGGACATTCACCATATTCACTTCGTTGTTTGCCCTGTGTCTGGCGGCATACTCGCAGAGTTTCTCGGACATAAGGCAGGACAGTTCCTACATCTATGCGGAGGGGACAGGGACGACCACCGGTTCGGCAGACAGCCTGGCTCTCGGCGGCATCGTTCTCAAACTCGCCAACGAAGTGGATTTCCCGTATCCTCCCGAGACAAAGAAAGGATTGATGGAAAGCTACTTGGATGACCTCAGGAGGGAATGCGGGATAATCTCGTCGGCGGGTCAGACAACCTTCTCCGTAATGAGATTCATCAAGAGGGACGACCTGGGATTGATATTCGCCCGGAGGAGGGAGAAGGTCAAGGAGATGATTTCAATCGCCGGGACAGCGGAGAGCCAATGCAGGATTGACGCCGCCCTCCGCCATTATTCTTGGGCGGAGACACTGATGAGGAGCCTTCCCGACCCGGATGTGACGGAAATAGCCCGGATCAAGGGCAAGAGGGAGGACATTCTCGGAGGGCTGAATGTCTCGTTCGACAGGCAGAGCATTTACAGCAAGGACATCGTCGAAATCTCGTTCACCTTCCGGGGGAAGCCGGTGAAAAGCATCGACTACAAGTTCTACGACGGCAAGTCCTGGAGCGGCGTGCTCTCCGCCAAGGACGGAAAGGGATTCGTGGAGGTAAGGGATGGTTCCGGGATAGACAGCTACCGTATCAAGTACGAGGTCACTCCCTCACATCTTCAGCACCTTTCCCGCGAGGTCAGAGGAGTGGAGAAGGCATTGTCCGCCTCGCAAGGCAAAGAGAGCGGCGGGGCGGGGACAGGAGTCAGGAAGGACAGCGGGCAAAGCCAAAGGGCCGGTGCGGAATCCACGGTGCGGAAGATTGATTTCTCCGATGTCAGAAAGAAGGTTCTGGAAGTAGTCGCCAGAGACGAGTTCCAGACCGAGCCTGACTCCACCAAAGGAGGCATCAGCCCCGTGGTCATAACCTCCGGCTACGAGGAGACCGTTAACAGAATCTGCCGGAGCATTTCAGACGGAACCTGCGACCAGGTCGCCGGCTGCTTCACGGAAGAGGGCTACAGGACATTCAACAGGCTCATCCGCTACGGCAACGCCAGGGTGCTCAATTTCGACAGGCTGGATTTCTTCAGCCTCGACGGCGAGATTTTCTGCCGCAGCGTGCCGATGGTCTTCTCATTCAAGGGCAACAAAAGGCAGTTCGTTGAGGATGTGGTGTTCACCTTCAATAAAGATGGGAAGGTATGCGACCTGTCGTTCTCCCTGGACAGGGAGACGGTACAGAACATCATCTCCCAAGACAGCTGGACAGAAGAGGCGAGAATCATCCTCGTCAGCTTCCTTGAAAGCTACAAGACGGCCTATTCCCTCGAACGTCTCGACTACATCAGTTCCATCTTCGACGACGGCGCCCTGATCATAACGGGCCGCGTGCTCCGGAACGTCAAAGGCCCGAACGAGTACAGCAACAACCGCTACGTCTCCCTCACCAGACAAAACAAGACGAGCTACATCAGGAACCTCCAAAGGGTGTTCGCGAGTCAGGAATATATCAACCTGCAGTTCTCCGACTGCGAGGTGACGAAACTCGGAAAGGGAGAACAGCTGTTCGGGATAAAGATAAGGCAGGAATATTTCTCAACGACATATTCGGACACCGGTTATCTCTTCATCCTGGTGGACTTGAGGGACTACCGGCAGCCGGTCATCCACGTCAGGACCTGGCAGGACGAACCTGACAAGGACTTCGGAGTGATCGGCCCGTATAATTTCTGAATCAGTCGTCTCGCTTTCGGAAGGGTCTCCGGTCCGGAACGGGAATCAGCTGAGGTTCTTGCCGTGACAGTTGCGGTAGGACAGGCGGCTGCCGCAAGGGCAAAGCGCGTCCTGTGGGGTCGGAGGGACGAAAAGTCCGAGAATGGGATTCTTCTTTATCATCGCCTGAAGCGGATCGTCCTCGGTCTGGAGAACGACCTTAAGGCAGTTCTTCTCGTTTGAGGAATAGCCTTTCAGAAGCCATTTGGGAAGAGTGTTGGCGTAGGCGGCCACTATTTCCATACACTCATTGTAATCCTCGAATGAATCGATGTCGTCCTGCTTTCGGGACACGCTGGCGAATATCGCCTCCGTAGTGTCGCTTTTCCCGATCATCTGGGAGTTCATCCAGATGTCGTGTTCCTCGCGCACCAGGTCGTCGCCGGAATAGCCAAGATTGCCAAGCATTTCAACCAGCCTCTCCCCCTCCTTTGTGTCAAGGCCATAGACGAAATACGGAGAGCCGGCTCCAGCCTTTAGCGCATCCTGCGGAGTGAAACGCCGCCGGGATTCTATTCCAGAATATTCCTGCCTGCCCTTGAGGATTTCCTCCGGGTCGAAAATATTCGGGGCGCTCATATAGCGTTCTCCGCCGGAATCAATCCTGCACAGCTTCATCACCGGACTTTCATAGACTATGTTAGTGAAATGCTCGATGCTGTGACGGCCGGAATACTCCCAATAGTCAAGCATACAGTCAAAGAAATCATCAATCGTCATAATCCCATAGAGGCAGAGATAGCCGAGAGCGGCCTGATCGGTTTCGAAGACACCGCTTTCCTCCCCCTCTCTGATCACGCCGTCAATATGCGGAGCCACCACATCATACAGGTCTTTTGAGATCCATACTTCCCTGAAGTTCTCGTCCGAGGTGTCAGACCCCAGCAGTTTCACAGTCTCAAGAACCGAAGGGAAATCCGGATAGTCTAAATAGAGCGGGACACCCGGACCGGCATCGACAAGACGTTTGAGCAGCCTGAGGTCTCTTTCAAGCATCCTTCCAAGCCACTCTTCCGGTCTCTCGATTATGTACGCCCCAAGCCTGTCCACAAATTCTGTCTTGCGGACCTTCGACGGAACATCCGCTCCGAAATAATGGCGGATGTCCTCCAACTCGACTCTTGGAAAACTTTCGAGAGTCTTGAATATGACGTTACGCTTCTGCTTCATAAACTTAAAAAGAAGATGCCGGAATCCGTTCCGGCGGGAAGCGGAGCGCTAGAAAAACGTCCACTTCAACCATAAAACCTCCTGTCAGTCAATAAATCACTAATCACACACTCAACAAGCCGCACACAGCGACACTGCAAATATACGCAATAATAACAGGATTCCGCCACATTGCCGCTCCCGACTTTTGCAAATAAAATCGTCGGGAACGCCGACCCTCACCGGAAGCCCGCAGAAGGCACTTCACCGTCCCCGATTCCCCTTGGCGCACCCGAATCGGCCACACCGAACCGCAACATAACGCATCGCGGTACGCATCCCCGTTCCCGCCGATTGCAAAGCGAATACCTGCCGAATATAACCGATTGATTTATGCCAGCCGTTGCCGGGCGGCGATAGACAGGGCAAGTCCGTCAAGCCTAACCGACTATAAGCCACTGTAGACAAAAGCCTGCCGGGGTCTTCCACGGACGCAGGACTGAAAAAAAACTGATTGAACGTCATCGTTTTTTCAGAAGAAGAAAAGAAAGACTTGAATGAATCGGATGTGGTGAAGCGCCAAAGGAGCGGGAAATTGTGTGATTTTATCGAAAAAGTTGCTATATTTGCTCGATAACAACTTATATGTTTTTACCTATGCATTCTAATCCTACTTATTTAGGCTCAATCCTGAAAGTTCTCTTTGCCTTCCTTGCAGTATGCCTGTCTGCGGGATGCGCTTCCAAATCCGAACCAGAGATACAGGTTCTCTGCACGACCGCCGACGCGGAGTCGATAACGGAGTCTTCCGCGGTTCTGAACGGCACGGCCACCATTCAGAACGGGTCAGGGGAAAATGTACAGTCGTATTTCTACTACTCGACGGATGAGCCGTCTGACGCAGAGGCGATCAAGACTTCCGGAGCAAGGGTCTCCGCAGGAAAGCTTGCCGACAAGGGAGGAAGTTTTTCCTATACATTGAAAGGCCTGAAGCAGTCATCCACCTATTATTATGTGGCGTCAGTGACCGCTGGCGGAAAGGAGGCCACAGGCAAGGTCAAATCCTTTACGACCAGCGCCTTAGCCATCACCGGAGAGGCGACAGGAGTCTCAGAGACCAAGGCGAGCCTGCACGGTCTGGCCAACCTCAGCCCGGAGATGGCGCAAAAAGCGGAGTTTGGCATAGAGTGGTCGGCCACCGACCTGACCCGAGAGGCCACCACCGTCAAGGCGACGGAACGGGACGCTAATGGCAGCTTCGTTATCGCCATCACGGGACTGAAGCCCGACACAAAGTACTATTACCGGGCATTCGTCCTGTACAACGGCGCAAGGGAATATGGCGAGGTAAAGTCCTTCACCACAATAGATTCCTCCGTTTCCCTGACTACCGAAGCCGCAACGGACATTTCCAACACCAGGGCCACCTTGAACGGCACGCTCGTGGTGAGCAGCGTCGACGAGCTTTCTAAGGAAGTTTATTTCAAATACGGCAAGAGCAAGGAGACATTGGAAGCGGAGGGAACAAAGGTAAGCGCAAGCCTTAAAGGAGACAGATTCAGCTATGCGATCACCGGTTTGACCGCCAACACGACATACTTCTATGCCGCATATTCCGTGGTAGAGGGCAAGGAAACCAGCGGCGAGGTCAAGTCCTTCTCCACGGCGGATTTCACTGTTTCGGTCACCACTTTAGACGCGACTGACATTTCTTCTGTCAAAGCCAACCTGAAGGGCAGGATTACAGTGGAGAGCGTCGACGAGCTTTCAAAGGAAGTTTATTTCAAATACGGCACGAGCAAGGAGACATTGGAAGCGGAGGGAACAAAGGTAAGCGCAAGCCTTGAAGGCAATTCTTTTAGCCATACGGTTATTTGCCTGACCGCCAACACGACATACTATTTTGTCGCCTGCTCCGAGATCGAGGGCAAAGTAACCAGCGGCGAGGTCAAGTCTTTCACCACAAAAGATTTTCAGACTGTCGGCGTTGTCGACCTCGGCCTTTCCGTCAAGTGGGCGGCCTGCAACGTGGGCGCCGGCAAACCCGAGGAGGCCGGTGACTATTTCGCCTGGGGCGAGACAGAGCCTAAAGCCTCATACACAGAAGATAATTACAAATGGTACGACTCCAATGGCAAGCTCACCAAATACTGTCCCGACCCGGAACAAGGTACTGTAGACAACAAGACCATCCTTGACCCTGAGGACGATGCGGCCACTGTCAATCTTGGTTCTACGTGGAGGACACCCACGAGAGCAGACTGGCAGGAACTGATAGATAACTGCGAGTGGACGTGGACCACTTATAACGGAATGAATGGCTATAATGTAGCCAGCAGGAAAAAAGGATACGAAGGTGTATCAATCTTCCTTCCCGCTGCCGGATCTTATCGAGGCAAAACACTCGAATACTTCGGGAAAAGAGGGATATGGTGGTCATCTAACTGTTCAAAAGATGGCGACGCACTCATTTACGGCGGCTACAACGATTTAGATATCCGTGGTCACGGTTTTACAACACGTTATTGGGCGCATAGTGTCCGTCCTGTCACAAAATAGTATCCCCGAGTCTTACTTAAGACAATCCCATAACAATCAGCCACTTGTTTCGTCCCAAGTGGCTGATTGTTTTATTGTCGGCCGTTACTGTACCAGCCCCAAAAGTTAGACACGGATTTTTTGTCAAACTGACTGATGAAAACGGCGGAAGACAAGCAGCAGTTCCAAGACTTGAAGACAAGCCTACTTGCTGTTATGAGCTTTTTCAATACCAAGGTGAGAAGAACGCTGATTGAGATGACGAATTGTTGTCATAATGCAGTTTATTGCCTTGTTGCAATCATTTTCGTGGAAGAACGCATTGGGTTCTGAAATAATATGTTTATCTTTATCCATAGGTTTAGTAAGAGTCCTTTAAAGACGACACTTAAAGCCGCTCATTTTCAGTGACATACAGAACCAAAAGACATTTTTTAACTTGGGAAACTTAAATAAAAACAAATAAGCAATGAGAAAACTACTGATACTCATCTTTGCTACCACGCTGATGGTAGCTTGCGGCGAGAACGAGGCAAAGTTGCGTGAACGTGCCGCAGAACTTTGTGCATATGTCCCCGACCATCAACTTTTGGAGAAGTCCAGCGAGTATATGACCGCAGATTTCTATGCCGTACTTGATACGATGTTCAATCATATGCCAGAGTGTGAAGCGATGGATTATGACTGGCTGTATTACTTCGTGACAGGCAACGGCGGCACGACAGCGGACTTTGAGGTCAAAGGCATAGAACTGATAGACAACACCAATGCCGTTGCAACCATTCTTGTGAGACAGAAATGGGAAGATGGTTCGTTTGATGAGACTACGGGTGTAGAGGAACATCAAATGTCGATGGAGAAAGTCGATGGCATCTGGTTAATGTCCGACTTCGACAACCACAAGCAAGACTGCATACGTCAGATCGCCCTTAATCGCGAGTAACAAGCCGTCCGCATTGCCATCAGCGGCTATTTGGCACAATGAACCGGTCTGCAATACCAGCAAGGTGAGTTGTGCATACCCACCTTATTACCAAGACTATAGTTGGGAAGCCGTCGCTTTATAGACGAATATAGGCTAACCAAATGGCCGTAACGGAGATGATGAGCTAAATAAAAGAAAACCAAGGACTTAAGATAGAACTTAAGTCCTTGGTTTGTGGAGCATAGGAGAATCGAACTCCTGACCTTTTGAATGCCATTCAAACGCTCTACCAACTGAGCTAATACCCCATTGGGAATGCAAATATAGGTAAAAAGATTGTATTTGCAAACATTCCGGAAGGTTTTTTAGCCATTTTTTCGTTTCTGCGGCCCGACACGATGGCTCGGTGAGCATCGGATAAGCATCGAACGAGCATCAGACAAGGAAAAACAAGCCCAGCGACACCTGAATGGCATAGTCACTGAGCTTGCATAAACATCGGAACGGAAGTCCGTATGACTTAAACGTTCAAAAACTGTTTCTTAGTTTTCGTCCTGATACTTGAGAACCGGCTGACGGGCTGCGGTAGTCTCGTCAGGACGGGTGATAGGAGCATTATGCGGAGCGCTCTTGAGCAAGGCTGGATCCTCTGCCGCCTCGACAGCGATCTTCTTCATAACTTCTATGAAAGCGTCAAGGGTCTCTATCGACTCAGTCTCCGTCGGCTCAATCATAATGGCCTGATGGAAGAGCAGAGGGAAGTAGATTGTCGGAGCGTGGAATCCGAAGTCCAGAAGCCTTTTGGCGACATCAAGTGTCGTGGCACCCTCACGCTCGACAGTGCCGTCGGCAGCCTTCCTTGAACCGTCATTGACAAGGCCGTCATAGACGAACTCGTGCTTGCAGACAGTCGGGATAGGAAGCTTATAATACTCCTTAAGGCTCTCCTTAATGTAGTTGGCTCCCAAGGTGGCATATTTGCCGACAAATCTGACGTTTTCCTTGCCGAGCATAAGAATGTAGGCATAGGCTCTGAGTATCACGCCGAAATTGCCAAGGAATCCTGACACCTCTCCGGCCGCCTTTCCGCAGTCGCGGGAGTTCTTTTCCTGGTCGCTCTTGCCGACACCGGCGCGTCCGCGGACCTTGAACTGACCGTATTCATCCTTGACAACCTTAGGAACAGGGAGATATGGAACCAGTTTCGGGCAGACTCCGACAGGGCCCGAGCCAGGGCCACCGCCACCGTGAGGGGTGGAGAACGACTTGTGAAGGTTCAGGTGAAGGATGTCGAATCCCATATCACCAGGACGGGCCACACCGATGAGCGGATTCATATTCGCGCCATCGTAGTAGAGAAGTCCTCCGCATCCGTGGATGAGAGCGGCGATCTCCTTGATGTCCTTCTCGAAAAGGCCGAGAGTGTTAGGGTTCGTCATCATAATACCGGCGATGTCGTCGCCAAGCAGCGGCTTCAGGTCGTTCACATCGACAAGTCCGTCAGCCTTGGACTTCACGACAACCACATCGAGTCCGCAGACCGCGGCGCTGGCCGGGTTCGTTCCGTGGGCGCTGTCAGGCACAATCACCTTTGTCCTCTTCAGGTCGCCGTTAAGAATGTGGTACTGACGCATAATCATCAGACCGGTCAGCTCACCGTGCGCACCGGCGCAAGGATTGAATGTGAATTGAGCCATTCCGGTAATGGCGGCAAGAGCCTTGTCCATATTGTAATAGACCTCCAGCGCCCCCTGTACCGTGGATGCCGGCTGCAAAGGATGCAGACCGAGGAATCCCTTCATCCCCGCTATTTCCTCATTGATCTTCGGATTGTACTTCATCGTACAGCTTCCCAAAGGATAGAATCCGGTGTCAACGCCGAAATTCATCTGGGAAAGGTTGGTGTAGTGACGCACGACATCGACCTCGCTCACCTGAGGAAGTCCTACAGCGGCTGTTCTTCTTAGTCCGGCCGGAATCTCATCCGAGGAGGAAGTCCACTCGTTCCTGCCGAGGGAATAGCCGACCCTCCCCTCCTTGGAGAGTTCGAAAATAAGCTTATCGTAGTATTTCATATTCCTTAGGCCTCCTTCACCAGAGCGACGAGAGCGTCAATCTCGGCTTTCGTCCTTCTTTCAGTCGCACAGAAACTTACATAGCCTTCCTCGGTCTCAAGACCGGCAAAGAACCCTCCGTCGTGGAGCTTGATGTGCAGCCTTTCGACAGGCATCAGCGGCTTGAGGGTGAACTCCTTCAGGAACGGCTTGTCAAAAACCTCGGCGAACTTGCCGGTCTTGAGAAGCTCGTCGTGGAGATAGTGGGCGGCGGCATAGGAGCGGTCGTTGACTTCCTTAAGCCCCTCCGGCCCCATAAGCGACATATAGACAGTCACATAGAGAGCCATAAGGCTTTCATTGGAACAAATGTTGGAAGTCGCCTTCTCGCGGCGGATGTGCTGCTCGCGGGCTTGAAGAGTCAGGCAGAAACAGCGGCGGCCTTCCGTGTCGCGGGTCTCACCGACAATCCTTCCCGGGAGCTTGCGGACATATTCCTTCCTGCACGCCATAAAGCCCACATAAGGGCCGCCGAAGCTCATTGGGATGCCAAGGCTCTGACCGTCACCGACAGCGATGTCAGCCCCCCACTCGGCAGGGGTCTTGAGAACCGCAAGAGCGGAAGGGTCGCAATATTCAATGAATATTCCGCCTTCTCCGTGGATGGCCTCCGCGAAGCCGGTATGGTCTTCGATGATGCCGTAGCGGTTAATCGAAGGGACAATCACTCCCGCCACGTCATTTGCGGCAAGCTCGGCCTTCATACAGTCCGGACAGGTCTGTCCGTCCTTGCAAGGGACAAGCGTCAGTTCAATGCCGTTGTAGCCGGCGTAAGTCCGGATTGTCTTGACGACATTCGGAAGCAATGACGAGGAGACAAGCACCCTGGGCTTGCGCTTGGTGCAGGCGACAGCCATCTTCACCGCCTCCGCGGCCGCGGTAGGGCCGTCATACATAGAAGCGTTGCTGACATCGAGTCCCGTCAGGGCGCAAACCATACTCTGGTACTCGAATATGTACCTGAGGGTTCCCTGTGAAATCTCGGCCTGATAAGGGGTGTATGCCGTCAGAAACTCAGAACGGGAAGTGATGTAAGGGATTACGGACGGAGTGTAGTGGTCGTAAACACCCTGACCGACAAACACCTTGAGCTTCTCGTCCTTATTGTCCAGCGACTCGAAAAAGTCACGGACCTCCTGCTCGGACATAGCGTCCGGCAGATCATATTCACCCTTGAAGATGACATCCTGCGGAACATCGGAATAGAGGTCGTCCAGAGACTTCACCCCTACGCGGTCCAACATCGCGCGGACATCATCTTCAGTGTGAGGGAAATAAGGGAATGCGCCCATCTTACTTCTCTGAATATGCCTTGTAAGCCTCAGCGTCCATAAGCGCCTCGACCTGAGCCGGGTCGCTCATCTCGACCTTGATGATCCAAGCCTCGTAGGCATCCTCGTTAATCTTCTCGGGAGCGTCCTCAAGCTCAGGATTGACTTCGACAACCTTTCCGGAAACAGGTGAGAGAAGCTCGCTGGAAGCCTTCACGCTCTCAAGAGCGCCGAACTCATCGCCGGCCTCCACCTCATCGTCAACCTCAGGAAGATCGGCATAGGTGATGTCACCAAGCTCTTTCTGCGCGAAATCCGAAATACCGATGACGGCAACATTGCCCTCAACCTTTACCCACTCGTGGTCCTCGCTGTAACGGAGGCCTTCTATTACTTTGCTCATAATGAATTAGATTTTTGAAAAAGCAATTTATTTCTTGTAATTTGTCTGATAGAATCTCTTTTTAACGACCTTTCCTGGGAACACCTTCTTACGGATGCGCACGGAAAGCGGAGCGTCAAGGGCTCCGAACTCCCTCTTCACGAGAGCGAAGCAGATGCTCTTCCCGAGAGAGATGCTGTGGTAGCCGGTAGTGACTACACCTACCTGCGTCCCGTCCTCAAGCTCGACAGGATAGCCGGCCCTCGGAATAGCCTTGTCCTGAAGCTCGATTCCGACAAGCTTCTTCTCCGTACCGTTAGCCTTCTGGTCAACGAGAGCATCCTTGCCGATGAATCCGTCCTTGTCCAACTTGCAGAACATACTGAAACCGGCGGCCACAGGGGAAATCTCAGGTGTAAGCTCGTCACCGTAAAGAGGCAGACCGGCCTCGAAGCGCAAGGTGTCGCGGCATCCAAGTCCGCAAGGAGTTACCCCGGCCTTCACGAAAGCGTCCCAGTACCTGACAATCAGGCCCGGAGCGGCGTACACCTCGAATCCATCCTCGCCGGTGTAGCCTGTGCGGCTGATGATGACCCTCATTCCGGCGTCCTCGAAGTCCTTGAACGTGTAAAACTTCAAATCCGCCGCATCGGAGGCGAAACCAAGGACATTCACGAGAGTCTCAACGGCCTTAGGGCCCTGAAGGGCGATCTGCCCCCAGTTGTCGGAGTCGTTGACAATCCTCACATCGAAGCCCTCCGAGTGATCCTTTATCCAAAGGTAATCCTTCTCGATGTTTGAGGCGTTCACGACCAGAAGATAGTGGTCAGCCGTAAACTCCTTATAGACAAGAAGATCATCAACAGTCCCCCCGTCAGGATAAAGCATCATTCCGTACAGAATCTGGCCAGGGACCATAGGACGGACATCATTGGTGAAGATGTGGTTGACGAACTTCTCCGCGTCAGGACCGCTGACGAAAATCTCGCCCATATGCGAGACATCGAACATCCCCACGTCGTTGCGGACCGCCAGATGCTCCTCGGTGATCGAAGAGTACTGGATCGGCATATCGAATCCAGCGAAAGGACTCATCTTGGCTCCGAGAGCCACGTGACTGTCGTGCAGACAGGTTACTTTGAGTTGTTCCTCCATAATCAATTATCAGTGTTTATAACATTTCACCCCAAGGTCTAAAGCGCAAGCCTCAGACCGAAAGTTCCCTTGACGTTCTTTGCGGGCATATACGAGCGGTTGGAAATCCTGCAGGCGTCCCAACGGCTTGCGCAGCTGCCTCCCCTGAGAACCCTCGTTCCACCATCGGCGGCTCCGGAAGGATTGACCTGGGCGTCCTTTGAATATCCAGCCGCGCGGTCGTAACACCATTCCCAGGCGTTGCCGCTCATATCATATATTCCCAACTCATTGGCCTTCCGGGTCTTGACATCCTTGAATTTTGAGGACGCATTGTCAAGGAACCACATTGCGTCGTAATTGTTCGAGCCGCTGAAGCCATAGTGGCGAGACTTCTGCCCGCCCCGGGCGGCGTATTCCCACTCCGCCTCGGTCGGAAGGCGGAACTTCCGGCCTGTGAGGGCGTTAAGTCTGACAATGAACTCCTGGCAGTTGTACCAGGAAACATTCCCGACAGGTCTCTGCGGCTCCTCGATGTCGTTAAGATAAGGGACCGAGCCCATCACGGCGTTCCATAGGGCGACAGTGACTTCAGTCTCCCCTATCCCGAAATCATCAAGGGTCACCTGATGTGCCGGAGCCTCGTTCTCGGGACAGTTGAAGTTGGCATACGGGGAGTCCGTGGCGTTGAATCCCATAGAGTAGGTTCCGCCTTTGACTTTCAGCATCCTGAACGACACGCCGCCGACTGTGAACACCTCCGGCCTCGGGTCGGACGCATCGACTTTCTCCCTGTCTATCACATTGCCGTCAAGCAGATTGACAAGCTCGTCTGAAAGGACATCCTCGGTCGGCTGGGCAAGCCTGAAACCAACTTTCACCTGCTTCGTGTGACAATCCAGCTCCAGCCTTTCAAGCACTGTGCGGACAACCTTGGAATCATTCTCCGCAGGGCCTTCCGGATTGACCGCCAGTTTCATCGGGTCGAAATAATCACTGCTGGTGGCATTCTCAGGCACAGCGTCATAGCTGTCGAGGCACCATTCCGCAACCGCCGTGAAATCCTTCCCCTTACGTATTCTCTGGGCATATTCCCACTGGGCCTCGGTAGGGAGGATGAAGACCTTTCCTGTGGCCTTGTTCAACTTGCCGATGAATTTCACGGCGTCATTCCAGGAAACCATATCCACAGGAGCGTCGGGATTACTGAGCGAGGACGGATCACCGCCCATCACAGCGGCCCACAAAGCCTGTGAAACAGGTTTGGCGCTGATCACGAATCCGTCAAGCGCCACCTCGTGAGGGACAGCGCCGGAGATTTTCCTGCGGTTGTCCTCTGTAAGTCCCATAGTGTAGTGTCCCGCCGGGATGCGCACCATCTCAAAGGCCGCGTCTCCGACAGCATAACTCATCTGATAGTCAACCCCTTGTGGCTTCTGCAACGAAGTCTTGCAGGACACGGCGCAAAGGCACAGCGCAATGGCAACGGTGAAATATACGACTCTGTTCATTTTCCGGCAATTTCAATTAATTATTACAATCTCAAATGTAGTGAAAAACTTCCAATATGAAAACACACCTAACGCACTTCACGTATTTTCCTGCGAAGGTTGTCAGGCAAAAGGCCGGCCAGACGTTCTCTGGCGCTCCCGGGAACGAAAATTCTTTTCAAAGACGCACCGTAAAACGCATCCTCGCCTATGAACTCCAGCCCTGACGGCAGGACTATTTCCTCCAAAGCCTCGCAATCCCGGAAAGCGCCCGCTCCTATAGCCTTCAGCCCTTTGTTGAATCTCACTTTCTCGAGCGAGAAACACTCGGCGAAAGCGCTGTCTCCGATTGCGGCAAGACCGGCAGGGCAGCTCACGCCACGAAGCTCCCAACACTTGAGAAAGGCTCCCTTTCCGATGTACAGCAGATCCTTGGGCAGACGGACACTCTTAAGCCATCCACATTCCCGGAACGCCTCGCAGCCTATGTGGGTCACGCTCGAAGGCAGGAATATCCTGTCAAGAAAGGCCACCCGCTCTTCTTCAGGAATATCCTCCCCGCACCTGCGGTCCTCATCCATATAGTCCTCGAAGGCGAACGCCCCGTCACAGATGACCTTGACCCCGTCCCTTATCCGGACTTCCCCCGGATAGTTCTCGGTGTCCAGCAATTTTGTCCCGTCCGCCGAATAGCTGCAGCAATAGTCATTGTCCCAGACATCACATCCGCGGTCTTCCTCCGAAGCCGAAGTGTCAAGTCTGAGTACCTGTAACCAGTCCCGCATATTCAGATAGAATTTCTCAGAAGGTCTTCAGAAAGTCCAGATCCTTTTTCAGCATCACCTTAGGCTCCATCAAGGCCACCTTCTGGAACAGCCTTATCTGATTGGCCTTGGACAGGAAGACCTTGTCCTCGTGCTTTCCCTTCCGCCACCACTTGTAGAATCCGACAGGATCATTCTCAAAAGGAATCCGCGCAAGAATCTCCGATGTGTAGCCCGGGAAGTCAATCGTCAGACCAAGTCCCATAAACTGCCTGTAATACTGTTGGTCAGCCCTGCGGAGCTTGCTCATCAGAGGGTTATAGACCTCGAACTGATCAACCTGCATCGTTTTCTCACGGACAATCATCCTGTGAATCCTGACCGGGTCGTAATTCAGCCACGAGCCGACCCTCAATGTCTTGGGACCTTCGTCCGTGTCAAGGGTCAGTTCGTCCATCGAATAATAAACCTTCTCGGGGTCGAGAGGATAGACTGGATCGATCTCCGCCATAAGCAAACGATTTTAAAACTCACAAACAAATATAGACAAAAAAATCGTCCGAAGAAAGCCGATTCCAAATAAGAATCCGCTTTTGACCCCGAAAATCCTTCTTCGGGAACCCTTTAGAAATGGAATTTCTTGTGCTTGAACCACAGGCCGTAGACCTCGCTGACATTGCCTGCGGTGACAAAAGACTTGATGTCCTCGCGCTTGAGGAACTCCATAAGATTCGAGAACTCCTCCTGCGTCAGCAAGGACTGGACCTCAAAGCCTTTTTCTCCGGTGTAGCCTCCGATGACCTCATAAAGGCTGCACCCTCTGCCGAGCTGATCGATTATGAAGCGGCGTATCTTCTCGTAGTCGTGAGAAACGATGCAGACCCTCTTCCGCTTGTTAAGGCTGGCCGTGAAATAGTCAACCACAAGGCCGTTGATCCAGGTTCCTATCAGTCCGATAATCACCATCTTGAACGGATTGATGGCGAAAGCCGTGCAGCAGATGATGGCTCCGGCCACCGAGACGGAAGCCCCGATGTCGAAATGCAGGTACTTGTTGACTATCTTGGCAAGGATGTCAAGTCCTCCGGTGGAAGCGTTGATGTTGAACAGGATAGCCTGCGACATACTGAGCAGGAGCACGAAACAGCAAAGGTCGAACCAAATGTCGCCCATCACCGAGGTTGTCCCCGGCTCCATCAGGCTCTCGTACGGCATCACCCAGGCCCAGAAATCCATCAGCGGGCCAAGAATCATCGCCGTGTAGACTGTCTTCGCGCCGAATTCCTCTCCGATCAGCAGCCACGCGAGAATCAGCAGAATGGCATTGATGATGACCACAAAAAGAGACACTTTGACCTGGACACCGAAAAAAGTCTCGCATATTCCGGAAAGGACAATCGAGAGACCTGAGATCGTTCCGATGATCAGTTTGCTCGGCACAAGGAAATAATAGACTGCGGCGGCGGCGACAAGCATACCGAGGGTCATAATCACAACTTCCTTCCAGAATTTGCCGGTGGCCGCCAGGCCAATGATTTTTTGAATCTTTTCGTTCATCATACTCTAAACCAAAAACTGGTCGCAAAGATAGGATTAATTTCTATAAATTATCCATCGGACGACGCAAATATCTTCATTAATAGCCAACCTTCTCCCTGATCGGGTCATCGTATAACTCCTGAAGCCTGAGCAGCTCGGCTTTCAGGCTGTCGGTCAGGGCCTCACGACCGGAAGTCCCGTAGAGATTGGACATCTCTGAAGGGTCGTCCCTCAAATCGTACAGTTCCCAGCAATCGACATCCCCGTAGAAGCGTATCAGCTTGTAGCGGTCTGTCCGGACACCGAAGTGCCTTCTGACGGCGTGCTCGGCAGGATATTCATAAAAATGATAGTAGAGGGACTTGCGCCAGTCCTTCACCTCCTTTCCTTCGAGCAACGGAAGAAATGAGACACCCTGCATATCATCCGGGACATCGATGCCTGCCAGCTCAAGGATAGTCGGCCCGTAGTCGATGTTCTGCACCATAAGGTCGATGTCTCCCTTGCGTCCGCCGGGAAGTCTTACCAGCAGCGGCGTGCGGAAGGACTCCTCGTACATAAACCGCTTGTCAAACCATCCGTGCTCTCCCATATAGAAGCCCTGATCCGAAGTATAGACTATCATTGTGTTATCCATCAGACCGTTGGACTCAAGATAATCCAGCAGACGACCGACATTCCTGTCCACGGAATGAATCACGCGGAGGTAATCGCGCATATACTGACGGTACTTCCAACGCGCAAGTGAATCCCCTTGCAAGCCTTGTTTCTTGAAATCCTCGATAATCGGGTCATAGTGTGCGTCCCAGGCAGCCTTCTGCTCAGGGGAAAGACGGGCGTACATATTCCTTCCCGCCTGCTCAAGCCCCGTAGAGGTGTGAATCTCATTCTCCTTGTCGGCCAGTTTCAAGTCGTAGACAAGATCCATATCCTTCACGATGCTCATTTCCTGCAACGAGGCGGGAATACGGCCCTCATAGTCGTCGTAAAAGTTCTCCGGCAAAGGGAATTCCGCGTCACTGAACAGCCCGAGGTCACACAGGTCGGGCATCCAGGTTCTGTGCGGGGCCTTGTGATGGACAAAAAGGCAGAAAGGCTTGTCTTTGTCGCGGCCTGAATCAAGCCATTCCAAAGCCAGATCCGTTATTATGTTGGTAGCATAGCCCTCCCTGCGGATCTTCTCCCCGTCACGGATGAAGGTAGGATTGTAATAGTCCCCCTGTCCTTCCAGAATGTCCCAGTGGTCAAAGCCGGTGGGTTCGGAGACCAGATGCCACTTCCCTATCATCGCAGTCTGGTAGCCGCCTGCCTGAAGAAGTTTCGGAAACGTCTGCTGGCTTCCGTCGAAAACCGTCGTGTTGTCGGTAAAGCCGTTGGAATGGCTGTGCTTTCCAGTGAGCATACAAGCCCGGCTCGGCCCGCTGAGCGAATTGGCCACGAAACTGTTGGTGAAACGAGCCCCGTCGCTCGCTATGCGGTCTATGTTAGGTGTACTGATGTAGCGGTTGTCATAGGCGCTGATGGTCTGGTACGAGTGATCGTCGCACATAATGTATATGACGTTCATCCTCTTGCCCGAAGCCTCATCCTTGTCTTTCTTGGCCTTGCAGGAAACAAGCGAAGCCACTGTCAGCGTGCCGGTCAAGGCAAAAGCCGCGGCAGTAAATGCTCTGTTGTCAATCATATTCCTTATGAGAAGTTATTATGTTTGCGTGTCATTATTTATAACAATCAATAAAGATAAGGAAATATTCGCAATCTTCGCACAACGCCGCATCCGAAAGAATAAAGAATATGACTGATCACATAATCCGCAGTCAACCAAAAGCCGGGCGGGCGGTCTCACACCCGGAACGATTGCGAAGATTACCGACAACCTCCGAAAAGCACTCAGGCACAAAGCAGTACAGCCAAGCCCCTTGCTGAAAATTTGGTAACGTGCAAATTTTCGGCAAGGGGCTTGGCTGTACGGTCACTACGCCTATGCTACTTTCCGCAAGCCTCAGCGATGACCTTCTCACTGCGGGCGATGAACTCAGCCAACGCCTTGCCCTTCAGAAGCCCGTTGGAAAGAAGAGCCAGATCGACCACCTGCTTGAGGATGTCGTTTCCAGCCGCATATTCATCAACCAAAGCCTGATGGGCATCCTTGATGGCCTTGCGCTCGTCGTCGATTCTCTTCTTCTCCTTCTCGGAGGCATCCTTGCCAGGCTCGGCAGGAAGCTCCTGCATCGGCGCGATCTTGGATTTTGCCTCGGTAACGATTCCGGCCATCACCGGATTCTCCAGATTGACCGTGATGTTGAACGACTCCGGCATATTCCCGTAGAAGTTCATTCCTCCGCCCATCGCGCTCATCTCGCGGTAGCGTCTCATAAACTCGTTGCGGGTGATGACAACAGGGGAAGCGTTCTCGCCAAGGTTGTCAGCATCGATGTAGTACTCATTCTCTTTCGGAAGGATGGCCTTGAACATCGCGCTGAGGTCATCCTTGTCAGCCTGAGCCATTTCCGGCTTGACCTTCTCCCCCTTGGGAATCAGGTTTTCAATCGTGTCGGAATCCACGCGGACAAATCTCGTGTCAGCGATTTTCCGCTCAAGAAGATTGACATAGTGGGAGTCAAGCTCACAGTCCATCAGAAGCACATCGTAGCCTTTGTTTTTCGCCGACTCGATGAAAGAGTACTGGGCGTCGGTGTCGGTCGCATAGAGATAGACGACCTTCTTGTCCTTGTCGGTCTGGTTCTCGGCGACAGCCTTGCGGTAGTCCTCAAGGGAGAAATACTTCCCGTCAGTGTTCTTGAACAAGGCGAACTTAAGCCCCCGCTCGCAGAACTTCTCGTCAGAGAGCATTCCATATTCGATGAACAGCTTGAGGTTGTCCCACTTCTTTTCCCAGGAATCACGCTCGTTCTTGAAGATTTCCTCCAGCCTGTCGGCCACTTTCTTGGTGATGTAGGTCGAAATCTTCTTGACATTCTCATCCGCCTGGAGGTAGCTTCTGGACACATTCAGAGGGATGTCCGGAGAATCGATGACTCCGTGCAGAAGTGTCAGGAAATCAGGCACGATGTTGTCAACGTGGTCGGTGACGAACATCTGGTTGCAATAAAGCTGGATGTTGTTCTTCTCGATCGCCATCCGGTCCTTGATCTTAGGGAAGTACAGGATTCCGGTGAGGTTGAACGGATAGTCAACGTTAAGGTGGATGTAGAACAGAGGATCCTCCTTCATCGGATAGAGATCCCTGTAGAATTTCATATAGTCCTCCTCTTTCAGCTCGGAAGGCTTTCTGGTCCAAAGAGGCTCGATCTTGTTGATCACGTTGTCTCTGTCGGTGTCAACGTACTTGCCGTCCTTCCACTCCTGTTCCTTGCCGAAGATGACAGGGACCGGCATAAACTTGCAGTACTTGTCCAAAAGCTGCTGGATCTTGCCCTTCGTGCCGTAGTCCTTGGCGGACTCGTCGTCGAGGTAAAGCGTGATGACAGTGCCTCTGTCAGCCTTGTCGCACGGCCCCATCTCGAATTCAGGGTCGCCCTCGCAGCTCCAGACGACACCGGCCGCGCCATCCTTCCAGGAAAGGGACTCGATCGTCACCTTCTTAGCCACCATAAACGCCGAGTAGAAACCCAGTCCGAAATGGCCGATGATGCTCTGATCCTTGTACTTCTCCAGGAACTCACCTGCGGAAGAGAATGCTATCTGATTGATGTACCTGTCAATCTCCTCCTCTGTCATACCAACACCCGAATCAATGATTTTCAAGGTCTTGGCATCCTCATCAAGTTCCACGCGTACCTTAATGTCGCCAATCTCACCCTTGTAATCCCCGTTCGAGGCGATGGCCTTCATCTTCTGCGAAGCGTCCACCGCATTGGCGACCAATTCCCTAAGGAATATCTCGTGATCCGAATAGAGGAACTGCTTGATGACCGGGAATATGTTCTCGGTCGTCACTCCGATCTGTCCTTTGTTTGCCATAGTATCTTTCTTTTAAAACTTACGAATATAAAAACCGACCCCGCCATTGACGGGACCGGTCAGTATAAGTCAAAATATGTTCCAAGCCGCCCGGACTGACAATTTGTCACTCCCTTGTCCGGCACTTCAGACAGACGGGACTCCGGGCGTGAGCGGAAAAGCGCAAGACTACTTGTAGAGGAAACGCTTGATGCTCATCTTTGGGGTCTTCTCGAACGGCTGGTCAACAATCTCCACCTTGGTGATCTGGCTGTAGCTCGGAAGACGCTTGTCCGAATTGACACGGATTCTCTCCGGGAGATCCGAGATCGCCTCCTGGTCAAGGCCGTCCTTGCCAAGGGCGTCCTGGTCGAGATAGACCAAGGCCACAAGCTTCGCGGAACGGTCGACGACAACCGACTCCTGGACATAAGGCTGGCTGTTGACAACAGCCTCAACCTCCTCCGGGTAGATGTTCTGGCCGTTGGCCGATAGAATCATCGACTTGCTGCGTCCCTTGATGTACAGGTTGCCTTCAGCGTCGAAAAGTCCAAGGTCACCGGTACGGAGGAAACCATCTTCCGTGAATGCGTTGGCGGAAACCTCAGGATTCTTGTAATAGCCTATGCAGATGTTGTCGCCTTTCGCCTGAATCTCGCCCACAATGTGCTGAGGGTCATCGGAATCGATTCGCACGACAGCACAATCGACAGGCTTGCCGCAGGAACCGGCCACATAGTCGGCGCTTCCGGCGTAGGCCAGCAGCGGAGTCGCCTCGGTCATTCCGTAGCCGACGGTATAAGGAAGACGGATCTTCTGGAACCATTTCTCAACCTCCGGATTAACAGGGGCGCCACCCATAATGAACTCTTCCACCCCGCCTCCGAAGGCATTGATAAGTCCTTCTCGTACCTTATTGAATATGATTTTGTTGACTCCCGGAACCTTTGTCAGGAACTTGATCATCGGCTTGTCCAGAATCGGTTTGACCTTGGACTTGAAAATCTTTTCCATCACAAGAGGCACGGTGATCAGCTGGTAAGGCTTGACCTCCTGGAACGCCTTCATCAATGTGCTCGGAGTCGGAGTCTTGCCCAGCCAGTAGATGGAGGTTCCATTGCAAAGCGGATAGATGAACTCTGTCACGAGACCGTACATATGGGCCATCGGCAGCATAGAGATCATCCTGTTCTTGTCCGATGTCGGACGGTGAACCTGGCTGAACTCGATGGTGGCGCAGAAGTTCCTGTAGGTCAGCATCACACCCTTAGGGTTGCCTGTGGAGCCTGACGTGTAGTTGATGACCGCAAGGTCGTCCCAGTTGTCAGTAGGATATACGACGCTTTCCGGACTGAATCCGCCTGGATGTTTCGCGGCGAAAAGATTGTCGATGTCGTTCCATATCGCCTCGATCTCCGGTTTGCTGCAATAAAGGATTTTCAGGTTGTTCACGTCCATCACCACCTTTACCTCAGGCATCTTGCTGATGTCGAGCTTAGACCATTTGTCAGCGTTGGTCAGAAGAGCCACGCTGTCGGAATGGTTCACAAGATACTCCACACTCTCCGAGGTGAAATCCGCAAGGATAGGGACGATGACGGCCTCGTAGGTGTTGACCGCCAGATAGGACATTCCCCACCGGGCGCTGTTGCGGGCCCAAAGGGCGATGTGCTGTCCTTTCTTCAGTCCGGCCTTGTCGAAGAAGATGTGGAACTTTTCGATAAGCGTGGCCATCTGGGAATACGTGAATGACTCTCCGCCGACGGTGTTGAGCGCGGATTTATTCCAGTATTTTCTTGTCGCGTTTTGTAGTCGAGTTAAATAATGATCCATATTTCACAAATTGATTCGGCAAAAATAACTGAAACCCACGGATTCATCAAAAGAATAAATGCTATATTTGCAAAAACCGGTTATTTGTGGTGAAAATATGAAAAAAAGACCCATAGTAGCACTGATTTACGATTTCGACGGGACTCTTTCTCCCGGAAATATGCAGGAGTTCGGATTCATCCAGGCCATCGGGAAGACCCCGGAGGAGTTCTGGAGGATGAGCGACGGACTCGCAGTCGGGCAGGACGCCAGCAATGTCCTGTCATATATGAAAATGATGTTCGACGAGGCGAAGAAGAGCGAAATCACACTACGCCGGGATGACTTCCGGCGATTCGGCCGCCACATCCGACTTTTTGAAGGGGTAAAGGACTGGTTCGGAATGATCAATGAATACGGCGAGAAAAAAGGGGTGACAGTCGAGCACTACATCAACTCTTCCGGCCTTAAGGAAATCATCGAGGGCAGTCCGATCGCCAATGAGTTCAAGCATATCTTCGCCTGCTCCTTTATGTACAACAAGGACGGTGAGGCCGAATGGCCAGGCATCGCCGTGGACTACACAGCGAAGACTCAGTACATATTCAAGATTAACAAAGGAATCTTCAGCGCCCACGACAACAAGATGGTCAACGAGAGCATCGCCGAGGACAAGAAGAGGATTCCCTACGCCCAGATGATCTACTTCGGGGACGGCGAGACCGACATCCCTTGTATGAAGATCATCACGATGTTCGGCGGCCACGCCATCGCCGTATATGACGAGAGCAGTCCCAAGAAGAAAGCCTTCGCCAAGACTCTCCAGCATCAGGGCCGGGTGAATTTCACCGTTCCGGCCAACTACACCAAAGCCAGCAAGGCCTACAAGGTAGTCTGCGCCATAATCGACAAGATAAAGGCCGACTACGAACTCAAGCTCCTCGCCAAAGGCAAGTAGAGACGCCGTCAGCTTGAAAACACTCCCGTATCAATAACTGAACGGGCCAACATTTGGACAAGTGAAACCGCAACGCTATTTCCGATAAGCCTCATCCAGCGAGACCGATTGGCAGGCAAAGAAAAATCAGATGGGAAACCTTGAATCATACAGGCTTCTTCTTTTGTTATCTGGCGGTAGTTATGAGGACGGTACACTTTCTCCATAAACTCACGCTTATACTCTTCAGGTGTGTTTGCGTCAATATCCACCGTCGCTATATAGTCATTTGTGTCACTGGCAACCAGTGTCGGATAAATCTTAGACGACCTTAGGAATATTCGATTAATTCCAAATAAGCCTGTGCTTATCTTGGAGTGCTTGAAATCATATCTTGTTTCAACACACTTCAAAACTCCTTTTTCAACCAGAGATTCGATCGTATCTGCAATATTAATCTTCTTGACCCGAAAGACACGGTTAAGCTTGAGCTCATCCACTAGGATAGACCGGCCTTTCCTAAACGAAATCAGAAGACGCTCATCATCTGTCAAATCACCGTCATTCTTTACTACTTCATATCTGTAGAAGACCCTTTTAAGAATTTTCTTCTCCACAAGCCTCTCTAATTCTTCTTGTCTGATTGCCCCATCCAATTGAACCAGATGATCCAATGCAAGAGCATTGCCGTCAAGAATCCCATATACGCTTTTTCTCCTGTTTTTGAGAATCAAATCACATATTGTCTTCTCTCGTTCAGTAGTCTCCTCAATATCCCAAGAGTGAATGGTCGTCTGCCCGTTTCTAAGGTCATTGAAAAGGAAATAATCATTGAAGCCTTTTTCATTACAAGAAAGACTCCAACGAGCTTTATTGCAATGATTTGGCTTAATCATTTCACCATTTCCATCTATTACCTCTGACAAAGAAAGCCTTCCAGGGCAAGTATGCGGCAGCCGGAAGCGTTCAAAAAACTTTTTATCCTTAAAACCGATTATATATATTCTTACCCTTGTTTGCGGAACACCATAGTCATAAGCGTTAAGGACATATTTTTCAGCATAATAACCTGCCTCTTTTATCCTGCGCATTATGTATTCCAAAGCATCCGAGTTTCTCGGATCAGAAAGCCCCTTCACATTTTCGAAAATAAAAGCCTTAGGCCTTGATTCATTTAAAAGGTATAGTGTGTCATTCCACAATTGTCCTCTATCATCATCAAAGCCTAATTTCTTACCAGCGATTGACCAACTCTGGCAGG
Source organism: uncultured Muribaculaceae bacterium (assembly GCA_964458425.1). Taxonomy (GTDB): domain Bacteria; phylum Bacteroidota; class Bacteroidia; order Bacteroidales; family UBA932; genus Cryptobacteroides. The sequence goes on from CAYWIW010000011.1 coordinate 39,508, forward strand.
GGACTCCAGCTGTCAAGAAATCATGTTCAGGAAGATTCTTCAATTTGGTAATGTCACCTAGATTATTCAATTCGGATTCATTATAATTCTTACAATAAGTTCTGATGGCATCAGAAGCGATTTCGCTGAACCCTAAACACTCTCCACCAACGTTAGATAATGCGGTTCTAAAGCCCCCGATACCCGAGAATAAATCTATGAATGAAAAATCAGCCATTACAATCTAAAAATATTATCATATCCCTCAGGTGGCTCTATCCCTAAATACTCACGGTAAATCCGTTCTTTATAAAACACTCCTAATCTGTTGACCTCATTTATAAAGAACTCATAAGTACCTTTTCCGCCTATGAAATCCCAAAACGCCTCCCCGATAAGCACACTATCATCATGCTTCATATCAAACCAACGGGCAGGAAAAGACCAAGCATAATCATCTCGATGCTTTCCATAAGGATTATATGGCAACGCATAATATGCAGACCTGACAGGATGTTCATTCATAGCCAAAAGCTTGAACATCTTTTCTTTGCTTACTTTTGTCTGGTCGCTGTTTGGCAGTGGTCCTTTAAGCTCAAACGCATAGTTCTCTCCTGTGACAGAGCTAGGAATAAAAATGTCGCATACAACACTTACTGGTATAGGTTCTCCGCCCCCGGCTTTGATATATTCCAATTCTCTTGCCCAATCAGGACGAATCCGGCCTTGTCTTCCTTCCGGATGTTCAAGTCTGTTTAAAGTCTCTTGAATCCTTCTCAGGCTGACGTCTCCGATTGTTCCGCGGATTGTGTACCCCTTTTCGCAACGACCATGAAATACCGTGGCAGCGGCCACAGCAAGCTTCTCCCAGATTGAGCCAAACGGAGTAACAAACCTGCGTTCGAAATGAGAACCTTTAAATATTTCATCTGGGACAAGAGCGGCATACATAGGTTTAGAGGCGTGATGCTTTTCCACAATAAAAGGATCAGTAATGAGAACTCTATTCATCACTTTGTCCATCATGGTTTTCACTTCCGATAGAATGACATCTGATATTGTTCTTGTCTCGTCCATAAACGCCAGAATCTAATTACTTAATTATACAAAGGTAGAAAAATCATCCTTACATAGCATCGGCCAGGGAAAGAATTTCTGGAATAACAACATTACAAGGAATCTATGGCAATCAGTTTTTGTACCAGTCCTTGATGGCGGTCCAGGAGTAGAAGGAAGGGTGGGACTGGGGGATGGGAAGCGAGGCTTCGCGGCCGTTGTAAAGAACCTTGACCAGAATCTCGGAAGTGCGCCTTGAGTGGTAGAAGACCAGCTGAAGATTGGACGCCATTGGGATTTTGTCGCTCCGCCACCAGTTCTTCACATCGGACGGATCGCCGACGACGGCCCCGAAATTGTCAAGGCACATATAGGAGAGCAACGGCAGAATAGCCGTGTCGTGGGAGAAGCGAAGCCTTAGCCGGACCTCACCGGAAGCAAGATCCCTGTCGGCGCACTCAAGCATATTCTCAAGAATAGCCGCACTTTTCAGGCAGCCGGAATTGTCCGTCAACGGAGAGCGTCCCATATAAAGGTAGCCGCCGTAATTCCGGAGTTCCCAGATGCCGAAAAGTTCCTCGAGAGTGAATATGTCGTCGAAGCGGTCTGGCTGATCCCCGCCAAGGCACTGGATACCGACGACTACCGAACGCAGGTCGCTTTCGAAAGACCACATTCCATACTCGGACTCAAGATAGTCCGTGTCATTGAAAAACCTTGAGCAGAACGCCTTGGGGGCGACCAGCGAATCCCGCATCGCCGATAAGGAAGTCCTGGCCTCTTCGGAAATCCGGGTCGATATCCTGTAAGGATTCTGCCGCCCGTCCGGGTCAAGAATCGGCAAAAAGGTCCTGCCGGCATCGACGGAGCAGTCGAGATCCTTGTCCAAGCCTTTCAGCTCGTCAACAAACGACATCATACTCAGCATAACCCTGGGAACGGGAGTCGAGAGAGCCACGGCTTTCGTCCGACCCTTGAAAACCTCGGGGAAATTTCGGTACATCACACCGGCAATCCTCCTAAGCTGCTTCTGCCCCTCCAAGGTCAGATCGCCGCCTCGATGGGCCACCGACGGATAGAACCTTTCGTAACGGGAATGAAGCTCCTCCCCCGCATCTGTCAGTTTCCCCGCACAATGAGCGTCATTCAAGACCTTGCGGAGGGTCTCGTAAACACCGTCCGGAACGCCGAACCGCGCCCCGTGCCGCCCTATGTGACTGATATAAACAGGCTTGTAGCCTTTGGGAGGCGGAGTGAGCCGGGACTCGTCGAACGGGTACATATAGTACTCGCCACCCATAAGAGCCGGCTTGTCCATCATCTCGGTTCTGGTGTCATACCTGACAACCGCATTCCGGACACCGTATCCAGCCTCGACAGCAGCCCTCACATCCGAAGTCTGGGCAAACGAACACGTCCACGCAGCGGCAAGGGACACCGAAAGAAAAAGCCTTATTCTCATTAACTTGGGAAATATTGACTTACAATCCGTGTTCTGGTGTTCAGGCAAGAAGAACGCCCGGAGGACGGACGATTCCGCCGTTTCACCCCGACGTATGGCAGCTATTTTCCGTAACGGAGAAGAATCGGACCGTAGGCGTCGATACGGCGGTCGCGGAGGAACGGCCAGCCCCTGCGGACATATTCAGTGCGGTCGATGTCTATGTCAACGACCTTAAAGCCTTCCTCTTCGGTTCCGAACTGCGCCAGAATCTCACCCTGAGGACCCGTGGCGAATGAATATCCCCAGAAATCAAGCCCGATGGTGTTCCCGGAAGGATCGTCCTCGTGGCCGACACGGTTGACGGTGACCACAGGCAGTCCGTTGGCGACCGAATGTCCTCTCTGGACAAGCTGCCAGGCCTGCCTCTGGGTCTCCTGCTCTTCTTTGGAATCCGTTCCGACACCTCCGATAGCCGTGGGATAGACAAGCAGATCCGCCCCGTTCAGAGCCATAAGCCTCGCCGCCTCAGGATACCACTGATCCCAGCAGACCAACACTCCTATAGAGCCGACGGAAGTCTGTATTGGCCTGAATCCCAAATCTCCCGGCGTGAAATAGAACTTCTCATAGAAGCAAGGATCGTCCGGAATGTGCATCTTGCGGTACTTTCCGGCTATGCTCCCGTCCTTCTCGATCACGACTGCGGTGTTATGGTAAAGCCCCGGGGCGCGTCTCTCAAAAAGGGACAGTACAAGCACAATTCCAAGTTCCTTTGCCAGGCTTCCGAAATACTCCGTTGACGGCCCGGGAATGGTCTCGGCCAGATCGCAGAGCGAGGCATCCTCAGTCTGACAGAAATAGACCGAATTGTGAAGTTCCTGCAACACCACCAACCGAGCGCCCGCAGCCGCGCACTTTCCAATGTTCTCCGTAAGCTTGGCGATGTTCGCCTTTATGTCATTCCCGCAGCTCTGCTGCACCATTCCTACTTTCAAGATATTCATTACAAGATAATTAAAATGACACTTGTTATTCCCACTCGATGGTTGCCGGCGGTTTAGATGAGATGTCGTACACTACCCGGTTGACCCCCTTGACCTTGTTGATGATGTCGTTGCTGACCTGGGCCAGGAAGTCATACGGGAAATGGAACCAGTCGGCTGTCATCGCGTCGGTGGAGACAACGGCGCGCAGAGCCACAGGATTCTCGTAGGTACGCTCGTCGCCCATCACTCCCACACTCTTGACAGGCAGCAGGATCACACCGGCCTGCCAGATAGCGTCATAGAGGTTTGCCGCCTCGACACGCGGATCGGAAGCGGACGGAAGATGCAGCGCCGTGCAGTCATATTCCCGAAGGCCTTTTATGAATATGTCATCCGCCTCGCGGAGAACACTCAGCTTTTCCTCGGTGATGTCGCCGATGATGCGTATGGCAAGAGACGGGCCTGGGAAAGGATGGCGGCCGATGAGTTCTTCCTTGATGCCAAGGGCGCGTCCCACCCTGCGGACCTCGTCCTTGAAAAGCATTCTGAGAGGCTCGACGACCTTCAGGTTCATCTTTTCTGGAAGCCCGCCCACGTTGTGGTGGGACTTGATCTTCGAAGCTATGCCCTCGATGCCGGCGGACTCTATCACATCAGGATAGATGGTGCCCTGGGCGAGCCAACGGGCGTTCTCTATTGTACGGGCGTACTTGTCGAATGTCTCGACGAAGAGCCTTCCGATGATCTTTCTCTTGGTCTCCGGCTCGGAGACACCGGCGAGCGCCGAGATGAACTCCCCAGATGCGTCAGCACCTATCACATTGAGGTTCATATCCTTATACGAGGCAAGAACATCCTCATACTCGTTCTTTCTGAGCAATCCGTTGTTCACGAATATGCAGGTAAGGTTATGGCCGATGGCCTTGTTCAGAAGCACTCCGGCCACGGTCGAGTCGACACCTCCGCTGAGTCCAAGGATGACCTTTTCGTCACCAAGCTGACTGCGGAGACTCGCCACGGTGGACTCGATGAATGAATCAGGGGTCCAGTCGCCTTTGCACCCGCATATTCCCAAGGCGAAATTGCCGAGGATGGCAGTGCCCTCAGTCGTGTGGAACACCTCCGGGTGGAACTGGACGGCATAGGTTTCCTCTCCCTTGATGTGGAACGCCGCGTTGGCGACGCTTTCGGTGGACGCTATCACCTCGGCTCCATCCGGCAGACGCGCGATCGTGTCTCCGTGGGACATCCAGACCTGTGAACGGGCCGAGACTCCCTTAAGCAAAGGCGATTCAGGGTCAACCACATCCATCATAGCCCGTCCATACTCGCGGGCCAGTGACCCGAGAACCTCGCCGCCGAACCTATGGGCGAGATACTGGGCGCCGTAGCATATTCCCAGAAGAGGGAACCTGCCTTTGATGCCGCCAAGGTCTATCTGCGGAGCGTTCTTGTCACGCACCGAGCAAGGGCTTCCGGAAAGAATCACTCCCTTGACGGAGGAGTCCAGCGCCGGCACCTTGTTGAACGGGTAGATTTCACAATAAACGTTCAGTTCGCGGAGTCTGCGGCCTATCAGCTGCGTCACCTGCGAACCGAAATCCAGAATGATGATTTTTTCAGTCATAGACGGACGGGGATTTAGACTTCAAAATTACGGCATTTTTCGCAATGTGGCAAGGGAATCAGATGCTGATTTGATTATTTGTCCCAAACACTCGGGGCGAAATGACGGATAAATTGCTTAATTTTACGGCAAACTGCATTTCAGATGAACCTTACAGCAATTACCGTTATGATGACGGTGGTGGCAATGGCCGCCGTCGCGGCCCTCCTTGTCGTGATTCAGAGGAACGCTGCCGAGCGACAGAGGATTGTCAAGGAATATGAAGATGCCGAGGATGGGCTGCGGAAGGAACTGACGGCGCTGACTGGAGAGAAGGCGGCGCTGGAAAGCACCCTGAGGGCAAAAGAGGAATATGAGGCCAGAATCAGGGGGGAGCAGGAAAAGGCGATGCGGATGCAGAGGGAGCGGCACGAGAAGGATCTGGAGAATATGAAGGACGCGTTCAAGGCTCTGTCGGCAGACAACAGCAACGAGTTCAGAAGGCAGAGTTCCGAGCAAATCACAGAGATGCTCAAGCCGATGCAGGAGAGATTCGCCGAGTTTGGAAAGGCCGTGCAGGAATCCAGGAAGGACGCCGCGGAGCGGAGCGCCGAGCTGAAAGAACACATCAAAGGCGTGATGGAGCGCTCGCAGGCCGTCGGAGAGGAAGCCAGGAACCTTGCGAACGCCCTGACGGGGTATTCAAAGGTCCAAGGAGACTTCGGCGAGATGCTGCTGGCCGATGTGCTGAAGAACGCCGGGCTGTCGGAGGGGATCCATTTCCTCACGCAGAGCGTGATGACGGACAGCTCGGGACACGAGATCAAGAGCGAGGAAGGCAAGACGATGATTCCTGACGTGATGGTCCTGTACCCGGACGACACGACGGTGGTCATCGACTCGAAAGTCAGCCTGAAGGCCTATAATGAATATGTCAACTCGCAGAAGACAGAGGACAGGATCAGGTTTGCGAAGGCACACGCCGAGAGTGTCCGCAAGCACGTGAACGAACTGAAAGCCAAGGACTATGCCTCATACATCCCGGAAGGCCGCAGGAAAGTGGGCTACAATCTGATGTTCATACCGATCGAGGGTGCTTTCAGGCTGATGCTTGAGGAGGAACCGACGCTGTGGCAGACGGCCAAGGACAACAATGTCCTGATCGTGAGCCAGATGACCCTGATTATTGTACTGAATATGATACAGATGGCCTGGAAGCAGGCTGATCAGGAGAAGAACATCGCCGAGGTTTACAAGACCGCCGAGGAACTGATGAAGCAGCTGCGCGGCTGGATGGAAAACTACGTTTCTGTCGGAACGTATTTAGGCAAGGCCCGGGCCTCATACGATGAATCCACGAAGAAGCTGAGCGAATCCAACCAGAGCGTTATACGGAAAATCCAGAAACTTGAGAAACTTGGGCTGACAGCCAAGAAGTCCCAGGGCAGAATCAAGACCGGCACGCGCAGAGTCGGAGCGGAGTCGATAATTCCGAAAGAGCTTTCCGGGAATCCCGAGGAAATGGAGTGAAGAGGCTAAAGGATGTTCAGCGACTGCTCACGGATCTTTTCCAGCTCGTCCTTCATCCGGACAACCACCTTCTGGATGCCGGAGTGGTTGGCCTTGGAGCCGGTCGTGTTGATTTCCCTGCCCATCTCCTGAATGATGAAGCCCAGCTTGCGGCCAGGATATTCCTCTCCGTCAATCGTGTCCATAAAGTACTTGCAGTGCTGGCGGAGACGGACTTTCTCTTCGTTGATGTCAAGTTTCTCAAGATAGAAGATCATCTCCTGCTCGAAACGGGACGGATCCACCTTCTGCCGGAGCGCCTCAAGGTTCTTGGCAAGTCTCTCCCTGACAGCCTCGATCCGCTCTTTCTCGAACTCTTCCACCTGATTCTCAAGAGCGAGAATGTTCCCCACCCTTGACGTGACATCCTTGTACAGAGCCTCTCCTTCCTTGGCACGGTAATCATTGACCGCCGTCAGAGCCTCGTCTATGGCCTTTTCCACGACCGGCCAGTTATCCTCCGTGATGATGTCCTGACGGGAATTGTCCATCACGTCAGGGAAACGCAGGATCGCGGCAAGAATGTCGTCGCCGCAGTCGGCCACATCCTGAGGCGAAACCGCCGAAAGCCCGGCAAGTTCCTCACGGGTCTCGACGATCTGTCTGTAATAATCCTTTACCAGCTCCTTGTTGATCTGCTTGGCGGTCCCGCCGGCCTTAGGCTCCCAGTTGATGTAGAAATCAATCGTACCGCGCACGAGAGACCCGGTGATTTTCCTGCGCACCAGAAGTTCCTTGTCCTTCGGAAGAAGGGAAGACTTGATGCTGGAGTCGGAGTTCTTTCCGTTGAGAGTCTTGATCTCGATGGTGAGTTTACCTGTCTCCAGGACGGCTTCAGCCTTGCCGTAACCGGTCATTGACTTTATCATATTCCTAAAATATTTAGATTCCCGGACCGGGATTTCCACATCCGAATCCCGCTTCCGCCGCGAATATAGTGATTTCCGTGGAAACCGCTGCCGGTTTTCCGTGATTATCAGAGCCCGGTATGATGAAGAAGTCCTGTCCTGGACACCCCGCTGCAAGTAAGCCCTCCACCCTAAAACCTTTCTTCAGCTCGCCGAAAGGGCTGGCAATAAGCATCAGAATCCGGGCCGACCTCTTTCCGGAACGGGCAAACCACAAGAAAGAAGGCTAAAGATGTCACATAGGATTGGACAAACAGCGGATTATTTTGTATTTTTGTGAGTTTAATACTGACAGATAATGGAAGAAGCGAAAAATCCAACGGCCGAGGAGCCGAAAAGACTCAATTTTCTTGAGGAAATAATAGAAGACGACCTGAAATCCGGGAAAGTGAAGGGTGTGATGACACGTTTCCCTCCGGAGCCTAACGGGTACCTACATCTCGGACACGCGAAAAGTATCTGCATAAATTTCGGTCTGGCACAGAAGTACGGCGGCAAGACCAATCTGCGCTTCGACGACACCAACCCGACCAAGGAGGACACCGAATATGTCGACTCCATCAAGGAGGACATCAAATGGCTCGGTTTCCAGTGGGAGAAGGAGCTTTACGCTTCAGACTATTTCGACCAGCTCTACGCTTGGGCGGAACAGATGATCGAGCGCGGCCAGGCGTATGTCGATGACCAGACACAGGAGGAAATCAGCAAGGGACGCGGCACGGTGGACAAACCGGGGACCGAGAGTCCGTACAGAAACCGTTCCGTCGAGGAGAACCTCCGCCTGTTCAGGGAAATGAAGGACGGCCGGTACGCCGACGGAGAGAAGGTTCTCCGCGCGAAAATCGATATGTCATCTCCGAATATGATGTTCCGCGACCCTATCCTTTACAGGATCAAGCACGCATCCCATCACCGTACGGGTGACAAATGGTGCATCTACCCGATGTATGACTTCACCCACGGACAGTGCGACTCCATAGAGCACATCACCCATTCGATCTGCACACTTGAGTTCGACGTGCACAGGCCTTTGTATGACTGGTTCATCAACACGCTTGAGATCTGGCCGAGCCATCAGTACGAGTTCGCCAGACTGAACCTCACGTACACCCTTATGAGCAAGAGAAAGCTTCTGGAACTCGTCCAGAAAGGCCTTGTCTCCGGCTGGGACGATCCGAGGATGCCGACTCTGTGCGGAGTAAGACGCCGCGGCTACACTGCCGAGGCTCTGAAGATGTTCTGCGAGAAGATCGGTGTCTCGAAGCGCGACCAGATGATGGACATCCAGCTTCTGGAATGGTGTGTGCGTCAGGATCTTAACGCAAGAGCCAACAGGTATATGGTCGTTCAGAAGCCGCTTAAGGTCACTCTGACCAATTGGGAACCGGGAAAGGTTGAATGGTTCGACTGCCCTCTCAACCCTGCCGAGCCGGAAGGAGCGACACGCAAGGTTCCGTTCACCGGAGAGTTCTACATAGAGCGCGACGACTTTATGGAGGAGGCTCCACGCAAGTTCTTCCGCCTGAAACCGGAAGGAGAGGTCCGTCTGAAATACACCTACATCATCAAATGCGAGGAAGTCATCAAGGACGGGGACGGCAATGTTGTGGAGCTGAAGTGTTCTTACGACCCTGCCACCAAGCCGGGCGGAGGAGAATGGAGATCTGTCAAAGGCACCATACATTGGGTTTCCACAACACACGCCGCCGAGATTGAGATCCGTAACTACGACCGCCTTTTCACCAAGGAGGATATGAACTCCATCCCGGAAGACAAGGACTACAAGGACTACCTTAATCCAGAATCACTTACAATAGCAAAAGGATACGCAGAGCCTGCCCTTCTGGAAGACAATTCCGGAATAGCCGTCCAGTTCGAGCGCACCGGCTACTTCTACAAGGATTCGGACAGCACCGCTGACAAGACGATATTCAACAAGACAACAGCCCTCAAGGATTCCTACAAACCGGAATAAGGTGTCACACCTGTCCGGTGTCGTCCGAGGTCTCTCGACCAGCAGCGCACTATGCATCTACCCCTGTTCATAGCCAGACGGTATCTGTTCGCGAAGAAATCACACAATGTGATCAACATAATCTCCGCGATCAGTGCTGTCGGTATGGCGATAGGGACCGCCGCGCTGATAATCATCCTTTCGATTTACAACGGCTTCGACGAGCTTGTGAAATCCACACTGGGCAATGTGGAGCCGGACATTCTCATAGCTCCGGCCAAAGGTAAGGTGTTCATTCCCAATGGAGAAGCCTTCGACCGGATACAAGCCGACCCGCTGGTCGCCGAATATGCTCCCGTACTTCAGGAGAATGTGTTCGTTGACTACGACGGCCACCAAGGAATCGCCAAGGCAAAGGGTGTGGACAAAACATTTGAGGAGAACTCCCCTCTCGCCGGCCACATCACCAACGGAGAGTTCTCACTCCACAAAGGTCAGCTTCCGCAGATGGTGGTAGGAGCCGGACTGGCCTACAAGATGGGGATGAACCCGGCGTTCCTGGCTTCGGCTGAATTGTATTTCCCGATACGTGACCGGAATTTTTCGCTGGCCAATCCGGCGGCCTCGATTGAGTCGGTCAGAATGCGTCCGTCTGGGATATTCTCCGTCAATCAACAGATAGACAACGACTTGATTATTCTCCCGATAGAGCAGATGAGACAGTTGCTCGGCTATGAGGAGGAAGTTTCAGGCGTTGAGCTGAGGCTCACGGAAGGCTTCACGCAGAAAGACCTCAGACGAGTGATAAAAGTGCTTCAGAAAGACCTTGGCGCCGAGTTCAAGGTTCTTGACCGCTTCCGCCAGAACACATCCCTCTACAAGATGATGCGCTACGAGAAAGCCGCGATCTACCTTATCCTGATTTTCGTCATCATCATCATCGCCCTCAACATCTTCGGCAGCATCACGATGCTCATCATCGAAAAGAAGGATGACATCGAAACCTTCCGCAGCTTAGGGGCCACAGACAAGATGCTCCGCCGTACCTTCACCCTTGAGGGCTGGCTAATCTCGCTTCTCGGCCTTGCCGCCGGACTCGTCATAGGAATCGGATTCTCCCTCGCCCAACAGCATTTCGGCTTCATCAAGATGCCCGGCAGTTTTCTGGTAAACTCCTATCCGGTCATCCTTCAGTGGCAGGATGTCCTCGCAACCGTAGCCGGTGTCTCTCTTATCGGCTACGTCATCGCTCTCCTCCCCGTCCGCCGCAACATCCACTGACCCTCGCACCCGCCGACGGCACCAAGCCTTTGCTCCATACGCCCAAGCTCGGCGCGCCGCAGGTATGAGACATCAGCGTAAACCGTCAGGCCTTTCCCATTAACGGGTTTTCCGGATGACAATCTCGTCAGATACTCCGTTGTTAGCGACGACCTTGAAGGTGTCCTCGGCGGTCTTCAGACGGACGGCCGGGAACGTCCACACCACTCCCGTAGACTCTTCGGAAGAGGTCATACGGGTCACCTGGCGACCGTTCTGATACAATGTAAGATACTTGGCGTTGCTGTACACCTTGATGCGGAACTCCTCACCGGCCGGAACATACTTCAGCCGGCGGGACGTAATGTGGACAGTGGTCTCATTCTCGTTCCAGAGCGACTTGTAAAGGTAGAAAACATCCTTTTTCGTCTGGCGGTCACGGGTGACAAGTCCCTTGTCGTTCATATACTTACGGTCATTGTTCCTGACGAACTTCTCGCCATCCTCAGAGTCCATATAACCTTCCTGGCGGGCGGCCACAGGGAAATCAAAGAGCACCCAGACCGAAGTGAAATTCAGCCAAGGCATAGACTTGATCTGACGGGCGTAAGACTCGTGGAACCGGTTGCCGTATTCCTCGTAATGCTTTGAGTCATCATCCTTGTCGCGGACCGCGTCAGCCGGATTCCACACGTGGCAGAAAGGATTGACGCCGACACCATATTCAGAGACATTGAGAGGAGTGCCCGGCTTCTTCTCGTGAAGTCTCTTCATCGTGGAAGACAGGCCTCCGAACTCGTTAGGGGTTGAGTACCATCCATAATAGACGTTCTGGGAGCAGAAGTCGCCCTTCAGGTCAAGATAGCCGTCCCTGGAAAGTCCCGAACAGTCAGTGAAGCCCACAAAACGGTCGGGATCAAGCTTCTTGGTGAAATTATAGAGTTTCTCGGTCTCGCGGGCCACCCTTTCCGCATCAAACTTTCCCTGAAGGTCATTGTTGTTGCCCCACTGGTCAAGCTCGTTCCACATTCCCCAGAAAGCGATGGACGGATGGTTGTAAAGGTTGTTGACCATCTCCTTCATCTGATGGTGGATGTTGTTGAAATAGGCTTGCGGAGCGTTCTCGCCGCAGACATTGACCCAAGGGACTTCAGTCTGGACAATGATTCCGAGAGAGTCGCACATCTGGAAAGCGAAGTCATTGTGCGGATAGTGCGCCAGACGGAGGAAGTTGGCTCCAAGCTCCTTGACGATGCGGTAGTCCCGGCGGTAATCAGCCTGAGTCAAAGCCGAGGCCTTTCCGTCAGCATCCTGATGCATAGCCACGCCGCGGAGAGGATAAGGACGGCCATTGAGAATGAAGCCTCTGTCCGGATCCATCTCGATAGAGCGGTAGCCCACCTTTGTCTCAGCTATGTCCATCATCCTCTTGCCCCTGAACAGCTCGACGCGGAGCGTGTAGAGGTACGGATCCTTCATCCCTTCCCAAAGATGCATCCCCGAAAGGATGAACTCGTGGTCGAAGTCATACTCGGAGAACGCCCTGACCGGCACCTCGCGGTCGGCCTGATAGCCAAGCCTGCCGTCGGACTCAAGCAGCTGGACGCGCACCAGGATCTCGGCGTCGCGGTTGCTGTTGTTGACCAGCTTCGCCTTGACGTTCGTAACCACCTTCTTCTTTGTCACCACCGGAGTCTCGCAACGGAGCCTGTACATTCCGTAGTCCTCCGGAGAGAAATATACATCATCCATCACAAGCAGCCACACCGGATTGTGAAGGCCGCCGTTCTTGTTGAAATCAGACGTGACCGGAGCCATCTCGATGTCCTCGCTGTTGTCGCAGATTACCTCAAGCCTGTTAGCGCCTTTGCTCAAAGCCTCGGTTATGTTCACGGAGAAAGGGGTATAGCCTCCCTTGTGCGCCGCGACCTGCTCGCCGTTGACCTTGACCACGGCAGCCTGCGCCGCGCCTTCGAAATACAGATAGTGGGTCTTCTTTACATCCGTGATCCTCAAATCACAACGATACGTAGCCTTGCCTCGGTAATAATACGGAGAATGGCCGTCTTCGGCGTTGTAGGAATGAGGGACGTAAACGGACTCCCAGTCAGAACCGTCCTTGCTGAACTCCCATTCCTTCAGCTGTTCCTGACGGAAACCACGGATCTGAGCCTCGGACGGGAGGACAGTGAAAACTACAGCCGCCACCACGGCGCAAAGAAAATGTCTTTTCATCAAGATGAATGATTTATGCATAATTAGACAAAGTTAGCAATAATCATCGGAAATCCTTGGAATATGCCCCCAAATAATTCCCGAGAGCGTCTAATCATATACAATAATCTGCACCTTGGTCCCATCCTCGCGGACAGCGGCTATCATCGGCTCCTCATATTCGTCGTAACCTTTGCAGATGTCGATGGCGCCGGACACATAATCCAGCGGGCCGTTGCACCGGAAGGATTCCTCTCCATCCTTATCGCTCGACAAAAGCTTCATAATTCTCAGGACATACACATTTCCGTCACCTGTCCTCATATAAAGGATGGGATTGACATCTCCGCCCGGATTGGCGATAAAAGCCTGCTCCACTCCTCTGACTCCGGCGACAATGTTCTCGTAGCCTTCGACAGCATCTCTGTGAGGATTGCCGTAAGTGCGTGAGTTCATCTCACACATAAGCGAGCATAAAGTGTCATTGAACGCAAGCTGAACCATTCCTCCATCGACTATCCGGACCGCGAACGGCTCGCCTTCAGGACACACAAACGGATCTGTCTTGGCTGATACGCCGTTTCTGCAACCGCTTGACGCGATGACCGCCAGAACAATGAACGCGGCGCTTAAAAATAGAATCACTCTTTTCATATCAAATCATAATAGTAATTTCATCCGGCAGGCAGTCTGACCCGCCACTCTTTAAAACCTGTTCAAAATATGCTCTCCCGACTTCCCTGCCGCCTTCCGGCATTTCAGAAAGCGATATCTAACAGCTTCTTAGGATTGCCTGATTCCTGCAAAGATAAGATAAAAAAAGCTGACATCACCACGGATACAGGATTATATTCATAGAAAATATATGGAATCAAGTAGGCGGATTCACGAAAAAATGCAATATTTGCAGAATGGGAAACATCTATCACAACTACAAATGAAGCGCAGATTATTCTTATTGTTCATCCTGCTGATACCTTTCATCTCGTCAGCAAACAACCACGTCAACGACAAGGAAGGAGCGGAACAGGCAAGGGCCGTTGTCCTCGGCGACAGGACTATGGCAGCCGGACTCGACAGGGTCTATAACCCTCCGGCGAAGACTGTTTCAGCGCCCAAAGGCTGGGAGACATTCTATGTTTCCCATTACGGCAGGCACGGTTCAAGATACGCCTACTCCGGCAACACCTACAAGGAGTTCTACAACGCCCTCGGCAAAGGCGACGCGGAAGGGAACCTGACCGAAGAAGGCAAAAAGGCCCTCGCAAGGATGGAGAAGGTGTATGAATATACCCGCTACAGGGTCGGCGACCTTACCCGAAAGGGATGGGAACAGCACCAGGCCATAGCCGCCAGGATGGTTTCGGCCAACAAAAACGCTTTCAAAGGAGGCCGCATAGACGCTGTGGCATCCGGCTCCGTCAGATCGATCCTGAGTATGAGCTCATTCTGCCTGAAAGTCGGACGGATGGCACCCAAGGCCGACATCTACGAGCACCAAGGCATACACGAGATACAAGCCACCGCGCCCAACTCGGGACACAATCCGCTCGTCCTCGAAGGGATAAAGACAAAAAGCCCCTATCCTGTCTCAGAGACGGAGATGTTCTACACAATTATGCCTGACCATACCGACATCCTCGGCAGGTTCTTCAAGGATCCGGGGAAAGTCTCCGGATACATCAGAAAAGACGGCCAGGACGACAAAAGAAGGATGTTCGAGTTCTTCATCTATCTGTATATGCTCGAGGCGGGGCAGAACAGTCTCGACTCCGTACCCGAATTTCCGAAGATATTCACCGACGAGGAATTCGCCAGAATGTGGGAGGTTGACAATTTCCACAGATTCAACGAATATATCGGATACAAGACACCTTGCTGCTCGGTATGGCTCGATATGGTGCGGAAAGCCGACGAACGTATCTCTTCCGGCGAAAAGGGGGCTGACCTTCGTTTCGGCCACGACCACGTGCTGATGACCCTGCTGATGATCGCCGACATCGAGGGCTTCGACGAGTTCCCCGCTGAAGCCAGGGATCTTCCCGCCGCGTTCCGGACTTTCCGTTCCCCGATGGCGGGCAACATCCAGATGATATTCTACCGGAAGAAAGGCCAAAGGAACCCTCAGGCGAACGACATAAGAGTCAGGCTTCTCCTCAACGAAGAACCGTCATCATTCTTCCCTCTCGAACAAGACGTGGACGGGCTGTACAGATGGAACGACCTGAAGGCCTACCTTCTCTCCGCCTGCGGGAAATATGTCGGTTCCGGATCATAGGCAGAGAGCCCCTGAGGTTGGCAATAATCACTGGAAATACTTAACTTCGCAACTGTAAACTTCATTCCGTATCCAATGGGTAGAAACGGCTTAAGAGATTATGACAAGGCAATGAAAGTACACGACTGGTTCCGCTGCTTCGCACCGGTCTTCGTCGCTTTTTCCGCCGCGACAGGCCTGGTCACAAGACTGGTCCTGCTTTTCGTTCCACCGACAGTAATCGGGTTTACAGCCGTTGAATGGCTGAAAATCTTCGTATTAGGCTTAGTCAACGACATCGCTTTTTCCTTGCTGGCACTTGCTCCCGCAATGGCGGTCCACGCCACGCTGAACGACGCCAAATACCAAAAGCCGCTTCGCACGGTCATCGGAGCCGCGCTGGCCGCGTTCGCGGTCTACTCGTTCCTGCCGTCCAACATATTCACCGAATATGGCTCAGTGGTGCCGACAATAGCCCGCTCGCTTTCCGTCCTGCTTCTCGCAGGCTTCTGCATCAGGCTGTTCGCGCCGGGCATCCGGAAAGGATGGTGCAAGGCCGGACTGCTCTTCACAATGGGACTGTACATATTCCTGATGGTCATCAACGCCGTCTCCGAATGTGTCTTCTGGAATGAGTTCGGTGTCCGCTACAACTTCATAGCCGTTGATTATCTGGTCTATACGAACGAAGTGATAGGGAACATAATGGAGTCCTACCCTATCGTTCCGATGTTCTTGGCCGTGCTGCTTGTGGCCGTGCTGATCAGCTGGAGGCTTTTCCGGAAAAAGGATTTCAGCGAGGCGGGCAACGGAGGGGCCGTGCCGTTCCTGGCCACTTTCGTAATTTATGCCCTGCTGTTCTCAGGGAGCTTCCTCTGGCTGCGGTTCAGCTACCGTAACCTTCAGAGCGCCAATAACTACGCCACCGAGCTTCAGTGCAACGGATGCTGGAACTTCCTCGAAGCCTACAGCAGCAGCACACTTGAATATGACAAGTTCTACCAGATGCTCCCCGCCGAAGAAGCCATAAGACTGAAGATGGAGCTTTGCAACCAGACCGCATCGGACGGCATCCCGGGAGAGGACACCGCCTTATGCGATGGTGTACAGACCATCAGAGACACCGTCCCGGCTATAAGGAAAAACATCGTACTTATCACCGTCGAGAGCCTGAGCGCGGACTTCCTCGGAGCCTACGGCAACAAAGACGGAATCACTCCAAATCTGGACACCCTGATCGGGAAAAGCCTTGTCTTCGACAACCTCTACGCCGCAGGCAACCGCTCTGTCCGGGGTCTTGAGGCGCTGACCCTCTGCGTCCCTCCAAGCGCCGGGGAAAGCCTTATAAAAAGGCCGGGGAACTCCGGTCTGTTCTCGACGGGCACAGTGCTGAGAGCCAACGGCTACACCACATCCTTCATCTACGGAGGGGACAGCTATTTCGACAATATGCGCGCCTACTTCTCCGGCAACGGATTCGAGATCATCGACAAGGCTTCATATCCGAAAGAGGACATCACCTTCAGCAACATCTGGGGTACCTGCGACGAGGATTCGTACCGGGTGGCCCTGAAAGAGTTCGACAGGAAAGCCGAAAGCGGAGTGCCGTTCCACGCTATCATATTCACAATCAGCAATCACAGGCCTTACACATACCCTGATGGGAAAATCACTTACGACGGGGAGATGAAGTCACGCTCAGCCGCGGTGAAGTACACCGACTTCGCTATCGGACAGTTCCTCGCCGAAGCGTCGCGCAAACCGTGGTTCGACGACACGGTGTTCATCATCGTCGCCGACCACTGCGCCTCCAGCGCCGGAAAGACCAGCATACCGGTCGACAAGTACCACATCCCGGCCATCATCTACTCTCCGGGCTTCATACAGCCGCAAAGAGTAGACAAGCTCTGCTCGCAGATTGACCTGATGCCTACTGTCTTCTCACTGCTGCATCTCTCCTACGACTCAAGGTTCTACGGCCAGGACATCCTCTCTCCGGACTACAACCAGAGGGCGTTTATGGCCACATACCAGGATCTCGGCTACTTCAGCGACGATGTCCTGACCGTCCTTTCCCCAGTCCGCAGGATCCGGCAGTTCGACGTGACCGGGACTGAGGAATGGAGGCACACCGAAACGCCGAGGGAGAATCCCGACGATTCTCTTGTGAGAGAAGCGCAGGCGTTCTACCAGACGGTGAATGACACGGAATAGCATACACACAAATACGGGTTGGCAATAACCCGCGGACACACACAATTATAAGCCAGCAATTGCCTGCTTGCGACTATCAACAACATTCTATGGCTAACAAACTTTGGGACAAAGGATTCAAGGAGGACGAGAGGATTGACGCCTTTACGGTCGGTAATGACCGGGAGCTTGACCACGAGCTGGCTCCTTATGACATAATGGGCACGATGGCGCACATCACTATGCTTCAGAGAGTGGGGCTGCTTTCCAAGGAGGATCTGGACAAGCTGCTTCCTGTGCTCAAGGAGATATACTCAGAAGCGGCGGAAGGGAAACTTTACGTCGAGGACGACGTGGAGGACATCCACTCGCAGGTCGAGCTTATGCTGACACGCAGGCTTGGCGACGTGGGCAAGAAAGTACACACCGGACGTTCGCGCAACGACCAGGTGCTGGTAGACCTTAAACTCTACGCCCGCGCGCAGATCGAGAAGACAGTCCGCAAGGTCGAATCCCTTTTCAAAACCCTCCAGCAGGCCAGTGAGAGGTACAAGGACGTTCTGATTCCGGGCTACACCCACCTTCAGGTCGCGATGCCTTCTTCCTTCGGCCTTTGGTTCGGAGCCTACGCCGAAAGCCTTTGCGATGACCTCAGCATTATGAGGGCTGCCTGGGATGTGGTCAACCAGAATCCTCTCGGATCCGCGGCGGGCTACGGCTCATCGGCTCCCTTAGACAGGACTTACACCACAGAACTACTTGGCTTCGAGGACTTGGACTACAATTCCGTCTATGCGCAGATGACCCGCGGCAAGATGGAGCGCGCCGTGGCCTTCGCCTATTCTTCGGTAGCCGAAACCGTCGGAAGGCTCGCTATGGACGGATGTCTGTTTTCCAGCCAGAATTTCGGCTTCATCCACCTTCCGGACGCACTCACGACCGGTTCCAGCATTATGCCTCACAAGAAGAACCCGGATGTGTTCGAGCTTGTCAGGGCGCACTGCAACAAGCTTCAGGGCGTGCCGAACACCGTCCGGCTGATCACCGGCAACCTGCCGAGCGGCTATTTCAGGGATATGCAGATTCTCAAAGAGGTCTTCTTCCCGATATTCAAGGAAATGAACGACTGCCTCGACATTGTCGAATATGCCGTAAGCGGGATGGAGGTGGTCACCGATGTGATGAACGACCCTAAGTACAAGCTGGCGTTCAGCGTGGAGGAAGTCAACCATCTGGTGGAAAACGGAGTCCCTTTCAGGGATGCGTACAGGCAGGTGGCCGACTCAATCAGGCAAGGAGCGTTTGAGTACCACGGTGAGCTTCACCACACCCACGAAGGTTCCCTCGGCAATCTCTGCAACGACCGCATCGCCGCAAAGATGTCACGAATCATCTCCGGCTTCGGCTTCGGGAAAGTCCGGGATGCCGTTTCGGCGCTTACCGGTGCGATAAATGACTGACAGGCAAAAGGGTAAGCGAAATGTCCCCTTTTCAGACAACAGGCCGCGCAGATTCCTTAGAAATGCGCGGCCTGTTGTCTATTTGCTCTATTTAAAAGAGAATCTTGCTCCTACGGTGACGGCAAAATCAAGCGGACGTTCCTTGTAGATTGTGCTCACACCTGACCCGTCGTCGAAATGATAGCTCAGTCCTGGCTCAACATATATGCCCAGATTGTCGGTCAGGTTGGCCTGAAGACCGGCAGACGCATTCAAAGACCAAAGCAATGGCTTGACTTTCAGATAATTCTTGGTGCCGTTCCCCTGTCTGACACCGGCCAAAGTTTCAGTTTCCACCGTCTTACCGTAAACTGACTTCTCAGCCATTCCTCCGACTCCGGCATAAAACGAGAACGTCCTGGAGTCAAAAATGGAAACTGTCATATTCAGAGGCACTCCGACATACATCAATGTCTGCTCAGTGTCCGTAACCGTGCTGCCCGCCTCGGTCTGGAAAGAGCTTCGGAGGGTCGTGAACGTCAGTCCGGTCTCCAGACCGATCTTCCGTGAAATCGGATAATTGACCGTCAGCGCCAAACGTACGGGACGGCGATGCTCTGATTTGGAAACAGCCGATGACTGGTTCCTTGGCGACATCGGGGCAAGCGCGCGGGTCTGCGAGTCAGGTTCACCGCCACTATTGCCTCCGTAGCCACCGGCTCCGTTCGGGCAGCCTATAAGTCCGGGAGACGAGGCCGGAGCCGAGCCTCGGTAGAACATCTGAAGGTCATAAGAATTCTCCTGCCGGCTGTCCGCCGTTCCGCCAGAAAAAGAGATATCCAGCGATGAAAGCCTGTGTCGTGACGGGCGCTCGTCGGCAGTGGCGGACATATAGCCGGACCAATCCTCGTCTTCATAATCAGCGGAGACGGACGGGGTGTCATCATCAGGCCGTCTTTGCACGGCAACCGCCTCCGGGTCATCTTCTGTCCCAGAACTTGTCGCCACCGTCTCCGGCTCTTCGTCAACGGGTTCAGTATCAAGAAGGTCGGACGACACCGTCCCATCCGCCTTAAAAACCTCTCCGACGGACGGGTGTTCCCCGGTCGCCACCAATTCAGAAAGCAAGGAAGCGGCGGCAGGCCTTTGCACAATCTCAACAGGATCTTTCCGGCCCGTATTCTTGTCTGACAGATCACGGGACTCCTTGACTGAAGCCGTAACCTCAGGACCGACATCCGAACCCGGATCCCAAAGACGCATCCCGGCGAAGACTCCCAACGCAAGGACAGCGGCGACGGCAGCCGAACGCCAGAACACGGGGGCGGCGAACAGACGGCGTTTACCGCCCGGCACAATCGAAGACTCTATGTCCTCCCACAATCCTTCCGGTGCGGGTTCTCCATAGTCTTCCAGTCTGTTTTCCAGACCTTTCAGCCAATCTTTATCATTCATATTCTGTCCGCTTTCTTTTTATACTCTTTAATCTGCCTTGCCAGAATAGCCCTGGCCCTGTGAAGCTGCGAGGCTGACGTGCTTTCCGTAATCCCGAGAAGCCCGGCGATCTGCCGGTGGCTCTTTTCCTCGAAAGCGTACAGGACAAGAACCGTCCTGTAGCCCTCGGGCAAGGCCTTTATCATCTTCTGGATCACATCCGGAGGAACACTCCCGACATCCGGCTCCTCTTCCTCCTCCTTGTCGGGCAAGTCCCACTTGTACTCGACCGTGTCGCTGCGCTTGCGCTTTCTAAGCAGCTTAAGGGCCTCGTTGACTGAGATCTGCCTCATCCACGCCTTAAGAGAACCCTCGCCGCGATAGTCAAACCTGTCCAAAGACGAGAATATCTTCACAAAACTGTCCTGAAGCACATCCCGGAGATCCCTCTCGTCCGGCAGAAAACGGGAACAGGTGGCCGTCAGATATCTGGAGTAGCGGTCATAAATCCGCCGCATCGCAGTCCGGTCACCATTTCTCGCCTGTTCGACAAGTGCCTTTTCTATGTCTCCGGACAGTGTCCCCATCTATCACCTAAGATGTGATTACTTGGTCAGCGGAAATCTTGAGTAATATTTCACCTTGGAGGTCACGTCCCCTTCGTAGTTCTTCCAGTGCAACGTCACTTCCTGACCGTCCTTGACATCCTTCATAAGCTTGTCAAGCCTGAACGCCACAACTCCCTCGCCGGGGAACTTGGTACCGGCATTGTCGCCATTGTCGTCGTGCCTGAGATAAAGGTCGTGGGTCTCGGGATCCACAGCAAGGTCGATGTAATGCACGACACGGCTCTGAGCATAGTCCTGACCGAACCACGCCGCGAAATGAATAGTAAGATAACCGTCCTCACAGCAGGTTATCCAATCCGGATAGATGGACAGAGCCACACTGTTCCCTTTCTTGAACTCCTCGTCGTAAACCACCGCGTCCTTCGTGCGGACCGAGTCAATCCAGGCGACCTTTACCTTCTTGGAGAACAAGCCGCCGTCGCCCGCTTCCTCGGAATAACTGAGCAAAGCCCTGACCTCGCGCTTGTAAGGATTCGTCCAGTTCACTGGCTCAAGAGTCGTCTTCTCGTCCAACTGGAAATATGTCTCTCCCGATTCAGCCGTCTTGATTGTCACAAGGGCGTTTGGACTGGGGAAAAGATAGGCATCATCGCCTTTCGCGCAGGATGACAGGAGAGCCGCCAGCGTCAGTGCGGCAACAATGGCAAACTTGAAATTCTTCATCTGTTTCATATCAATTCATTAATTTTTCCGTACTACTA
The DNA here is from genome assembly GCA_964458425.1 of uncultured Muribaculaceae bacterium. GTDB lineage: Bacteria > Bacteroidota > Bacteroidia > Bacteroidales > UBA932 > Cryptobacteroides. Next base: position 61,137 of record CAYWIW010000011.1, read on the forward strand.
AACTCTTATAATCCGATTTCTTGCGTAAAAATGCGAAAAATAATTTAACTTGCACTCCATTTTGGTTATGAAGTAAAAAAACGGACTTGTACTGATGAAGAGAATAACCCTGTTCAGGGTCGGGATATCTCTGATTCCGATTCTGATTCTTGTGACACTGTTGGCGCTGAACATCAGCATATTCGGAAGTGACGCAATTCTTGGAGCGAGCCAGGTCGCCCTGCTTTTTTCCGCGGGAGTCGCGATTTGGCTGGCGATGTGGCTGTTCAAGATTCCTTGGCAGGACTTCGAGGAAGCGATCAAGAGCAACATCGGCGATGTCACCACAGCCATAGTCATCCTTTTCCTTATCGGGGCGATCTCCGGGACCTGGACAATCAGCGGAATAGTACCCACATTCATCTACTACGGGGTCAAAATCATCAGCCCCAAGGTTTTCCTGCTCACGGCCTGCATAATCTGCGCCCTGGTCTCAGTCACGATCGGAAGCTCCTGGACCACTATAGCCACCATCGGAGTGGCTTTGCTGGGCATAGGCAAGGCTCTCGGATTCAGTGACGGGATGATTGCCGGAGCCATCATCTCAGGAGCATATTTCGGGGACAAGATTTCCCCGCTGTCCGACACAACCGTACTCGCATCGTCAATGAGCAAGGTACCGATGTTCAACCACATACGCTACCTGATGTTCACGACGGTGCCGTCAATCGTGATAACCTTGGTCATATTCCTTATCCTGGGGCTTTCCCACTCCGGCAGCGACTCTTCGCTGGTCAGTGAATATACCAGCGTCCTCGATTCCAGATTCAACATCACTCCGTGGCTGCTTGCCGTACCGGTGCTGACAGCGATTATGATAGCCCGGAAGATGCCGGCCTTGGTCGTACTCGCCCTGTCAACCGTCCTTGCCGCAGCCGCCGCCCTGATTTTCCAGCCCGACATCATCAGGGAGATAGGGACATCAGTGGCGGGAAACGGCTCTTCCGCCAAAATACTGTTCACCGGCACCATCGAGACCATCTACAACTCCGTATCGGTGGAGACCGGCAATCCGGAAGTCAACCAGCTTGTGTCATCGAAAGGGATGCTCGGAATGCTGAACACTGTTTACCTCATCATCTGCGCTATGTGTTTCGGAGCCGCGATGAAGGCAAGCGGAATGCTGCACCACCTCGCCTCGATGATCCTTCCGCTGACCAAGCGCAGGGTCAGCCTTGTGACATCCACCGTGGCCACCGGAACGGCCCTGAACGGAATTGTCTCGGATCAGTACCTCGCCATCATCCTGACTTCAAGCCTGTTCAAGGATGTCTACGAGAAAGAGGGCTATGAGAACAGGCTTCTGAGCCGCTCCGTTGAGGATTCGGCGACCGTGACCTCGCCGCTTTTCCCGTGGAGCAGCTGCGGAATGACACAGGCCACAATCCTGAGCGTGCCTACACTTGTCTATCTGCCATATTGCTTTTTCAACATCATCAGTCCGCTGATGAGCATAACCGTGGCGGCGCTCGGATACAAGATATTCAGAAAATCCGCGGAATGACCGTCCTGATTCCTGAAAAATCAGTATTCTTGAGCAGAACTTAGAAACTGTTTGATTTTTTTTTCGGAAACTTCGAGGGAATGAATTCAGACAGTTTCAACGGATTTTCGGGGAAGACAGCGGTGCCGTCTGACGAGAAAGCCGGAAGAAAATGACGCATTTAAACCTTAAAGAGATTTTAATCAGTTTCTTAGAACATAATGGACAAATTCAAGACCATCAATAATTTCGACATCAACCTTCTCAGGAATTTCCCCGGACTGATTGAATATGAAGGGCAGCTGTTCCTGAACGACACCATCGACAACGAGTGGCCGAAAAGAATCAAGACTTTTCCGTCGCTACCGGCGAAAATGCGCTTCACATCCATTTTGCTATGTCTGAGCGGAGAGGCCCGGACAAGGGTTTCCGGCAATGAATATGTCATCAGGGAAAACGACATATTTATGATAAGCCTCGGCAACATAACTGAAAGAATAGGCATCAGCGATGACTTCAAGGCACTCTCGGTCTCGATTATGCCCGACAGCGGCCTGCTGAAGTTCACCTACGGCAGCACAAGGTTTTTGAGAAACTCCCTGTACGAGCCAAGCATCATACACCTGACAGCGGACGAGGGCGAAAGAATGGTGTCCTTCTTCAAAACCGTGAAGAACATCATCATCTATGAGAGCGACCTGTTCAAAAGAGAGGCTCTGGAGGGAGCGTCGATAATGCTTGCCAGCTACCTGTCAGCGAGAATCGCCCGCAAGAGCGACAAGGACATCTCCCAACCTGTGACCAAATGGAGAAGCAACGAGCTTCTGAGACGTTTTCTGATAGAGGTCAGCCAGCAGTACACGTTCAACAGGAGCATCCAGTTCTATGCGAAAAGACTCTTCATCTCTCCGAAATATTTCGCACAGATGATTTACAAGGAGTCCGGCAAACACGCAAAGGACTGGATACGCGATTTTGTCATCAAGGATGCCAAGACTATGCTCAAAAGCGGCAACTACACCGTACAGGAAGTGAGCAACGCCCTGCATTTCGCGAACCAGTCCTTTTTCGGGAAATATTTCAAGGAAGCGGTAGGATGCTCCCCGAAGATGTACAAGGAGAAGGTTACTTCCGATTCTTCAGAAGATCCCGGATCTCCTCAAGAAGAACCACATCATCAGGCTTAGGAGCCGGAGCGGCAGGAGCGGCGGGTTCCTCTTTCTTCTTTCTCTGAAGCTTGGCCATTCCCTTGATCGCGAGGAATATGCTGAAAGCGATAATCAGAAAGTTGACCGTCTCCTGGATGAAATTACCATAGTTGAGGGTCACAGCCGGCTTGACGATTTCGGCGCCATCCATCACTGCCTTGTGGAGGACAACCTTAAGGTTTGTGAAATCAAAGCCGCCGATGAGGACGCCGACACACGGCATAATGATGTCGTTGACCAGTGAAGTCACAATCTTGCCGAAAGCTCCGCCGACGATGACACCGACAGCCAGATCGATGACATTACCCTTCATCGCAAAGTCCTTGAACTCGGACCAAAATTTACCTTTTGCCATATTCAGTTGTTTTTAAGTGTTTTTCTGACAAATTCCTCCGCCTCGGCGAGGGTATCGAATTTCCCGACATCAATCAGACGCAACTCTGGAGGTACAACCCCATAGACCGGATGCCGGTCACATTCCCTGATATAGAAATCGGTGATGGAGAAACGATCCCCCCATCCATCCTCGTCAAAGACTTTGAATATGCCGTCCGAGACATAGTGAATGCCCGCGAAGGCATATTTCCGGAACCGTGCCGGGTCTATGTCACCGTACGGGCTCCTTACCTCGCCGGTAGCAAGATTCGTCCAGCCGACCAGCCTCATCTTCTCGTCGAAAAGAAAGTATCTTTGAGTCACCCGGTCGCTGACAAGGATGTTGGAAAGGGCTTCCGGGCGCGCCTGCGAGACAAACCAGTTGACATCAAGGTCTGACAGGATGTCCACATTATGCACGAGAAAAGGGCTTCCCTCAAGCAGGGGACGGGCGAATCTTATCCCTCCTCCGGTCTCGCGAAGGAAGTCACGCTCGTCGGAGAATCTGACATTCACATTGAAATCCTCCTGCTCGCGGGTGTAGCCGATGATGGAGTCGGGAAAATGGTGGACATTCACGACGAAGTCCGAGATCCCGGCGGCCTTGAGTTTGGACACGACACGATAAAGCAAAGGCTTTCCGTCAATCGGGACCAGAGCCTTCGGCAGTGTGTCAGTGATCGGACGCAGCCTCGTGCCGAGACCGGCCGCAAAAATCATCGCCTTCATCTAAAGAATCTTCTCTATGTCCAGCTCCCTGTGGGAAACCGTGATCTTGATGTCAAACCTGTCCGCAAGGTGACGGGCAAGATGCTCGGCGCAATAGACAGACCTATGCTGTCCGCCGGTGCATCCGAAGCAGACCTGCAGGTGGGTGAACTTCCTTTCGATGAAGCACTTGACGTGATTGTCAACAAGGTCATACACATTGTTCAGGAATCTTGTCACACCTCCGTCATCCTCGAGAAATCTGATGACCTCTACATCAAGGCCCGTGAACTGACGATAGTGCTCGTACTTTCCGGGATTGTTTATGGATCTGCAGTCGAAGACATAGCCGCCTCCGTTGCCCGAGGTGTCAACCGGAATGCCTTTTTTGTAGGCAAAGCTGAACACCCTGACCTCCAGACGCTTGTCCTCGGCAATATTGTTGAACTGGGACATCGTGGTCAGCTTTGTGAGAATTGCGTTCAGATAAGGATAGTCATCAAAAGGCTTCTGGAGAAGCCGGCGCAGATTGCCCAAGGCATACGGAACGCTGGCAAGGAAGTGCGGTTTCTTCTCGAAATAGCCCCGGAATCCGTACGCTCCAAGAACCTGAAGCGTCCTGAAAAGTACAAAAAGCCTGAGCCTCTCATTGAAAAGTTCCTCGTCCACTTCCATATAGCCTTTCAGGGCGCGCAGATAGGTCTGTACCATCTCCTTACGCAGGTTCTCAGGGTAGCGGGAACGCGCCTGCCAGACAAAGGAAGCGACATCATAATAGATTGGTCCCCGGCGGCCTCCCTGGAAATCAATGAAATACGGCTCTCCGTCCTTCATCATCACGTTCCTCGCCTGAAAGTCGCGATACATAAACGTATCCCCCATATCCTGCATCAAATCCACCTTCAGCCTCTCGAAATCGTCCTGAAGCCTGACCTCGTTGAATTCCAGACCCGTGGCTTTGAGAAAGCAGTATTTGAAATAGTTGAGGTCAAATAGAATCATCCTCTCATTGAACTCCGGCTCCGGATAGCAGACAGACCAGTCCAGGCCCTCGGCTCCCCTGAACTGGAGCTTCGGAAGCGTCTCCATCGCCCGGCACAGAAGACGGCACTCGTATGAGCTATACTCACCACTCTCACGCCCCTGCGACACGACTTTATAGAGCTGGTCGTCACCGAGGTCTTCCTGAATATACCGCATTCCGTCATCGCTCACAGCCAGCACCTTGGGGACCTTGATGCCCTTGCCGATGAAATGACTGTCGAGGCTGATGAAGGCGTTGTTCTCCTCCAGACTCGTCCCGACCACTCCGATAATGGAGATATTCCCGCCTTTCAGACGGAAATACCTCCTGTTGCTTCCGGAGGAATTGAGTTCCTCCGTATCCTTTACTTTCTGACCTGTGTAACTTTCAAATAAACTCTTAAGTCCGTCCATCTATAAAAAGCATTTTGAATGCCCGGATTCCCACGGCGCAAATCAACACCGTGAGAATCAAGACCTTTCCTTAGTAAAGACTGTTGTACTCTGCAGTCCTGTTCGAGTAATAGTTGTACTGAGCCGCCAGCTTGCCGTACATCTGGCCGAGAACCTCAAGATAAGGCCTGCCTTCCACGAGAGTCAGCCTATAGACAGTGTCATCGACCTTGTAAAAGTCCATCCCGTCCATAGTGATGGTGTCATAGTCATCCGGAAGTTCCTCGACAAGAGCTCCTGACGGCGGCACGATGACCTCATACTGACCGTTGGAGTTGACAATGTAGAAGACTCCGTCCTGATAGTAGTATGGCTGGTTGGCGTAGGCGTAGCTTTGCACAAGTCCGAGCCTGTCCGCAAGAGAATAGGCGCTGCTGGCCCTTGTAGAGTTCAGGGCAAACGCATTGTTCTGGGCGGCGATTGTCGCGTTGTTGCGGGCGATAATACGGTTCTGTTCCTCGATGATCCTGTTGTTGGAGTCAATGGCCCGGTACATCCGATACGTGTTGTTGTAGTAGGCGAACCGCACGGAAGCGAACACCAGATCGGACACCGCGCGCTCTATGCAGACACCGAACGGTGGGCGGCACACAACGAATATGTCGCCGTAAGGCCTGTAATAGATTCCGTCGTAGATGCAGTACTCAATCCCGCAGAAAGTCATTCTCCTGTGACGAGGAGGAAGCCTGTGGACTCGGTAGCCATAATAGTGCGGATCGTGTCCCCAGAAGTGACACGGACGATCGTAAGGCATAAAGTCACGGTCGCGCGGAGGAATCCTGTGGACGTTTCTGTCCTCGCCAATCCTCATAAAATCACTCTTATCCTCCCTCATAACGTCCTTGCCTGAAAAAGCGTTCCTGTCGTATGAGGTAAGACCGCCTCTTGTGGCATTGCCCACTCTCTGGGAGCGTTCTCTCCGGGTGTCAGCCGCCGTTCCCCTGGCGGAGTTGCTTCTGGTTGTGGACGAGCCCACACGCCTTGCCACCCTGTCGCTTGAACTTCTGGTGGATGAAGAAGAGCTTCTCACGGAAGAGGACGATCTCGTGGAAGACGAGGTGCCTCTCACTGATGAGGATGAACTCCCGGAAGAAGAAGAGCCGCTGTTGTTACGGCGGTTGTTGTCCTGATAGCTGCCGCTGTCAGTGCCACGGGACGATGACCTTGTGGTTGACGAAGAGCTTCTTACGGAAGAGGACGATCTCGTGGAAGACGAGGAGCCTCTCACTGATGAGGATGAACTCCCGGAAGAAGAACCGCTGTTGCTCCGGCGGTTGTTGTCCTGATAGCTGCCGCTGTCAGTGCCACGGGACGATGACCTTGTGGTTGACGAAGAGCTTCTTACGGAAGAGGACGATCTCGTGGAAGACGAGGAGCCTCTCACTGATGAGGATGAACTCCCGGAAGAAGAACCGCTGTTGTTACGGCGGTTGTTGTCCTGATAGCTGCCGCTGTCATTGTCACGGGACGACGACCTTGTGGTTGACGAAGAGCTTCTTACGGAAGAGGACGACCTCGTGGAAGACGAGGAGCCTCTCACGGATGAGGATGAACTCCCGGAAGAGGTGGAACGGCTCTGCGAGGATGTGGTTGTGCCTCTCGATCCAGAGGAACGTCTTTCTTGTGAATATGAATCCACCGGTGACGCCAACAAGGCCAGCGATACCGCCGACACAAGGGCAATGTTAAAGATGCTCTTCATAACGATTAAATTCTAAAAGGTTAATTATAAAGCCAATACCTTCGGGACAACTTCTTGAAAGCCTCGACATCCTTTGACCAATATTCAACGATGTCCTCAACCTTCAGACGCTTCCCGAAAGTCGTTCTTACATAATCCGTACCACAGACCTTATCGAACATATTGTTGCGCCCTTTGGAAAGAGTGAACGGATTCCTGTCCGGATAAAGTTCGTTAACGGCCTGCATCACGTAGAACTGGGTAAGCGTACAGCAAGCCGCCTCATAGTCTGTGTAGTGGAACTGCACACCGTGGATGAGTTTCCCGCTGAGGCTTCCTGAGAAAGGCTTGAAGTGAATGGTTCTGAAAGCCACTCCCGGAATGTTGTAGCTGTCAAGACGCGCCTTCAGGGCATCGGCGTCAATCCACTCAGCGGCGAAAACCTCGAACGGAAGGGTGTAGCCGATTCCGATGTTCAGATAGCCCTGGAACTCACCGGTGATGCCGGATGACGGATAGTTGACGGCGGACTGAGGGTAAGGGATGTTCGGAGACGGAAGCACCCAAGGAAGGTTCGTGTCCTGATAGAGCATATTCCTGTGCCAGCCTTCCATCGGGATGACGGAAAGTTTGCATTTCAGAGGAGCCTCGTTGCCTTTCTCGCCACAGTTCAAGCCCTCCTCGTTCAGGAGGATGGCGAGTTCGCCGACAGTCAGACCGTAAATGTAAGGAATCTTGAACTCGCTGACGAAAGAATAGAATCCAGGCTCCACGAGACAACCTTCCACCTTGTTGCCGCCCAACGGGTTAGGCCTGTCAAGAACCATAACCTCGATGTCGTTCTCGGCACACGCCCTCATCACGAGTCCAAGTGTGCTGATGAAAGTGTAGGAACGGCTTCCGATGTCCTGGATGTCATAGACAACCACGTCCAGCCCCTCAAGCATCTCCTTGCTCGGCTTGCGGTTCGCCCCGTAGATGGAATATACCGGAATCCCTGTCTTTGGATCCTTTGTGTCAGCCACGTGGGAGCCGGCATAGGCATCACCCCTTACACCGTGCTCAGGAGCGAAAAGAGTCTTCAGGCTCACTCCCGGAGCCTCGTTGAGGATGTCGATGGTGGAACGCAGGTTGCGGTCGATGCCGCTTGGATTCGTGACAAGACCCACATTCTTGCCTGTAAGACCTTCAAAACCGCGGCCCTCAAGGACTTCAATCCCGGGACGCACAATCTGACCTCCGTCCGCGGCGGCTGAGAACACTGACAGCGCTGCGGTTGAAAGGAGGAGGAATATTCTTCTGACTGAGTTCATAACTATTTCATTGATTATTTTTTACCATATTCAGGATCTATTTTTCTGTCCGCAAGGAAGGTGACGGCGACAGTAGCTATGCAGCAGGCGATGACCATCCAGAAGAACCCGCGGTAGCCGAGGGACTCCTGAAGGAATCCGGCGAACATTCCCGGAATCATCATACTCAAAGCCATAAAGCAAGTGCAGAACGCATAGTGCGATGTCTTGAACTCACCTTCGGAGAAGTACATCATATAAAGCATATAGGCCGTGAAGCCAAAGCCGTAGCCGAACTGCTCGATGGCGATGCAGGTGCAGATTGTCGCAAAGCTTGTCGGCTGTACAACAGCAAGATAGACAAACGACAGACAAGGCAGTGTCATAAAGGCCGCCATTATCCAGATGGATTTTTTCAGACCTATGCGGGAAGCGAGAAGCCCGCCGAGAATTCCTCCGAGCAAAAGGAATATCACTCCGAGGGTTCCGTAGGCAACACCTACATCAGCGGTCTGCATTCCAAGTCCGCCCACCTCGCGGGAAGCCACAAGGAACGGGGTGCACATCTTGATGAGGAAGGCTTCCGGAAGACGGTAGCAGAGCATAAACACAATGGCGAGCCACACACCCGGTTTCTTGAAATATGTCGTGACAGTGCGGCCGAACCCTTCGAATATCTCTCCCACCTTGTTGCCCGAATTCTCCTGAATATTAGGAACATCGGACTCAGGACGCGGAATGGCGAACGTGTGGTAAAGCGTCAGTGCGGTGAGCAGGACGCCTGAGCCGCCGATTGTCATCTGCCAGGCCAGCGGAATGTTGCCGGTCTTTGTCTCGAGTATGCCGGCCACCGCGACGATCACTCCGTTGCCGAACACGTTGGCAAGTCTGTAGAATGTGCTTCGTACCCCGACAAAGGCAGCCTGGCTGCTCTGGCTCTGCGCCATCATATAGAATCCGTCGGCGGCTATGTCGTGCGTGGCGGACGCGAAGGCGGCGAAGACAAACAGAATCAGGGTGAATGTGAACAGGCTCATCGGAGTGCTTCCGGCCGCGATCATATCGGCGTCCGGATGAGGCATAGTCAGAGCCTGGACGACAAAGGCGATGGACATTATAACCTGCATCGTGACTATCCACCATCTCTTTGTCTTGATGATGTCCACGAACGGACTCCAAAGGAACTTGAGGGTCCAAGGGAGATAAAGCAGAGATGTGAAAAGAGCCATCTGCCCGTTAGGAACGCCCATTTTGGCGAACATCAGGACAGAAACATTGTTGACCAGAAAATACGGGATACCTTCCACAAAGTAGAGGGTCGGAATCCACATCCAAGGGTTTCGTTTAGTGAATTTATTCATTATGTGTAGATTGTATTATCTTCTTTCCAATTCCGAGCCGGGATAGTAGTGCGACAGCATCTGGTCGAAGGTATAGCCGCGGCTTGCCATCACCGCCGCTCCGATCTGACAGAAACCCACACCGTGCCCCCAGCCTGAGCCGTTGAGTGTCAGCCCGTCTCCGTCCCACTTGACATCAAAGGCGGAGCTTTTAAGATGAGACTCCGAAAGCCATCTGCGGATGATGAGTTCCTTGCCTATGACCATAGTCTTCTTTTCGCCTATAACCTTAAGCCTCTTCAATCTGCCGGAAGGCCCCCTTTCGATAGGGACAAGGTCGCGGATTGTTCCGAAATCAATTCCGGAACGGCGGCGGACAAGGTCGGAAACCTCGGAACGGGAATATTCAGTCTTCCATCTATAGAAGTCTCTCGTTTCGAGGTCGTAGTCATTAAGCACCTGGGACAGAATCGATTCATCCTGCGTGTCGCAGAACACCACGCCGTCTTCGGCGCAGTCCGGTGTGTCCGGAAGAGCCTTCAGATAGGAATAGTCCTTGTCACCCCAGCAGGTGCTGAAAACCTCCATCGTGCCTCCGCAGCATTTTGAGAACCGCGCGTCGCATATCTCTCCGCCGGATGTGAGGACGAGTCCCCAGGTCTGGTCTATCGCTTTGCGGACGGTGTCCCCGACGGCCATCGTAAGGCCTTGGTATCGCTGGCAGTGATCGTCCGCACAGATGTCGAAGAGTGTGTGGTCTTCGTGGTCGAACCATTTGATGTACTCCTTTTCGGAAGAGGATTTAGGCGCAGAAGGTGCTTCTACAGACCCGGAGTCAGGAACAGACGGCTCCGGTTTCCGGTGATGCTCTATCTGGGCCATCACCCAGGAGCGGGAGATGACAGCGTGCGCCTTGAGGAATTCCAGACAGGCGGATGACTTCATCTCGGAGGAGATCACGCTCAGAAGATAGTCCTCGACTCCGACTATGTTCACAGCGGTTATCCGCTCTCCGTCAACTATGAATTTCAATGTGCCGGCGAATTTCTGCGTTACCTTGCGTTCCCAATGGAAATCCACGCCTATAGTCACTCCGTAAAGGACAAAGGACGGCTCGGCAAACATAGTAGCCTCTGTCTGGGCCTCAAAGACCAATTCGTCGTAAAGCGCTCCATTGTAGCTTATCCGTCCATCAGAATACTCGACTTTCTGTCGGCCGGCCCCGTCCGAGATAATCTCGAACTCGATCTCGCTGCCGGACATAATGCCGACCTCGAGGCGGCGCTGGGTTCTGGTAAGCCGCCAGATGATGCCTTTCTCGGTCTCCTCGCTTGCCGTGATCTCACCGACAACCTCTGAAAGAAGCTCCGAGTCAAGTTTGTCATAATCCTCCCTCTTGGGAGCGACGTACACTCCGCCAAGATCGGCGCAGCCAGGACTCATCGCAAGATGGTCACCGCCGGTTGAGCAGAAATTGTGCGGGCGATGTTTCTCCCTGAACACCACGACGGAACGATACTCCCCGTTATGCGTCCAGGCAAACAGGTTCATCTTCGGCTCATCGGATTCTTCGGGAACCGGAGCGCAGTCCAGAAGCCGGTAGAAGAGCTTTGCCACCGACTTCGCGGTGTCACCGGAAAGCGCGAACACTCCGCGGGCATATTCATTGAGATGGAAAAGCCTGGCCTCCTTGACACTGGTCAGGAATTTAAGTCTGTCCCCGCCGCCGGAATCCAGAAGTTCGTCCACCCTGCGCTGCAACGGCATCAGCCCTTGAGGACAGGCCTGGAAATGCATATGATCCGGAGCCGAGGCCCCGCTGACCGGGCCGTTGTAGAATCCGAGATATTCATTGTTCTCCTTGACAAAATCAAGGAGATCCTGATAGCGGTGCCAGATTGACTGCGGTGTGTGCTCGAAGCTGGATATCACCAGATGTGCCGGGAAAATCGGGTAAGGGTTCAGAGTGATACGGTACTTCCGTCCCTTGCGCCCCTCGAACTCGAGATGCGACTGCTGCGCCGGACGGTTCTCAGGACAAAGGAAGCAAGGTCTCTCGCTGAGTGACTTCTTGTCCAAGGCAGCCTCGGACGAGATTACCCGGCAAGGATTGTGCTGGACGACAACACCAAGGCCTCCGATTTCCAACTTCTTGGTCTCTACCTTCTTGAGGTCACGATAGTTTTCAGCCGCAAGCGGCCAGACCGACAACTGGTCCTTTATGAATTTGTCAATATTGTTTCCCATCAGAGCAAAGCCAGTAAAGTATTCTTGATTGATTTGAACTCCTGTTCGAAATTAGGGGTGAAGAGTCCGGCTCCGAGATTCGACTCGATTTCGGACATATTCCAGTAACGTCCTTCCGCAACCTCGTCAGCGTCAGGCTTCAAGACGAAGTTGCCGACAGTGGCGAAGACGTTGACAAGCTCCTTCTCGCGGGCGGACTCCCAAATGTAGGATTTCAGGAATAGCGGATTGAAGTCTCTGAACCCCAACTCTTCGTAAGCTTCCCTGTAAAGCGCTTCCTCCAAAGACTCTCCGTAATCGACGTGGCCTCCCACAGCGGTGTCCCAGCATCCGGGAAGCAGATCCTTCTTCATCGAGCGTTTCTGGACATACAGCCCGCCGTCACGATTCACGATGTGAAGGTGTACGACCGGATGCATCAGCTTCGCGCCCGAATGCACGGAACTCCTTGTAGCCTGCCCGATGACAAGGCCGTTCTCTTCCACAACCGGCACCATCTCCCCGGTCGGGAACGGGCGTTCGCCGGGACTGTCAACGGACGGCAGAGGAAGCAGCTGAGCCGGATAGGCAGGGTAGGTCAGGTCGAACATAACGTCAGGCAAGCGTTACAAGAATCAACAGCTGCGCCACGAGAACCCTCATAAACATAGTCAAAGGATAGACCGTAGCGTAATTCACAGACGGATAGTCGGTTCCGTAGGCTCCCTGGGTGAATGCGAGAACCGCCGGATCGGTGGTTCCTCCGGAAATCAGACCGCAGATCTGGTAGAAGTTCAGCTTGAAGACATACCTTGCGAGAAGGCCGATTGTGCAGACCGGAATGAATGTGATCAGAGCTCCGTATAGAATCCACCAGTAACCTCCGTCAAGAATGGAGCTTACGAAATCCTGCCCCGCACCGAGACCGACAGCGGCCATAAAGAAGGATATTCCCATCTCACGGACCATAAGGTTGGCGCTCTGGGTGGTGTATGTCGTGATCTTCCACTTAGGGCCGAAATAGCCAAGAAGGATCGCTATGATAAGAGGGCCGCCGGCAAGTCCCAGCTTGATAGGCTGAGGGATTCCCGGGATAGCGATAGGAATCGATCCGAATATGACTCCAAGGGCGATTCCGAAGAATATCGGAATAAGGTTCGGCCTGTTGAGAGTGGATGTCTGGTTTCCGACCAGATTGGCCACCTCTTTGATTCCGAGTTCCGGTCCGACAACCCTGAGCACATCACCCATCTGGATGACAAGGTTAGGCCTTGCGACAAGCCCCACGCCGGCTCTTATGACACGGGTGACACTGACTCCGTAATTGGCTCTGATGTTGAGGCTTTTGAGGGTATAGCCGGTCAGATTCGTCTTTGTGACGGTAATCTTCCTGTTGACCATCTTCGCATCAATTTGCTCCCAGTCCTCAAGATGCATAGGGACCTCCTCGCCGAAAGTGATTCTCAGGGAATCAACATTCTTCTGGGAGGTCACAATCAACAGCTTGTCTCCTTTCTGAAGCACCGTTTCAGGTCCCGGAAGAGACATTACCCCATCCCTGAGAAGCCTTGAGATGACAATCGAGTTGCCCATATCCTTTGTGACATCCTTTATGGCCATTCCGAATATGGCAGGGTTCTCCACCTCGCAATGCATACGCCTTGCCACATCCTCGTTATTATCTTCATTGTCAAGCTCTTCCTTCTCCTTGTTAAGATCTACTTTGAATATGGCCTTGAAGAACATCATCAGGGCGATGACAAGCAGCACTCCCAACGGATACGCCACGGCATAGGCCGACGCAAGTCCCGAAGTCGCCGATGAGATGTCCGAGGCCAGATAGTTCTCGGCGCGCATAGAATCCGCCATTGTCTGTTGGGCGGCTCCAAGCCCAGGCGTGTTTGTCACGGCTCCCGACATAACTCCGACCATCGTCTTCAGATCCTCTCCCGTTATCAGATGGATGGCTACGGTAACACCGACGGCCAGAAGCACCAGAGCGACAGCCAGCATATTCAGTTTCAGTCCTCCTTTCTTGAAAGAGTGGAAGAATCCCGGGCCGACCTGCAATCCAATTGAGAACACGAAGAGAATCAGACCGAAGTCCTTCATAAAACTGAGTACCGTGGCGTCAACCCTTAGGCCGAAATGGCTCAGAAGGATGGCGACAAACAGAATCCAGGTAGACCCGATGGAAACACCTTTGACCTTGAACTTTCCAAGATACAGTCCAATCGCGATAACTACCGCGAAAACCAGAATCGAATGGGCTATTCCAGCCCCTAAAAACAAATCCCGCATATCTAATTAAAAATCTATCTTCGCGCTAAAGCACGGTTTGTCTTCAACCTTTCCTTCAATGAAATATGTCTTTCGGCCTTCATTCTCAACCATACACCGGAAAAGCCTTACGGTCTCTCCGGGCTTGGTCTCCTTTATGAAATTGACGCTGATACTCTTCACCGGAGTCCCCGCCACCTCGTCATAGTCGATGCAGTCCATAGCCCAGACCACATAGCGGGCGTTGTTGGTGTGTCCAAGCACGTCTATGTCCGAATATGCCGGTGTACGTACCCCGGCTTCCTCTACCGAAGCCCCCTTGGGAACAACCACCTTGGCGCAAGGAGTCTTTATCGCGTCGTCCTGACACTGTGTGCGGGCCGGGACCATATCAAGGACCTCATCGCTTCGGACCAGCCTTCGGGTCTCCGTGTTCATAACTATCCACGAGGAAGTACAGAGGACCAAGGCCTTGGACTTGTCGTGAAAATCAGTGTCTCCTTTGAGGCGAAGCTCGAAATCTCTCAGGAAAAGCAGGCCTTCAAGCCCTTTGTGCCAAGTATACAAGGTTGTCTCGTCGGTCCATTTCGGAGGATTGACGAAATCCATTCTTATTCTTGACAGCACCCAGGCCGTATGATGTTTCTGAAGGTCATCATAGCCGAAATGAAGTGCCTGTGCCGCAAGGTAGGCCATTTCCTGGGCGTGATCCATAAAGGCGGCCGGTTTCATCCGGAACGACGCGTCCGTGTCATAACACGGAACCGTTATGTCAGTACTGAATCTATTATCCAAGACATCAACTCTTTCCATAATCATCAATAATTAATAATCCTCAATTCCTCCGGAGTATACAGGAGCGAATCGATGAAATCAGGTGCGACGCGTGACAAAAGTATGAATATTCCGAGAGCCAGAATCGCCGCGCCCGCAACCGCCGCAACCGCTATCACCGCCGTCTTCCAGCCCCGGCCTTTCGCTCGCCGTCCCGTTTCCTCTCCTGCCCGGACAGTCTCTTCCTCTCCTGAACGGACAGTCTCCTCCTCTTTAGCCCGTGTCTGGTCCCCTGCGGAATCAGGCGAACAGGCGGAGCCGGAGTCCTCTGTCTTCGGGGCATCCACTGGCAGCACAACCGTTTCCCCGGATTGTCGGGTCTCTTCCAGAGGCGCGGAAATCCCCCCGGATGACTCAATCGCCTCGTCCATAGCTTCGGTGTCAGCATCCAACGGCTCCGAGGTCTCTTCCGCAGGCTCATTACCGGACTGTTCCTGCGCTTCCGCCTGCCCCTCGGCTTCCTGAACCTTCAATTCCGGATTGACCACCAGCTCCCGGAGCGCGGCCACACCCTCTGACACTTCCTCCGGAGTTTCCTCGTGCGTCTTTAGCGACACAGGCTCCAGACCGACTCCATAAGGATAGATGTCCAGATCCTCATCCGCAATAAAGAAAAAGGCATTCTCCTTGGTGGCCCTCAAACGGCCCAACCCAGGGAACACCACCACTTTTCTGGTCTGAAGCGTAGTCCTCAACCCCGAGATGAAGTCCGAAAGAATCCTTTCGGAAGTCTCGTAATCAGTCCCGTTGGCCTCAGCATAAAACTCTGCGAGAAGCCGGACATTTCCAGATTCTCGCTGGCGGAAAGACAATCTTCGGTAAGGCGGATTGATAGTATAGCCTTTATCAGAAAAAGACGACGGTTCCAACCCGGAGACGAAAGACCCCAAGCCAGGCAAAGTAACCTCATCATTATCAAGGATTAAACCCTTGACTATTTCTGAAAACAAGTCTATGTCCATTATCCTCCTACGAGAAATTCACACAAAGATAAGCAAAAAAAATCGCAAAAAAATTTGCATTAACCAGTTTTTGTTGTACCTTTGCAATCCCGAAAGGAAACAACCTCCTGAAGGTTGAAAAATTCCTCAATAGCTCAGTTGGTTAGAGCACCTGACTGTTAATCAGGGGGTCGTAGGTTCAAGTCCTACTTGAGGAGCCAAAGCGGACAAATCATCAGCAATGACGGTTTGTCCGCTTTCCTTTTCCCGCAACCTCCTGATTCTGGGCTTATTGGTCAAAATAGTACATAAAATCATAGCGTTTTTTGCTTATTGGGGTCCACGGGGAAAAACCCGTGTTCAGGCGTAGATGTTTTTTTTGGGGGAGGGTCACGTGCTTAATCGTAGATTATCTGTAACCTAAAAGGGAAGGAATTATTATTCACATTTGAACGCCCCAGAGCCATAGGTTCAATATTTCTGCGTCCTTTTCATTAAGTTCCGCCTGAATGGCACCCCTTTCCGACTCTAACTTCGAAAAGGCGCAGCCGAAAAAGCGGGACAGCCGGGCGGCGGCACGACAGATATCGCGGCAGATAGACATAGGAGACATTATGAAGAGATTTGTCAAAAGACATAGGGGATATGATTCCGGAACAGCGTTCCCCGAGACAATCCCGTCCCACCTCACGAAGAAAAGAGTTTTGCATATTCAAAAATGTTTGGTAACTTTGGCATCTGGAGACGCGCTTGGCTCCAAGGAGTGTCAGCATCCGGCTGACCGCCGAAGACAAGGCGGCACATCGGTCCCATAGCTCAGTTGGTTAGAGCATCTGACTCATAATCAGGGGGTCGTAGGATCATGCCCTACTGGGACCACAACGAAAAAGGAGTTACGGATTTCGTAACTCCTTTTTCGTGTCCTTGCGTAAACAATACGTAAACAATCCGTTTGAGTTGTAGCGTGCTTGCCAATTCAATTAGTGTTAGTCAAGACCTATATGGCTCAAAAAATCAGCGGGAACACCATCCCCTGCAAGAAGCCCGTGGAAGGCTCTTCACCGTGTCCGATTCACATCAGCGCACCCGAATCGGATGCGCCTACCTGCCACAGAACGGCCTGTAGCCCACAGCGCCGCTCCCGACAATTGTAAGCCATCCATCCAAATAAAAGCAGTCAAATCAGCGGGAACACCATCCCCTGCAAGAAGCCCGCGGAAGGCTCTTCACCGTGTCCGATTTACGTCAGCGCACCCGAATCGGACGCGCCTACCTGCCACAGAACGGCCTGTAGCCCACAGCGCCGCTCCCGACAATTGCAAACTGCCATCCATATAAATGAAATAAAATCAGCGGGAACACCACCTCTTGCCAAAAGCCCGCGGAAGGCTCTTCACCCTCAAAATAAATGGTCCAGTCATCGAGACATCCATTTATTTATTTGAATCAGTAGTTGAAAATTAAGAAAATGAAGGCGATGGCAAGTTT
>CAYWIW010000012.1:0-78072 GCA_964458425.1 uncultured Muribaculaceae bacterium
GACACACCAGTTGGGAGAGTAGGTCGCCGCCGTACTTCGGAGGGTCCCGATGTCGAACGACATCGGGACCCTTTTTTTGTACCCGCCCGGCGCGTCATATTCCCTTAACCCCGCCTCGCACCCCCATCCGGTTGCTGATATGTGCAAGACGCTATAACAAAGGAGAAATAAAATGTAAAGTATAATCGCCAAAACGAAATGTGATGAAATCAAAAACGAAATGCGACAGTGTGAACTATCGTTGTCAAAAAACGAAATGTGTTATCATTTCCGCACACCGTCAATAACGTGATTGGATTTCAGTTCTTAACGTTCTGTCAAACATTTTCCACGTAAGTCCCCACGAGCTCGTCGAGGCCGTGCGCCAGCTCCTGCCCGGAGCTTCTCACGCACCTGTACTTGACACCATTCTGCGTGTAGTACTTCCCCTCGAATATCTCCATCGGCGGGTCGTAGGCTATCGGGTTTTCCGCCGTGCCGTCCGCCTCGACCTCGATGACCCCGTAGAGGGCGGCGGTGTCGACGCCCGGGGGCTGGGTGTCCAGCAGCGCCGCCACGTCCTGCCTCACGCGCCAGAGCCTGCCA
Organism: uncultured Muribaculaceae bacterium; assembly: GCA_964458425.1. Taxonomy (GTDB): domain Bacteria; phylum Bacteroidota; class Bacteroidia; order Bacteroidales; family UBA932; genus Cryptobacteroides. Next base: position 586 of record CAYWIW010000012.1, read on the forward strand.
TTGTGCGACACTATCTGGCCCTTCGCCAGACCCTTGCCGACGTAGTCCTCCCACGGGTAGACCAGCAGCGGCCTCTTGAGCGCCTCCCCGTCCGGGATGTCCGTCCTCCTGTTGTAGGTGTCGAGCAGCATCTCCCTGAGCTGGCTGTCGACTGTCGGCTCAGGCTCGCGAGCCTCCGGCTCGTAGGGAATCCATCCGTCGGCCAATATCATCTCCTCGCTTGGGTTAATGTACTGCAAGCCGTCCTTCCTCACGATGATTCTCGCCGAGTCCCTAATTGTTCCGTTCTTTGTGTATAACATATACTTAAGCCTTTGTTACTTTGACGTTTCCGATGTAAGTTGGGTTCATAAAAACATTGTATATTTGAAAACTTGTACTATTAAAGGATGTGCCGCTCTTATCTAAGATAGTATCATTACACTTAATAGTTATGTCAAGTGTGTAAGTATCACTATCATTCGCAACAACCTTAAGAACGACAATTATAGTATCACCTGATTTAGCGCTCAAACCATAAATGGTTTCTCTGCTCCCAAAAAAATATAACATAAAGCTGTTACTTATCGTATACAACGAATATCCAGACGAAGCAGTGGGCGTTTGACTTAATCTAAAACCTAAAAACGTCGTGGAACTTTCCAATTCCACGATATCGGATATTACTCGATAAGAAAACACTATGGTGTCGCCGACATTAAGATTGTAATTCAGCCTATAACCTACTTCGGTTGTCGCCCCATTATAGATTATCTTCTCCCTCATCATAAGATTCCTGAACACACTCATACGCCGCCCTCCTATGATTGCTTGAACACGCCGATGACGGCGCAGTGGTTGACGATGGAGAGCATACAGCACGTGTTGCCCTCGAATGCCGGGACGTTCCCCCCGAGCCACGACACGGTGTCCGGTAGGGTCAGCCTGTACGTGCTGTACGGCACGAAGAACTGGCAGACGTACTCCCTTCCGTCGGTGTCCGACCCGTCCGGGAGGGCTATCGACAGCCCGGCGACGCGCCCCACGATGTGGAACTTGTCAGCCGCCAGCGTCACCGATGGGGTGGTGGAGGAGTAGCTTGTGCCGTAGCCGATGGTGCTCTCGTTGGTCTTCACGACCTCCCGGGGCTTGATGTAGTCCTCCGCTAATCGGTCATAGTCTACCGTCGGAACGCTCCATTCGATGAGCTGACATTCGGTCTCGCCGTTAGTGTTAAGGTTTATCTGGAACCTGTAGGATATCTGGGCAATGTAGGTTCTGTCGTCATAATCCCAAGTTCCGTTTGTCTCCATCCCGCTTAACGTTATATGGATTATGCCGTTGGTTTCGTAAGAACTGTATGTCGGGTAAGCCGCCCCGCCGGGAAAGAGGAATAATCGTCCCTCACTGTATGCCCTGCTGACTGCAGTCAGCTCCTCGCTGGTGAGGGTGTAGTGACGTTCCCGGATAAACAACCCATCTCTGGTGAGCTTCGCCACGAGCGGCGAGATGTCGTATGTGAGGGCGGCCCCCGCCGCCTCGATGGTGATGTCACCCTCCCCGACAAGGCTTTCCCCGTTGACGGTCTTGAGCTTCTGATGCTCGGTGATATAGCCCGAGTCGTTAGACAAGTCGGAGGTCTTAGACGGTATCCTCGTGTCTGACGGAAGCGCCCCCACCTCGGAAGCGGTGTAACTCGGTTTTGCGGGCTGTTTGGCCCAAGACGGCACGGTCGGGTCTGTCTCCGTGAAGTCCTGCAAAGCCGTGTCGGCCTTGCCGAGAGATGTCCGCACCGAGGAGTCCAAGTCAGACTTTGGGATGCCGCCCGATGGTTTGCTATAATCCCCGGTATTTTTTGTGAACCCCCAGCCGCTCACGGTCTGCTCCGTCACCGCGGACGGAATGGACGGCCTGTTGGACAGGTCGTTATAGTCCCCGCTTGTCGCGACCTCCGCCAGATCGGATGATTTGGCAAGACCGCTCACGTCGGGAATCTCCGACTTCAAGGCGATGTTAGGCTTGTCCTTAGTGTAGACAGGGTCGCTCTCGGTATAGGACTGCAAGGCGGTCTCACCCTTCGCCGCGCCCGACCTTATGGCCTCCAAGTCGGCTATGACATCCTGCTTGCCGCTGATGTCCTGATGCTCCGTGAGCGCCGCCAAAACCTTAGCCTTGTCGGCGTCCGTATAGTCGTTTGTGGACAGCGACTTGCCCTCCACCTTGTCAACCTTGCCGTCAACAAGAGTGTCCACGTCGTGCTTGTTGTAGTAGGCGGTCGGGTCGAAAGAGCTTCCCTGAGCGACCTTATTGTCAACCTCCTCCTTCGTGTAGTAGTTGCCCAAGCTTTGATGCTCGGTCAGCGCCTTTCCCAGCTTTGTCTTGTCAGCGTCGGTGTAGTCGTTCGTGGAAAGCCCCTTGCCGTCAACCTTGTCAACCTTTTTGAGGATGTTAGCTGCGTTGGCGTCCGCCTTGGCATCCACAAGCGACACCTCCGCCTTGGTGGCAAAGCCGCTGATGTCTGGTATATCCGTCTTTTTGGCAAGACCTGTAACGTCTGGTATCTCGGACTTTAGCGCATAGTCACCCTTGTCCTGCTTCGCGTCTATGGCTTTCTTGACGGCCTTATTCTGCACAGGGTTGGTAGAGCTGTCAGACAAGGCGGAGTCAACCGTGACGGAAGAGCCGGAGCCGCCCTCGATGGTGATGTCGCCCTCTCCTATGAGGCTCTGACCATTGACGGTCTTGAGCTTCTGATGCCCGGTGATAAAGCCCGAGTCGTTAGACAAGTCGGAGGTCTTAGACGGTATCCTCGTGTCTGACGGAAGCGCCCCCACCTCGGAAGCGGTGTAACTCGGTTTTGCGGGCTGTTTGGCCCAAGACGGCACGGTCGGGTCTGTCTCCGTGAAGTCCTGCAAAGCCGTGTCGGCCTTGCCGAGAGATGTCTGCACCGCAGTTGCCAAGTCTGACTTTGGGATGCCGCTTGAAGGCTTCGCATAAGTGTCCGATTTTTTGGCGAAGCCCCAATTTGTCACCGTCTGCTCCGTAACTGCCGGGGGAATCGAAGGCTTGTTGGAGAGGTCGTTATAGTCCCCGCTCGTAGCTACGACGGACAAGTCTGCCTTTTTGACCAACCCGCTCGTGTCAGGTATGTCGCTCTTCAAGGCGATGTTTGGCTTGTCCTTGGTGTACACCGGGTCGCTCTCCGTGTAAGACTGCAAGGCCGTGGCACCCTTTTGGGCGCCCTCCCTTATGGCATCCAAGTCTGCTATCGCATCCTGCTTGCCACCGATGTCCTGATGCTCCGTGAGAGCTGCGGCCACCTTGGCCTTGTCGGCGTCCGTGTAGTCGTTGGAACTCAACTGCTTGCCCTCAATCTTGTCAACCTTGCCGTCAACGAAGCTGTCAACGTCGTGCCTGTTATAGTAAGCCATCGGGTCGAACGTGCCGCCCTGAGCCACCTTGTTGTCAACCTCCTCCTTGGTGTAGTAGTCCGACAAACTCTGATGCTCGGTAAGAGCCTTTCCCACCTTGGCCTTCTCCTCGTCCGTGTAGTCGTTCGTCGACAGGCCTTTCCCGGCCACCCTGTCCACCTTTTTGAGTATGTCCGCAGCATTGGCGGCCGCCTGTCCCTCGACGCGTTCGACCTCGGACTTGGTGGCAAAGCCGCTTACGTCAGGTATTTCAGTCTTGTCTGCCTTGCCTCCGATGTCGGGTATGTCGGACTTTAGCGCATAGTCGCCCTTGTCCTGCTTAGCGTCTATGGCGGCCTTTACCGCCATATTCTGTACCGGGTTGGCGGAACTGTCAGACAGGGTGGAGTCGACTGTTATGGACGAGCCGCCACCGCCCTCGATGGTGATATTGCCCTCGCCTATGAGGCTTTCCCCGTTGACGGTCTTGAGCTTCTGATGCCCGGTGATAAAGCCCAAGTCGTTAGACAAGTCGGAGGTCCTCGACGGTATCCTCGGCTTGTCCGCAAGGTCGTTGTAGCTTCCGCTTGCGGCCACGACAGACAGATCTGCCTTTTTGACCAGCCCAAGCTCCGCCGACGTGCGGTCGCCGACCAGCTCAACGCCGTTGATGGAGGGCTTGTCCGGCAGCTGTCGGTAGCTTGCCCAGCCCAAGGTGATCACTCTCGCGTTGATGTCAACCGACACTGTCCGCCCGGCACTCTCCGCGCGGCCCGCGTCAGCGGCGGACTCCACGACCGCCACCAGCTCCCGCTCGTACAGCCGCGCCTTGCCTTTTGAGTCCCGGAAAGTGATCTCCACTCCGTATGTGCCGGATCTCGAGGATTCAGCCGGGAAGAACGCCGACACAGTGTTGCCTTCGGCGGACACGTCCCGCCCGACTATACGGCTGAACGGCCCGACTAGGCCAAGCGCCACCTCACGCACGGTCGATAAATCCAGAGGTGTATGGGCGCCCGCGTCATCAACGTACAGCCTGGCCTTGACGGTAAAGTCATTGCCTCTAACAATTCTCACCGCGGCGCTGCCGCAGCCACACTGCCTCGTATCACTTCTGTCCATGATAATTTCAAAATATGTTCAAACGTTATACGAATGGTGTTTGACCGGCTTCCGAGCCGAAAACCGTCTTGCCAAGCCTGTCCGCCCATCTCTCTGTGAAAAACCGGTGGTAGCTCACCGTCTCCAGACACCGGAGTGACGAGTGCGCCCACGCCCACAGGAGCGACGGCAGCCCTATGACTGGGAGGTAGAGCCACCCCAGTGCGAGGGACTGCCTGCAATGCCCCAACTCGTGCGCCAGCGTCTTGCCCGACGCGTGGTCGCTGACGATGATGTACCGTCCCAGCGACACGCTGCCCCGCATCTCCCGCGCCATAAGGACATCCGCGCCGTTGCACGTCAGTTTGGAGTGCGTCCCGGACACCCTGATGTAGTATCCTCTTACAGCCAGCCCCAGCAGGTTCTGCGGGAGCTGCCAGGCATACAACAGAATCTTTTTCAAATTATTCATAATTAATCGTCATTTGTTGTTCATAATGTTTATATTTGTGCCGCTACAGCCGTCCAACCGGATGCCGTGCCCTGATCGTAACCCACGGGGTGCTGTTCCTTACCATGGCGCCCACCGGGGTGCGTGGTTTTTTTCACCTATCAACCAGGCCGAACCATAGCTCCGCTCTTTGTTTGTTTCCTGCGGGCGTGCTTATCATCACGTCCAGCGGGGCCACGTCAGAGTACAGGTACCGCTCCACCTTGTTGTTGTTCTCGTCACATATCACCTGTGTGGTCGGGGCGAGTGCCCTGGTTTTGTCGACCGCCGCCTCGAAGGCGGGGTTTGCGTACCTCACGGCGATGCCGAAGCGGCACCTTAGCCTCTGCCCTCGCCCGAATCCTCTGGCGGCGTTGGATTCGGAGTTCCATTGCTCATATGTCCTTGTGAGCAGCTCGGAAGCCGAGTGGTTGCTGTCCGTCATGAACCTCTGCACTATAAAGTCCCGCAGCTGCTGGTGGCCAAAGGACGCTCCGTACGAGAATCCTCCCCTGGCCGTGAGCGCCTGATGCCCTGTCCGGCTGTAGTCCCCGACTGCCACCGCCCAGCCCTTTTTGCGGACACGAAGCTTCGCGCCGGTCTGGCTGACCCCCGTCACCCTGCAGTTGCCTTTCCTGTAAACCATAAGGACAGCCTCGTACTGCGCCGACGCCAGGAGCGGGTGTGATACTCTTATGCCCTGCCTGTATAGGCCATCTTCCACAAAGCCCCTTGTCGAGGTCAAGACGGGCCGTGTCTTGAGCTGCGCCAGAAAATCCTCGGCTGCGGCCGGTATGCCGAATTTGAAGCGGAAGACTTTGGCCGTTTCAGGGCCGCTGGCCTCGACCGTCACCGTAGGCCTCGTCCCGGCGGGCACATAAACAGCCTCCGCCGACGGTGTCCCGAATCCCGATGCGCAAGACGCTCCGGAGAACGTCTCCGATTCGGACAGGGAAACGCCTGAATATGATCGCGATGCCCTGAACCGGCTTCTTGATGCCGGGGGGCGCATTGTCACAGATGATGAATAAGTCTTCATTGTCACTCCTCGTTTGATTTATATTCGTCGGGCCGGAACTCCGCCGCCTCGATCACGCTCTCCTCCTCCCGTAGATTCTGCAGTTCGGACAGAAGCATGAACCTCTTGTCCCCTTGCGCCGCATCGCCTAACCAGCGCAGCCCTTCCCCGCACAGTCTTGCGGTGCCGGACAGCACCGTCTTGCGCCCCGCGTACTGGGAGCAGAGGGTCCCGATCAGAAGCTGCTCCGGATGTTCCGTCCTCCCTCCCCTTGTCAGCTTGCCGACAATCCCCCCGTCCGGGGTATAATAGAGCCCCCTCGCGGCGGGATTGCAGCCCTCCATGGTGCCGCATACCGTATCGATCTCGATCCCGTCCTTGGCGTCGGCGTTGACGCCCCCCGCGTACTCGATGTCGTCCGACGAGACCGGCTGCCTCCTCGCGTCGTCGTTAATCAGCTCGACAGTCGGCTTTTTGAACAGCATCCAACGGATGGATGCCTTCAGACGTCGGACGGCCTCCTCGTCGGAGACCTTTTTGCCGAACGGATTGCCCGTGATGGCCAGACCCACCGAGTTATAGACGGTGACATCCAAATATCCGCCTTGTACCGGATATGGTATGTACTCGCCGTCCTCCAACGTCTTGAGCGACGGCGGGCAATCATCCCTGACGCTTATATTATGTTTGTTGACCCGCCATCCGCCGACCGCCTCTCCGCCGGAACGGTCGTAATACGCCAAGTCGATGGTTTTTTCCGAGGAGAGCCAGCCCCCCAGCCTGGAGGACAGCGGCCCTGTGGTGCTGCTGCTCCGCGCGCCGGTCGAGTAGTACTCCTTTACGACGCCGCCTTCATCAAGCAGGCGGATCTGCACGGGTATCGTTACACCGCTTATATGCTCCTTGAACTTCTCGGCCATCTCGGACTCCACGTCATTAAGCTCGAACGGGTTGTAGCGTGCGTCCATCATCATCTCCAGACGGAGCCTCAGGAGCGGCGCCCGGCCTCCTGTCCGGGACAAGCCCGGCAGGAAAATCCTCTCCGTCCGGAAAAGCGCGTCGCCGTTGGGGACGGCAAGGATGGATGGCTGCCTTCTGTTCTGGCCTCCGTCGATCTTGTCGGAACCGGAGTAAAACCAGTTCACCACGCCGACGCTCTCCTCGCCGTCAAGCAGCGGGAGTATATGAAAGTATCCGGCGTTTTTGTGCAGATAAGGCAGATTCCCCTCCCTGTGTATGAAAATCGTGAACGACAGGCTGTCGGAGTCGGCCATGCTGGACAGTCCCTTGTAGTAGGTGAAGCAGTTCTTGCCGTCAAGGCTGGCGCTGTCCTTCAGGTTGACGTCGTCGGCCGAGTCCCCGCCGGTGTCCACAATGTCGGACCCGGACATCAGGTTATCGCCGGCGTAGGAGGAAAAAAGGATCCGGACATTGTTGGCCACCTTGTCCACGCCCAGCCTCTGGTCCACGCCGCTCCAGACTATCTCCACTCCCTGTCCGGCTTCGTAAAGTCCGTTCAGGTCATAGACATATACACCTCCTGCCTTCTGCACCAGCTTGAGGCCGAGCGGCTGCAGCATGCCCTCCACGGCGTCCTTAAGGGACGCGGTCTCCCCGTCTTCGTCAGTCCAGTTCTCCGACCTGACGGCCAGCGAGTCCAGGGCCGGCGTGTCCGGGTAGCCGGGAACCTTGATGCTGACATTCCCGTCGATGACCGAGGTGTACGGAAGACCGCTCCTTGCCAGCGCGTCGCTGAGCACCTCCCGGACAGTCCTGATTCCGGTCAGGTTATATTTCAGGCGGTCAAGTATGCCGAAGTCCGAAAAGGTGAGTGTCACGGCGTAGGCGCTCCCGTAGGCGTAGGGCTCGTCGTAAAGCTCAGGGTCCAGCAGGCCGCTCCAGTACATCTCGCCACACCGGTATATCTCCAGCCTTATGCTTCCAGGAGCGATGGCATACAGGTCCGCATATGTCCTGTCACCCGGGGAGAGCAGCGTTATCGTCGCCGTGCTGCCGCAGACAACCTCCTCCTTGTCCCTGCGCATCCATTCGATTTCGACCTCGCTGCCGCTCAGGAAAACCAGATCCCCTACCGTGCCAAACGCCTCGTCGGCATCCTGAAGGATGGCGACCCTCCACTCGGTTCCTTTTACTCCGAGGAAGCTCCCGCTGTATCTCACGCGCATCATCTAACTCCTCCCGACAAGATTTCTTCGCCTGTCATAGACCGCCACGAGATCCCGGCCTGCGATCTTGAATTTCAGTTCCCGCGCCCCGGCTGCGTCGGCGCCCAGCAGGGAGCGCAGCCTGTTGAGCGGGGCCACGACCTCCGGGTTGGAGGCGGCTCCGGCGTACTCGCCGAACATACCGAGCGTGGGGCCGTAGGCTATCGCTCCCGACGCGAACTTCGGGATCGCGGCGAAGGCGGCTATCATAGAGGCCGCCGCGGCGACGGCCATAGCCGCGCCCACCCAGGGGATGGAGGCCACCGAACTCGCCGCCCCGGTGGTCGCGGCGGCCGCGTTGGCCGTGGCCTCGCCTTTCTTGACGGCGGTAAGGGCCGTGATGGCCGGTACCGCCTGGGCGACGGCGTTGAGCAGGTTGCCTATCCATTCGAGCCAGGCTCCGGCCGCCTCGCCTACCATGCCGGACAGGCTGCTGAACGCCCCGGCGAGTGCCGAGACCCCCTTCTGCGTCTCGGCCTGGCGGGCGGAGGCGTCCTCCTGCGCCTTGGTGTAGTCTTTCGTCTCCTTTGTGGGCTTGGCGAGCCCCGCGGACTGTGACGGCTCCGCCCGGCCGGTCAGGACTGATGAGCCGGACGGCCTCTCCAGTGCCGGAGAGATCAGCGCTTCAGCTCTGGCCTGGCGCAGTCTGAGATACTCGTCCACGAGCCTGCGGACCTCGGCATTCTCAAGGCCGTACTTGTTGATGAGCTGCGTCAGACCTGACTGCATGGCTCTCATCTCGACGGCGCTCTCTCCGACAGATCCGTTGAAGGCCCTGTTCACATCCAGCGCCCTGCCGACGGACTGCCTGTAGGCGGCAATCTCCGCCGCCAGCCCATGCGATGACGCTGACGATGAGGTAGCGGCGAGGCCGTAGGCCTTTCCTAGCGCGGCGGCTCGTTCCTCCATCTTTCTTAGTTCTTCCGAGGCCGCCTTGGCCGCCTCCGTGTCCGTCCCCGCCTTGTCGGCCACGAGTTGCCTCTGCTTCTGGATCTCCCAGTTAAGGTCGGACAGCGACATCTTCTGCCAGTCTGTCGCTCCGGCGGCGGATGAGGTGGCGTCCGCCATCTCGCCGGCGGCCTTGGCCGCCTCGGACACGGCCTCCTTTATGGCGGCCTCGGTGTCCCTGACCTTCGCCTCCAGCTCGCTCTCCCTCGACAGGAGGTTGGAGTACTCCTCGCTCTGGACTTCCGCATAGGATGATCCGCCGGCCGAGACGGACGTGGTGACGGGCACGAACGACGTTGTCCTGCCCTCGTCCTCCATCCTCTTCCTCGCTTTCCTTACGTCATCCAGCTCCACCGTCGCCTTGGACTGCTCCCCGATGAGAGCCTCGGCCCTCGCCTGATAGCCCAACTGGCGGCAGTACGCCTCGCTCCTGCCGGTCAGCACCTCATACCATTCGGACAGGGTGCCGTAGGTCCCGAACGCCTCCCCGTACTTCTCGTTGAGTTCCCTGACCTTGTCGCCCTCAAGAGACTTGGACTTGATCAGGGCCTCGATTTCCACTATCTCCTTCGTGACCTCGGCTCGCGCCGCCGCAGCCGCGTCCTTGTAGGCGGAGGTGGCCTCGTCCGCCTCCTTCATCCCGCCGGCGGCGGACGATGTCGCCGAGGTGAGCCGGTTAAACAGGGATATCACCCCCTGTATGGCCAGAGACAGGCCGAGCGACATCGTGGCGTAGAGGGCGGCCGTGGCCACCTTGAGCGCCGTCACGCTCCCGGCGGCAGCGGCGGACGAAGCCCCGAGTATACGGGCGGCGGCGGCCTGGACGCGCTGGTTCACGGCGCAGGCGAGGGACTCGACCCTGACAAGGGGCAGAACCGACGCAAGTGCTCTGAACGAGTTCACAAGTTTCATTAACCCCGTGACGGAGACTGTCAATGATGCGAAAATATTTATCAGAGGCATAACTTCGGTGACCACTCCACCTAACTTGTCCTTCAGCCCGTCAAACTGAGTCCTGGCGGCGAACAGCGCCCCCTCGGAAGTGTCGCGCAGGGCTTGCGACATCCCTCCCACGGACTCGCTCACCACATCCGCAAGGACGGCCGCCCGCTCGGTCTCGTCGCCGAACTGGAGGATGTGCTTCTGCGCCTCGTCGAACTTGTAGCCGTAGCGGCTCAGGGCCTCGGTCTGCCCGTTCATCACCTTGCCGAGCATCGACGCTATCTGCGCCACGCTCTCGCCGCTCGCCCCCACGCCCAGCTGCTGCGCCGCCATATCGTTCAGCACCGGGATGAGGGTCTCGAGCGACGAGGACAGCTCAAGGTAGGTCGCCAGTTCCTGCGCCCCCGCCAGCTGCGCCCCCTTGCTCGTGACCCCGGAGCGCTCCTGCGCTTCGCACAGCGCCTCGACGGAGTCGATCTGGCTCTGGGTGGCGTCCATAGTGTTGCGCATCGCCTGCCCCAGCTTGGCGAGGTTGGCCTGGTCCTCGGCGTACCCGGAGGACAGGTCGGAGAGGGCGGACTGGAGCTCTCCAAGTGTCTGCTGGAACATATCTGCGGCTTGAGCCGCCTGTGACCAGTTGATGACGCTGGCCGACAGGCGGTCGGTCTCCTCCTTGACGGTGCGGATGGCCCCGCGCAGGTCTTCGGCGTCAACCTCGACCTGCTTGAACGACCCCGCGTCATCAATTTTTATCTTTACGGATACTGTTTCGGACATAATTTGCTATATTTGCTGTCGTTATGATTGAGTTTTTCAGAGCTTACGGTGAATTTTGCCGTGATGACCCGAATTTGGCATTCTCCAGCACTATGCTGTTCATATTCTGGGTCGTCGTGGTCATCATCGTCATCATAGGTCTGTATGACCCTGATGACGAGCGGCGTTTCTGACCCTCTCCTCTATCTCCCTCATCCTCTCCCTCGTGCTGGGCGCCCCGCGCCTCGTTCCGTCCGCCCCTTTCCGGGCCTCGCCGTCCCAGGGGAAGCTTGCCACGTCCGTTGGCCTGACAGGCTTCCGGCTGTACGGCTGGAGGGTCATCGCGGCCATAAACCTCGACCGCTCCCAGCCCTGCCTGAGGATCTCGTCGCGGCACTCCCGCCATCTGGAGGCCACGGCGGCGAACTCGGAAGGGGTGCATCGTTCAAAGTCCGAGAGACTCATCCCCACACACCCCAGCGCAATCCCCAACAGTTCTTCGATGTCGGCGGCCTCGCCGCCTACTTTTTTTTTGAGTCCTGAGCGCCGTCCTCGTAGAACCTGCCGAGGCTCTCGGGATCCATCCTGTCGGCGAACTCCTCCAGCGTCAGGCCGAACTCCGTCCCGTCGGCCACGCAGGCGCTCGACACACAGCACCACATAAATGTGATGAGGTCGGAGATGTCGCCGGATGACATCTCGCTGACATCCCTGCCCGTCTCTCGCTTGAAGCGCAGCATCGCCCCCATCGTCACCCTGCACGGCAGCTCCCTGCCGCCCACGTTGATTTTCCTGGCCATGGCTAAGAGGCGACTATGTCAAACTTCTCCGGAGCGAACGTGTCCGGCGCCCCGTCGTTGTCGAACGTCGCGCTGTAGGTGGAGTCCTCCCCGGCCGGGGCGGTGATCTCCAGCGTCGTGATGACGAAGCTGCCTGACAGGTAAGGTGCGGAGTCGTTCTCCCTCTCGAAAAGGTCGAGCTTGACCGAGCTGCCCACCTTCCACTTGGCCAGGAGCTGCTTGAATCCGCCCTCCGTCTCCGAACGGAACGCCAGGCCGTCGGCCTTCACCTGTATGGAGAGTCCGGAGACAGTCTTGCTCTTGAACTTGCCCGCCTCCTCCTTGGATTTGGTGGCCACAGGCTTGACGGCCGTGTCCTTCGTCTCCGTGTTGAATGTCGCCGTGTGCGTGGTGCAGTGCCCCACCGCCTTGCCGTCTATGCTGACCAGAAGGTCATTTCCATTGATGTACATATCTTCTAATTTTCATTTGTTTTGAATAATCCCTTGAACAGTCTTCGGATGCCGCCCGGATGCCTTGCGGCGGCCCGCACGGCCAACGCCGCCAGCAGTATCGCCGCCGCCGACAGGCCGAGGCGTGTCAGGAGACGCCCTGTCTTTCGCCGTCCGCCTCTCGGCCCCCCGTCCGCCGGAGCGGAGACAGACTTCTCCTCGCGGCCCGACACGGCCGCACTCTCCGCCGAGGATGCCTCGGACACCGCCGCGCCGGACACCGATTCGGTCTCGGACGAGCTCGTCACAGACCTTCGCCGCCTTACCGTCTCCTTCACGACCGAACGGCCCGCGGCGGCGCTGTCGGGGGACGCACCGCCGTACACCTCCCTGACCGACAGGATCTCCTCGAACGTCCCGGCGCTCGAGCGCTCCGCCTTGCCCACGAGGCTCTGGAGCTCGGAAATCCGGTAATCCATGGCGGCGATCTCGCCGGACTGCCTTGTCACGGTCTCGTCAAGTCTCCTTACCGTACCGCAGCCTGCCGCCGAGGCCAGAAGGGCGAGTATGGCACAGAACCTAAGCATCACCCTTCCTCACCCTGGTTATGGTCCTCACCCCGTCCAGCTGCTCCCTGAGCTGGGCGATCTCGCCGGAGAGCTTCCTGTTCTCAAGGCGCATCGCCTCCACCTCGGCCTTCAGGTCGGTGTTCTCCCTCCGAAGGGCGGTCACCCCGGCCTTCATCTCCGCGTTCTCCCGCCGCAGCTCCACGACGGTGTCGTTAAGCGACAGGATGGTGTTCATCTGCTCGGCGTTCTTGGCGGAGAGAGCGTCGATGGAGCTCTGCAGCTCGGCAAGGAAGTCGTTCCTGCGCTTCCTGCGCCCGCCCAGGAAGCCGGCCACCCCGGTGGCCGCCGGGATGAGGATGTCTGAAGCGGCCTTTATGATGTCAGTGAGTTCCATATCCTTTCTGTTTGATGCCTATCGACCTGAGCCATTCCGGGACGTCGAACGACGGGCAGGCCTTGGCCGCAAGCTGGTTGTGCCCCACTATGAGGACGGACGGATGCCGTCCGTGGAAGGCAGTCACGTAGTCCCTCAGGGCCTTCATCTGCGCCTTCGTCCTGGTGTCCTTGGCCGTTTTTGCGTCCGAGGCAAGCCCGCCTACATACACCACGTGGCGGCTGACGCTGTTGTAGCCCCTCGCCCCGTTGGTCACCTCCCACGGATCGACGTTCCCGTCCTCGTTGTTGCCGACCAGACGCTCGACCCTGCCGTCCAGATGGATCATGTCGGTGTAGCCGACCTGGCTCCAGCCCCTCCCGGCGGGCGGTGGCGAGGTGTGCCAGCGGCGTATCTCGGCCGCCGTCACCTCGCGTCCCTCCGGGGTCGCCGTGCAGTGTATCACAAGGTATTTGAGTCTGGCCATCGCTCTTTAATTCCTATAACATTCTATCCTTTATGAACCTGGCCGCTACTCGGTGGCCTGATAGCCGGAGATGATCGTCACGCCCGCGTCCGTCTTCTTAGGCATCGCCAGGAAGTAGTGGCGGAAGTTAATCAGGTTCCTCTGGTTCTGCGGGTCGGACTTGGCCTCGCTGTAGTACATCCTCGTGCTGCCGGTGGCCTTGAACACGCGCGGGGTGTAGAACCCGAACGACGCACGGAACTCTCCGGCCTCGGCCGTGGCGTCGGTCGTCTTCTTCTTGCCGGCGACGGTGTACAGAGGATTGCAGGCCGCCTCGTAGATGTCGAAGCCGTAGAGCCTTCCGACCTTCCCGTTGGCGTTGTCAAGGTTGTACTGGCGGGAGAACGCCTCGCTCCAGGCCAGGATGTCGTTGACGTGGTCGGAGCACAGCACCAGACGGCGGTCCGCTGGCGGTACGCCCAGTCTGTCGAGCGCCGCCTTCGCCTTCAGGAGATCGCCGCGTGTCAGCGAGAGGCGCCCGGTCTCGGGATCCCTCTCCCCCGAGGTGCTGACCACGGGTGTCTTGGCCGTGTTCTCCTGCGCGCAGAAGGAGTGCGCCGCCTTCTTGAACTTCGCTTCGTCTATGGCGTTCCTGTGCGACTCGGTCACCCTTGACATCCTGTCGTAGCTGACGGCGTAGAGCTCGTCGTCCGTGATGGGGGTCACCTTGGTCTGGAACTTGTCGAGGCTGATCGACACGTCGCCGTCGGTGAGTTCCTGCACGGCTATCGGGTACGTCGTGTTGTTGACCAGCACGTCCGGCTCCACGCCAGCGTCCACGAGGTGGATCACGTCGTTGTCCGCAGCGATCGTGGCGTCCGGTATCCCGTCGAGCCAAGACCCGTCAAGCCCGGCGCGGAGAGCCTTGATCATCTCCCCCGTCCAGATCTCGCGGAGGACTCCCGCCCTGAGGACTCCGGACACAGGCGTCCCGGCGAAGAGGCCGGCCACGCCGGAGACGGCGTTCGCCGCCAGCGCCCCCGGCAGCGGGGAGAACCCGGCCGCCGAGGCGCACACGGCCCCGACAACAGCGTTGAAAAGGACCGCCATAAGCAATGTCATTAACTTTCTCATATCTTCTTGTTTTGTTGGTTAATCCTCGTCGTCCATCTGAGGCTCGAAGCCATATTCGGCCTTGAACAGCCTGATATAGGTCTCGCGGTCATCCCTGCGCATCGCCTGGATCTCGGAGGCGGGGACGTCGCTCAGCTTCCCGTAGGCGGAGGCGCCGCCGTGTTCCGGCTTCTGGTTGAGCATCCGGCTCACCCTGGCCGCGGGCTCCATCATTGCGATGGTCTCCCTGAGGGCGTCCGGCCCGACAGACTTGCCGAGGTTGATGAAGTGCTCCCTCTTCCCGGCGGGAATCTTCTTTTCGTTGATGCCTGCGGCAACGGCCTGTGTGATGGCCGACAGTGTCATCCGCTCCTTCTCGGCGCGGAGCCCGCTCGCTTCCTCTTCGGCTTTCCTGAGGGAGACAACCCGGGCCTCGACGGCGCTTCCGTCAGCGGACGAGTCAAGCCCTAGCATAAGGGCGAATTCTTTAATGTCCATTTCTTTTGTCTGTTTTTTATTGTTTAGCAACGGAAGCGGATTGCTTCCATCTTTTGCAAGTTCAAGGGTGGCCCCGTCCTTGGTGAGGACCAGGGCGTTATCGTTGGCTCCGATGTCCACCACGGACACCTCGATAAGTTTGCTGCGGACTACGGTGGGACGAGTCTGTCCCTGAATTATGTTCTCCGGTGTCTCGCTCAACTCCAAGATGTCAATGCCGGCGCTGACCATCTTGAGGGAGCCGAATTCAAACTGTTTCTTTATGCGGACGCTCTCCGGAGAGGCTCCGTCAAACTCCAGCTCTCCGGTCACTTCACCGTTCTCTTTCCTGACGTCCTTCACATAACCGATCACCAACCCTCTTTGGTGCATATAAAGGAGTACCGGGTTGCGCTGGAATTGGGTGATGTCCAGCCCGTCGGTCATTATCCTGGTGCCGTAGGCGTTCAGGCTCTCGTTAGATATTCTTACCCTCTTTCCCATGTCATTGCTTGGTTTTATGGCTTTTCGACCGCAAGTTTATATAAGGGAAAACAGAGAACAAAAGAAGTGCGCAACCATTGCACACTTCTATGCAACGGTTGCGCTGATGTATGCAATCATCGCACACATTTTTGCGACGGCAGGCGGAAAGGTATAATTTTACCCCCGTTAGAAGCATTTGCCCGTATGACAAAGAAAGAATCAGAAAACAAGAAGGCTGTCGCAAAAGCCCTCTACATGTCCGGAATGGGGATGGAACAGATCGCCGACCAGATGGGGGTCTCACGCCCCACCATCTCGAGGTGGTGCCAGGACGGCGGGTGGAAGGAGACCCGGGCGGCTCAGAACATAACGCGCCCGGAGCTTGTGAACAAACTCCTTGCGACCATCAACAACCTCATCGAGAAAGTCAATGAATCCGATGATCCGATGGCCGCCGCCGGTCTTGGCGACAAACTGTCCAAGATGGCGTCCGTCATTGAGAAGCTTGACAAGAAGGCGAGCATCGTGGATACGGTGGAGGTCTTCATGGCGTTCTCAAAGTGGCTTGAGTACAAGGCAATGACTAACCAGGAGATTACGCCGGAATTCATCCGCCAGGTGAACTCGCTTCAGGACCAGTACATCTCCGAGCACATCGGCAAGTGATGGGCTCAAAGGTTGAAACAAAGGAGGCCCTTGAAAGATGGCGGGAACACTGCAGGGAGGTGCAGTCCCTGACGGTGCTCCAGAACCGTCAGGAGACAAAGGAGGAGAAGGACCGCCGCATCAAGCGCCTGCTCGCCCATTACGACCGGTTCTGCGAATACTATTTCCCCCACTATCTTGCGAAGGTGGATGAGGACGGCGTCCGCCGAATCATACACAACGCGGATTTTCACGGCAAGGCCGCCTGCTCAATCCGGGACAACCCGAACCTCAAGGCCGTGTTCCAATGGCCGAGAGGCCACGCCAAATCCACCCACGTGGACATTTTTATACCCCTGTGGCTCAAGCCTCAGGATTTGATTCATTACATGGTGATCGTCGGCAAGTCTTCCGACAATGCCGTCGAGCTCCTGTCCTCAATACAGGCCGAACTGGAGTTCAACCAGCGCTATATCGCGGACTTCGGGGAACAGAAAGGGATCGGCGACTGGGCCGACGGCTACTTCAAGACCAAGGACGGGGTCATCTTCAATGCGCTGGGTCGCGGGCAGTCGCCCCGCGGCCTCCGTTTCAGGAACGTACGTCCGGACTACATCGTCTGCGATGACATTGATGACGATGAGCTGAGCAAGAACCCCTCCAGGGTGGAGGACATGACGGCTTGGGTGCGCAGCGCCCTCTTCGGCTCCCTTGACGTGGGCCGGGGACGCTTCATAATGGTAGGGAACCTCTTTTCAAAATGCACGGTACTCCACAACATAAGCAAGATAGGAAGCGTCAGGGTCTCAAGGGTCGATGCGCTTGACAAGGACGGGAATCCGGCCTGGAAAGAGAAATGGACAAGGGAGGAGGCGAAGGAAGCCGCCGATTTCATGGGATACATAGAGTGGAACCGGGAATTCATGAACACACCCATCGCCCGGGGAAAGATTTTCAGGAATGAATGGATCCGATTCAAGAAAACCCTCCCTCTCGGTAAATATGACGCACTCGTGTGCTATACCGACCCCTCCTGGAAGCCCAAGACATCCAATGACTACAAGGCCGTCAGGCTCTGGGGGAAGAAAGGTCCGGAGCTGCATCTTATCGACTGCTTTGTCCGTCAGGCGACCACCGGAGAGATGGTCCGCTGGCTGTATGACCTCTATGAGCGCATCCCGGAGGACGCATCCGTCCGCTTCCTTATGGAGGCGGTCTTCCTGCAGGATATGATTCTGGATGAATTCGCGGAGGAAGGCAACCGGCGCGGGTATCAGCTTCCCATCTCCGGGGACTACCGGAAGAAGCCGGACAAACTTCAACGCATCACCGACATCTCCCCTCTCTGGGAAAGGGGGTTCGTCTTCTACAATGCGGCAATGAGGGACAGCCCGGATATGCAGGTAGGGATCGACCAGACACTCGCCATGGAAAAGGGAAGCTCCGCCCACGACGACGCACCGGACGCCGACGAAGGGGCGATATGGATTCTCCAGAGGGACGCCAGGAAGACAAGTTTCACTCCGCTGATGGGCGAGAGGCCGTCAGCCAAAAATATATGGTGATATGGAAAGTGTGATCGGGAGGGTCGGCGGCCGCCTGAGGGCGGCGCTGTGGAAGGCCGGACGGAGGATTCTCCGTGCCAGGATCGCCCGCGCGGTGAGGGAGGCCGAGCGCGTCAGGGAGGCGACGGGGCTGAGGATGATGGTCTTCAGGCTGAACGGAAAGATCAGGGTCGCGTCCAAGAGGACAGTGAAGGGCCTGGTGAGGTCCGGACGGTTCAGGAGGGGCGTGACCGTCAGGGACATCGAAAGGGACTGCCTCTACATAACAAAATGACAGCGATATGTTCGTCAACGAGGAAGACTACAGGGTGGTGATCGGCGAGACGGCGATGCAGGCCGTGACGCAGGTGGACCACCGCAACAGGGAGATCGCCGAGTCAGAGGCGGTGGAGGAGATCTCCGGCTACCTGCGGCCGAGGTACGACTGCGGGAGGATATTCGCAGCCGAGGGGGACGCGCGCAACCGCCAGATGGTGATGTACACCTGCGACATCGCCCTCTACCATATGTCCGCCTCGCTGCCCGGCAGGATGGGCGGCGAGATAAGGAAGGAGAGGTACGAGAGAGCCGTCAGATGGCTCGAGAGGGTGCAGTCGGGGGTCATCGTCCCGGATCTTCCGGAGGCGGGGAAGGACGGCGGGGGCGGCCTCTCCGGCGGGGTGCTGTTCGGCTCAAGGCCGGGCGTGGACAACAGTTATTGACACAATACAGATAGGATTATGAGCATACTTGATTCCGTCAGGAATATACTCTCCGGCCGCCCGGAAGGAGCGGAGGCCGCGGGCGGACAGTCGCCCGACGGAGGAGTCCGCCTCGACCTGTCGCGGCGGGAGGACAGGAGGAGGATGAGGAAGGTCGTCATAGACCTCCAGAGGCAGACCGACGCGCTCGCCCGGCGCGACCTGGCCGAGTGGAGGACGGCGCACCAGCTGGCCATCAGCGCGGACTCGCCGAACAGGCAGAGGCTCTACGACATCTACCGGGACGTGGAGCTCGACCCGCACCTAAAGGGCTGCATCGGACAGCTGCAGGGGTTCATCCTCTCAAAGAGCTTCCGGCTGACGAAGCCCGACGGCGAGCCGGACGAGGGCGCGCTGAGGTACCTTGAGACATCGTGGTTCAAGACGTTCGTCCGCTACGTCCTCCAGCAGCGCTACTGGGGACACTCGCTCATCGAGCTGGGCGACGTGGTCATCGGGGAGGACGGCTCGCCGTCCCTCTCCGGGGTGACGCTCATCCCCCGGAAGCACGTGGTGCCGGAGTTCGGCAGGGTCACGCCCTGTCCCGGAGGCGACTGGACGCAGGGGATCCCGTACAGGGAGAGGCCGTGGTCGGACTGGCTCGTCGAGGTCGGCGAGCCGCGCGACCTCGGCCTCTACCTGTCCGCCGCCATACAGACGATCCCGAAGAAGTACGCCCTGGCGTTCTGGGACTCGTTCGCCGAGATGTTCGGGCTGCCGATAAGGATCGCCAGGACATCCAGCAGGGACGAGAGGGACAAGGCGGCGCTCGGCAGGATGATGGAGACGATGGGGTCCAAGGCGTGGGCGGTGCTGCCGGCCGAGGCCGAGATCGAACTAAAGGAAAGTTCCAGGGGCGACGCCTACAACGTGTACGACAGGCGCGTCGAGCGGGCCAACTCCGAGCTGTCCAAGCTCGTCCTCCTCGTCACGATGACCATCGAGGACGGGGCCTCGCTGAGCCAGTCGCAGGTGCACTACAGGATACTTGAGAACCTCGTCTACGAGATCGCAGACCTGGTGAGGGACACGGTCAACGACCAGCTCCTACCGAAGCTCGTGAACCTCGGATTCCCGCTCAAGGGGCTTCGATTCGACTGGAACGAGCCTGTAGACTACACTCCTGAGCAGCAGAAGGCATTCGAGGAAATGATCCTCAATAACTATGAGGTTGACGGCAGCTACTTTGAGGACAAATACGGCATTCCCGTCGGAGAACGCAGGCAGAACATCACCCCGTTCTCGGCTGAACCGTCAAAGGGAAGCACCAAGGAGGACACCGACCCTGACCAGAAGAATGCCATTCCCGGTTTTTTCGATTAAGCCCCTCTGACTACGAGGGGCTGCACCGGAGATATGCCCTGATATTGGGAAATACCCTGTCCATGGCCAAAGGTCAGGAGATTCCGGAAGAATCCCGGAAAAGGCTTGAAAAGTCATTCAAGAGGATGATGTCGGCCCTGTTCCGGGAGGAAGAGGCAAGTCTGCGCATAGAATTGCTGGAAGAGCCGGAAGTGGCAGGGTTCATCGATGAACATGCCCGGGTTCTTGACGCCAGTTTCGCCGAGGTCGAAATGTCCGACACCATGAGGGCGAAGCTCCGTGAATCCGATTACATTTTCTCCGGCATCAAGACCTTCCACGAACTTAATGAAGCCTTTCCCTCACTTCTTGACGAAAAGGGCAATAGAAAGCCGTTTAATCAGTTTTTGAACGACGTTCAAAAGATAGACGACACCTACAACAAAGCCTATTTGCACGCCGAATACAACCACGCCCAGGCATCTGCCGAGATGGCGGCCAAGTGGGAAGGATATGAGGAGGACGGGGACGAGTATTACCTTCAGTACCGCACTGCAGGTGATGACAAGGTCCGTCCGGAACACGCCGCTCTCAACGGGGTTACGCTGCCTATGTCCGACCCGTTCTGGGATGAATACTTTCCTCCAAATGGCTGGAACTGCCGTTGTACGGTAGTCCAAGTCCTCAAGGAGAAATACCCTGCCACTGACCGGACGGAAGCCTTCAGGAGAGGCCGGGAAGCTCTTGCAAAGGATGCCAAGGGTATCTTCCACTTCAATCCCGGCAAGCAGGAAAAGACATTCCCGGATTACAATCCCTACACCATCAGCAAGTGCGTCAACTGCTCGAAGAAACTCAATCTCGCAAAGGACATCGCGGACAACGAGCTTTGCGAGGCGTGCCTGCTGGTCAGAACCTGCTTGAACGAACGGGCATTTTATCCGGACACAGAGGCGGGGGAACGTTTGATGATAAGCTCAAAGTCTGATTTGAACGACCTCGAATTGAACGTCGCTACGGCAAGAAAGGTCCTGACGGCATTTCCGGATACTACCATGTCAATCCGCCGGCATTACAATGATGGCCGGAAAAACCCAGAATATACTATCGACGGTATTGTTGCGGACAGGAAAGGCATTCAGAGTTACAAGGGTATTACAGCCGGATTTCGTGATGGATTGGCGAAAGGATGTCAGGCGCTAGTCTTTGACCTCGAGCAGCACATGAACAAGTATCCTCTTCCTACTCATAAACTTTCCAATAAGATTCAAGGGAGAGAACAGGATTTTAAGACAGGAAGAATGAAACGCTGCTATATCATTTATCGTGGGAAAGTCACGCTAATAACAAAAGACGACTTTGTATTTGGAGACAGAAATGCAACTGTCGCCCATATTGAAGGTCTGTTGAAAAAATAAGGGATGGTTTCCCATCCCTTAAATTGAGTACCCAAGCTTGGATATACCGCGCTATCTAGGCTGACCTCGATGCAAATATAGCAAATATTTTAATTCCAAGCGTATTATCAAAAAAAAACCGTCACTTAGTGGCGGATTCTTTAGTTTTTCGGGGTTTACATCGTACGCTCATAAGTCACCTTGTACACTTCGATGTTCTCCAATAGCTCCCGGTGGTTGTGGTTCGTCAGAGTGAGGGAGAGGGACACATTCCGGAACGTATCGCCTTGGAGTCCGATCATAGCTTCATGGATCTTGTTTGTGAGTTCGTAATCAGATAGCGTCTCTTCCCGTGTGACGGCTCCGTCAGCGGCGGAACCCTTCCAGTCGGTAACGACATGCAGGAGGACTTCCCCTTTCCCGACCATGCCGTTTGCCCGGCCCTTATAAGATTCCCAGACTATCTCCCCGAACTCCACGAAGACAGCCGGGCGATCCCACGCCTCATCTTCCTCGATGAACTCCACATTCTGGTTCCAGAGGTCAATGTGTTGGATGATGCCACACTCCACCCCTTTGAGGGCTTCTGCAATGGCGGAATAAAGTTCAGTAATCATTTGAATTTTTTATTATTGCTATAATACTCAATTAATCTGCTCTCGACAATGGACATAACCTCCCTCTTGAGCTCCGGATGGACTCCCAAGAAGCGGCGGCGCGGAATCCTCACCTTGGAACCAACCTTCATCAGGGCCATGTGCTTCCAGAATTCCGCCTCGGTGGACAGCCGGGCATTGTTCTTGTCTTTCCTGAGGGTGCCGTCCCTGCGACGGCCAAGCCCACCGTTGGCTTTGTAGTACATCGCCCAAAAGAAGCGCCTCATCCGGGCGGTCACCTTGATTTCGCCTCCTTCGTTGTGGATGGCCGCATAAGGCTCCGTCGACTGGAAAGTGATGCTGTTCTCGTCCGACTTTGCCGATATGCTCCGGCGCAGGTTCCCGGATCTGACCAGGAGATGTCGCCCCTGTCTCGTCGGGGTCTTGTGCCGCTGCCACGCCTCCCCAAAAAAGGACTGGGTCACGAAGTTCCGGTCAAACTCCGAAGACACCTCCACTCGGACATCCTTCAGAATCTTGCGCTTGAGACCCTTTATGCTCTCACTGTCTGCCATATTCGTCGAAGAGGGTTGGATATTCGGAATCATCATCGGGAACGGAAGAGGCGGAGGCGTTGAGAATGTTGTAGAAGGTCCTCTCGCTTATGGCATAGACGGGATAAATGTACCTAAGCCAGATCTCCCTGTTGGAGAGACCTGACTTGATGTGTTCACCGTATATCCTGCTTATCTCCAGGACACGCTTCTCATAGCTCCTGCCCCTTCTTTTCTTTCCCATTGGTGTTATTCTTCGTGGCTGCCGTGCCAGCCGTGGTACTTGTTATAAAAATCTTTGCCGGGGGTGTCGTAGACGCATCCGTCGCTCGACTCATACGCCTTGACCACCCCCCGGGCGGCGATGATGGATTTTGCCTCCTTGGGCGAGACTGCCTTGCGGTCACGAGGTCTTGGGGAGATGCAGACCTCGTAGTTGCGCTGGGACACGCCGACGAAGCGTGTCCAGCTCACCACTACGCAAATCACTGCCGGAAGGTTGCCAGTATCTACACTTTTCATCCTATGCCTCCGTCATACCCAAGGGAATGGACTTCCAAGCGCCTGTATGCTCATCCTTGATTTCACCGTAGATGTAGGTTCTGGATGTGGACGGGATGTAGGCCTCCTCGATGATCTGGACCCCCTCGCTGATGCGGTCGTTGTGCAATTCGTCCGCCAGCTTGCGGAGCTGGAGGGCTTTGGCGGCCTTGAGGTTGCCGTCCTTGTCCGGAGACATAAGAGCCATAATCTGATTGACCAGTGCGCGGGTAGTGTCATCTTTTATCAGATCCATGCAGGCCTCCTTGACCATCTGCACGCCATCGGTGACGGTGTCTTTCCACCCGTCGCACTTGTGGGCGCCGATTGTGATGCGGAACTTGCCGCCGGAGTGGGTGAACGTATGGGAACGCTGGCGGTCCTTGGTCAGCCGCAGGACTTCCTTTTTCATATCCAGGATAGCCTTGAAGGTGTCTAAAACAGCGTTCTTGGTCATAGCCAGGCTGTCGCTCACACCCTTGAGCCGTGGGAAGGCCTCCATAATGGCATTGTCCACCAGCTCCTCGTAGGTCTGGCGCTCCGCCTTCCTCTGGGCGACGAGGGCTTTCTTCGCCTCGGCCTCTTCAAAAGCCCGGAACCTGGCCAGCTGCTCATCCGTCATTTCGACGGTTGTCTTCTTCGTTTCTTCCATATTCAATGTCTGTTAAAGGGTTTCAATCTGCTTCTCAATCGCTTGGATCCTTGCGTCAATGGCGTCTTGGATTGCCAAGTTCAGATCCTCATCAATAAGTTCCACGATAAATGGCGATCTAATCGCCAGTCCTTCGATGGTCACCTTAGCCTTGCGCTTGAGCTCAGCCATGATGCCGGCCGCCTGTATGAGGTGCGCTCGTTTTTCCAGAAGCATCCGGCACTTTTCAATGTTGTTTATGTTCATACGCTATCTAATTAAATAATCATTGATTCAAACATCAGTTCCATGTTTTAGGGTTTGACTTCCGTATATAAAGGGACTTGATTGCGGCCTGGACCAAAGCATCTGCATTCGGCACCGCTGCCGGCTTGGGCTGTTCCTCCTCTCCCTTCAGTCCGCCCTTGCGGATGATGCTCTCAAGCTTGCTTACCAGAGCCTGAAGCTCGGACACGCTGAGGTCGTAGAACTTCTTCCCGGCTATCTTCGGACTCGACACGAAGGCATTGATGGCGTCCCAGTTGTCTATCGTGCTGATACCGAGCCTTCCGATACGCAGCAGCACCGAACTCCTGGCTCTCTTGAGCTGAAGCTCCCGGGCACGCTGTTCGCTCTCACCGCCATACTGCAGGGCGTCGCACATGCTTATGAACTCTTCCCTGCGCATCTCGCTCACATGCGTCGTGCGCCCACCGGTGAACTGCGACACAAGTTCCTCCTTGTCCGCCATGGGGTTCTGCCTCAAAAGAGCATAGAACCTGGAGTAATCATTCCTCTTCGCTGTTGCCATTGTAGTAGAAATTAGAGTTGTTGTCCATCGTCCGTTTGTTCCAATAGTCCCATGCACCTTTCTCCCATATCACCGCCTGTCCTGTAGGTCCGATGAAGCGGCCGTTCGTGAAAGCCACGAATCCCTCCACCCATATCTTCTGCATCGCGTCGTACTTCACGGACTTGGCTGCACGCCCTTCCGGCTGCTTACCGTCGGCATGGGAGACGAAGACCAGCATCTTGTTCGCCAGCTTGCCCTTGAAGTCGATATACTGCCTGTACGACATTCCGAGGTACTGGAAGGAATCTATCACAACGAAATCCGCACTGCGGGGCTTGCTCAACCTCTCCACCAGCTCCTCTGCAGTGGCACTCTCAAGAACCTGAAAGCGGCTGCCGAGCGAATCCATGTCGTAGAGCTTGAGCGTCTTTTGGAATGAGAGACTGAATCCCTCCTCCAGAGACACGAACAGGACCTTTCCGTTCTTCGCGAGTTCCTTGCAGAAGGAAATCACCGCCGAACTCTTGCCGTTACCGCTGTTGCCCCAGAAGAAGACCACGCCATGGCGGTCCATGGAGCCGATGCAGTTGCCCCATTCGCCTTCGAACGTGATGCTCTTCCGGCGTATGTTCAGAATTTCCTTGGCAGTGAGAGAACGAGCCATAACAGTGTTTTAATCGCGTTTAAATGGAGTTTGAATGACATTGGAACGGGCGGGCATCATCTTTTCACGGCCGTCTTTGAGAGTTCCTTGTGGACGGACTTCTTCACCCTACGGAGGTCATTGCCGCAGCTGTGCGCCTCGGCTATCACCTTCTTGATGGCAGCGGCATCGTCGAGGCCGTTGGCGCGGCAGATGCCTTCCACCTCGGAGGCGGTCACCAGGTCAAGCGGTACGAACCGGCGGCAGATACGGCTCTCCAGCTCGTCATAACCCTTGCGACCTCGTGTCACACCCCTGCGCATTCTTTCCTCCATGTAGTTCGTCGACAGGAATACCATTCCGCACTTGTCCTCAAGCGCATTGTACAGGGAGACAAAGTAGTAGAGCACGCTGTCCGCCAGCTTGTCGCCCTCGTCGAAGATGAGCAAGGGACGCTCCCTCTTCACAAGCTCCTTGATGATGGCCCTCAGAGTCTCGCGCACGGTCATTCCGGCAGAGCGTATGCCGATGATCGATGCCAGTTCGCTGATGAAATCAGACTTGGTCATGTCGCTGCTGCAGGTCAGCAGATAGACATTGGTGTGGCTCGCCGCATACTTGGCGGCTGCAGTGCTCTTGCCTATGCCTGCAGGACCTGTAATCCATACCACATTGCTCTCATCCTGGCTGTCCTGGAAGTAGAGACCGAGAGACTGAAAAGCCACGGTGCCATAGAGCTGCCAGCCTTTGTTGGCTGCAATCTGGCTCTGGATGTTCATCCACATGTCGTCGCTGATGAGATCCCACTTCTCATTGAGGATGCAGCTCACCGTTGCGGCGCTCACGCCCTTCAGCGAATTGACTGCCTTGTTCTGTGACGGGTAGCGGCTTACATAAGCCCTCAGATTCTCACTGATTCCCTTTTTCTTTGAATTGTCCATATCTGTTTGTGTTTAAAGTCTGTCCAATGCAGCGACTATGTCGAAATTGCTCTGAGCCTTCTGGATCTGCGCCGTGCTCTCCGGAAGTGTCTCGGTCACTTGCGCGGCAGCCATGCTTGCCGCTTCCTCCTGGCGTATCTCCTCGGCGAATCGCAGATACTCCTTGCTGGTCACGCCCTGAGGCAGCGGTGCGTCATAGCCGAGACTCTCATAGCCGTTGCCGTACTTCGTCTGCAGCGCCCTCCTCTCCAGGTCTCCACGCACGATCTCCTTCTTGTTGGCGTTGAGCGCCGCGATGATGTTGCTCCTCTCTCCCTCCACCTGGTCCTGAATGGCGCGGTGTATGGTCATATAAGGCTCTGCCCATGTGTTGAACTGCAGACCGTAGTTCTTGTCATCGATACACAGGCGGACCTTGCTCATGTCGTGCGGGTCGTACTCCACGACGAACTCGCGTCCGGTGTTCTTCCTCCTCCATTCGTAGTCGGGCTGCTGAGGACCTTTGAATACCTCATACACGTACTTCTTGCCGGACACCATTATCTCAAGGCCACTTGCCCGGAAGGTTGAAGGCTTCTCCGTAGCGATGTAGAATACCTTCTCCTTCAGTACCTCGGTCAGCGCAATGGCCTGGGGGTTGACGCTCTCCCTGTACACCTCCATTCTGCTCTTGCCGGCGAACTTCGGATGCGGCATGGAATTCCACTTCCTGACGCACTCTGCATTGGTTGCCGCCACTTCGTCGTATGTAGGCAGGTTCTTCACGTTCTGCACGATCACACTTTCGTTGATCTTGCTCCTTGCCGACTTAGCCGTGATGTTGCCGCCGGTGTAGTTGATGAACTGGTGGAGTATTTCATTCTGGAAGCGTCCGAATGCGGACTCAATGGACTTGGATTTGCCGTTCTCCGGAGTAGTCGTATGTGAGATCGTCTCCAGTTTCGCCCTCCAGCGCTTGGCTGACTTACTCGTGAAGCCCGACTGATTGTCGGACACAAGCTCGTAAGGCATGAAGCCGGTGTTCTCGAAGGCATTCCTCAAGGCCTCGTATGTGGTAAGGAAACTCTCCTGTGCGCACATGTAGTGCCCGACAAACACCTCGCTGTATGCGTCCATCACATAGATGCAGCTGGTCGTGCCTATCTTGGTCGCGCGGGCTTTAGGGTCCCAATACTGGAAGTAGAGGTTGACCTTCGTACCGTCGATATACCAGAGGGCATCGCGGCAGCTCGCCATAATCGTCCTGTTCTGACGCAGGAAGAGGTTGTTCGCCCTCTGCGAACCTTGATTGACGGCGTACCACAGAGGTTTGACGTCCGGTCTTTCAAAGAACTCAAGCAGGGTCTGCACGGACTTGATAGTCTTCCAGCCCATTCCCGGAGCCACCTCATTATATAGGGAGAAGATCTGACCTATGCTGTAGATCGGGTTCACCGAGTTCTTCTGGGCCAGCAGCCATTCAGCCACGTCATCAGTAATCTTCGTCGTGTTGGTATTTCCGATCTTCTTGCTCACCAGGCATTCATATCCCTCGCGTGAGTACTCACGCATCTTGTCACGCAGGCGGGCGGCATTCTTCGGCAGTGTGTGGCCGTAGGACTCACGCAGCTGCTCGCAATGCTCGATAATTCCGTCCCACGACACAGGGGTGCGGTTTCCGCGCTGCGCCCTCTGCCTCTTCTGTGTGGATTCCATCTCAAGCAGCTTGTTGAGCACCGATGCGTTGGTCAGATACTCCTGCTGCTTGTCCTCCTTCAGCAGACTTCCGTCCGGAAGCTCATAGGTGGCATAGAAGAGACGGGCGTTCTCATCATAAGTAATCATACTGTTCTGGCGCATCAGCGCTACTTCCGGGTCTCCGTACTTCGCGATATACTTCTCCTTGAAGCGGTCTGGCAGACTTGACCATTCCACTTCCGCCTCCTTGCCCAAACCACCACCTGACACAACTACATTGATGCGCGAGCGATGCTTGAGCTGGTCATAACAACTCTTGCTCATAACTGCCTCGCCGTTGTCGCAGCGCGTCAGCTCCTTAAAGGTGATCAGAATTATGTTGCCGGAGACCCTCATTTGCTATCTTACCCGTGCAAACGAAGAAGCCTGATCCATGATGAATCCCCACTTGTCAAGCGTAACATCCCTGTACTTCTTGATAACCTCGCCCTTGCGACTGAGTGTCGCACTGCTGTCATTCTTACTTATCACGAGGACGACGCCGTTGTCAAAGGTCTGGATGATGGCATC
This sequence comes from uncultured Muribaculaceae bacterium, assembly GCA_964458425.1. GTDB lineage: Bacteria > Bacteroidota > Bacteroidia > Bacteroidales > UBA932 > Cryptobacteroides. Next base: position 28,764 of record CAYWIW010000012.1, read on the forward strand.
GCTGGTATGCCTGGTCTCACAGTCCGGATAGAATGCCGGCTCCATGAGTTCGCCTCCATTGGAGAGAGCGCAATTGCGAATTTATTTCGACATTTCGGAAAAGGACCTAAAATTGAGGGCTCTGTTTATAGCTGTACGCGAAACCGCGAAGTCCTTACGTAGCTGATTACGCAGCGTCAAATTGGCTTTAATGTACCTTCCCATAATTTTTTTATCTTTGTGCGTTTAGTTTCACAGTGAACGATGTGCAAATATATACAGAAATTCTGAAACGACAACAGAAATTCTGAAATAATTTATATGGTATTATGGAGAAAGTGGAGATAAATGATAGGATTATCACTGCAATTAATTATGTATTGAATACCAGTGATTCGCTATCTAAGACCGAATTAGCTAAGGCATTCGGAATTAAAGCATCAAAATTTTCAGAAATTCTGAATAAAAGAATGATGGCAGGTACAGATGTGATGTCTTTGCTTGTTACGAAATTTAATATATCTCCAAAATGGCTACTAACTGGCGATGGTACGATGCTGAACGAAGAGAGAATCCAGCCTGATCACACCTTTGCCCTCTCAACTGACCGCAAACTGGACATTCAGGACATCCCGCTCTACGACCTTTCCGCAACCGCCGGCATCATGGCCATTTTCAACGACCTGAACATCACTCCTGAAGACTACCTCCGGGTTCCCAATCTCCCGCCGGTGGACGGTGCCATATATGTAAGAGGGGAGTCGATGTCTCCACTCCTCAAAAGTGGAGATATCATCATATATAAGAAGCTCGCCCTCTCCATGGACAGCCTCCTATGGGGGCAGATATACCTCCTCTCCCTCGAGGCAGGAGGAGATACTTTCACCGTGGTAAAGTATATTCAGAAATCGGAAGATCCGGAGCACATACGGCTCGTGAGCCACAACGCCCATTTCGAGCCTAAGGACATCCCACTCTCCAGCATCCGCGCCCTGGCAATAGTCAAAGCCTCCATCACCTTCCACACCATCGAATAAAAAAGGCTGATACCTCCCATCGTATCAGCCATAAAACTTAGAGCTACTTCTTTATTCTGAAGCAGAATGGTCTTCCATTCTTGCGGTAAACTCGTTTACCATTACGTACTACGTACATGCAGAATACAAGAGTTCCTTCTTCGTTTTTAGCATTTGAAAAGTATTTATCCACGACATCACACCTCCTTTCTCCCTGTGGCGCATGGGAAAAGCCTGTTATTCTCGCAATATTGCGATAAACGCCCGACACTGGGAAATGCCGGGCGTTATCCTTCTTTCAAGGAGGTGAAAAGTCCCTTCCAGAAAAGGGGTGTGAGTCGTGGACTCATTTCAAATGCTACCGCAAAGATAGGTGTTTTTTCCTTATGTTGAGCCGCGCACACACGCTTTTCGCCCATTTTCGACACCTTAATCCCTATGATTCAATGATTTGTCACCAAATCGCCATGTCATTTTGGGTCACTTATAAGCCTATTTTCGTGCATTTTCCCGCCATTTTCTGTCGTTTTGGGTACTTTTGAGAACATAATTTTGCGCGATTTTGTCAGCCCAAATGTCAGCCCATTAAGTACTTTTCGTTTTTGTAGTGTCAGCCCAAATGTCAGTCCAAGTGTCAGCCCTCTCTGTTTTTTACCCCATCTGGAGTTTTATTTTCCATGCCACTATCCAAGTCTTTCCAGAGGCTTAAAATAGGCCTATTCTAACGCCTTTCGAGGCAATCCCGCCACAACATAGTAATCCCGCCTATACGGCATCAGAAAAGCCAAATAGACGGGATTCTTCACTCTTATGTATCCTTTTTACGGTAGGCGTTCGAACAATGTTAAAACATCGCTAAAACACGCGCGCCTTTTTCACCCAAAATGTTAAGCAAATGTAAAGTCAATGTCACATTTCGTTTCTCACCCAATTTTCACAACCCCAACACTCTTAACCACTTACACATTCTACCTTTACACATTTCGTTTCTATGCCCATAAAAGAGACGTTCGAAAAAAGAGAACTGACGACAGAACCAAAGTTCGTGCTGAAAAATCGCACTACAGTGCTGTCCGACAGCGACTTGGGAAATGCGTCTACTTTTGAAAACGAAAATGACTTAAAAATGTAGAAAATGTCTACTTTTGTAAAATCAAATCAGACAAAAATATCGCGATTGTCTACTTTGGAAAAAATGTTTAACTAAAAAATTTTTTCCGTGTCTACTTTTCGAATCCGGTACAAATCCGGTACATATTTTCAAATTATCGTTCCGAAAAGTGTGATTAATGCTGTTAATGTCGCTTGAAAAAGTGTAGATTATTGTTGAAAAGTCGTTTGGAAAAGTGTATCTTTGCGGACAGATCCAGTGATTATGCTACGAAGAAAGATTGAAGAACGGCTCCTTGAATGGAAAAAGTCCGAAGACCATAAGCCTTTGGTAATTATGGGAATACGCCAGTGCGGCAAGACATTTATCGCGAAAAAGTTCGCAGCTGCAAACTATACGAATACTGTGTATGTGAACTTTGTGAGACAACCGGAACTAATGTCCGCCTTTGCTGGTTCTAAAACTGTGGACAGCATTCTGCTCAATCTCTCCGCACAGATTCCTGGTATGACGTTTTCTCCAGGGGCGACCTGCATTATTCTTGACGAGATTCAGGAGTGTCCGGAAGCTAGAACCTCTCTGAAGTTCTTCAAGGAGGACGGACGTTTTGATGTCATAGCGACGGGCTCTCTTCTCGGTGTGCAGGGTTATGGCGATGAACTGAAGAAAAGCCATCGCGGTAAAGCGTCTGTAAAAAAGTCCGCAGTCAATTCGGTTCCAGTCGGCTATGAGGATTTTCTTGAAATGTATCCTCTTGATTTTGAAGAGTTTCTCTGGGCTAATGGTTTAAATATGGATGTCATAGATGCTCTACGCAAGTTCTTTTGCGAAGAGACTTCTGTGCCGGAAGGGATACACGAGGCAATGAAGAAATATCTCAATCTTTATGTCGCCGTCGGTGGGCTTCCGGAGGCTGTGAACACGTATCTAAAAACCAATAACCTTAATGAGGTAAGCAAAGTGTACAATGCCATAATTTCGGAATATAGGAATGATATGGTGAAGTATGCTCCCGACAAGGACAAACCAAATATTCGAGAGTGCTTTAATTCTGTCCCGAAGCAGCTGGCTAAGGAGAACAAGAAATTTCAGTATGGGAAAGTGGTTCCCGGCGGCCGCAGCGTACAGTTTTCCGGTTCCCTTCAATGGCTTGAGGATGCCGGGATAATACGCCGTTGCTACAATACGACTATCACGGGTCTGCCGATGGAAGGAAACTCGATTGATACGGTGTTCAAAGTTTATATGGCGGACATCGGACTCCTTGTCGAGATGCTCGGTCCTGGCACAAGAGCCGACATTCTTCAGGGTAACCTCGGCGGCTTTAAAGGTGCTATATATGAGAACCTTATGGCAGACACGCTGTGCAAGAAGGGTCAGCGCCTCTATTATTTCCACAAAGAATCCGGACTTGAACTGGATTTCCTCGTGCGTCTTGGTGGAGAGTGCGTCCCTCTTGAGGCGAAGGCACGCTCGACTCAGGCCAAGAGTGCGTCCACGGTCTTGAAGCATCCTGAAAAATACGGTGTGAAGCACATAATTAAGTTCGGCGACTACAATATCGGCAGAAACGGAGGACTTCTTACGCTTCCAACCTATATGCAGTTTCTTCTCGACCTCGATCCCGAGACAATAGTCTTTGAAAAACCGGATGCCGGACTTCTTAATGCCCTTGCCGCCGATCTGCTTCGCGGGGAGAAGTAGTCATTCTGCCAGCGTTTTGCAAATGCTTGGCGACTCGCTTGTTCTATCCGTTAATCAATACGTTCTGCCTCCTGCGGTCACAATAATTTCATCTGTGGTGACATCGATTCCGAAACGGCTGTAATAGCCTTTCAGTTTTTCTTTCAGCGATTTCAGACCTTGGCTTGGGTGTACTCAAGAGTCGTTCTTGTTATCGTCTTCAGTGAGTCCAACGCTTTTTGAGGTGTCGGAAGATCAGGCTGTCCGATGTTAAGGTGATAGACTTTGACCCCTTTTGCTTTTGCCGAATCAGAGAACGGGGTCGGTTTTCTGATTGGCGAGGCGGGGATTTTTTCCCTGCGGATTGATATCTTCGGCATATTAATTCTGTAGTTTGCCCATATTTAAGAAAAAAGTGGTTATCTTAGCATTGTATATTCTTATTTTCTATGAGTGCCCGAATTCTTGTTGTTGATGACGAAGAAGATATTTGCGCCATACTTAAATTCAACCTTTCAAAGGCTGGATACGATGTGTCTACGGCAAATTCCGCTGAAGAAGCCCTGTCTCTGGATGTCACCTCTTTCGATCTGTTGCTTCTCGATGTTATGATGGGAGGGATGTCCGGATTTGAACTGACCAGAAAGCTTAAGGCTGATCCTGCAACCGAATCTGTCCCCGTTATGTTCATCACTGCAAAAGATACGGAAAACGATGCTGTCGAAGGACTTGACATCGGGGCTGATGACTATATCTCCAAACCTTTTTCAGTAAGAGAGGTAGTTTCACGAGTCCGGGCAGTTCTGAGAAGAACGGCGGTGAGGAAAGACTCGGGCTTATCCATTGACGATGAGAAGAAGGTGGTGTCTGTTGACGGTTCGCCGGTGTCTTTGACCAGAATTGAATACGACATATTCAAGCTTTTGTTCATTAACAAGGGCAAGGTTTTTCCGAGGGAAGAGATACTATCGAGTGTTTGGCCGGACGATGTAATCGTGACTGACAGGACTGTGGATGTCAACATCACCCGCCTGCGCAAGAAGATCGGCGAATATGGCGACAGAATAGTCTCTCGCCACGGTTTCGGCTATTATTACGATGAGAGATGACAGTTTTTCTTTCTATAGTCATTGTTTTCCTTATCCTTGCGCTTGTGACTATGCGGGGGCGTTTCGTACGTCTCAAGGAGTCCATCGAGCAGGGTAAGATGAGTATGTATGACCGCCTTAGGGACAGCGAGGAGGACAAGGCACGTCTGAAGAGGCAGCTGACGCAGAATGTCGCCCACGAGCTGAAAACCCCGGTTAGCAGCATCCAGGGCTACCTTGAGACCATAGTCTCCAATCCGGACATTGATGACGAGACCAGGAATCAGTTCATACAACGATGCTATGCGCAGAGCCGCCGTCTGTCAAGTCTGTTGTCTGACATCTCGACCCTGAACAAGCTGGATGACGCTCCGCAAGGCTATGAGTTCGAGGATGTCAGCATTAAGGACCTCCTATGTTCCATCCAGCGTGACACTGCAATGCAGATGGAGACGAATCACGTAACACTCAGGGTTTTGATCGAATTTGATGTGGCCGTCAGAGGCAACCCTTCGTTGCTGTACTCGGTCTTCAGAAATCTTACGGATAACTCCATCGCCTATGGAGGAGACGGAGTTACCATAACTGTCCAGTTGCTGTCAGAATCCTCCGATACCTACACATTCAGTTTTTCTGATAACGGCCCTGGAGTAACACCCGAGCATATTCCTCATCTTTTCGAGAGGTTTTATCGTATTGACAAGGGACGTTCCCGCAAGATGGGCGGCACCGGTCTCGGCCTTGCGATTGTAAAGAACGCAGTCCTGCTTCACGGAGGTTCGATTTCTGTCCGTCTCGGTGCCGCAGGCGGACTGGAGTTCATCTTCACCCTGCCCAAGCCCCCGGCCACCTGATTTCCGCACTGTTAGTGAGTGCTGTGGCACATAACTTCTTTATAATGAATATAATAAACTTTGTTCTGGTCTGGATATTCAGACCAGGACAAAGTTCTTTTTATTGATAGTCAAGCAATTATCTGCCACTGGACAGATTGTTGTCCTGAGCCTTTGTTAGACTTCTTGCAAATCCGATCTCTATTGACTAAATTGCGGGCAAAAGTATAACGTGATATGTGTGTCAGGCTTGCAGCGAAGGGGATGGGAGGATTCCTTTTAATGAGCCGAAACGCTATCCGAAAACCAATTTAGACTATGGAAGGATCGAGGCGAAGGAGCCGTCAGGGCAACTCTGCGGCGCACATATTCCAAAGAGCCGTTTCTGGCTTTGTCGTGTTTTATAATGTGAAGGACTCATTGTTCTTTCTCACTTTGTCTTATGTAATCGCCAAACGTTGCGATGTAAGAATCATAGGGCTTTGCCTTATGCATAATCACGTGCATATCTTGCTTTACACCTGTGACTTGAGGCTGATTAGACGGTTTGTCAGGGAACTGATGTCGTATTTCAGCAAATCGTACAATCGTAGGTACGGGATGACTAGGGCACTTTTTGATGAATTTGGAGTTTCTTTCAAAAAAGGAGACAAGGAGATTCGCTCGGCTTTGGCTTATGTCAACAACAATCCCGTAGAGGATCATATCTGCCATCGGGCTGAGGAATGGCGTTGGAATTTTCTGGCATATTCAGCATCCGCCAATCCTTTCTCGGAAAAGATTGTTCTTTCATCGTCATCGAGAAGGATGCGAAGAGCGGTAGCGAAAGTAAGGTTTCTGCGATCCTCCGGGCAGCCTCTTACTTATGAGGTACTTGACGGTTTGTTTGGCGATCTTTCGGCTTTAGAGAAGCGTCAGCTTGTGGATTTGATTGTCTGTGAGTATTCAGTCGTGGATTTCGAGAGTGCCATAAGCTACTATGGAAGCTATGAAGAGATGCTTACGGCTTTCGCCAGTAACACGGGAAGTGAGTATGACATCAGTGAACCCTTCGACCCGCATTCAGGACAGGCTTACGGAAAAATGGCAAGCTATCTGGCTAAAGATCACCGTTTCAGAAGCATTGGAGATGTTCTTCGTCTTCCTTTGAATATGTTGACGGAGTATCTCGGTGAGTTGGTCAGCCATTGCGGGGTAAGGCAATGCCACGCGATGAAGTTTCTTCGCATCAGACAAGACAAATGCTGTGGCGCATAACTTCTTCATAATGAATATAATAAACTTTGTCCTGGTCTGGATATTCAGACCAGGACAAAGCTGTTATTGTTGATAATGAGGCTGTTAAGTGCCACGGAGCCACGGAGCCACGGCATCCGCCACGGTGCCCGCCACGGTGCCCGCCACGCAGCGCTACTCTCTGAAGCCTTTTGAGGCGCGGAGGAGATGCCTGAGTGAGCTGGTCAGCTCGCGGGTCTCCTGTAGGAGATTGAGGTAGAGGTAGGCTACGGTGATGTTCTCCTTTGTGGATTGCATCCTTCTCATTTGCTCCTCTCTGGCCTTCTCAAGGCAGTCCTTGAGGTCCTCGCCTTCTTGACGAACTTCTTCAACCTCATCGTAGGAACCTGTCCGGAGAATCTTTTCGGTTCTTCTCAGCAGGAAGAGTACGGAATCTCTCAGCGGGATGAATTCCTTGACCTGCTCACTGCCAAGCGGAGCGAAATTGTTGTCTACGTGTTCCTCGCAAGGGTCGGCGATGCGTCTGAGGCAGTAGAGCATTTCCTCGCAAGAGTTCCTTCCAAGGTGGAACCAGGTGTTCTTCTCCATTGCTATCTCCGGGTCAATCCTGCGGAATCCTACCATTTCTTTCCTTCGGCTGTTCTTCAGCTCGTCCCTTTTGCGTCTCATCGTGCCCTCGGCCTTGTGAAGCATTCCGAGATCCTCTTTGATGAAACCGTCCGTTATTTGACGGAAAGTGGTGTTGACATATTCAAGGAAGTCAGTCTGGCTTTCGGAGATGTGCTGGTTCAGAAGGTTAAGGATTTCACCCTTGTCAGTGCTGAGCATCATCTTATTGAAGACAACGTCACCTTTTTCCTCGTCGTTCTTTTTCTTGTAGCGGATGTTGCTGCGGATCAGAAGGAATATTGCGAGAATCATCATAGCGCACGCCGCCACGAAGCCGCCAAGGTGCATCAGCATAGCCACGAGGAAGCAGAGTATGAATGCCGCTCCTGCTGTGACGAACCAGCCGCCTATGACCGAAACAACGCCTGTGACTCTATAGACCGCGCTTTCACGTCCCCACGCCCTGTCGGCCAAGGATGTACCCATAGCCACCATAAAAGTGACGTAAGTGGTTGAGAGCGGGAGTTTAAGTGATGTTCCCAAGGCGATTAGCAGACCGGCTACAACCAGATTGACAGTGGCTCTGACCTCGTCGAACGCAGCCCCTTCCGGAAGTTTTGCGTCTTCAACGTTGAATCTCTTTTCACACCAAGCCTTTACGTTGTCAGGTACTACATCCTTGAAGAAACCCGCCGTGTTGTTCGAGAACCTTACCAGCACCCTGGCGATTTTTGATGAGCCGAACATCTCGTCTCCCTCGCTCTGACGTGAGAGGTCTACCGATGTGCGTATCACATTGTGGGCTTTTTTCGAGGTGGCAAGAGCGATGACCATAACAGCACCGGCAGCGATAAGGAATATGAGCGGACTCTTGGCCGGACCGTCAAGCGAAGACATCATAAAGGTTGACGGGTCGGTCGCTCCGCTGGAGACAAAGTCTGTGTATGACGAGAATCCCGCAAGCGGCACTCCGATGAAGTTGACAAGGTCGTTGCCGGCGAATGCCATCGCGAGGGAGAATGTACCCATCAGCACCAGAACCTTGAACACGTTGACTTTCAGGAAGTGCAGGATCTGCATCACGATGGTGGAGCCGACGAAGCATATTCCGAGGAATGACAGGGTGTGGCTCTGGATATATTCCTTTATTTCCGGTGTGATGAACGACATATTCTCCACGCCTTTGAACAGCATAAAGTAGAAGATCGCGGTCGTGGCGATTCCGCCGAAGATTCCGATTTTCCATTTGAGGTTGTTCTTGTAAGTGAAAGTGAAGACCAGTCGCGAGATGTACTGTAGCACTATTCCGAAGAAGAAGGCTATCGCGACCGAGACGAAGATTGCCATAATCACGGCGAGGGCCTTTTCCGTGTTCATCAGGTCACCTACGGTAAGGCCGGTGGTGTCGGTCGCAAGCTTAAGGAGGACGAACGCCATTGTGCCTCCGAGCAACTCGAACACAAGCGAGACGGTTGTGGATGTCGGAAGTCCGAGGTTGTTGAATATGTCCAGCAGGATGACATCTGAAACCATCACGGCAAGGAAGATGAACATCAGTTCCTTAAGGGTGAACATCGAAGGATGGAATATTCCGTGTCTTGCTATCTCCATCATTCCGTTGCTCATCGTGGCTCCGAGGAACACTCCGATTGCGGCAACGATGATGATTGTCTTGAATTTGGCCACTTTGGCTCCTATCGCCGAATTAAGGAAGTTGACGGCGTCGTTGCTGACCCCGACCATCAGGTCAAAAATCGCCAGCACGAACAGGAACACCACGATCACAAGGTAAATCTCATTCATAATCTTTGCTTTTTAATTTCGCCCGACAGGTGCGGCCTGCTTGTCCCGAGTCTGCGCGACCTGTCGGAGCGGCAACATTTTATCACGGTGCAAAAATCACTATAAAATGTTACCGGACGGTTGCAACCGTGTTACATTTCGGTTACATCCGTCCGGTAATACCGGTAATGTTTACAGGAAGCGGCTTAAGATTGTTGTCCTGCAATGCTGAAATGAGCATCGAGACAAGTCGGCTTCAACCTACCGGCCGACAGCCGAAGGATTCCCTTGACGGGGGATAGGATCCTGACAAGGGGAAATATGCTGCCTTATTTCGCCTTACCCTGTTTGGCCACTGCCTCCTGCTTTCTCTTGAGTTCCTCAGGATCAGCAAGATAATAGTCCTTGACGAGATTGAGGTCATCGTCGAACTCGAACACGTAAGGAGTGGCTGTAGGAATGTTCAGGCTTACGATGTCCGCGTCGGAAATTCCCTTAAGATGCTTTACCACGCCGCGGAGGCTGTTGCCGTGGGCGACCACCACGATGTTGTCGTGCTCCTTGAGGGCAGGGAAGATCTCGCACTCCCAGTAAGGCATAACACGCTCGATGCAGTTCTTGAGAGCTTCGGTACGAGGGATGTACTGGTCTGGTACAAGGGCGTAGCGAGGATCCTTGGTGGCGCTGTTAGGGTCGTCCTCCGGAAGGTCGTGTGGAGCGACATCGAAGCTGCGGCGCCAGATAAGTACCTGCTCGTCGCCATATTTCTGAGCGGTCTCGGCCTTGTTAAGCCCCTGAAGCATTCCGTAGTGCTTCTCGTTGAGCCTCCAGGTCTTCTTTACAGGAATCCAGTCGAGATCCATTGAGTCGAGGACGTTGTTAAGGGTCTTGATCGCTCTCTTAAGATAGGAGGTATAGGCCACTTCAAATGTGATTCCGGCCTCTTTCAGAGCCTTGCCTGCGTCGAGGGCTTCCTGAACCCCCTTCTCGCTGAGGTCGACATTGGTCCATCCTGTGAACCTGTTTTCCTTGTTCCACTGGCTTTCGCCGTGACGGATAAGTACAATTCTTTTCATAAACTATGAATAATAATTTGGTTTGTTCCAATTACATCTCCACCGGTTGTCCCCGACGGGCAATCCGGCCTGCCGCTGCGGGTGGAAGACCGGACCGGCTGCAAATTTACATCATTATTCCGATTCGTCAAATTGGTTGCCCATAATCATCAGCAGCTTGTCTCCGATCTTAAGCTTGACCGAACCGTCGGGAACAATAAGTTCCCCCTCTCTCTTTATCATCACCACACGCGTGCCTTCCGGCAGGACAACCTCCTTGAGAGTGTTTCCTGCGGCAAGGTCGGATTCTGTCAGCTTGTGGTCCATCAGCTTGCCTGCCTCCTCCGGAATCTCGATTCCGAACGTTTCCGGAGTCTTGTCCTGAGGCAACGCCAGATTCAGCTTACGGGCTACTGCCGGAATGCTCATTCCCTGTACCAGCATAGAGAGCATCGTGATGAAAAAGACGATGTTGAAAATCTGCTCCGAACCCGGAATGCCGGCTACGACTGTGAATATGGCGAAGATGATAGGCGTGGCTCCTTTCAGACCGACCCAGGAGATGAACACCCTTGCCCTGAACGTGAGTTTTCTGAACGGCAGAAGCGAGATGAACACCGCCAGAGGACGGCCTATGAAAGTCAGGAAGATCCCGATGAGCAGAGCCACCGGAGCGACTCCCAGCATCTCCTTCGGATTGACAAGCAGTCCCAGAGTGAGGAACATTCCCATCTGCATCAGCCAGGTCACAGTGTCGCTGAAGCGGAATATCTCTTTCTTATAGACCATCTTCTGGTTTCCGATGATCACTCCGGCGAGATAGATCGCAAGGAATCCGTTGCCGTGTACAAGCCCGGTGATGGAGTAGATGAAGAATCCTATGCTGATGACAAGAATGGCGTGCAGTGAGACACCGTTAAGCTTTATCTTGCCCAAAACCCAGGAGAACGCCTTGCCCAGGCCCACTCCGGCTATCGCTCCGATTCCAAGCTGCATAAGGAAGGTGACTACGGCGTTCCCAATCATCCTCGTGTAGTCTATGTTGATTCCGGAGGCCGGCTCGAACAGCTGCTGCGCGCATTGGATAAGCACGATGGTAATCACGTATGCCATAGGGTCGTTGGATCCCGACTCAAGCTCAAGCACCGGCTGCAGGTTTTCCTTAAGTTTCATATTGGCGTTCCTCAGGATGTTGAAGACTGAGGCGGAGTCTGTGGAGGACATAACGGCGGCGAGCAGGAAGCACATCACTATGGACATCCCTTCGGTAAGGTGGCCGACCCTTGTCAGGAGATAGATGAACGCGCCTGTGAACAGGGCCGTCAGGAACACTCCTACGGTTGACAGCACTATTCCTTCCTTAAGAACAGGCTTTATCGAGTCGAATTTGGTCTCGAGTCCTCCGCAGTACAGGATGACGCACAGAGCTATGGTTCCTATGAACTGCGCGATCTTGAAATTGTCAAACGCAAGTCCGAGACCGTCGACTCCGAATGCCATTCCCACCACTATGAACAGGAGGAGGACCGGAATTCCGAACCTGTATCCGGCCCGGCTGATTAGTATTGCTGTGAAAATCAGCAATGAACTTATGAGGAGAATATTCTCTGGTGAAAACTGTATCATATAATTGTTCTGTTTTTTTGTTCATAGTCTCTGCACCAGTCCCGCAAAGGGCATTCCTCGCACTTCGGGTTTCTGGCGGTGCAGGTGTACCGTCCGTGCAGGATAAGCCAATGGTGCGCCCTTGCCCTGAGGTCTGCCGGGATGTGCCTTTCAAGCTCTTCCTCAACCTTCTCCACGGTCTTGCCGTCGGAAAGCCCCATTCTGTGGGAGACGCGGAAGACGTGGGTGTCAACCGCTATCACCGGTTTGTCATAAATGATCGAGGCCAGTACGTTGGCCGTCTTCCGTCCTACTCCCGGAAGGGACATCAACCGGTCTATGTCGGACGGAACCTCGCCGGCATATTCGTCAATCAACTTTCGAGCCATTCCTGTCAGGTGTCTGGCCTTGCTGTTGGGGTAGGAGACGCTTTTTATCACGGCAAGGACATCGTCGGGAGAGGCGGTCGCAAGATCCCCGGCGGCGGGGAATTTCCGGAACAGTTCGGGTGTGACCATATTCACCCTTCTGTCGGTGCATTGGGCGCTGAGGATGACGGCCACAAGCAGCTGGAAAGGGGTCTCATAGTGAAGTTCGGTCTCCGGTTCCGGGCGGTTCTCCTGAAACCAGGAGAGAATGTGTCTGTATCGGTCTTTCTTCAGCATAGGCGGATCAGATGCTTAACGCCAGGTCGATCACCTCGTCGTCGGTGTTCTCCACGCACCTTTCATCCTTGCAGACAAAGACCCTTCCGTGGTATTTCTCGAATATTGTCCTGTTGTGCGTGACCATCACTATCGCGGTTCCTTCCTCTTTGTTGATTCCGCTCAGTAGCCGGAGTATACCGTCCGCGGTCTCGTTGTCCAGATTGCCGGTAGGCTCGTCGGCTATGATCAGTCTCGGCCTGTTCAACAGGGAGCGGGCGATAGCGACGCGCTGCTGCTCGCCGCCGGAAAGCTGGTGCGGCATCTTGTGCGCCTTGTTAGCCATACCGACATCGTGGAGCACCTCGGCGATGCGTTTGTCCATCTCGTTCCTGTCCTTCCATCCAGTGGCTTTCAGCACGAACTCCAGATTGCTCTCGACCGTTCTGTCCATAAGAAGCTGGAAGTCCTGGAACACAACACCTATCTTTCGTCTCAGATAGGGGATGTCCTTGTCCCTCAAACCGTTCAGCTTGAAGCCGCAGACCGATCCGAATCCCTTGCCGAGAGGATTCTCGCTGATCATTGTACGGATGATGGATGTCTTGCCTGTGCCGACCTTTCCGACGATGTAGGCGAAGTCACCGGGGAATATCTCCATATCGAGTCCATAGATGACGGTATTCTCACCGTTGACGATGTCCGCGTTCCGGAAAGAGACCAGCGGCTCGCTTTTTGATGCTGATTGCGCGTTTACTTCCATAGTAACGCAAATATACTTTATTTTTCGGGTATATTTGAGTAATTTTGTAGATATTTTGCGTCTGAAAATGATTGGAAACTATATGAAAAGCAAACTTGCCGCCGCGCTTCTTGCGGCGCTGTCACTTGGAGTATGGACGGCCGCGCCCGCTCGGGATGTCGAACCTGACCGCTACCGTCTCGCCACGGAGCTTTACGAGAACGGAATGTTCGAGAGAGCCGGGACCCTGTTCGGTGAGATCTATGCGGAGACAGGCGATGTGGCTGCCGGTGGCTATGAGGCTCTTTGCTCCGTCAGGCTGCAGGAGGTCGGGAACGAGGTTCTTGCGGATGAATATGTCGCCGCCCATCCTTATTCGTCACTTGTGCCGCAGATCCATTTCTACAAGGCCCTGAATCTGTTCGACAGGCAGGACTACAGGTCTGCGTCCGCCGAGTTCGACAAGGTGCGGGAGAAGAGCCTTCCGTCCGGTCTTGTGGCCGAATATGCGTTCAAGCAGGCATATTCAAGCTTCGAGGAAGGAGATCTCGGCAAGGCGAAGGACTTGTTTGAGAAAAGCGAGAAGAGGGTGCAGTCGGACTACACGGCCCCGTCGAGATATTCCTTGGGCTACATCAATTATTCCCTGAAGAATTTTGACGAGGCGTTCCGCTGGTTTGAAAAGGCGGCGGCCGACCCGCGCTTCACGGAACTTTCCAATTCCTATATGGTTGAGTGCCGCTTTATGAAAAAAGACTTCTCCTATGTCCTTAGGAACGGTATAAAGGTTTTCGAGAATGCCCCGCGGGAGCGTCAGAGGCATCTGGCCAGAATCATATCGGAGTCATATCTCGCCAAGGGAGACACCGACAGGGCTAAGGAGTATTACGACCTGGCGTGGAGCGGCGACGGTGATATGGACCGCAATGACTATTTCTATGCCGGTTCGCTTCTCTATGCCGCCGGTGACTACAAAGGAGCCATCGAGAACTATTCCCTGATGAGGAGCAGGACTGATTCGATTGGACAGATAGCGAATTATAATCTGGCCTACAGCTACATCCGTACAGGCAACAAGGTCGCCGCCCTTGACGCTTTCAGGGCCGCCAGCGGTCTTTCGTTCAATCCGGACATCAAGGAGGACGCGCATTTCAACTATGCCAAGCTGTCTTTTGACCTGAACCATAATCCGTCGGTCTTCAATGATTATCTTTCGGAGTATTCGGACAAGAAGAAGGGGGACAGTATCTACAGCTATATGGCTCTCGCCTCTCTTTACAGCCGTGACTACTCGGGCGCAGTGGAGGCATATTCCAACATCGATCTGCTGGATGATGACCAGAAGGCCAACTATATGAAAGCCAACTATCTCCGCGCCGAACAGCTCATCGGTACCGGAGCCTGGAGGGATGCCGTCCCTTATCTTAGGGCCTCGTCGTTCTATGCGGACAGGCGCTCGATGTTCAGCCAGCTTTCAAGATACTGGCTTGCCGAGTCCTACTACCGCAGCGACCAGTTTGACAAGGCTCTCGAGACTCTGAAGGATCTGTACAACATCTCCGCTCTTGAGGGAAAGCCTGAAGGACGGCTGATTCCTTACGACCTGGCCTATTGCTACTTCCGTCTCGGTGACTATGAGTCCGCGGCCAAATGGTTCGATGAGTATCTCCAGGGACGGGAGCCGGCCGAGGGAGAGGATGCGGCTGTGCGCCGTGCCGACTGTGATTTCGTACGCAAGGACTACAAGGCCGCCGCCGCCGGTTACGAAAAGGCCTTGGGACGCTTCCCCTTCAAGGGGACTCTCTATCCTAATTACCGGGCTGGAATAGCCTACGGGCTTCTCGGAGACCTGGACGGAAAGATAGACGCTCTTTCCAAGGTCTTGAAATCCAGTCCGTCGGCTGATTATTACTCTGATGCGATGTTCGAGCTTGGCAGGGCTTATGTGGCAGTAGGCAGGAATGACGACGCGGTTTCCGTTTTCGACAAACTTGGCTCGACCGCGGGAGACAAGACCATCGCCGCCCGCTCTTTGATTGAGCTGGGAATGATTTCAAGGAATATGTCCGAGTACGACCAGGCCATAGGCTACTACAAGCGGGTCATCTCCGAGATGCCGGGAACTGAATATGCCAGCGACGCTCTTCTCGCCTTGGAGTCCATCTACCAGTCGCAGGGACGGGTGGATGAGTACTTGGATTTCGCCGACAAGGCCGGTGTAATCAAGGAGAAGTCCGACGGCGAGAAGGAGGCGATGTATTTCAACGCTGCCGAGCAGGTCTTCCTGACCGAGAACTACAACAAGGCGCTGGCTTCCTTGCAGACTTATCTTGAGCGCTATCCGTCAGGCCGGAAGGTTTCTGTCGCCGAGTTCTACGTGGCGGAGTGCTACAGGAACATCGGCAAGAAGGAGCAGGCCTGCGATTGGTACCGGAAGCCGATAGAGAAAGGCGGGGAAGGTTCTTTCACCGAGGCCGCAATACTGAATTTCTCCAGGCTCTCCTATGAGCTGCAGCGCTACAAGGACGCATTCGGAGGCTATTCGTCGTTGCTTGAGGAGGCCGTAATCGAAAACAACAAGCACACCGCCCGTGTCGGGATGATGCGTTCGGCCTACAAGGCGGGTGAGTGGGAGTCCGCGAGGTCTTGCTCCGTCAAGGTGAAGGCTGACGGGAAAAGCACGGCTGCGGAAGTCCGTGAGGCTGACTATATCGAGGCCAAGTCCTTGCTGTCCGTGAACGAGCGGGGGGCCGCCTTTGAGATATTCACAAGGCTCAGCGCCGAGCCGGCTACCGCCGAGGGGGCCGAGGCTGCCTATATGGTCATCCAGGATGCCTGCGACCAAGGAAAGTATGACATCGTGGAGAAGAAAGTCTATGCTTTCGCGGAGAAAGCCGGCGACCAGAACTACTGGCTTGCCAAGGCGTTCATAGTCTTGGGTGATTCATTCGCGGAGCAGGATAATTTCCCTCAGGCCAAGGCCACGTTCGAGAGTGTCCTGAACGGCTACAGTCCTGCCGGCGGATCCTCGGATGATGTGCTTGACAATGTAAGGATGCGTCTAGAGAAACTTAAAACCCTGATGGAACGCTAATGATTATGAAAAGGATATATCTGGTTGCCGCGTCAGTGCTTTTAGCCTCCGCGGTCTCGTTCGGACAGAATTTCAATCCGACAGTCGAGGTCACCAACGTTTATCAAGGCAACGCCTCGGAGGTGCGGAAGCCTTCGATGAAGATGAATGTGCCGGACTCTTTGCTCAGGTTTGACCTGGACTTTGACTATGAGGTTTTCGACAAGCCTTATCAGGGAGCCTACAGCTTCAAGCCATATATGCTGAATATGAGGCCGGAGAAAGATGCCTGGAGAGGGCGCAGGCTCTACCTCAAGGCCGGGGCCGGCTACACCCTGCATCCTCGTCTGGAGTTCGTGTTCAGTCCGGAGCAGAGCGGGCCGTTCCAGATGAGTGTTTACGCCAGCCACCGGTCATATTTCGGTAACTATCACGAACTCAGGCCTGTAAACGCTGACGGGCTTTACCGGCTTGATAAAACCGGCAAAGGGTTCGGAGGCCGTGACGCACTGACCTCGGCCGGTTTTGACGGACGTTACAGCTGGGACAAGGCCATTCTCTCTTTCGGAGTGGGCTATTATGGAGTGTCTGCCAAGGACACGGTAATGTCACGCTCCTATAATGCTTTTGATTTCAATGCCAGAATCCGCTCGAACACCGTTTCCGAGAAATATTTCCTTTATGACGTGGCCCTTAAGGGCCGGATTGCCAACGACCGGCTCGATTACGCCGCGCGGGTGTTCCCGGACAAAGTGACGGTGGACGGACAGAACGAATCCTGTTTCATTCTTGACGGTCTTGCCGGGCCGGTGTTCGGCGGCGGCAACAGCTTTCTTGTAGGATTCGAGTGCGAGACGGCTTCATACACCAGATTCTACGACGGGAACATCGGTCGTATCGCATTGGTTCCGAGCTATAGACTTAAATCAGGGCGTTGGAACCTGAATCTCGGGGTAAGATTTGAGCTTATGTTCCGAGGTGACGCTTCCGACACGCTTTCTTTCAGGAGGATGAGCGGCGGCAACGGGCAGATTGTCTATCCTGAGGCACACGTCGCTTTCGCCGCTGGCAGGAGCGTGGAGCTTTATGCCGATGCTACAGGAGGGAACCGTCTTGTCACCTATTCTTCACAGATTTCGGAGTGCCGTCATCTGAATCCTTCGTTCCTGCGGTCCCATAAGTCGGAATCGATGATTCCTTTGACTGACAATACCGTGGAGAAGCTCAATGCCAGAATCGGAGTGAGGGGGAACGTCAATTCCGTCTTCCGGTTCGACGTGAACGGCGGGGCGGGTGTCTATGCAAACGCCGTGATGGAATCCGGACTTTTCACCGCTGAGGAAAACCTCGTGCCTGTGGTGGCATATTCGGACATCAACATTCTCTATGCCAATGCCTTGCTCGGAATAAAGACAGGCCGTGTGGCGGTTGACGCCGACTTCCGTTTCAGAAGTGTCACCTTTTCCGGCAAGGAGAAACAGAATCTTGGTTTCGCACTTCCCGCATACAGTGGAGAGCTGAGGGCGAGGTATGATATGACTTCCCGGCTTTACGCCGGTCTCGCTGTCGAGGCCTCGTCCTGGCGGGAGGGAAAGTGCGCTTCTGCCGCCTCGGACGAGATTCTGAAGGTCAGGATTCCGGGATATGTAGATATGGGCGTTGATTGCGGCTATCGCTTCAACAGAAAGCTTGAACTGTGGCTTGAGTCCGGCAATCTGCTTTTCCAGACTGTGCGCAGGACCCCGTTCTATGCGGAGAAGGGACCTTGGGTTACGGCGGGTCTGACCCTGAGTCTTTAGTGCCTGTTTGATGATGGCCGTAAAGACGGCGTCATTGACGGGAGAACATATTTCTAACATATTCCTGGTTAAGACCGGATGGTCGCGGGACATTGATCAGGCAAGGGCGATGTGGAAAAAATTTCACATTGCCCTTAATTTTGATTATCTTTGTCTGTTTTATGGACAGACCATATACAACTGATAAAGACAGACAACAGAATATGATTGAGAACGAAGAGATGAAGAAGGCGGAAGAACAGTATTCCGCAAGCAGTATCCAGGTGCTGGAAGGACTTGAGGCGGTTAGGAAAAGGCCTTCGATGTACATAGGCGACATCGCGGAGAGGGGACTCCATCATCTGGTATATGAGGTTGTTGACAACGGTATCGACGAGGCTATGGCCGGGTACTGCAACGAAATCAGTGTCACCATCCTTCCTGACAACTCGATTAGAGTGACCGACAACGGACGAGGCATCCCTACCGGAATGCACCCAAAGGAGCATCGTTCCGCCCTCGAGGTCGTGATGACTGTCCTCCACGCCGGAGGTAAGTTCAACAAGGACAGCTATAAGGTGTCCGGCGGACTTCACGGTGTCGGAGTTTCCTGCGTGAACGCCCTCTCGGACAGCCTCGTCGCCGAGATTCATCGCGAGGGGCACGTTTTCGTCCAGAAGTATTCGGAAGGCAAGCCTCTCGGACCTGTCGAGATTGTCGGTGACTGCGATGACACCGGTACCATAATCACCTTCCATCCGGATCCGACAATATTCACACAGACAAATGTTTACAAATATGACACCCTTGCGGCCAGGATGCGTGAGCTTGCCTACCTGAACAAGGGAATCAAGATCTCCATAACCGACGAGAGGGAACTGGTCGATGAATATGTCACCGATGAGAACGGCAACTCGAAGCCGACCGGCAAGCAGCGCTACAGGGCTGACGTGTTCTATTCGAAGGAGGGACTGAAAGAGTTCATTGACTATCTTGACGCCGGGGCCGTCCAGCTTATCCCGGAGGCGGTCAGCGTGCAGAGCGACAAGGTGATTCCTATCGACATCGCCCTTTCGTACAACAACGGGTTCTCCGAGAAGATATATTCCTACGTCAACAACATCAACACCATAGAGGGTGGAACCCACCTTCAGGGCTTCAAGATGGGACTTTCCCGCTCGCTTAAGAACTATGCCGAGAAGAACAACCTTCTGGCCAAGTTCAAGGGAGACCTTGCCCCGGAGGATTTCCGCGAGGGTCTGACAGCTGTTGTTTCCGTGAAGGTCGCCGAGCCTCAGTTCGAGGGACAGACAAAGACGAAACTTGGCAACCCGGAGGCGACCTCAGCCGTGTCCCAGGCCACCTCGGCCGCTATGGACCAGTACCTTGAGGAGCATCCGAAAGAGGGTAAGCTGATCATCGAGAAGATTGTGCTTGCGGCCACTGCCCGCAGCGCTGCCCGCAAGGCCCGCGAGATGGTGCAGAGGAAGACAGCTATGACCGGTGCGGGAATGCCCGGCAAACTTGCTGACTGTTCCGAGAGGAATCCTGAGATATGCGAGCTTTTCCTTGTCGAGGGAGACTCCGCCGGCGGAACCGCCAAGCAGGGACGTGACAGAAGGACACAGGCCATCCTTCCGCTGAGAGGTAAGATTCTGAATGTGGAGAAGGCTGCGGGTGACCGCGCGTTCGACAGCGTTGAGGTAAGGAACATCTATACGGCCCTTGGCGTCACCGTGGCCCAGGAGGACGAAAACGGTGAGAAGAGAATGGATCTGAGCAAGCTCCGCTACCATAAGGTCATCATTATGACCGATGCCGATGTCGATGGAAGCCATATCGCATGCCTTATCCTGACATTCTTCTTCCGCTATATGTTCGACCTTATCAAGAACGGCTATGTCTATCTTGCCACACCTCCGCTCTATCTTGTCAAGAAAGGCAAGGAGGAGGTATATTGCTGGACCGATGAGCAGAGGTTCGAGGCCACGGCCCGTCTCGGCAAGGGTTCTGACAAGGGAATCACAGTCCAGCGGTACAAAGGTCTCGGAGAGATGAGCGACCAGCAGCTTTGGGACACGACAATGGATCCGTCCCGCAGACGTCTGCGCAAGATCACCATCGACAACGCTGCGGAGGCCGAGAGGACATTCTCTATGCTGATGGGCGACGATGTCCCTCCAAGAAGGCAGTTCATCGAGGAGAACGCACATTATGCCAACATTGACGCTTAGCTAATAATAAAAAAAATCATAATACAGATGCTTGACATTTTTGACAGAATCGAAAGGGACTCAGGCGGTCCTATCGGACAGTACTACGACCAGGCTTTCGGCTATTATATGTACCCGAAACTTGAGGGAGAGCTTGGCCCTCATATGATGTTCAACGGAAAAGAGGTCCTTAACTGGAGTCTCAACAACTATCTTGGACTTGCCAATCATCCTGAGGTGCGCAAGGCTGACGCTGAGGGAGCCGCCAAATGGGGACTGGCATATCCTATGGGAAGCCGTATGCTTTCCGGCCACACCGCTCTCCACGAGAAGCTCGAGAGGATGTTCGCTGATTTCGAGAAGAAAGAGGACGCGTTCCTTTTCAACTTCGGCTATCAGGGAATCGTTTCCGCGATAGACTGCCTTACGGCCCGCCACGATGTGATTGTCTATGACGCCGAGTCACACGCCTGCCTCCTTGACGGTATCCGTCTCCACATCGGAAGCAAGTACAAGTACCGTCACAACAACATCGTTGATTGCGAGAAGGTTCTTGCGAGAGCCTGCAAGGAAGCCGAGGAAAGCGGCGGCGGAGTCCTGCTCATCACCGAGGGTGTCTTCGGAATGACAGGCGCTATGGGAATCCTTGACCAGATTGTAGAGCTGAAGAAGAAATACAGCTTCCGAATATTCATTGACGACGCACACGGATTCGGCCTTCTCGGCGAGCACGGACGCGGCACATCCGAGGAACTCCACTGTATGGATGGCATCGACCTTTACATCGGTGCGTTCGCGAAGTCTATGGCCTCAATCGGCGGTTTCATCGCCGGACCGCGCAAGATCATCAACTACCTGCGTCTGAATATGCGTTCGCAGATGTATGCGAAGTCCCAGCCGATGCCTCTCGTCTACGGAAACATCAAGCGTCTCGAAATCATTATGTCACCGGAGGGCGACGAGCTTCGCAAGAAGTGCTGGGACGTGACCCACACCCTTCAGGAAGGTTTCAAGAAACTCGGCTTTGACATCGGCGAGGCGCAGGCCTGCGTTATTCCTATCCATATTGACGGCGGCGGTATCGCCCAGGCCACCAAGATCGCTATGGATCTCCGTGAGAACTACCGCATTTTCTGCTCTATGGTCATCTATCCTGTCATACCTAAGGGAATGATCATATTCAGAATCGTATGTACGGCGGCGCACACAATGGAAGATGTCGAGTACACGCTCAACGCTTTCAAGGAAATCAAGCAGAAGCTTGACGCCGGAGCATACGACGGAGATGATGTGGCGGCTAAGACTATTATGTAATTAACTGTCGTATAGAGATTTGTATGCGTCCTGAATATTTTGGGGATAAGGTTGTGATAATCACGGGAGCCAGCTCTGGAATAGGGTTGGCTTCTGCCCGTCTCCTCGGTTCTTTCGGAGCCAATGTCGTGATGGCGGCGAGGTCGCTGGACAAGTTGGAGGCACTCGCTCCGTCCGTCAATCCTGATCCGGGAAAGGTGCTGTGCGTCAAGACGGACGTGACCGTTGAGGATGACTGCCGCAATCTGATAGAGCGGACAGTCGAGAGATTCGGCCGCATCGACATCCTTGTCAACAATGCCGGCATCTCTATGAGGGCTATGTTCAAGGACTTGGAACTTGGCGTTATCCGCTCTTTGATGGATGTGAATTTCTGGGGGACCGTTCAGTGCACGAAATTCGCCCTGCCTTATCTTCTTCAGAGCAAGGGGCAGGTCGTGGGCGTGATCTCTATAGCCGGGTTCTCGGCTCTTCCCGCGCGAACCGGATATTCCGCATCCAAGTATGCGGTCAGGGGATTTCTCGACACCATCCGTATCGAGCATCTCAAGGACGGACTGAATGTGCTTGTCTTCGCTCCAGGCTACACGGACTCGAATGTTCGCAAGGCCGCTCTGACCGCGGACGGCAGCCCGCAGGGAGAGACTCCATTGACCGAGGACAAGCTGATGAGCGCCGAGAAGTGCGCCGAGTATCTCGCCAAAGGGCTTGCGAAACGCAAGTCGCAGATGATCCTCACCGGACTTGGCAAGGCTACAGTGCTTGCGCACAGACTTTTTCCAAGGCTTACTGACAAGCTTACTTACGGCTTCATCGCAAAAGAAGCCGGAAGTCCATTCAAATAATTGGTTGTCAATAAGATGAAACTGCCGCACGTGTCCATAAACCACAAGATCCTGACTCCATTGGTCTTGCTTTTCGCAATCCTCACGCTGATGTTCCCGAGGACTGCGAAGTTCAGCTATGACTACAGGAAAGGCTCTCCTTGGTCTCACGAGACGCTTCTTGCGCAGTTTGATTTTCCTATCCTGAAGACTGAAGAACAGATCAGAGAGGAGAGGAGCAAGGTCAAGTCGGCGGTCATACCTTATTACAGGTTCCGCCAGGACATTGTTGACAATTGTATCAAGGCGGCCGAGGGGATTGATATGGGGGGATATTCATATCTCCGTTCTTCGGTCGTGTCCGCTATGGATGACATCTTCTCGAACGGTGTCGTGCCTGACGAGGGTGTGAGGCTGGACAGTGACGCCGATCCTTCTTCCGCGGTCCTGTATGTCCAGAAGGACAAGCGAGCCGTGAAAAAACCGGCCGGAGAGGTGTACAAGGAGTCGGAGGCGAGGAACCGTCTGCTTTCGGTTGTCTCGTCAAGGTATCAGCAGGTCAATGTCGATTCTGTCCTCCGGGTGTTGGGTGTCTATGACTTTGTCACTCCCAATCTTGAATATGATCCCAAGACCACCGAGTTGGTACACTCCGAGTCCTCGAACCAGATCTCCACGACCCAGGGTTTCGTGAGCGCCGGGCAGCTGATTGTCTCCGAGGGAGAGATTGTCACGGCTGAAATCGCGCAGATGCTTGATTCCTACAAGGTGGAATACGAGAACAGTATGGGGTACGGGGGACCGAGGGTCCTGTTCTGGCTCGGCAATGCGTTTCTTGCCTTTGCGCTTGTCCTGCTGTTCTTCCTGATGATCTATTTCTTGAACAGACGGCTGTTCCTGGACCACCGGAAATTCTGGTATCTGATTTTCATTTTTGTCATATCCACGCTTTTGGCGCTTACGATCAACAAGTTCGCTCCGAAGTTCCTCTATATGGCTCCGTTCACGCTTACGGCTCTTTATCTGGAGGCTTTCTTCAAGAACAAGGTCATATTCCCGATTTGCTGTGTGTCGTTCCTGCCTCTTCTGATATTCGCTGATAACGGAATCGTCCTTTTCGTGATGTTCCTTCTCGCAAGTATCGTGGCGGTCTTCACCTTCAGGTTCTTCAACCAGGGATGGCAGCAATTCATTATGGCCGGGATTGTATTCCTCAGCCAGATTGTGACTTATTTCGGTTTCCGTCTGGTGGATATGGTCAATGACGATCCTTATCTCGCCGTGCTGTATATGTTCATCGGGTCAATGCTGATTGTGGCCGGTTACCCTCTCATCTATCTTTTCGAGAGGATGTTCAATCTGGTCTCCAGTTCCAGGCTTCGCGAACTCTGTGATACGAACAACAAGCTGCTCAGGGAGTTGGAGCATAAGGCACCGGGTACGTTCCAGCATTCTCTTCAGGTTATGAACCTGTGTGACGCGGCGGCGAGAGCAATAGACGCCAATGTCCTGCTGGTAAGGGCCGGCGCATTGTACCACGACATCGGGAAGATGATGAATCCTTTGTGTTTCATTGAGAACGAGAGTATGTCTCCGGGAGGAGTGCATTACCACGAGAACCTTTCGCCGGGCGAGAGCGCCAAGGCCATCATCAGGCACGTCACTGACGGGCTTGAGCTTGCGGCTGAGAACAGGCTTCCGGATGTTATCCGGGATTTTATCCTGACTCATCACGGTACATCCAACACGTCGTATTTCTACAACAAATACCTCAACGAGGGCGGCGATCCGAACGATGTGGGGGATTTCTTCTATCCCGGACGCAAGCCTCAGACCAAGGAACAGATTATACTTATGATCTGCGATTCTTTGGAGGCCGCCTCAAGGACACTGAAGGATAATTCCGCCGCGACTTTTTCTACTTTCGTAGAGAACATCGTGGCATCCAAGATGAAGATGGGGCAGTTTGACGAGTCAGACATTTCCATAAAGGATCTTAACACCGTCAAGGCAACGCTTAAGTCATATCTCTCACAGATTTATCACGAACGGGTCGTTTACCCGCAAAGAAAGAATAATTAATTTAAGAATATAGTTAACAGAATTATGGAAGTAATTAAGAATCAAATCGATGAGCTTAACATCGAACTGACCATCGCCTTGAAGGCGGAGGACTACGCCGAGCAGGAGAAGAAAAGACTTTCCGCTTACAGAAGGAATGCTGATTTCAAAGGATTCCGCAAGGGATTGGCTCCTGTCTCGCTCGTGAAGAGAATCTACGGAGAGCAGGCCCTCTACGAGGCGATCAACAGCGTGATTTCCGAGCAGCTCGACAAGTTCATCAAGGACAACAACCTGCACATCCTCGGCGAGCCTATCGCCAGTGAGACGCAGAAGGAGTTGGAGTGGAAGGACGGCAACGATTTCGAGTTCAAGTTCGATCTCGGTCTTTCTCCGGAAATCGACATCGAAGTGACCGGCGATGACAAACTGCCATATTATAATATTGAGGTGACCGACAAGGCCAAGGCCGCTATGAAGGACAGCATCCTCAGGCAGTATGGACAGCTTGAGGAGGCCGAGACCGCCGGTGAGGAGGATTACCTTGTCGTTGACTTCAAGCAGGGCGAAAGAACCGTAGAGGGAGTCTATGTGGCTGTCAATAAGGTAGATGGTGAAGCGAAGGGCAACTTCCTTGGAGCCAATGTGGGCGCCAGCTTTGATGTCAATGTCAACGAGGCGTTTACCAACGAGACCGACAGATCCTCAATGCTCAAGATCAAGAAAGAGGAACTTGCCGCTCTTGACCCTGTCTGGAATGTCACCGTTGTCAATGTCAAGACTTTTGTTCCTGCCACAGAGTGCCAGGACACTTATGACAAGGCCTTCGGCAAGGATGCCGTGAAGACTTCCGAGGAGTTCGACGCCAAAATCGCCGAGAGACTCGAGGCCAACTACAAGCAGGAGGCTGACTACAGACTTTCTCAGGATTTGCGCAAGTATCTGGTTGAGAAGGCCGCTGTCAATGTCCCTGAGGCTTTCCTCAAGAGATGGCTTTACGAGAACAACAAGGAGAAGTTCTCCAAGGAGGAAATCGAGAAGGAATTCAACGGATTCCTCGCCGACTTCCGCTGGCAGCTTGTCAGGGGTTATCTGATGAAGAAGTTCGAGCTTAAGGTCGAGGACAAGGATATGCTTGAGGCCGCCAAGGCTTATGCCGCCTATCAGTACGCTATGTACGGAATGGGCAATGTTCCTGAGGAACTCCTTACCGATGCCGCCGCCCAGATGCTGAAGGATGAGAGACAGTTGCGCAACATCAGCGAGAACGTCGAGAACGAGAAGGTAATCGCAGCCGTCAAGGAGAAGGTTACTCTTCAGAACAAGAAAATCTCCGAAGAGAAATTCCGCGAGCTTAAGTAATTATGGACAAGGAGTTTCTGAAATATGCGACCAAGGGTCTTGGGCTTAGTTCCACGACCCTTGACCGCTATCAGAAGGCCACGGACGCCTACATCAATCCTACCATAATCGAGGAGAGGAAGCTGAATGTCGCATCGATGGACGTATTCAGCCGTCTGATGATGGACAGGATCATATTCCTTGGTGTTCCGATTGACGATGATGTCGCTAACATCATCCAGGCCCAGCTGCTTTTCCTTGCCTCTACTGATCCGACGGTTGACATATCCCTTTACATCAACACTCCGGGCGGTCAGGTCACTTCAGGTCTGGCCATTTATGATACGATGCAGCTTGTTGAGCCTGACGTTGCCACGATTTGCACCGGTATGGCTGCCTCTATGGGTTCTGTCCTGCTTTGTGCCGGAGAAAAAGGGAAACGCTCCTGTCTGCCTCATTCCAGGGTTCTGATTCATCAGCCTCTCGGAGGAGCGCAAGGACAGGCTTCGGACATAATGATTGCGGCGAAGGAGATTGAAAAGACCCGCAAGGAACTTTATGACATCATCTCCGAACATTCCGGACAGCCTTATGAAAAGGTGTTCGCCGATGCCGACAGGGACTTCTGGATGACTTCCCGCGAGGCTTTGGAGTATGGAATGGTCGATGAGATTCTTACAAAGAAATCCAAGTAATGCCCCAGAAAAAGAACACAGGTACAACACGGCATTGTATGTTCTGCGGCAGGTCGGAGCGTGATGTTCCGTTTCTGCTTCAGGGATTGGACGGTTTCATTTGCAGCGACTGTGTCGAGCTTGCGCACGACTATCTCAAGGACGCTATGCAGGGTGCTTCCAAATCCGGCAAGCCGTTGGGACGGGTCGAGACTTTGAAGAAACCTGTTGAAATCAAGGAGTTTCTCGATGAATATGTCATAGGTCAGGATCGCGCGAAGAAGATGCTTGCCGTGGCCGTTTACAACCACTACAAGAGAATCAACCACAATCTCGTTGACCGGACGGACGACGGGGTCGAGCTGGAAAAGTCCAATATTCTTCTTGTAGGCCCGACAGGCACAGGTAAAACATTGCTGGCCAAGACTATCGCTAAACTCCTGGACGTTCCGTTCACGATTGTTGACGCTACCGTGCTGACCGAGGCCGGCTATGTCGGCGAGGATGTCGAGAGCATCCTCACAAGGCTTCTTCAGGAGGCTGACTTTGATGTGGCCAAGGCCGAGAGGGGTATTGTCTTCATCGATGAGATAGACAAGATAGCCCGCAAGAGCGACAATCCATCCATCACACGTGACGTGTCCGGAGAGGGAGTCCAGCAGGCAATGCTGAAACTCTTGGAAGGTAATGTTATAAACGTTCCGCCTAAGGGAGGACGCAAGCATCCTGAGCAGGAATTCATCCACGTCAACACTCAGAACATCCTGTTCATTTGCGGGGGCGCATTCGAGGGCATAGAACGCAGGATTGCCCAGCGTCTCAACACTCAGGTGATCGGTTTCGGCGCTTCGCAAAGGCAGGTTGTTGACAAGAACAATCTTCTTAAATATGTTGACGCTCAGGATTTGAGGGCTTATGGTCTCATTCCTGAGATTATCGGCCGTCTGCCTGTCATCACCTATCTTGACGCTCTTGACCGTGATGCCTTGCTTAGGATTCTGACCGAGCCGAAGAACGCCATTCTCAAGCAGTATGCGAAACTGTTCGAGATAGACGGTATGACATTGAAGATTGAGGAAGAGGTCAAGAATCTGATTGTCGACACCGCCATAAAGAACAAGCTTGGTGCCAGGGGCCTCCGCTCGATCTGTGAGCGTATCTTTGATGACGCGATGTACGATGCCCCGTCCTCGCGCAAGAAGACTGTCACTGTCACCCTTGACTACGCCAAGTCCAGACTGGAGAACTCCATCTGACGGAGCGGTCCTTTCTTTGTTATCGCATAATTCCTCCTTTCCCTTGGTTCCCTACCATCCGAAAGGAGGTTTTTTTTCTTTATGTTCGGAAACATTGCGGGACTTCGGCGGGACTTGCGTTCCGCTCTTGAAATTGCCGTTGCTTTTGGCTATTTTTGTGAGACACAAATAAACGCAAAGCGATGAAGGAATATATTCAAGAAAACAGGGAGCGGTTCTTCGAGGAACTGTTCTCTCTCCTGCGGATTCCGTCAATCAGCGCAAGGCAGGATCACAAGAAGGATATGCAGCGTTGCGCCGAAAGGCTGAAGGAACTGCTTCTGGAGGCCGGTGCGGATGAGGCGGGGGTCTATCCGAGCAAGGGCAATCCGGTGGTGTTCGGAAAAAAGACTCTGAACCCTAAGTGGAAGACCGTGATGGTCTATGGCCACTATGATGTCCAGCCTCCGGAACCTTTGGAGAAGTGGCACACCGATCCTTTCGAGCCTGTCATCAAGCAGGATCCGACCGGCCAGGAGGCGATTTACGCCCGTGGAGCCAATGACGATAAAGGACAGCTGTTTATGCACATCAAGGCTTTCGAATTCCTTCTCCGCACAGGCAGGCTTCGCCATAACGTGAAGTTCATCTTCGAGGGCGAGGAGGAAATCGGCAGTCCGTCCCTTCCGTCCTGGGTCAAGGAACACAAAAAATGGCTTGGAGCCGATGTGGTTCTTGTCTCCGACACGACGATGATTTCCGACAAGGTTCCGTCCATCAATTGCGGAATGAGAGGTCTGGCCTATCTCGAGGTGACTCTGACCGGCCCGGACAAGGATCTCCATTCCGGCCATTACGGCGGAGCGGTCGCAAATCCGATACAGACTCTTTGCGATTTGATTTCCAGCCTGATAGACAAAGAAGGACGTGTGACTATCCCGGGGTTCTATGATGATGTCGTCGAACTCTCCCGGAAGGACAGGGTACAGCTTGCGAGGGCTCCGTTCGATCTGAAGGAGTTCGAGGAGTCGGTAGGAGTCAAGGCTTTGCGGGGAGAGAAAGGTTACACTCCTCTGGAAAGAATCGGCATCAGGCCTTGTCTGGACGTGTGCGGAATATGGGGCGGCTACACTGGAGAGGGAGCCAAGACTGTCCTGCCGTCCGTCGCCCACGCCAAGATTTCAATGCGTCTTGTGCCGAATCAGCAGAGCGCTAAGATCACCAGGCTGTTCAAAAAGCATCTCGAAAGGATCGCTCCGAAATATTGCCGTATAGAAGTCAAGCCGTGTGAAGGAGGTGAGGGCTTCCTTATTCCGATTTCGTCGCCAGCCTTCCAGGCCGCTTCCAGGGCTATGGAGGAGGTCTATGGTGTCAAGCCTGTTCCGAGCCGCGGCGGCGGAAGCATTGCGGTGCTGGCCGATATGCAGAAGATTCTCGGCGTGGATCCTCTTCTGATGGGCTTCGGCCTTGAACGGGACACGATTCATTCTCCGAACGAGAGTTACCTCCTGAGGCAGTTCTTCGCTGGAATGGAATCCATCGCCAAGTTTTACGAGTATTATGAATAGTGCTTCGGCTGACCCGGAGATTGAGCCTTGTCGGTTTTAGCGACAGCATTCCGACAGGTCCGCCGGTCACGCCGCGACAATGGCCCAAAGACCTCTTAGTCCGGTCGCCGGGTCAGTCGAAGTGCAGGAATAAGACAACATAAAGAGTAATGACAACTTCAGAATTATATTCACAGATAAAGAAAAAAAGGTCGATGCTATGCGTCGGACTCGACACGGATTTCGCCAAAATCCCGCAGTGTGTGAAATCCGGCAGGACTGTCGGAGAGGCCGTGCTGGAATTCAACAAACGCATAATCGACTCGACGGCACAGCATTGTGTGGCATACAAGCCTAATCTGGCTTTTTATGAATGCCTCGGAGTCGATGGTATGTCCATCCTTGACAAGACTGTCGATTACATACGCGCCAATCACCCTGAACAGTTTATAATAGCCGACGCGAAGAGAGGCGACATCGGCAACACGGCCAGGATGTACGCAAAGAGCCTGTTCGAGACTTTTGACTTCGACGCCGTCACGCTTTCGCCGTATATGGGCGGCGACACAGTAACTCCTTTCCTTGAATATCCCGGACGCTACGCCATAGTGGTGGCTCTGTCCTCCAATCCGTCTTCGGTTGACTTCCAGACTGCGGAGAAAAACGGCAAGCCTCTTTACCAGGTGGTTATGGAAAAGATGATGGAGATTTCCACCCCGGAGAATATGATGTTTGTGGTCGGTGCTACCAAAGCTGACAAGTTGAAGGAAATCAGGGATTTCTGCCCGGACAACTTTTTCCTTGTTCCCGGAGTGGGCGCTCAGGGAGGAAGTGCCGCGGAGGTGATCGCTAACGGAGCCAACTCCAAAGGCGGTCTTCTCATCAACTCTTCCCGCAGAGTCCTTTACGCTTCTTCCGGCGAGGACTTTGCCCAGGCGGCGGCAGCCGTTGCCGCCAGTACCGCCGCACTGTAACCCTGCGCCTGATTGTTGATTTTTTCCGCCTTTCCGTTCAGGAGGGGTGGAAAGTCTTGTGTTGGAATCTGCTGAATTATGCGCAGTCCTTTGCCCGTTTCCGTGCTTCGTGACTTGCTAATCCGGAACATTGTCAGTAACTTCGCCGCTCTTTTGCCCATAAGCCGTGGAGGAAGACAATGAAGAAGATTAAGGAAATATTACGAATCGGACTGCCGATTATGCTGGGTCAGGCTTGCGTCATCATTTTAGCGTTCGCCGACAACATTATGATCGGCTGGCATAGTGTCGATGAACTGGCCGCCTCGTCGTTTGTCAACAATATTATGAACCTCTTCATAATGACCGAGTTGGGATTTGCCACCGGAATGACTCCGATGATCGGTGCCCACAACGGGACGGGTAATGTCAAGGGAATCGGCAAAACTGTCAAGAACGGTTTGATTGTCAACGGAATCATCGGCGCTGTCAGTCTGTTTCTTCTGGCCGGCCTGTATCTCGGACTTGAGCACTTCGGGCAGGAGCCTGAACTGCTGCCTTATATCCGTCCATACTTCATCATCGTCGGTATCTCCACATTGTTCGCTCTCGGATTCAACGTTCTCAAACAGTTGACCGACGGAATATGCAGACCGATGATCTCTATGACTTTGCTGATGCTTGGCAACCTGCTTAACATCTTCGGCAACTGGGTGCTGATTTACGGCAAACTCGGATTCCCCGAGATGGGGCTTACCGGCGCCGGCATCAGCACGCTCGTCTCCAGATTCCTGATACTGATTGTGTTCGTCGTGTTCATATTCAAATCAAAGAGTATGAAGGAATATGCCGCCTCCATCAAAGAGGCCTTTGTCTCGCGTGACGAGATGCGCGGGGTGGTCAAGATGGGGTATCCTGTCGGCATCCAGATGGCCTTGGAGACATCGACATTCACTTTCGCCGCTGTTATGGCCGGGTGGTTGGGAGTTCTGCAACTCGCTGCCCATCAGGTGGTAATCACGATTTCACAGCTTTTCTTCCTGATGATGCAGGGACTCTCGTTCGCTGTGTCCATACTGGTCAGCAACTCCTTCGGCAGAAAGGACATCGGAGCTGTCCGTGAATATGCCCGCAAAGGCTATCTTATGACACTTTTCATCTCTGCCACTCTGTCTGTTCTTCTGTACAGCTTCCGCTATCAGGCCGCCGGGGTGTTCAGCGACTCGCCTGAGGTGACCGAAATGGCGGTCTCCCTCTTCTTCCTCCTATTCGCCTATCAGTTCGGCGACGGTCTCCAGATTTGCTTCGCCAACGTGCTACGAGGCATTCAGGATGTGAAACCGATTATGTATGCTGCGTTTGTCAGCTACTACCTTATTGCCATTCCTTGTGCCTACCTGTTGGGTTTCAAGGCCGGATTCGGTATTCAGGGAATATGGATGGGCTTTCCTATCGGCCTTACTCTTGCGGGAATCTTCTTCTATGCCCGCTACCGCCGTGATCTTCGCCGTTTTGGTAAGCAGGCTTTTTAGACTTCAAGATAAAACGTGGGCAAGAATCTCCCGGTGACTGGTCAAGTGTGAGCTTCGGTGACTTAGCCGGTTACAGAACCAATTCAAGATCAACGACATCAAGCCACCGGCCGAATTTGAAGCCTACCTCGCTGAAGTGCGAGACCTGCCGGAAGCCCAGTTCTTGATGGAAACTTACGCTCCTGGTGTTATCGGCAGTGACACAGGCTATAAGTGAATGAAAGCCAAGCCCCCTGCATTCCCAGATGAGCCTTTCCATAAGGGAACGCCCGAATCCCATCCCGCAAGACTTTGAATCCAGATACACTGTTGTCTCGAGCGTCCTTGAAAACGCCGCCCTCTCCTTCCACAGGTGGGCGTAGCAATATCCCAGGACAACGCCGTCATATTCATAGACAAAGAACGGAAATGTGGAGGCTATCTTGCTGACGCGGCCTTCCATTGCCTCCGCTCCGATCGCTTCCGTCTCGAACGTGACCGTCGTCCGCAAAACGTATTCATTGTATATCTCGGCGATGCGTCCCGCATCCTTCGTTTCGACCCTCCTTATTTGTCCTTTCATTTTCAACTGATTATAACTGGAATAACAAGTCTCGTCCATTATTCCGAACTCCCTGAATCAAGCGATGATTCGTATAGTGCCGCTTATGCTCCTGCACTTTTCCCCGTCTGTAGGATGAGTGCCGCGGCTATAATATGCTGATGGCGATATGGGCGCAGGCCTCGGCGTCGGCGAGGGCGTGATGGTGATTTGTGAGGTCATAGCCGCAGGCGGCGGCCACGGTCTGGAGCTGATGGTTCGGAAGAGAGCATCCGTAGTGGCGGCGTGAGGCCGCCAAGGTGTCAAAGAACTCATAATCAGGATAGTCCATCTGATACACCCGGTACGCTGCTTTCAGGCACCCCTCGTCAAACCTGGCATTGTGCGCCACAAGCGGCAGGCCTTCCACCATCGGCGCAATCTTCTCCCATACGTAAGGAAACACCGGTGCGTCTTCCGTATCCTCGGGGCCAAGGCCGTGAACCTTCCGGCAGAACCACTGGTAGTACTCCGGCTCTGGATGAATAAGGCTATAGAACGAGTCCGCTATTTCTCCGTTCCGTACAATCACAACGCCCACGGAACACACGCTCGACGGCTTCTCGTTGGCTGTCTCGAAATCTATTGCGGCAAAGTCTGTCATTGCTTTTGTTTTTTTAGTGGCGGATTCCTTTTATCACAAGCGGTTTCTTGAATCCGGAAACCTTCCACTCGGTCAAACCTGCCACGATTCTTCTTTTCAGCATCGTATCATTTATGCTGTCAGGGTTCAAAATACAGTTTTCCAAACGAATAAGCAAGAGTTTTCTTGCTTTTTCAAGCGAATGATTTGTTATGACAAAGTTTTTTTGTGACGGAATGGCTGTAATGAGAGGAGTTTAAGCTATCTTTGCGGGGAAAGACTACAGGAATAGGTGGGACGACAATTCGTGATAAGGCCGCTGAATGCGGCGGGACATATAACGGCTCGGCCGATGCAAGGAATGGTCAGAGAGGACTGGTCATTCATCTACCTTATTCAGGGAGAGGTGCTTGCCGATGTGGATGGCAGCCCGTGTCTGTTGAGAGGGCAGGATTGTGCCTTGATTCCGCCTCAGTCAGCGTATTCGGTCAGGTATTTCAAGGATGCCGTCGGGTATATGGGTGCGTTTTCCGCAGAGCTGCTCCGAAATTCGGCCCATAGGATTCTTCGGCTGAAAACCGCGAGTGTGATGACCGTACCGATGGAGGACAAGGTCTTTTTTGATGAGCTTATGATCCGGCTGACACGGCTTGCCGAAGATTTCCGGAATGTTCAGGGTCTTCTGGAAGTACTTCTCTGTCAATTTGATAGTGCTGTGCCTCACGGAGGCGGGACCGCTTCGTCCAGACTTAGCTCCGCATATCTCGCCAAAGTCTTCGACACGTCCCGTACTTTTGGCGGAGTCTCCGGCTATGCTGCCGAGTTAGGCGTCACGCCGAGCCATCTGAACCGCGCGGTCAAGGCCGAGACCGGACGCAGCGCCGGGGAATGGATCGAGAGCGCGAGGCTTTCGCTGGCCCGGAATCTTCTTCACGATCCGTCCGTTCCGGTTTCCGAGATAGCCTACAGGCTCGGTTTTGAAGATCCTGCCTATTTCTCCCGCTTCTTCCGCAAGGCTGTCGGAATGTCCCCGACGGATTTCCGAAGAATGCTGTAGTGTATAAAAAGTCCAAGTCAAGGTCGCATATTCATAAGTCGCAAAGGCGGTGGCGAGTGTAATTTCGCGTCACTTATGATTATCGCTCTTACGACATATTTGATGATGGCCGTGCATCCGGCGCCGTCTGTACCTCAGGTCAGAGACACGCTTTCGGGTTCCGTGGTGACATCATCCTTGAAAAGAGAGAACTCCATCTCGGGAGTTTCGCCGGTTACCTCGCTGGTAATGAAAAGAATAGAGGAGAGAGGTATCTCTTCTCCGAAAGAGCTTTCCTCCGTGATCCCCGGACTGAACATCCCGGATTACGGCACGTCAATGACTTCCACCATCTATGTCAGAGGGCTGGGTTCCCGTATGGACAACCCGGTCATAGGACTTTACATCGATGATGTGCCGGTCTTGGACAAGAACTGCTATGACTTCTCGTTTATCGATGTCAGGCGGGTGGATTTTCTCCACGGGCCGCAGGGAACTCTTTACGGCAGGAACTCGATGCTCGGTGTCCTTTCCGTTGAAACCCTTTCCCCTGACGTTTTCCAAGGCGTGAGGTTGATCGTTGAATACGGTAGTGCCGCAACCCTGTCGGCCAAAGCCTCGGCTTACAAGGGGAAAGTGGGCTTCGTCGCGGCGTACAACCACACGGACGGATTCTTTGTCAATGAATATGACGGCTCTCCCTGCGGCCTTTCCGACTCTTTCTCGGCCCGTCTGAAGTATTCCGGCCTGATCCACAAGGCGACCGTGGACAACACACTCACAGTCTCCTACACAGATCAGTCCGGCTATCCTTACCGTCGGTGGATTTCAGAGGACGGTTCCCGGAACGGGTGGGGGAGCGGCCTGGCGGATGACGGCTCCGGACTTCTTCCCGTGAATTACAACGACAGGAGTGGCTACAAGCGCTTTGCCTTGACGGATGGCTTTCGCGTCAGAACCGGATTCGGGGATTGGAGCCTGAGTTCCGTCACAAGCCTCCAGACTCTTTTCGATTCTATGGATATGGATCAGGACTTCACTCCGTCTTCGATGTTTACATTGAATCAGACTCAAAGGCAAGTTGCTTTAACACAGGAATTTATCCTTAGGCCTCGGAAGCATCCCGACTGGTGGGACAGTCAGACGGGAGTGTTCGGGATGGCGAAGCTGAACAGGATGGGCGCGCCTGTGCGTTTCCTCCAGGACGGAATCAAGTCCCTGATTCTGGACAACGCCAATGCCGGCATCCCTAAGGAATTCGGTGAGCTTGACTTTCTTGAGGACGATTTCCCGATCACCAGTGATTTCGGCATATTCCTCGGAAATGTCGCGGTCTACCACGAATCCTATTTCAGATTCGGGCGCTGGACATTGGCGGCAGGCCTGAGGCTTGACTTCGAGACCGGCGGAATGGACTATGACTCAAGCTCTGACATCCATTTCATCCTGTCTCCCGCAATGCCGGACTATATCCCATTCAGCACTGAATACAAGGGACGGGAGTCTGTAAGTTATGCCCAGCTCCAGCCAAAGGCCTCCCTGTCCTACGATGCCGCTTCCCGACGGATGGAGGCTGCCGGAATCAGCCTTTCGTTTTCGGCCTCGGTGTCGAAAGGTTATCGTTCCGGCGGATTCAACACTCAGATTTTCTCCGACATTCTTCAGAACAAGATGATGACCGGAATGATGGACAAGATAGGAGTACATCTTGACGGTCAGGAGTATTCGACTGCGGCGGGTGTGACCTACAAACCAGAGATGTGCCTTGACTACGAGGCTGGCGGAACGCTTGGCCTGCGGACGGGCGGGCATATTCTTGAAGCCACAGTCACGGCTTACCGAGTGGATTGCCGTAACCAGCAGATGACGGTGTTTCCGTACAACAACGGAACCGGACGGATTATGGCCAATGCGGGGAGATCCCGAAGCGTAGGAGCCGAGTCGGAGGTGTTCTGGAGCTGGGAAGGATTGTCCGTGACCTTGGCCGCAAGTGTTATGGACGCTCGTTTCATTGAGTACAATGACGGCCGTAATGACTGGTCAGGCAATCGCATCCCGTACTCCCCGGAGTCTTCGGTGTACTTGAGGTGCGGCTATAAATTCTTGACAAACAGCCGTTTGTTGCGCTCTGTCGCCTTGGGGGCAGATTACAACAGAACCGGAAGCATCGTGTGGAATGAGGCCGGGAATCTGACGCAGGAACCGTATTCATTGACAGGGGCGGATCTGCGGGTCGCGTTCCCGAAGGCGGAGCTATGGCTGCGGATGCAGAATCTGGCGGACACAGACTATTCCGTCTTCTATTTCAAGTCTGTCGGCAATTCATTCTTTCAGACCGGAAAGCCGCGCAGAGTGTCTATTGGATTATCAATCAATTTATAATGTAATATGAAAAAGTTTGTATGTCTTTTGATGGCGGCGGCCCTGCTGCTGCCGGTGTCCTGCTCCAAGGAGAACGGGACAGCTGATGAGCCTATGGCTTCAGGTGAGTATGAATATTCCGGCAAGATGATTGTCACGGCGGCCGGAACAGACAATGTCTCTGAGAATATCGAAGTCGATGTTATCCTTGACGCAAAGTCCGGAAAGCTGAATATCGAGTTCGAAGGTGTCAAGTTTGTCCCTCAGATGCCGGTCACTCTGGATGTGACTGTGCCGGGTGTGGCCTACGTCGAGAAAGATGGCCGTGTCGAATTTTCCGGCGACGGCATCATCCCTCTTTCCGGAGGAGTGGTTCCGTTCCCGAATTACACTGTGACATCCCTTTCCGGGACTCTTGACAAGTCACGGATTTCTATGAAACTGAAATTCGGGGAATACCCTGTCTCCTACGAAGGAATCATTGACAAGTAATCCTCCATCAGGATATTGCTTGTGTATGGGATGTTATTCTCCGTACATCTCCTTGCGGTTCGCAGAGCCGCTCGGAATCGGAGCTTCCGGGTCGTCAATTGTGGAGTCCACAATTCTGGCGACCTTTCTGGTTATGTTGGTCTCTAAGAAGCGGATCTGGTCAGGAAAGGTCTCGACCATCGAGTCGGCGATCTCGTGCCTGTGTCCCAGATAGCGGAAAGCATTGTAGGTGTAGCCGTTCTTCCGGAAGATCTTAACCAGCTTGTCAGTCCCGGCAAACACCCAGTTGAAGACTTGCAGGTTGCCGTAGTTCACGACTTTGTCCTCTGTCCCGTGAAAAAATGCTGTGGGAGCCGGAGCTTGGGCGTACCTTGGTGTCCCTTCGCTGGAGAGTATCGCTCCGGAGAAGGACATCACTCCGGCGAAGCGGAAACCTTCCGGCAAAGCCTCCGTGGCCTTGCCGTTGCACAGCATCCATTCCGCCTCAAGCACGGTCATCGCTCCGGCAGACGAGCCGCAGATCACCAGATTGTCGGGGTTTACCTTCAGGGTCTCCGCATTGTCGATGATGTACCTGGTGGCGCTGAACAGATCCTCGCACGCTATTCTTACCGAGTGGTAGAACTGTTTGACAGACCCGATTCCGCCCTTTGTCTTCACTCCCTTCATTCCAAGTCTGTAGTCGATTGTCAGCACGGTGTAGCCTTCGTCGTTGAGCATCCTGAACCACGGAAGATAGTCCTTGTGGCTGCGCTCTCCTCCTTTGAACCCGCCGCCGAAGACAAAGACGACTGACGGTTTGGCATTGCCTTTCAGGCTTGTCTCGCTTCCGGCTGAGGCTGCATATTCATCAAGGAAAAGTTGGTTGCCGTCCTTGACGGCGAATTGATAAGTATTTGTCGGTGAATATGTTTCCTGAGCCTTGACGTTTCCGGTTGTCAGGATGCCGGTGAATATGGCGGCGATTGCCGTCAGTTTCTTGAAGAATCCGTTCATTCGCATTATTGTTGTTTGTCATCCGTGGCCGAAATCAGCCTGCGGATAGGTTTGACATCTGAAAAGAAGCTGGCAGCGATGACCCTTATCACGGTGTAGGCCGGAATCGCCACGAGCATTCCTATGATTCCTCCCAAGTGGCCGGCCATCAGCAGTACGATGAAGATTTCCAGAGGGCTGGACTTGATGCTGGTCGAGTAAATCAGTGGCTGGAAGAGGAAGTTGTCCACCATCTGTGTGCAGACGAAAACGGCGAGCAGGGTGAATATGACCACGGCGAAATCGGGATAGACTCCCGCGGCGGCGGCACTGCTGTACTTCAGCACGACTCCAAGCATTGTCCCTATCGCGCCGCCGATCCAAGGACCTACGTATGGGATGACGTTCAGCAGTCCGGTCATAAACGCTATCCCGACGGCTGGATAGAACCCGATTCTTGCTATCAGCCATAGGCCTATGAAGTTTAGCAAGGCTACGCCGAGGATTTCGGTAAGAAGACCGACGAAGTAGCGGCTCAGAAGATGTTCGATGTCTCCTATGGCGCTTATGGCCGTGCTTTCCACCTTGTCCGGCACGATGGCTCCGACAATCCTGCGGAAGAGGGTCTCGTCTTTCACGAAGAAGAACCCGATGAACATCACGGAGAACAGTCCTATGCCCAAAGAGCCGAGCGCTGACGCGACAGAGCCGACCATCGAGGTGAGGGAGCTGATGTCGAAGGCGTTCTTTATCCAGCCGTACATCGCTTCCTGGATCTTGAAACCGCGTCCGAGGGATGGGATTCTGTCGATGATCCAGACATTTATCCTGTCGAACCAGACGGTGATTTCCGAAGCCTTGAACGAAGCCGACTGAAGGTTGGCGGAAACGTTTGAGACTATGCTTGAGACAACCGGAACAATCTGGGTGACTATCCCAAGGAAGATTATGAGAATCAGTGCGAGCGAGACAATCGCCAGCAGCCAGTCCGGAGCGCTTTTGCCCTTTATCCTGAGGTGTTTCAGACCTTTCATCACCGGCCTGCCCATAAGTGACACGACCGCCGCCAGTATGATATATACAAGCACACTCCTGAAGTACCAGCAGAATGCCACTGTCAGGGTCGCTGCCGCTGCCCAGATAATGTATCTCGCAAGTTTGTCGGAACTTCTTTCCTCGTTCATCCTTTAGTCCTTTATGTTGACCACAAAAGTACTAAATTCATTTTACATTTCAACGGATAGTTTTACATTCCTTAGGCGCAGGCTCTTTCCAAGCGTCTGTCTGATAATATGTTCTATCGTCTTTTTGCCGTCTTACCGCCTTTCCTCACGTCGGTCATTCACCGTCGGCAGGCTCCGTTTCAGTAGGGGGACGTCCCGGAAATAAGGCAGACTTCGGGATTGAACAATGCGTGCCGCCCTGGAAAAGGCAGGCACGGATGGGAGAAAATAACTAATGAATGATTAACTTTGCGAATATGACAAAATGATTTCATAGATTATGCGAGATCCGGAACAAATAGTCGGCAATATGGCCGACAAATTAAAAACTGCCTTCATCGGTTCTGTTGATGAACAGGGCTATCCGAATGTCAAGGCGATGCTGCAACCAAGGAAAAGAGAAGGCATAAAGGTCTTTTACTTCACGACCAATACATCATCAATGCGTGTCCGTCAATTTCTGTCTGACAATAAAGCTTGCGTCTATTTCTGTGACAATCGTTCTTTCAGAGGAGCAATGCTTCGCGGTACAATGGAAATCCTGACAGACATCGGAAGCAAGGAAATGATCTGGCGTGACGGCGATACGGAATACTATCCCGAGGGGGTCACAGACCCCGATTATTGTGTGCTTAGGTTTACCGCTATATCCGTGCGTGTTTACAGCAACTATCATTCAGATGAATTTATAGTCGATTGAAGTTGATGGCTCCAATGTGCATTAAAATCTCCTCTGAAATCGTCAGGTGATAAATTGTTGTCTTGAAACACTCTCAGTTTTAAGCCAGAAATGCTACATGAAACGTTTTTTTCTAAATTTGTACATCTTAAGCAAGAAATTATTCGCATTATGCCCAACTTTATAGACTTGTTTGCCGGTGCCGGTGGACTCTCCGAAGGCTTTATAAAAGCTGGCTACACGCCGTTGGCGCACGTAGAAATGAAAACAGATGCCTGCAACACACTTAAAACAAGGGCCGCTTTCCATTATCTAAAGGGAAATAATAGGCTGGACATATACGAGAAATATCTGCGCAACAAGAAGGCAGGCACAGACGGTAGAGCGTTATGGAATCAGGTTCCTGCCGAAGTGACCGACAAGGTAATCCAAGCCGCTATTGGCAAAGACACAATGCCAGAACTCATCGCGCGCATAGAGGATTTGAAAGGTGATGAAGAACTGGATCTTATAATCGGTGGACCTCCGTGTCAGGCATACTCTGTTGCAGGACGCGCACGACTCGGCGAAAGGGTAAATGAAGACCCCCGCAATTTCTTATATCTGTATTATGTGCAGTTCATCGACCACTTCCGTCCCAAGATGTTCGTATTCGAGAATGTAACCGGAATCCAGACAGCACGTGGAGGCGAGCCTTTCAGAGACCTTCAGCGCAGAGTCAGGGAACTCGGGTATGAGATTGAGGCCAGAGAGCAGGTGGCGTCCAATTTCGACGTACTGCAGCATCGTCATAGGATGATTATAGTCGGATGGAAACTTCATGACGAGAATGGAAAACCGACCGATTACCACTACCCAGACCTTAATCCGCACCCGACACAATACCAGATCAGGAGAGACTTGTTCTCAGACCTGCCTGCCAGACTTTCGGGTGAAGGCAACCTTTGTGAAGCCGTAGAGTATACACGTCCGGCAGAAGAAATGCGTTATATGACTGAGACCGGAATACGAAGTGAACTCGGATTTACGACTCAGCACGTTGCTCGGTTCAACAATCCTGATGATCGTGAGATTTACGACATCGCAGTGAAGAAATGGCAGAATGGCGAGCGTCTCAATTACAATACGCTACCCCTGCGTCTCCAACATCACAAGAACAAGCAGTCTTTCCTCAACCGCTTCTGCGTAGTTGATCCCAATGGCTGCTGTCATACTGTTGTGGCCCACATCGCAATGGATGGCCACTACTACATCTACCCTAATGAACACCCCACTGTCGAGAATGCCCGATCCATCACGGTGCGCGAGGCTGCGCGAATCCAGTCGTTCCCCGATGACTATTACTTCGAAGGCAGCCGGACATCGGCATTCATGCAGATAGGTAACGCCGTCCCTGTCATGATGGCTTATAACATCGCGGAAGCCATTCGCCCGCAAATTGAGGAGAAATAGCCGATGGATTACAATTCACTACAGAAAGCGTCAGCAGAGCCGATAGCCTCGTCAATGATTGAAACCTTCCGTGCAATTGGCTACAGCCTTGAAACGGCCATAGCTGACATCATAGACAACTCTGTATCTGCCGATGCGAAGAACATCTGGGTGGAAAGATTCTGGAGAGGCGGCAAGTCTATTATCACCATAAAGGACGACGGCAAAGGAATGTCAGGAGAGGAGATTATAAAGGCGATGCGCCCCGGTTCCCAGAATCCTCTGGAGTCCAGATCAGAGAAAGATCTTGGCCGTTTTGGCCTTGGACTCAAGACAGCATCATTCTCCCAATGCCGCAAGCTGACGGTAATGAGCAAGAAGGCTGATTATGCACCCGTGTATTGGACTTGGGACCTCAATTACGTTGCCGACACGAACAAGTGGGAACTCATCAAATGGATTCCTGAAGAATTCACAAATGCTATGGATGATG
The DNA here is from genome assembly GCA_964458425.1 of uncultured Muribaculaceae bacterium. GTDB lineage: Bacteria > Bacteroidota > Bacteroidia > Bacteroidales > UBA932 > Cryptobacteroides. The sequence continues at coordinate 70,545 of CAYWIW010000012.1, forward strand.
TGAAATCCGGGACAATAGTGATCTGGAGTGACCTGGACCGTGTCATCAACCCGAATGTTCACGAGAGTAACGAGAATGCCAAGATAAAGTTTTCCAATTCTCTGGACCGTGTCAAAAACCACATAGCGATGACGTTTCACCGCTTCATAGAAGAGAAGGTTTTCACGCTCCATTGGGGGAAGCACAAGATTGAGCCGTGGAATCCGTTCTGCCTGTCAGAAAACAAGATTCAGACACAGCCATTGGAAAGCATTCGTGGAGGTGTGACAGTCAAGGGATATGTACTTCCCCACCAGAACAACTTCTCATCGGGAGCCGCATACAAACGTGCCGAGGGCATGAACGGATGGTCTGGTCATCAGGGATTTTACGTCTATCGAGGCAAACGCCTCCTGCTCGCCGGCGACTGGCTTGGCCTTTTCCGCAAGGAGGAGCACTACAAGTTAGTCCGCATACAAGTAGACCTGCCGAATACTCTGGATTCCGAGTGGCAGATTGACATCAAGAAATCACGTGCATTTCCTCCGGCTTCCTGCCGAGAACAGCTTGAAGCCTATGCAAAGGTCATTCGCAGAATGGGAGCGGAAGTTTACCGTCACCGCGGCAAGATTCTCAAGCAGAGGGCCGGCGTTTCTTTCCAGCCGCTATGGCTCGAGAAAAAGAAGGATGACAAGTGGTCGTTCGTGGTGAACCGCGAGAACCAGATTGTCAAGACCGTGAAAGATATGGCCAAAGACAATCCCGACCAAGCAATAGAAACACTTCTCCGCTATATTGAGGAGGCAATCCCGACTCCGTCCATCTTCATCAAAGAGGTCGAGGAAAACGAAAAGCCTAAGGAGCCGTTCTCCGACATCAGCGAAGATCTGATCAAGTCAATGCTTGTACCAATTTACAACAACAAGATAGCCGAAGGCTTCACTGTCGAACAAGCGAAAAAATATCTGTGCGGCATAGAACCTTTCAACCATTACGAACCACTGATTGAAACACTTGGATAGAATGAACGAAGATTTACAAAAAGCATATAACTTTGCTGTGGACCTTATAGGCCACAAAGCCGTTGTAAGCGATGAGGAAATCAATGCCGCAATAGCCAAATTAAGCATTCTATTTCCTAATTTCGACAAGGAAGCACTCAAAGCTGAACTACTCGCAAATTACTCAACTACTGTTGAGGCCCACCAGATTCTCGACGGTATAGATAGGCGCAAGCCGTGGCTCAAGCAGTTCCGCGCAGACAAGAAGTCCACATGGGATTTCTGGAACCGCTATGTCGAGTATCTGAGGAAGGACAAGGGTTTCCCTGAAGCTTCAATCAATCAGATTGACAACCTTACGGAAGATGTTGTGGACCGTCTGTTCAACCCCAACATCAAGAATGTCATCATAGACAAGAAAGGCCTTGTGGTCGGTCAGGTTCAGTCAGGAAAAACGGCAAACTACACCGGACTCATATGCAAGGCAGCCGATGCAGGCTTCGGCATAATCATAGTTCTCGCCGGTATCCACAATAATCTTCGAAGCCAGACACAGAACCGTCTGGATGAAGGTTTCCTTGGATTCGACACCATGTTCTCAAGGAAAGCAGACGCCGGCCAGTCAAACAAGATTGGTGTGGGTCTGATCCCCGGCTTCCCCGGAGCAGTTGCCAACTCCATTACCACCAGTGCAGAAAAGGGTGATTTCACGAAGAAAGGTGCCGATTCGCTCGGAATCAATTTCGAGACACCGACTCCGATTCTCCTGGTAATCAAGAAAAATGTATCCGTCCTCAAACGTGTCGTGACATGGCTCCAATCAGTCTGTCCCAACAAGCCGATAGATTCAAAGTCCGTTCTTCTCATTGATGATGAGGCAGACAACGCTTCCATCAACACAAACAAGAAGGATGAAGATCCCACCAAGATAAACGACAACATCAGGCAGATTCTCGGCAAATTCTCACGCTCGGCCTATGTAGGCTATACCGCTACACCGTTTGCCAACATCTTCATTCCGTTGAAGCCCGACGACCTATTTCCCCGCGATTTCATCATAAACATCCCGGCCCCTGACAATTATATCGGTCCCGAGAAGGTATTCGGCACCTCGGTTATCCCGGATGAAGAGAATGATGACCTGCTGCCAATCGTGAACACCATCAGCGACTACGAAGCATTTGTTCCTACCGGACACAAGAAAGACGCACCAAAACCTTCATTCGATGACATCCCGGGATCCCTCAAGACAGCAATCAAGTGTTTCATCGTGACATGTGCGATTCGCATTGCCCGTGGTCAGGACAAGAAGCACAACTCCATGCTTATCCACGTCACCAGATTCCAGGTATGGCAAAATGCCATCAAGGAACTGGTGGAGAAACTGTTCAAGTACTACAAGGCTGAGATTGAGGCTGACGACCCCGGCATAATGGAAGAGTTCCGCTGCATTTTCGAGGAAGACAGCGAGACATACAAGTCATACTGCACAGTCACCGACGAAATACTCAACTCTTCATTCAAGGACATTGACAAGAAAATACGGACTCATACATGGGATGAAATCCAGCCGCTTCTGTATCAGGCGGTCCAGAAAATAGAGGTCAAATCCATCAACGGAAGTTCCGCCGACGGTCTCACATACTATGAGAACGAGGAGAACGGCATTTCCGTGATTGCAATCGGTGGAGACAAACTTTCACGAGGTCTCACACTTGAGGGCCTCTCAGTCAGCTATTTTCTGCGTGCGTCCAAGATGTACGACACTCTGATGCAGATGGGACGCTGGTTTGGCTATCGTCCCGGATATGTAGACCTATGCCGCCTTTTCACAAGTACGGAGCTCAATGACTGGTTCCGTCACATTACACTAGCCAGCGAGGAGCTGAGGGCCGAGTTCAACTATCTGTTCGAATCCGGAGGCACCCCTGACAATTATGCCTTGAAGGTCCGCACCCATCCTGGATGTCTTCAGATAACCTCTCTCTCAAAGAGACGGTACACGCGCGAGGTTCAGGTTTCTTGGGCAAGCCGCTTGGTCGAGACTTACCAGCTTCAGAAAGACAAGGAAGTATGCAAGTCAAATCTCTTCGCCACGGATGACCTTATTTCCAAACTTGGCAAAGCCGAGAGACCGGAGGGACACGAAGAATGCTATCTCTGGCGTTCAGTTTCGCCGGACGACATCTGCGAATACCTCAACAAGTTCAAGGTCGGCAAGAACCTTGTCAAGGTAAACCTCGACTACATTTGTGACTACATCCGGGACCTCAATGCACATGGAGAGCTAACTTCCTGGCGTGTTGCCCTGATGTCGAGAGTTTCCTGTCAGAACAATGCCGAATATACTTTCAGCAATGACATGAAGGTAAACAGTTTCTTCCGTACCAGAGCGAACGAGACTACTAACGACTCCTACTGCATCAGGAAGAACCATATCGTCGGTAACCAGCAAGATGAATTCATTGATCTCGACACCGAAACTCTTGAAGCGGCTCTCGCAAGGACTCGCGAAGTGAAGGCAGAGAAGAAAAAGGAATGGACACATCAGTTCCCTGCTCCGGAGATTGTCAGAAGCGAATACCGCCCTATAACCAATCCGCTTCTCATGATTTATCCTCTCGATGCCAAAGGCGCTGACGAAGCCAACAAACATACCGACGACCCGATCATCGGACTTGTGATGGCATTCCCGAACAGCACTAGAACAGACCAAGCAATCTCATACACCGTCAACCAGATTGCAGAGTACGCTGCCGACGAGGACAATTTTGACAACGAAAATGACAACGTTTATGAAGACGACTAACCGCATGCTTGATTTGTGGGCGGAAATGGAAGCCCAGAATCAAATGGGCACCATCAAAAAGCTGTACGACAGCTCCATTCCGTACCACATCTTCGCCACCTTTACAAGCGGAGACCATTACTACGGCATCGCCTTCTCCTATGACAAGAGCATTAAGGTAGACACAACTCCTTTTGACAACCTCAAGGAGATGAATGTTGCCCTATATGATGACCCGAGTTATGTAGACTGCAAACTGCTGGTCATAAACCTGCTCTGTCCTTCCCACCGGGACACTTTCTCAAGCCTCTGCATCACTCTAATCAATGCAGTTAAGGAGATGGCGAGCGAGAAAGAACTGGTGAAGGCTGTAATCAACCAGCTGGAGAAATGGCGCAATCTGTTCGACAAAACGAAGGCGGACGGGCTGAGCAACGAGCAGCAGCAAGGTCTTTACGGAGAGCTGCATTTCCTGCAGAAGTTCCTTTCCAAGAAGATAGCGACTCTAGGAAAGGCCCTTAAGTATTGGGTCGGATGCGATGCTGCTCTGCGCGATTTCCAGGGAAATGAGTGGGCTGTTGAGGCAAAGACAACCTGTACCAACAATCCTCAGAAGGTCACAATCAACTGCGAGCGCCAGCTTGATGAGACGCTCCTTTCAGACCTCTTCCTGTATCACTGTTCTGTTGAAGTTTCCAAGTTCAATGGAGAGACTCTGCCAGAGAAGGTTGACAAGCTGCGCACCATCCTCAGAGAAGATGTCCCGGCCCTATCCATGTTTAACGAGAAGATTCTGCAGGCTGGTTATTTCGACGAGGAGGCAGAATTGTACGCAAACCGCGGTTACAAGATTCGCGACGAGCACTACTACCACATAAAGGACGATTTCCCCCGCATCAAGGAGGAAGAACTACGTAATGGCGTAAGCGATGTCAAGTACGCCATAATCCTTGCAATGTGCAGTGACTACTGCATTCCTGAGAACAAACTCTTCAGCACAATAAAGAGCCATGAATGATATAGAGAAATACTACCGTTCCCTCAACCAAGAGATAGTGGCAAGGCAGTTTGCTAGTGAGGAAGGAGACACCCAAGAACAGACTTTCACCCGTCTGTATCTTGACCTTCTGTCGGATGCCGGCGAAACCGAGAATACCACAGTAGCATTCGACGAAAAGGCCCTCGGCACAAAAAAACAGCACAAAATCAACGGATATGCTGTTTCCGACAACTATGAGACGGTAGATCTCTTTATCACCATATACCAGCCAACGGGGCAGATATCCTCTGTGTCAAAGTCAGACATTGACCAGGCAGCCACCCGTATCACGAACTTTTTCAGAAAGGCCGTGTACAATAAATATGAGGAAGAGGTTGCCGAGTCATCCCCTATTTTTGAGTTTGCACACACCCTCGGCTCTTTCGCCGAGTTAAGGGACAACCTTATCAGAGTCAACGCCTTCATCCTTACAAACGGCGAATACAAGGGAGAGATTCCAGCGCCAGCTGAACTGAGCGGCTACAAGATTTACTACAGAGTACTCGACATCAATTACCTCTTCCGTATTTCCGAGGAATCCCGCGTGCCGATTGAAATCAACTTTGAGGAAGAGCATTTCCAGATTCCATGTCTGGCAGCCAGCTCTGACAATGCTGATTACCAAGCATACGTCGCCATCATTCCCGGCCAGTGCCTCTATAACTTGTACGAACGCTTCGGAGCTAGGCTTCTCGAGCAAAACGTCCGGTCATTCCTACAGTTCACAGGAAAAATCAACAAGGGTATACGTGAGACCATCAAAACCGAGCCTCATATGTTCTTTGCGTTCAACAACGGTATCGCTGCCACAGCTGACAACATCGAAATTGATGAGTCAGGGCATTATATCAAAAAGATCAGCAACCTTCAGATTGTGAACGGAGGACAGACAACCGCCTCAATATACCATACCCACAAGAAGGACAAGGCTGATATTTCCAACATCCACGTCCAGATCAAGATTTCTGTAATCAAGAAGGAGGATCAGTTCAGTGAGATAGTATCCCGTATCTCCCGATACGCAAATACCCAGAACAAGGTCAATGACGCAGACTTCACGGCGAACAATCCTCACCTCATCGCCTTCGAGAAGCTGTCGAGATTCATGCTCACCCCGCTTTCTTCCGAAAGCCCTCTGCAGACCTACTGGTTCTTCGAACGCGCCCGCGGACAGTACAAGAGCCTTCGTCAGAAAGACGGTTTCACCAAGTCACGTCAGAAGGCGTTCGACCAGAAATACCCGTCAAGGCAGGTTATTTCCAAGGTGGAACTGGCCAAGTATATCAATGCCTATGAAGAGGTCTATGACGGCAAGAAACTGGCCATCGGCCCTCACATCGTAGTTCGAGGCAATGAAAAGAACTACGCCAAGTTCATCAACAATAATCTTCCTGAAAGCATCAAGAAGATCAACAACGTATACTTTGAAGATACCATTGCCAAGGCCATACTTTTCAAGGAAGCCGACAAACGCTATGGCACTAAGGCCAACATATACAACATCGGTGAACTAAAACAGGTTGTTGTCCCTTATACAATCTCTCTCATAACAAAGATTACGAAAGGGCAGCTTGACCTATACAAGGTATGGAAGAACCAGAGGATTTCCACGGAGCTGTCAGATTTCATCTACGACCTGATGAAGCAGGTGAACCAGTTCATCCTCGACAAGTCCCCTGTCACCCATTACATTGAATGGGCAAAGAAAGAAGAATGCTGGGAGATGGTCAAGAACCACGATTTCGGTTACGACTTGTCACAGATAAAGAATGACCTCGTAGATCCAAAGAATCCGCCTGTCAGAAAAGTATTTACGGATACCTCTGATAAATCAAGCACCTATGACCACGAAATGGGAATTATACGTTCTATTCCAGTATCACTATGGCAGAAGATTGCTGACTGGGGTCAAGAATCCGGATATCTCGCCATTACCTACCAGAGCGGAGCACGGGACATCGCCCACAAGCTGAAGTTTCATCATTCAATTTCCGAATCCGACAGACACCGTGCGATGGCCATATATGACATTGTATGTCAGCACAACATCGAACTGCTCGATGAGGCTGATGACCTTGCAGAAAAAGACCTGCAGGAGAATATTTCTACCAAATCTAAAGAATCTACAGTGAGTGAAAGAGCCGTTAATGACATTACTCTTGAGCTTGTTCAGGAAATGGTTGAATGGGACCGCAGGAGGCATGTTTTGGACGATTGGAAATGGAAGGTGATGGACGATGTGGTGAAGGGCAAGAAGCCGCTTACAGGCCGTTACAAGTATACATTCTATCTGAACCTTGAACTCCTCCGCAAGAAGGGCTTCCCAAAGTAGTGTGTATGCCAGACGTGATGACATCTGAGTAACGGAGTCGTTGCATGTCCCACATCCGGTCCAGGAATACCAAGTCCGAGATTCTAGTACGCAAGGAATTGTTCCGTAAGCCTCCGATAAAGGATGACTTTTAGGCTTGCTCAGGAGAGGCTACTTTTGCATCAAAAAATATAAGCCATGATGACAGAGGAAGAGATCGCCGGAATAGAGGATGATTTGTTAAATCATCAAGGCGAGATTGCCAATAACTTTATTCAGAAGATATCCGATGCTCGCCAATCATTGAAAGCAATAGGAATGTTCAAAGATGTATATCTGTTGGATTTTATCAATGTGATAGTGTCCAAAAAAGTGTGTCCGTATAAAGAAAAAGGTCAACAACTTTTAAG
>CAYWIW010000013.1:0-75709 GCA_964458425.1 uncultured Muribaculaceae bacterium
AGGACTATCTTAAAGAAATTTTACTTAATGCCAAATTTTGATGCGGTTGCCCTGGTACCTTCCCGGTTCTCCGGGTCAGACCACATCCCCGTTCCCGCTAATTGTAAAGTGATTTCCCGGTCTATTGTCAGGCTGGCAACGCAAGGCAATAGACCGGGAAGTCTGTTAAGTCCCTATGCTTGAATCCGGCGTCTTACAAAGACTGCCGGGCTGTCGGCATTATTTCTCCGCCGATGTCGCCTCTATAATCTTCAACGAGAGTTTATCGACCGTGACAGGGGCCATCTTTTTACAGAATAATCCGGCAAATCTCATTATCGTAACCATCGTGCCAACGCCCTTTCTGTCGCCATAGATCAGGCTTGGCCGAATAATCCGGATATCCAGGCCGCTGTCCCGGATAATCTGTTCTCCACGCTTTTTTGAAGAGCTGAACTCCTTCATCGTCCCCGGCATACCAATCACGCCAGAAACATAGACCCCCCTGTGAATGGCTTTGCGTTTCATTATCTCTACCATCGTATTTACTGGCTCGGAGTTGATGTGGTCAAACTCTGTCTGGCTCTTGCCGCTTGCCGTACCGACAAGGTCAATAACCGCATCGGCAACATCAGGCAGGCTATCATAGAAAGAATCTATGTTGGAGGCATCGCCCTTAATCCACTCGACCCTGACATCCTGCAACTTGGGCAGGATGGTCTGGGGTCTACCGCTTCTGCTGACGCTATAAAATTGGATATCGCTCTCGCTTACAGCCCACTCCTGCATAAGGTGTTGACCGACATAGCCGCTGCCGCCAAATATGATAACTTTTTTCATATCTACAATATTCTTTATCGCAAAGGTAATTGTTGGTATCGATACGCCCCTTAACTGATTATGACCAATAATTGACGATTAGTGATAAGGCGATGAATAATAACATACGCATTTCCTCATTTTGCTTATCTTAGTGGTATATTCCGATTCGCAAATGAAGAATAAAGAGATAAATACGCTTGGGTTATCGGATGTAAAACGGGCTTTAACAATTGGCGAGAATATTTATTGGAGCAGCAGTATCGCAATCAATCTAAAGGCAAATGCCGAGTCGCTTACCAAAAGTCTGCTTGTTCCGCATATTCCGTATTGTCTGGACGAAAACCGTATTATTCTTGTGCAGGACGGATTCTTGCAATTCAGGCTTGACCTGATTGAATACAAGGCCCGAAGAGGTGATGTCGCATTTGTCCCCAAAGGTTCCGTCGTGGAAATAGAGATGATTTCCGCCGATTGCAAGTGCCAGATGGTAACATTTGCGGAGACACCTGATGGCGATGCGGCCAATGAGTTTGCTATGCCTCTTCTTCTGCATAATCACCACACTGCGCCCATTAATTGCAGCGGGTTGATTAACAGTGTTTTCAACATTGTGTCATCGGAGAATGGCCACGCAGGTTCCTCTAAATTGCTTTTGCAGGCCTTGGTTGGATATATCAAGGAATGCTCTTTGGCATCTCCCATAGAAAAGTCGAATGCCCCAAAGCGGGCAGAGCAGATACATAATAAATTCCTTCTGCTGGTACGGGAGAATTACGCCGCACATCGAGATGCGGGTTGGTATGCTGACAAGTTGTGTATCAGCAGGCACTATCTTCATAATTGTATCAGAGCGGCAAGCGGAAAGAGCGTACAGCAATGGATCAGCCTTGCGGTAATCCAACGGGCGCGTTACCTTTTGAAATACACAGACCTGCCCATCTATGAAATAGCATCGCAGTTAGGCTTTACCGCCCACTCCTTCTTTACCCGTTACTTCAGGCAAAAGACTGGAGTAACGCCCGAAGCATATCGCAGGAAGTAGCAAGGCATAAACTGGAGTAAAACCAAAAGTGTATAACAATCATTACACATTTGTTTTGTTGCGGAATTCTATTGGTGACATCCCTGTCATTTTGCGAAAAAAGCGGCACATATAGGAAGGATCTTCAAAGTTTAACATTGCGGCGATGTTCTTAACCGACAAGTCGGTGCAAGTCAGATAGTTTTTGATTGCCATCATTACTTGGGTATTGATAGACTCTTTGGCCTCCACCTTCCAATAAGCTTTGCAGAGTTTGTTCAGATAGTCGGGTGTTATGGACAACAGATTCGCATAATAGTTTACCTTTCTATGTCTGATGTGATGGCGTGACAGATAAGTCCAGAAGCGCGACATAAGTTGCAGCGCATGGTTATCCAAGACAGCATCTTCCGATTTGGCTATACTGTCATAAATCTCACTATGAATCGCTATGAACAGCGATAGGATATTGTTGGATATAATCTCGCTACGATATGCGGTGTGGCAGTTGTCCAATATCCAATGCATCTGCTCAAACCACTTCTCCAATAAATCACACTGTCGCTCGGAGGGATGCAAAATGGGGTTTTGGTACAAATAATCCCAAAAACCGGCATTGTTAATCTTGTAATCGAGCAGCATAAGATTGTCCTGTTCGATGGATAATATTTGCACACTGAATTGTGAGGATGTGCGACGTGGTATCAGCGATATCCCATCTGGAACAAGAGCCAAATCTCCCTTTACAAATGCACGATCCTTAAAGTCGATGCCAAGCACTGCTCTACCATCAGTACAAAGCAAAAGCGTCAGGCCATTGACATCGAAAGGTATTTGTAAGCAGTTGCCCAGATCGCTCTGGCGATAACTATTGTTGTCGTATTTTGTACTTTCCATAATATCATTTACAGAAAACATAAAGATAGCGTTTTTGTTCACATACGCCTCTATCTGTTCGGAAAAATACCAAAACTATCGGGATAATTGTACCCTCTGCCACTCTATTATCATTTACCTTTGCGGCCGATTAAAATTTGAACATTATTATGCAGTTGAAAGAAATCTCGTTAATGGCTTGCGCACTGCTTCTTATGGCGTGCGGAAACAATCAGGTGACAGATGAACAAGTGGCTCAGTATCCTGTGATAGATGTTAGTAAAGGAACAATTCAACTCGAAGAATCCTTTTCAGCAACGATCGAGGGACAACAGGATGTGGAAATCTATCCACAAGTAGCGGGAGCGATTTCGAGTTTGAAAGTAAAAGAAGGAGAACGGGTTAGGAAAGGACAATCGCTTTTTGTCATTGATCAAGTACCATATATGGCGGCATTGCGTACCGCTACTGCGAATGTAAAAGTTGCACAAGCACAACTCGAGACTGCTCGGATTGACTACGAAAGCAAACAGATTCTTTTCGATGAAAAGGTTGTTTCGGACTATGATCTCTCGATGGCAAAGAATGCTCTGGCAATTGCAAATGCCACACTCGAGCAGGCTGAAGCAGCAGAAACAAATGCTCGTAACGACTTGTCATTCACCGAGGTTCTTTCACCAGTCGATGGGATTGTAGGAACACTCCCATATCGTGCCGGGGCATTGGTCGGTCCAAATAATTCCAAGCCCTTGACTACAGTTTCTGATACGCGGCAGATGTATGTCTATTTTTCTATGACAGAAAATCAGATCCGCAGTCTTATTCGTCAGTATGGTACGCCAGACGAGACTATCAAACAGATGCCTGAAATAAGCCTTCAACTAGGTGACGGCACTATCTACGAAAGCAAAGGACGTATCGAGACCATCAGCGGAGTCATCAATCCTGAGACAGGTACAGTATCAATCCGCAGTGTATTTCCAAATGAGCATAAGTTGCTGTTCAGCGGGGGCATCGGCAACATAATTCTTCCAAATGTCGAGACGGATGCAATCGTCATTCCCCAAAGTGCAACGTATGAAATTCAAGATAAGATTTTTGTATATAAAGTAATTGAGGGTAAGGCGATTGCCACAGAGATAAAGGTGGCTGTGCAAAATGATGGAAAAAACTATATCGTTCGTGAAGGTCTTGCTGTAGGTGACAGGATTGTTTCAGAGGGCGTAGGTGTCATACAAGATGGTATGGAAATTATGACAAAAGAGTAAAAGAAGGAAAAGTATGAATCTGAAAACATTTATCGATCGCCCGATACTCTCAATAGTCATATCGGTGGTCATCGTACTGCTTGGTGCGCTTGCAGTTCCTACACTTCCTGTTGAACAATATCCTGATATCGCACCTCCTACGGTATCAGTGGCCGCAAACTATCCTGGCGCTAATGCCGAAACAGTACAGAAGGCCGTGGTCATTCCGTTGGAGGAAGCTATCAACGGAGTGGAGAATATGACGTATGTGACCTCTACGGCAAGCAACAATGGCGACGCTGAGATTATGGTCTATTTCAAACAGGGAACTAACGCCGATATGGCTGCAGTAAATGTGCAGAATAGAGTATCGACTGCACTTTCGCTGCTCCCTGCGGAGGTTGTCCAGATCGGAGTAACTACCAATAAGCAGCAGAATGCAGAACTTAAAACCGTAGGCTTATACTCCGCTGATGGTACATATGATACGGAGTTCCTGGACAACTATTTCAAAATAAATGTCGAGCCACGTTTGAAGCGAATTTCCGGTGTCGGCAAGGTGATGCACTTCGGAGCAAGTTACGCTATGCGTATCTGGATGGATCCTGCCAAGATGGCCCAATACAAACTTATTCCAAGCGATATTACAGCAGTTCTTGCCCGTCAAAATATCGAGGCCGCCACAGGTTCATTCGGAGAGAATCACGACAACGCGTATCAATATACAATGAAATACCGTGGTCGTAAATCCACGCCGGAAGAGTTTGATAATTTAGTTATCCGTTCACTTCCCAATGGTGATGTTCTTCGTCTTAAAGATGTAGCAACCATCGAGTTGGGCTCCGAGACTTACAACTATTTCACTCAAATTAACGGCGCTCCGAGTACAATGTTTTCCATCTATCAGACTGCCGGCACAAATGCTTCTGCCATTATCAATGAGATAGATGCTACGCTTTCTGAGATCAGCGAAGACCTGCCCAAGGGCATGGAGTTCGTGACATTGAGTGATACCAATCGTTTCTTGAATGCTTCCATCCGAGAAGTAATCATATCGCTGATTCTGTCAATTTTGTTGGTTGTATTAGTTGTTTATGTCTTTTTGCAGGACATACGTTCTACGCTTATCCCAACCATATCAATATTTGTATCTGTTATCGGCACATTCGCCTTTATGGTTTTGATGGGGTTTTCTATCAATCTTCTGACATTGTTTGCATTGGTATTGGCGATCGGTACTGTAGTAGATAATGCTATCATTGTTGTAGAAGCTGTCCAAAGCCGCTTCGAGGCAGGATATAGATCTTCATATACGGCCACAAACGATGCAATGGGAGGAATATCGTCAGCCATTATTATCTCGACTCTTATATTTATGGCTGTATTTATCCCTGTATCGATGATGGGCGGTACATCCGGCACATTTTACGCCCAGTTCGGTTTGACTATGGCCGCTGCAGTCGGACTATCTGCCATTAATGCGCTCACGCTGTCTCCTGCTCTCTGTGCGTGGATGTTGAAGCCATTTGTTGATGAGGACGGAAACGAGCGAAATAATTTTGCCGCAAAGTTTCGCAAGGTATACAATGTAGCATTTAACGCTCTGCTTGACAGATATAAGAATGGCGTGATGTTCTTCATCCGTCGTCCGAAAGTTGCCTGGACAATTCTCGTGGCAGGACTTGTGCTATTGATTGTTTTGACGCGTACAACGCCTTCGGGATTCATTCCACAAGAGGATATGGCTACGGCTTTTATCAGTATGAACACTAAACCTGGTACTTCTGTCATTGCCAATCAGGAGGCAATGAAGAAAATGGCTGAGGAAGTAAAAAAAATTCCGGAAATTGAGTATGTAGGCTCTGTAGGCGGTTGGTCCTTCTCCGGCTCAGGCCCTTCGATGAGTATGCACTTCCTGACGCTTACAGACTGGGATGAACGCACTGGCAAAGGCCAATCTGCAAGCGAGATTACCAATAAGATCTATGGTATTGCATCCGAAATTCCAGATGCTGAGGTGTTTGTAATGGAACCTCCTATGATACCAGGCTATGGAATGGGTAATGGTTTTGAACTCTATCTGCAAGACAGAATGGGTGGTGATATTGAACAATTCAAGGATGTATGTGATGAATTTGTTGCTGCCCTTGATGCCCGACCTGAAATCAGTGAAGCGTACTCAGCGTTCGATACTCGTTTTCCTCAGTATTGGGTTGATATAGATGCGGCAGCGTGCGAACGTGCAGGTATATCTAACGCTGATGTCTTGGAGACACTTTCGGGATATTATGGCGGAGGATATGTGTCGAATTTCAATCGTTTCTCAAAATTGTATCGAGTAATGATTCAGGCTGCTCCGGACGATCGTGTCACGTCAGAGTCACTTAACCACTACTATATCCGTACAGGAAGTGGTGAGATGGCACCTCTGTCTCACTTTGTCCGACTGACGAAGACATATGGCCCTCAATCTCTCAACCGCTTCAACCTCTATAACGCTATTTCTATCAGTGGTACTCCCGCTGCCGGCTATAGTTCAGGTGATGCGCTGCAAGCTGTCGCAGAGGTTGCAGACAAGGTGTTGCCGCGAAACTATAGTTATGAATTTGGCGGTATTTCCAGGGAAGAAGCGACCACTGGTAGTAATGTCGTGATAATCTTTGCATTGTGTATCGTTCTGGTGTATCTGATTTTGTGTGCAATGTATGAGAGTCTGGTGCTTCCTTTCACTGTTATTCTATCAGTACCTTGTGGCTTGATGGGTAGTTTCTTGTTTGCCAGGTTGTTCGGATTGGAAAATAACATCTATCTGCAGACGGGTCTTATTATGCTTATCGGCTTGTTGGCCAAAACAGCCATTCTTATTACAGATTATGCCGGCGAGCGACGCCGCAGCGGAATGTCATTGAAACAGGCCGCTATAGGAGCCGCAAAGAATCGCCTTCGACCAATTTTGATGACGGCTTTGACAATGATATTCGGTATGTTACCATTGATGTTCGCTTCTGGTGTAGGCGCTAATGGTAACTCAACTCTCGGAACAGGTGCTGTAGGTGGTATGCTTGTAGGAACATTGGTATTATTATTCCTTGTACCGTCATTGTGGATGTTCTTCCAATCCATTCAGGAACGCATCAAACCTGTAGAATTCCAGCAGGCAGACCAAGCAATTGCAGGTGAAATCGAAAAGGTCGCTTTAATTAAACATTTGAAAGAAATGGAAGAAAAGGAGGGAAAGTAATGAAACGAATCAGTGTATTTATAACAATCCTTTCGATCGTATTGGCTCTATTGCAGAGTTGCAGTGTCTATCGTAAGTATCCACAAAAATCAGAAGTGCGGAATGATCTTTATGGGAAAGAGTATATGTCTGCGGACACCACATCCATCGTCACGCTTTCGTGGCGGGAGTTGTTTAACGACACTTGCCTGCAACAGCTGATTGATACCGCATTGGCGTGCAATACCGATTTGCGGACCGCGCGTCTTCGGGTCGAGCAAGCCGAGGCTGCATTGCTCGCAGCCCGTCTGTCTTATCTGCCCTCTGTGGGACTGACTGTCGAGGGAGGTGCAAGCCGTTTGGATGGCACGACTACAAAAAACTACAACTTGGGAGGAACAGCAAATTGGGAGGCAGACATATTCGGCAAGGTTACGGCAGCGAAGCGTGAGGCACGTGCGTCATTGGAGTACACCCTTGCCTACGAACAGGCTGTACAAACCTCTCTTGTCGCTTCTGTAGCATCAACATACTACTCGTTGCTGATGCTTGATCAGCAGATAGATATCACAGAACAGACTTTACTGAATTGGGATAATACCATATCTGCACTCCGGGCCTTGGTGCGGGCAGGCAAGAGCAATGATACAGCTGTTCTTCAGGCTGAATCCAACAAGAAGACGCTCGAGGCATCGCTGCTCTCTATGAGGAAAACTCTGAAAGAGACAGAGAATGCAATGTGTCTGTTGCTGGCACAAACTCCCGGGAGCGTCGAACGAGGGAAATTGTCGGAGCAGTCATTCCCCGAGGCATTATCTGTTGGAGTCCCTGTGCAATTGTTGGCTAATCGTCCCGATGTACAAGCTGCGGAGATGGAATTGGCAAAAGCGTTCTATGCTACAAACGTGGCAAGAGCCTCATTCTATCCGTCTATCAATTTGTCGGGAACTCTCGGCTGGACAAATAATGGCGGTGTCGTTTTAAACCCGGCCCAATGGTTGCTGAATGCAATATGTTCACTGACACAACCTTTGCTCAACCGTGGAGATAACATTGCCAATCTGAGAATCGCAAAAACTGAACAAGAGATAGCGGCATTGGCTTTTCGGCAAAAACTGCTTGAGGCTGGTAACGAAGTGAATAATGCTCTTATGGCTCTGCAAACCGCAAGGGAGCGAATCTCAATAAATGCTCAAAGTGCAGCATCATTGACTGAGGCTGTCCGTAAGACAGAACTGCTGATGCGTCACTCTTCGACAAGTTATTTAGAGGTACTTACGGCACAACAATCACTTTTAGATGCGCAACAGGCATTATTGCAAGATAAGTTTGATGAGATTCAGAGCGTCATCACTCTTTATCGCGCTTTAGGAGGGGGAAAATAAGTATCTGCTGCAATTCCGACTGAAAGGGATTTCAGCCATATTTTTAATCGGGCATATGCTTGCAAACGATAATCACAAGTCTATGCCCGATTTACGAGAACAATGCGTGATTATCTCATTATTGTTATACGATTGTGTCTGGCACCTTTAAATGCGCTAATTGAAATCGGGTCGCATTGCTTGTAAAAGAATTCAAAGGCCATAGGTATATTTTTCAATGGTTTGAATCTATACCAGTCAGAGGCCTCATTGTAGAAAAGATTGCCGTTTGTTAAGATATAATCATATTTTCCGGCACAAGTGTACATCAGGCATAGTATTTTATCGCTGTCTTGAAGATATATCCTGTCAATCGCTATAAGCATATTGTTTGAACGGTCTTTAATAAGAGTCCGTAAAGTAAACCGTTCAGGATTTTCTGCCATAAGGCTTGGCTTGTATCCGAAGTCTGGGCGCCGGTATCTATTGTAGGTTAATTCATCACTGAATACCGCACAATTAATACTGCGGGAGAGTGCATTTATGTCAATTTGTTTTTCGGTATAGGCAATGACCCTTCCCGGAATGGTAAATAGAAATGATTTGAAGTTTTTGGAATGCTTTTTCAGCAGGGATGCTGTAGTCTTGAGCCATTCCGTATATGCCTTTTCGGATAAAACATTCTGATATTCAGGCTTGTCCTTGATGAACGTCATCCAGGATTCATAACTTCCGATAACGTCTCTGCACATTACAGGATATGGAGCGTCAGTAGAGTTGTCACGCCATAATGAGCTCACCTGCATTACAATTGGTTTGTTATCCAGATTACAGTATACCAGGTTCTTGTCTGTAGACACGTACTCCTCGTCTGATATATGAGACAAACTTTTCATTGTCCCGCAAGAGGACAGAGCGACCAGGATGGATAGTAATAAAATGTTTTTTTTCATCATATATGATTTTAAATCAGTTGTCAGAAGTTGAAGGATGCCCCGGCGAGAATATTACAAGGCCTTATGCGGTACATACAGGAATACTCTTGAAGACCGTTATATACGGAGTAGGCATAGTTTTGCTGATTAAGAAGATTACGTGCCACAAAGCTTATGTCAACGCCGTTATTGAAATGGTATGCAAGTGAAGCGTCAAAAAGCACGGTGTTTTTACTTTGACCGGACGTAAGCGTGGTATAATAATGTTCGGCCGAAATCTTCAAATCGACATTTCTAATCGGAGCCATATTAAGAGACAATGTATGGCTTAAACTATTCTTTTCGCTGTGTGTCCCTTTTTCCGGCAAGCGAAGAATATTGTGAGAATAATGGAGTTTGTATTCCATTCCTAACCAATTCGCCAGGCGTCCTGAAAAAGTCGGTATGAACGAGATGGTTTGTGACAGATACGGCGTGGAAACCCCGTTTTGAATTGAGGTCGATGAATAATCCCGATAATAAACAGTAGCGCCAATTTTTCCGTTTATGCCGTAAATACCCACACTCCCGCCCAGAGAGGCATACCAACTGTCTCCCCGGCTTGGAACATACTCTGTACCGACCACTATGTATTCTTCAATAAAATCCTGCGTCACGGATGTCTGTAATACATTCCAATGCCTTCTTACGATTCCGTCCACGTAAAGCATATTCACAGGATCCTTAAAATTCAGATGTCCAGTAAGGCTGAAATCCCGGTTTTGCGCATCGCTGGGAGCGCCTTTTTTGATATATCTGTAGTTTTGCATCACATAGCCTGGATAAGCATTATGTATGTCCGGTCCATTGGAGAATGAATGGCCGAGAACTTCGACGCTAAATTTAGGTAAAGGACTGTATTTGACAGAACCAGAGGCTCTGTATGTAAAATGCCCGGCATCAATTCCCCGGTATTGTGACCATCCGGAAGGTATGGCAAGCCTTAATTCCCATCTTCTTGAGTTATACTCCAGTTTAGGACTGATGTAGGGACGAACGTAAGCTGAAATGCAAGAGTTGGATAATAAACCCGTGCCATCTAAAAACTCTACACCTTCCAAAATACTCTCCATAGACTGTATGGCAGCCTCGAGCCCGGCTGAAACACCGATGCTCATTCCTCCGGACACAATGAAATCCGATGAGACGGATGTATTGGAAAAATAGTTCAAGGCAGATACTGTCTGACGTTGTGCGTCTTCTCCTGTGCGGAGGACAACCAGTTCGTGATTAAAAGAAGAAAGATAATTATAGGATTCCACTGTAAATGCTCTGTTCCCATTCCTCTTGATGTATTTCAGAGCATCATTTACAAGGAAATGAGGGAGTGACGCATTTTGAGTGTTGAGGAATTGGCCACCCTTTATCTGTGCCGCTTTGGCAAATTCGCCGTCCGCGCTCAGAACATTTTGGAAGTAATAGTTCTTTTTGTTTGCTTCTGCCACGATGCTTGCCTGTAGCCTGTGTTTATCTGTCTTTGCTTCGTCACTTTCATTCACCGTCTGAATGTCATCATTGAAATAATAAGTGGTAGATGACTCATTCCAAGACTCGAGTTTGTCGAAAAGGTATGAAAACGAAGCCTTGATTGTCCATTCGTTCTTTAACTTCAACAGGTTGGAGGTGTTGCCAAGGGCGGAGGCATTGAATCGGACACGCTGCTCATCCAAAGGAGCGTTGCTCGTGCCAATCGATATGAAATTGTCATAGCGATCCGGATACTTATTGCCAGACTTGTTTAGTAGCTCCTTGGTGAGATCCTTCCCTGAATTGTTGGTTTTCACGTTGTTCAGACTGTTCCATTTACGTCCTACTCTCATTAGGAACAGATTGGTATCCCATAATAGCTCCGGTCGGTAAGTCAACCCGCCGGCAAGCTCTGCATTGCCTATCCATTTGCCTTTGGACTCCTCTTTCAATGCCAGGTTAATAGCGGGCTTGCTTGGCGTGCTGACTTCCGCAAGAGCGCGAATCGGTTGATGGCGCTCAATTACCTCCACTCTGCTGACATCTCTTGCCGGAAGATTCTCAGTCAGAAGGGAATACTTTCCGTCGAGCAAATTCAAACCTTCGATGTATAGATTGTTTATGGATTCGCCATTATAGTAAATACTTCCGTCTTTGCGTACCTCGATTCCTGGCATTCGTTTAAGTACATCTGCTATGCTTTTATCCTGCAATTCAGCAAAACTCTGCACATTGAATTTGACGGTATCCCTGCTGACTCTTACTTTGGGAGTACGCACTACAACCTCGTTGAGACTGATAGCCTGGGGTTTCAGTTGGATATTCAGGTAGCCAGACTCGTCAATCGGAAGAAATGCAGTCGCGTACCCCAGCATCGACACTTTTACTGAATCCATTTGGGACGGACGTTTATGGATTTTCAATGCAAAATTGCCGTCTTTATCGCTGATTGCATATTCTGTTCCTTCCTTTCCGTCACTTACATACACGATGACTGCCCCTGCCAAAGGGCTGTCCGCATCACTGACATTACCTTTAAGGACAAAGTACCGTTCCTGCGCGGCCAGGTTTGTGATGAAAAATAGGAATGAGAATATGTATATCAGCTTATTCATTGCAGATTACTTGAAACTTGTCTCCTGAAAGTCGTATCGGAGTGTTTTTGCCAGCTTTTCCGGATTGATGGGATTTCCATCTCTGTCTTGAGCTGTAACCGGACCTCCGTATGTGCTGGATATATACAACACCGGATTCTCCAGATAACGGCGCTTGGTATCGTAATACTTCTTTAGATTGATTTTAATGGTATTCTGGCCGGGATATTCCAATGATTTTTCTTTCATTTGAATACCGGTAAGGCAATAATAATAAAAGCAAGGTATGTCATATACTTCAAATATAAGCCCTGGCAAGCCACGGAATTTCCAAGGTCCGTCCGAGATAGGAATATCCGGAGCATACCAGGCTTCGTAATCCCTCCCTCTGAAACTACAAGTTGCCTTGCGCACTTTATACTGGGATATCTCTTTCCATTCGTCGCATAGAACCCAATTGAATTCCGGAAGCTCTTCATCCACTTTGAAGGAGTCCTTACTGATCTTGTCGACTAGTGTTAGACTGTTGTTCGTAAAGTCCTTATAGATTTTCTGATTACTTCCAAATACATTCCCGTTGTACCCGGAATAAGAAGGTTTTCCAGCCAGTTTGTTCGCCTTCCATACAGAATCAGCGAGCATTCTATCATAACTATAAAACAAAGAAACACTTCCACCACAATCCAGAAAAAACCTGTCTGTGGCGATTTTGGTACTGTCACCGGATTCCACTATCCCGCCTTTTGTCATTTTCACTGCGGTGGTGTCATTTACATAATGGAACTCATACAAACACTCTACTGTAGAACTCTGCGAGAATGCTGTTATCGAAGCTAAGATACTTATAAGCCCCGATAAAAGAACACTAATCCATTTCATAATAATTGCTTTATACATATAATTTTGTTGAACGTTAACTTTTTCAAATAGCGAGTGTGATATGCGGAATTATAATAATTATCAGGAAATTGTAGTTTTAACTCTTTCTTTATACCATCATTGACGTTTGACTTTTCCGATAGCAATATATTCAGTGAGACAAGTTGTCTACTATATGCAGGGATAACAGAATATAGCTTTTGAGTCTTATCTTCCATTTTTATTGTCCTCCTTGATTAAATAATCGCAAATACATCTATGAATGCCATAGTTGCAAGGGAAATCAACCATCCCAAACTGCCCCATATGGTTCACTTCAAGAAAATACAACTTGCCATCTCTCCCTTTGATGAAGTCTAATGAACCGACATTTAGATTCATAAGTCTCATAAATGAAGATATTTTTTCTTTAGTGGCAGAGTCAATGTCGCAAGGAAGAAATCTATTTGGTTTTCTGGCATCATATTTTCGGAAGTCAGTAGCCGTTTGTGGATTATCTTGAGATATGATTGCCATTGAATAAAAATTATCTAAAATATAGAACACTCGGATCTCAATTTCCTTAGTGATTTTTTCCTGTACCAATGATGGAAAAAAATGTTCCGGAATACTATTAATATCTTGTTCTGTAATCTCGGTTGTAAACATTGTATACAAATCCCCATCATAAGGAATTGTTCTGGCATTATATGCAGACTTCGAAATCAGACTCCCTCTCTCTTGTAGAAGGTTGACCAACGTTTTTTTCTCTGACGTTATGACTGTGTAAGGAATGTTTAGCCCAACTCTGTTTGCATACCATAGTTCAATAAGTTTATTGGTATTGCCGTTGCGTTTTGATCCTATAAACGGTACATTTTGGGGAATAAGAGAGACGAAGAACTCCGTGATATTATTAAGTTCAGATTTCAATAGCTCAGAGGTATCTCTTCCTATGGCTCGTTTAGTTTCATTATAGTGCGAAGATGTGGAAAAACGTCCAAAGCGTCTATACCAAACGACATTAATGGATGAAAAATCAAATTCCTTACCAGAAAAGAAATATTTTCCGGTAGATGGGTACAATTCAATTCTTCTATCAATAAAATCCAACGGATGAATACGTAAATAATTGTCATATTTACGGTTCTTAAGCCATCTAATGATCATATCAGTGCTGAAATCGCCATCCGAACTTAATAAAAGTATCATAATCAGTCATTATAAACATTATAACTACACCCATTTTTGTCAAACACACAGTGTTGGCATGCATACCTTAATTCGCAATCACGACATTTCTCGACAACATCTATATTTTTATTCCAAAACTTCCTGAATTCGTGATTCTCCACGACCTCGGATAATGATATATCATTAACATTTCCGAAAGTGTTCGCAAATCCCGGGCAATTCTTAATATTGCCATACTGATCAATGGCAATTTTCCTATTCAGACAATTGTTGAATTTCTGGGACTCAAGATATAGCCCTAAATTCGCATTTGAAAAAACAGAAAAATCATATTTGTGACTATCGCAACACGTGTAGTCTTTATTGATATATCGTATCGAGATTCCATATGCTGAAGTATCAGTTTTAATGAATGGAGAATTAACGATTATTATTCGTGTGCATAAAGGTATATCCCTTATCAAAGAGCCAATATCTTCCTCAACACCGTCTTCATACTGAATACCAATCTCTATACTGCTCATGGATTGCGAAATGAAATATTTAGAACTTGCTAAAATGTACTCAAATGGGACTTTGTAGATAAAACGAAGGAATACGGATTCACATACCAGCTCTGATAATTCTATGGATATTTTTTGTAACGGCAAATTATCTTTTCCTATGTCGATAATGGCATTCGAAATCCTGGACGGGTTGATGAATTCATCATAGATAGGAAGGACTTCTTCCGGCATATTGAATCGTCCAAGTTCATTATCGGAAAGAAAATTCAAAAAAGCTTGTCGTTCATCGGTAGGAAGTTTGCCAAAGTGCACAATGTTATCGTCACTAATGCACTCAGACAACTTGTGAGGAATAATGTAAATACTATTCCTCGTTAAATCATATACCGCATCACGCACCTTCCCTTTTACGATCTTGCAATCTGGATACAATTGAAAACACATAAGCAAGTTGAAAATTAGATGGTTGCATAGAGCAGCGTTACTCTACGCAACCGAAATCCATTTTATATTATGTCATCCTCATCCGGAGCGGTGTCCTCTTCGTCTGACATTTCCTGAGTTGTTGGATTAGCAATAATAGTAGAGCCTGCAAGGGTATAATAACTGTTATTGGCGTTCCGAGACTCATTACCTCCCATAAGTTTCACAAGTTCATCGTTCTGAATCTTTCTCATAACTACATTTTTCTAAAGGTTCGACAAATAAACTTCCTTTTTAGTAACGACAGATGAAGTCGGACTGCCGTCCTGCAGTAAATCAGATATATACTTGACAGGAACTCATAATGCCAGGCGGTTCCACAAGATTTTAAAAATATAAAAACTGAATCTAAAGATTGTCTCACTGTTCGGACGTACAACAATCGTCATTCAGTTTAACCTGAAATACAAGACTGTGAAGAAGAAATGAATAACCGCATCCCGGATAATTCGGAATGCTAAAATCCAACTGCCCTTATTGGGAAGGGGGCTTTATAATAATGCACTTTCATATTTGCGAATATATATATTTCTTTTTGTAATTACAATAATAATCTATGATTTTCCCCAATAATTAGTCTATGCCGCAAAAAGGTACGTCCGTCT
Organism: uncultured Muribaculaceae bacterium; assembly: GCA_964458425.1. GTDB lineage: Bacteria > Bacteroidota > Bacteroidia > Bacteroidales > UBA932 > Cryptobacteroides. The sequence continues at coordinate 15,711 of CAYWIW010000013.1, forward strand.
TTGTTTTGCCCCTATAAGGGTATGAGACTTTCAAAGGAACCAATTATGGAGGTGAGGAGAGTCGAATTAAAAGAGAATCAACTTTTAAACTGTCAGTCTTTAGTTATGTGCTAACGTGGTAACGTTAATCGGGAGGTGTTTTTCACGTTAGGTATATTAGCAGGGCAGAATAGCAATTAATGAACGGAAAATTTTGCGGAACAATAATTGTTCACTAAATTTGCGGTGTTCATTTTTAATGAACGCGCTAAAATAATGAACAATATGACACTGTTGGAACGTGAAACATTGAATTTGGCATTAGAGACATTAAAAGACAAATTGGCCTTGCCTAATGTGACAATTATTCATAAAGAAGATGAAAAACCTGAAGGCTATGATGCTATCATCCAAATTATGAATGTCGATTTTTTATGCGAAATAAAAACAACAGTAACTAATGCTACTGTTGGTGGCATTATAAATAATATGCACAAGAATCTATCGACATCAAAAGGTCCCTTTCTTTTAGTTGCCAGATATATCAGCCCTACCATTGTGGAGCAATTAGTGGCGAATGCAATAAGTTGTATAGATTGTGCCGGTAACTGTCATATAAGATATATGAAGAATGATAGCATAATTTTTCAGTTGGTCAATAAAGGCGAGAAGAATCCCTATGCGAGCGAAAAGGCATATCCGATATTTCAAGAGGCAGGTCTTAAGGTAATATTCTATTTGTTACAAGACAGTAGCAATATAGGCAAGCCATATCGAGAAATAAAAGATGCTACGAATGTATCATTAGGAGCTATCAAGAATATATTTAATGTTCTGGCTGATAGGAATTTTATACTCACGAAAGGCAAAAAGAGACTTTTGAAAAACAAAAAGGCTCTGCTTGACCTTTGGGTAGAGAATTACAATCAAGTGTTAAAGCCTAAACTCTTGATGGGTAGAATGTCATTCCGTACCAATGAACTAAGAAATAAATGGAAAGCAATGGAACTGCCCGAAGGGATGTATTGGGGCGGTGAGAGTGCTGCCAATATGATTGACGATTATTTGGAACCAGGAGCTTTTGACATATATACCGATGTGCCTACAGCATATCTGATGAAGACGGGATTTGTCAAGCAAGATGCTAATGGTGAGATAAAGGTTTACCAGAAGTTCTGGAAATGGGAAACAGAGAATCACCTTGTCCCTCTTATTCTTGTTTATGCAGATCTAATGGGTAGTGGTAACAGTCGCTGCTTGGAAGCGGCAAACAAATTGATGGAATATGGGCTTAACGATTTCGAGTGAGAAAACACGTAATCCTCTACTGGTGGAACTGTTGCGAAAACTTACTGATAGTTTCAACAAGATGGATAGAGAGTTTTATGTGATTGGAGCGACTGCAAGAGACATTATCATGCAGCAACCGCTTAACACAGAGTCAAAGCGAAGAACCAGAGACTTGGATATTGCCATTGCAATACCCGATTGGGATACTTTTGAGCAAGTGAAACAGAATCTTATCGCTGACGGTTTTGAAAAGTCAAGGGATATGCAACAACGATTCTATTATGGAGAATACGAACTTGATATTGTTCCATACGGTGTGGTTGCCAAGGAAGATGACAATATCTATTGGCCACCAGAAGAGATTGTTGCAATGTCAGTGAAGGGCTTTGATGAGGTATTATCTGAGGCTATTACGGTAAGTATTGATGATGAATTTGAGATTAAGATTGCCTCGTTGCACGGTTTGTTCCTACTAAAGTTCAATGCTTGGCTCGATAGAAATGTAAAGACCAGCAAGGATGCCGAGGATATGTCATTTATCCTTTCCAACTACTTTATGGCCAATCTTGACAGAGAAATACGATTAATGGTGAAGAGGTTTTCCTTCGTGGATTCGGTAGTTTTATCATCAAGCATCGTGCAGAGAAGACAGCACGCAATATATCCAAGAATACAACAATGATTATTCCTGCTCACAATATACCGGCATTCAAACCAGCCAAAAGTTTTGTGGAAAAACTCAAGTAGTATAATTTTATAGGATAGGTAACTTATGCGAACAAAGAAGGTAAAAGATGTAGAACGATTGTTGTCGGAACTCGATAAAGAACAACTATGTGAGTTTATAAGAAACGAGTGTGCAGGTGACAAACAATTTCAGCAGCGTTTCCTTGCATTGGGAGCAGGAACTATATTCTGCCCTAAATCTGCCGATTACCAATCTCGCGTTATGGGCATAATTGAAGATTTCGAAGGGCGATATGGATATGTAGAATATCGCGATACGTTTGACTTCAATCGTGCTGTATGCAAAATCCTTGACGAAGCGGATGTTGCAATGAGTGACCAAAGATGGGAGGTCGCCATAGCAATCCTTGAAGGGGTTGCTCTTGCAGGGGAAGACATTATCAATTGTGGCGATGATAGTGCTGGAGAACTCGGGGACATAGTTGAAGAATGCTTCTCAAAATGGCTGGAACTATGTGGCGAAGAGTTACTCCCTCAAAAGATAAAATCTGAGATATTTGAACTTTCAATCGGCTATTTTACAAAGGAACATCTCAAGGGCTGGGATTGGTGGTGGAATTGGATTCAGATGGCTATCTCGTTAGCCGACACCTCAGAGAAACAAGAACGCATAATCGAGGCTCTTGACAATGTCATCAACTCCAAAGGCGATGAATGGAGTGTAAAGTACAATACACAAACAGCCCAACGATATAAACTCGAAATGATGTCAAAGAGCGGCACACCGGAAGAGCAACGCAAATTTATGTATGCAAATGTTGGAAATTCTGATTTCCGCAGGAGACTCTTGCAAATGGCTTGGGATGAAGGCAATCACGAAGAGGTTCTTCGCTTGGCAAAAGATGGCATTACGTATGATTCAGAATATGAAGGACTTGTGGACGAATGGCATAAATGGGAGTTAAAGGCCTATCGCCATAAGAACGACAATGCGAATACCTTAAAACTCTCTCGGTATTTCTTTTTTGAAGGAGGTAGGTTCGGAGAAAAAGAGTACTCAATGGAAACGATGTATGCTCAAATGAAATCTATAGTTTCCAATGGAGAGTGGAATGATTTTGTAGATACATTGATAAAGGAGGCTTCAAAAAAGAGAGACGGGGTAAGAGCATTGTTCATTTACACACAAGAAAAGATGTGGGATAGATATATGGAATACTTGCGAAAATCCCCCTCCATTTACAATCTTGATGAAGCTCCCCGACAAGTTTGGAAGCTATATGCAGATGAACTTATAAAACTATATGCCATATGTGTAAAACACTTCTTCCAATATGCATCAAACCGTAATTCGTACAGTGAAGGAGTAAGTCTACTCCGAAAGTTGATTAAATATGGGGGCAAGACAGAGGCTGATAAAATCATTGCTGAGCAGAAAGCTCGCACGCCTCGCCGTCCTGCTTTGATAGACGAACTATCCAAATTGTAGAAGCAAAAGAAAAGCCGACTTACACCTCCAAAATTGGAGTTTAAGTTGGCTTTATTGTTAAGAAAATGCTTATTGAAAAACTTTTCTAAGTATATGACAAAAAATTGAAGACATCGATTCGGTAGCGGTTGGTATGGTTCACAAGGCACTGGAAGAAATAGTCCAGTCCGTATTTGAACTGGCTTACAGCCCTCCTGCCGTGCCTGAGCAACGCTATCGGTTTGATGTTTTCGTTGATATAGATTCCTACGAGGCAGCACCAGACGTACGCGATCATTATGATGGCAACATAAGTGTCCACTAAAAACGATACGATATGATATAAAGGGGAAGAAGTATATTAACACGCTTTCCAAATATTATTTCTCAGACATTGGTATGAGAAATGCCATTCTTGATATGCGTCAACAGGAAGAAACCCACATCATGGAGAATATCATCTACAACGAACTGAATATTCGTGGTTTTAGTGTTGATGTCGGAATGGTGGAAATAAAGAAACCAGATAAAAACGGAAAATGGATGCGCTGGTTCCTACGCATCCGCAGGGTCGTGCTCTCCACGAAACTTATGCCCGTGCAGTCGCCTAGGCGGCACCTTCTCACGAACTGTATGAACGGCCAGCCACCTTCCGCTCCAGCTCGACAAAGCGGTTGTAGGAGACCACGACGGGAAAAAGGCCTGCCATATTCCTGCAAACCTCGTTTGGGTAAAAGTGCTTGAGGCATCTGTACCCGTCAAGGTGGAACAGAATAATGAAGGCTATCTCCTCCGCATTGGACAGCCCGCTGTCTCAGTGGTACCGCCTCTTGGACCTGTCACGTTCAGGGAACAGGCCGTTCACCTTGATAAATCTGTCATAAATCCGGCAGAAGTCATTCACCTTACAGAAATTATCCGAAATTTTGTCGCTGTCTATGGACATAGCGAGAGTTTTGTGTTTGGTTTTCTCTTATTCCTGATTTACAAGATGCTTTCGCTATTTCTTAATATTCAATCAATTAAATCTTATTGAACTTGCGTTGTTTAACTACTTAACCCTCCAGTATCCACCTTTGGCAGGACCGATACGCTCTATGATACCATCGGCTTTAAGGTTGGCAAGGTGTTTTTCTACAGCCTTGGCTGAAATGCCAATCTTCTCGGCAAGAGCCGCTGCGCTCAGCTTGCCATCTTCCGATAGCAATGCAACGATTTTCTCCCTACTTTTTATCGGTTTTTCCCCACCTTTTTGAGTTTCCTCCCTACTTTCTTCGTCTCCGATGGATTTTAAGTAGGTGGTAATCTCATTTTGAAGATTCTTCTCCATCATTGAGGCCATAAACCCTCTGAAAATATCGAGATTGTCATCCTCGCGTGTCGCTACCAACGCCTTGATATATTCCTCTTTATCCTCTTTGAGGATTTTCGTGGGAATAAGCCCGAACTCAAATTGCAGCATATTCATCACCAATCGAGCCATACGACCATTGCCATCAGCCCAAGGGTGGATTGTTACAAGATTATAGTGAGCATCAAAAGTCAATTGATATAGCTCATCAATCGACATAGTAGATGCCTGCGCTCGCTCAATATTTAGGCTGTCGCAGAATCCTGCCAACTTTGCGGGCACTTTGCTATAATTCATATAGGAGCGCCCGCCAATACCTGCTGTAACATTGAGCAAACGCAACTCTCCTCGGGCTGATGAAAAACTGCCCAAAACCGTGTTATACTCCTTGCCGGTGTTTTTCATCACAAAAGCAGATAGCGAAATGAGCATATCTGTTGTGATTGGCTTATGTTGCTTCGCAAGTTCGACAGCCTTCTCGTATGCAGCCTTCAAATCGAGGTTCATACTCTGCTCCTCGATACTCTTTCCTTTGAGGCTCACACCGTGCTCGAACATTATCTGATTTTCAAGTTCGGTGATGGTTGAACCCTCTATAGCTGTTGAATGTGTAATCAACGAATAGAGATAGAACTTTTCGTAGTCTATCTGATTATCGATGCCCAGTTCTCTATATCGTGTTACAAACTGTTCTAATTGATTTTCCATAACATTTATCTTGAATCGTTTTTGTCCTACCTTTTAGAACTTTATTCCCTACTTTTGACGCAAAGATAATGCTTTTCTCCCAACCTTCTGCAATTTTTGCTCTACAGTTTTTTTCATTTTCCCCCTACTTCAGTGAAATCTTGTTGGCGGTCTCGCATTTCTTCGAGTTCACGAGGTCATCAAAAATCTGTGTGGTAGTCACATTCTTATGCGTAAGCATCTTTGATACAGTGTAAATGTCTGTACCTAAAGAGATTTGGATGACCGCATAGGAATGCCTGAAGCAATGGAAGGTTATTTTCTTTTTAATCCCAGCCTCGGCAATCATTGTTTTAGAGGGTGATGTGTCATTGCGCGGGTGAGTCCTTTGAAAACCAATCCTTTGCCCCAGTCGCCACATAGTTCCAACGCTTCGTGGCTGATTGGAAGTGTCGCTTCGGTCCCGGTTTTCTCGGTACAGATACAGATATAGTAGCCTTAATCTGGTTCCATTTCAAAGTCGCTCCACTGTATTTTTAGTATGTCGCTGATGCGTAATCCAGTCATACAAGCAAAGAGAGAAGCCTGTTTCAATACAGGAATACGGCAAGGTGTAGCACCAAGCAGCTTTACCTCATCAAGTGTCAGATACTCTTTCTTGACCTCTTTCCACTCAATCTTTTCAAGAAAGTCGCTGATATTCTCTCGCGACACTTTCTCTTTGTGGGCAATCTTCAACAATGCCCTAAAAGTGGAGTAATATCCTGCAGCCGAATTTCGAGAAATATATGAGTTGGGGTGATGTATCTGCTTGCATTTGAGCAGATAATCACGAAACTTTTCGCATAGCTCAACCGTAATATCTCCGAATGTACATTTGCCGCCGCAGAACTTCTCGAAGTGGTTGCATACACAATCCCACTTTTCGTATCGCTCGCGTGCCTTTTGCCGGAAGTAGGCAAGGAAATCTACCTTCTGTTTGTTCTTGTCAAGAAATCGAACTCCTCATTGATGAGCGACTGCACACGAATGCAGCGTCTGCCAATTGCAAACAGCCCATACAAGTTAATACGTCATAATCAATGGGAACGCCGCCTCTTGCCGGCAAGAACCCCATCAAGCATCTTGTGGCAGACCGAGAGTTCATCGGGAGCGGATGGCCGGGCTATCTGAACGCAAGAGGCATCCACTACCATATCAGAATTCGAGAGGACTTCCGTGTCTTCCGGTATGGTAATGAGGCACGTGCGTTCTGGCTGTTCGGCGACCCGAAATTGGGTGAGTGTAAGCATCTTGACGGAATCTACTATGTTGATGGACAGGCTTGTTACCTGTCCGGTTCTAAAATCAAGAACAAGGAGAGCAGGCCGGAATCGCAAATCCTTGTCTCGTACTGCAACGCGGAGGAAGCGCTTTAGATGTACAAGCTGAGGTGACAGGTTGATATTATGTTCAAGGGAATGAAATCGAGCGGCTTCGATATCGAAGGCTCGCGAGTCCGGGATCTTTCCCGTATGTCCAATCAATTTGCCATCGTAATGATTGCGTATGTCTTGTGCTGCCTCGTAGGAATCCATATCAGCGAAAACATCAAAACGATAACGGTGGTCAGGCACGGCAGGAGGGCTGTAGGCCAGTTCAAATACGGACTGGACTATTTCTTCCAGTGCCTTGTGAACCATACCAACCGATACCGAATCGATGTCTTCAATTTTTTGTCATATACTTAGACCGGGACGGATAATATTGTCCATAGGATACCACTCTTGTACCGTGCAATTTGAATGGTTTGAGAGGTGGCTGTTCTTTGAATAAATCCGGATGTAAACAATAGAACATACGACAAGCATCCCGATGATTGGCTCTTACCACCAAGCGGAAAACGGTCACGTTATCCTCCTTCTCAGTCTTTTGCGCAGCTAAAAACGCTGTTTCTCTGGCTGTCCGCCGCCAATATCCAACAATATACCATTAAACTCTTTGATTTCTTCTTATGATTGATTACATTTGTGAAAACTAATTGCTTTTGTTATGTCTAAAGATGATATAGTTATAATTGGATTTGCAATATTTTGTTTTATTGCTGTTGTTTTTCCTTTGATACGTTTTATCGTTGATTTGCGCTATAAATGGCTTCGTGGTAGTTATTATAAACGTTCACGTCACGATATTAAGATAGATAAACATTCTTAAATTGATTGACAAGTCAAAGACGCTTGAAATCAGCCGCGAATACGGCGGAGAACGGTATGGCAAACGCTTCAATGGTTGGATACATTTGGTCGTAATGCTCTATGAGGTTATTATGCGATTCGACTCATTACGAGAGATTGCTACCTCATTGCTTGCCGAGACACGCAAACTTGCGCATTTGGGTATCACTTTCAAAATCGGACGCAGCACACTCGCTGATGCCAACAAGAGGCGCACGGAAGTCATATTTGAGGCCGTTTACTGCGATTTATATGCCTCGATCGTAACGTCCTTTCCTCGGACAGCCGAAGCCGTAAGACGCCCAAATGGATGAAACGGCTTCAGATTATTGATTTTACGACCATATCGCTATTCCCCAATCTACTTTTTAAGGGCGTTGGTTGCCATCCAAAGACAGGAAAGAAGAAAGGTAGCATTAAGGTTCATACAGTCATTCACGCCAATGAAGGAGTTCCCTCCGACATAAAGTTTACATCGGCAGCCACAAACGATTCGTTTATGCTTAAGCCGACGACGTTTAGTAAGGGTGACATAATGGCTATGGACCGAGCTTATATCAACTATGACAAGTTTGAGCAACTGACTGAACGCGGCGTAATATGCGTTACCAAACTAAAGAAAAACTTAAAATACAGCATATTATCGGATACTGTGTATCAGACTCCGGATGGTCTTATGGAAGTCAGAATACAAAATGTGGAGTTCGTCAAACAGTTTAAAAGTGGTCAGACAATACACCACAAATCTCGCATAATCACTTATGTGGATGTCAAAAAGCACAAACTGATATCTTTGTTGACCAACGATATGGAGTCCGACCCGGAAGAGATTGTCGCCATATACCGTCAGCGATGGGAAATCGAATTACTATTCAAGCAGATGAAACAAAATTTCCCGCTGAAATACTTTTATGGTGAAAGTGAGAACGCCATAAAGATCCAAATTTGGGTGACTCTTGTCGCAAATCTGCTACTTATGGTGATGCAAAAGGGACTAAAACGCCGATGGAGCTTCTCCGGTTTGGCAACAATGGTCAGAATCACCTTGATGTACTATGTTGACTTCTATAGTCTGTTCAATAATCCCGAAAAGGAGTGGAAAATCATTCTTTCAGAGGCTTCGGGAGCGCCTCCACTACAGTCACTTTTTGACTGAGGGGGCTCGTACAATCCCCAAAATGACTCGAACACCATAAGATCAGCGTTCGAGTCATACATTATGTTGCAATCGTAGTTTTACCGGACAGCAATAATACAAATTAATGCGGCAAAATTGTCGGGAGCGCCGCCCCTTGCCAGAAGTCCGTAGGAGGCACTTCACTGTGTCCGATTTGCGACAGGACTTGCAAATCGGACACGCCGACCAGCCACAGAACGCCCTGTGGCCAACATCCCCGTCCTCGCCAATTTCGAGCAGTCTTCCTGCTGAGTATGGCCGTCTGAATTCTGTCAGATGTCGCAGCTTGACAAAAGGCCTGAAGGCTCTGCACGCCCGTTGATGCCGCGGCTTCTAAGCCGGCGTTATTACATAAGTCTGCCGTGGTGAGCGGAATCGGGGCGGAGGGGCATCTGCAACGTCATCACGAGGACGTTATTACATAAGTCTGCCGTGGTGAGCGGAATATCGCTATTCTAAATGCGTTGTGTGTCCAAAAGTTGGATTTTACATCCCCGCAAAAAATGGACTATACAGAAGCTGGCTAATAATGCCATTGTGGCATTTGAAACGCCAAATGACACCATTCCATTGGCGATATATGCCCCAAGGCGATTATAGAATGTGAGCCGGGCTGATTCTGACAACTGTTAGTCAACTTCTATATGGCTCCCGCACACAAAAAAGTTATAGATGTCTGCTAACTGTTATCAGTGCAGGCGCGGCATACGCTCAACAATTGACTTAGAGCCACTGGCCGCTGATGAAATAGTGCTATTCTAAGTCTCAGATGCCCCGATGCTCGGATGCCCGGATGCCCCGATGCCCCGATGAAACAAATGCTCTACTTCTAAAGGTTCTCCTAAGTGGATGTCGCGTTTCGTTTTGGAAACAAAATAGAAGCTGACTGACAGTTGTCAGAATTGGCACCGTTCGTAATCCGTAGCGGTCCCGGGCCATTAGCAACCAATAAAATGGTGTTCTATGATGTTTTAGGCGTTCTGAATGATGACTTGGCCAACTCCTATATGGTTCCATTCGTTTCTATGCCTTCCACGTGCCATCGGGGGCGGCTGTCCGGTGGCTGTGGCTGAATCTTGATGGTTATACTTTTATTATCAGCACATTTTTATTACATTTGTCTCACAAACCTTGGTTGCGGATGACTGTGCCGCTAATCAATGGTTTGTATGTTGTGCGACAGATTGTTGGCAGATGAGAATATTGACTAAGCTGACGCAAGGGCTTCTGAGGGTTGTCTCGGCTCTACCGCTGGGATTCCATTATGCGTGGGCCGGGTTCTTCGCCTGGCTTATGCGGGATGTCCTGCACTATCGCAGGGATGTCGTGATGGTCAACCTTTCCAGATCTTTCCCGGACAAGAAATACAATGAACTGAAGCGGATTTCGGATGCGTTCTACAAGCATCTCGGTGAGGTTCTCGCCGAGGCGATTTGGTTTGGCGGCTGCCGCAACCCTGAAAGGCTTCACAGGAGGAGATTGGTTGAATATACCAACTTCGAGGTCGTGGAGTCCGCCCTGGCCGAAAGCCACGGGGTTGTCGTCCTCAACAGCCATTTCGGCAACTGGGAGCTAACCGGAGGATGTATGACCTATGACTACAGGCCTGAGCGGGAGAGGGGAGGGGTTGATGTAAATGACATCATCGCCGTCTATAAGCCGTTGAGCAGCAAGATGTGGGACGAGATAATGCGTGTCAACAGATGCGCTCCGGTACTTCGTGACGGCTACACCGGCTATGTCAGTTCGGTCAACCTGCTGAGGTTCGCCATCAACCATAGGGACGACAGAAAGATCTACATTATTCCTGCGGATCAGTGTCCGTACCGTAACTCGACTGTCAATGATGTGGTCGATTTTATGCACCAGCCGACGAGGACGATGCTCGGCGGAGCGTCCATAGCCCACAAGCTCCGCTACAGTATCTTCTATATGTGTATGACTCCTGTCTCGAGAGGCCACTACGAATGGACGTTCAAGGAAATATGCCGCGACGCTTCGGAGATGACCCCTCACGCGATAATGCAGGAGTACTACAACCTGCTTCAGGCCGATTTGGAAAAGCATCCGGAGAACTACCTCTGGACGCATAAGAGATGGAAATGACAAAAGTTTAATGAATATGAGAAAAAACCGTACAGTATCGCTTATCTGCCTGGCCGCCGCTTTGTTGGCCCCCGGTGGAATCTCAGCCCAGGATCCCGTTGGAACCGTTTCCTACGCGCTTCCTCAGACCACCATCACAATCGAGGTGGAGGCTGTCCGTGAATATTTCTACGCCGGTCCTTATGCGAAGTATGCGCAGAAGTATCTTGGTGTGGACGCCCGTCAGTCCGATCAGACAACCTGCACGTTGAGCACGGTCAGAATGACCCCGTACATCGAGGCGGATCAGAATTTCCGCTACTATGTCAATCCCGACAAGGCCACCCAGTCGTTCCTTTCCCTTACCGCCCAAGGGCTTGTGGCCGTGACGGACGGGAACTTCGGAGAGAGCGCGGAGTGGAGGTTCACCTCCCAGGCCGGCGCTGACTTCAACGGCAAGGGTGTAAGTTCCAACCTCACATCCGAAGCCGCTACCCTTTACCGGGGCGTTAAGGAGGACGCATCCTACAACCGGATTGCCGTCCAGCAGAATATGGTTGTCCGCAAGTCGCTTGAACAGAGGGCGAAGGAGGCTGCCGATATGATATTCAATCTCCGTCAGAAGAGGGTTCAGATTGTGACCGGTGACACCGACGCCACTTACAGCGGCGAAGCTATGGGGGCGGCTCTCAAGGAGATTGCCTCTCTCGAAAAGGAATATATGTCGATGTTTATCGGCTACAGTGACTTCCAGACTCAGAAGCTCAAATGCGATGTTGTCCCTGAGAAGGACAGGAAATCACAGACTTATGTCGCGTTCAGGATTTCCGACACGGATGGAATTGTCTCTGCTGACAATATGTCCGGCAAACCTTACCTTCTTGAGGTCATCCCTCAATCGATAGGCGAGTCTGCCGGCAAGGAGGTGCACTCCAAGTCCAATGTCGCGATTTATCGTATTCCGGCTATCTGCACCGTCCGTCTCTCGGACGGCGTGACCTCGTTCCTTCAGGACAGGATAGCCGTCTATCAATTGGGAACCGAGGGCTATTTCCCGCTCGCTAAATAGGGAATGTTCACATATTAAAGAAATAACGCTATGACAATTAAAGATTTACAACCGAAGACCGTTTGGGAGAACTTCTATGGTCTGACGAGGGTGCCTCGCCCGTCCAAGCACGAGGCCAAGGTTCAGGAATATCTTCTTGAATGGGGAAAGGAACACGGTGTGGATGTCAGAAAGGACGACACCGGCAACATCATATTCACCGCTCCGGCCACTCCTGGTTTTGAGGACCGCAAGGGGGTGATAATGCAGGCGCATATGGATATGGTCCCTCAGAAGACCGCCGACACGAAGCACGACTTCCTTACCGACCCTATCGAGACTGAGATAAACGGTGAGTGGGTGACGGCGAAGGGTACGACCCTCGGGGCCGACAACGGAATCGGTGTGGCTCTCGCTCTCTCGGTACTTCAGGACAAGAATCTGAAGCACGGGCCGCTTGAGGCTCTCATCACCTATGATGAGGAGACAGGAATGACAGGAGCCAATTCATTGAAGCCGGGCATTCTGGACGGAGACATCCTTCTTAACCTTGATTCAGAGGAGGAAGGTGAGCTTTGCACAGGCTGCGCCGGAGGAATCGACGGCACCGCCGACTTCAGCTACAGAACCTACAAGACTCAGGAAGGGTATGTCGGCTACAAGGTTACGGTCAAGGGACTGAAGGGCGGCCACTCAGGAATGGACATTTCCCTCTTCAGAGGCAATGCGAACAAGATTCTTTGCCGTATTCTTGAGGCTCTGGTCTCTGAATATGACGTAAAGGTGGCATCCATCACCGGAGGCTCCCTCCGCAACGCCATTCCGTTCGAGGCGGAGGCGGAAATCCTTGTTCCGTCGGCTGATTCGCGCAAGGTGAAGGCTCTGGTGGACAAGAAATTCGAGGAGTCCAGGTTCGAGTACCAGTACTCGGATCCGGATATGATTCTTATCTACGAGAAGCAGAGCGCTCCGGCTGCCCGGTACATAAGCCCTAAGGTCATCGGAAAGGCGGTTAAGGCCATTCTTGCCTGTCCTCACGGAGTTCAGAGGATGAGTGACACTCTTCCGGGACTTACCGAGACTTCCACCAATATGGCCATCGTCCGCACCCAGAAGGGGCATCTCACTGTCCATTCGCTTACCCGCAGCTCCATCGACGCCGCCAAGATGTATCTTGCGGACTCGATCCGTTACGTCTTCGAGCTTGCAGGGGCCAAGTATTCCACATCCGGTGCCTACAGCGGTTGGGCTCCGAAGCTCGGCACTCCTATGATTAAGGTACTTGAGGACACCTATAAGGATCTTTTCGGCAAGGAACTGAAGATAACGGCCACCCACGGCGGCCTTGAATGCGCCATTATGGGGGCGAAGTATCCGAACTGGGAGATGGTTTCCATCGGGCCGAGCATCCTCTATCCTCACTCTCCGGACGAGCGCGTGAACATCGCCTCCGTCGCCGAGACCTGGAAGTTCCTCACTGCAGTGCTTGAGAACATTCCTCGCAAATAGAATCCGGATTGCAAGTCTTCCGATTCTGATTTGCGAGATTTGAGATAATTGACTATATTTGCAGTCCTTTTGGGTTGGCATACGTCCCTGAAAGGATTGCATTTTATTTATTATTAAACAATTAAGTCAAATGGTAAAACAGTACGAGACCGTTTTCATCGCTACTCCCGTTTTGTCTGAACAACAGATGAAGGAAGCGGTTGCCAAGTACACAAAGCTTATCGCCGACAACGGTGGCGAGGTAGTGTACGAGGAGGACTGGGGACTCCGTCAGCTGGCTTATCCTATCCAGCACAAGACCTCAGGATTCTATTATCTTATTCAGTTCAAGGCTGAGCCAAGCTTCATCGAGACTCTTGAGACCCAGTATTTCCGTGATGAGAGAATCATCAGGTTCATCACTGTGGCTCTTGACAAGCACGCTGTCGCTTATGCCGAGAAGAGAAGGGAGAACAGGAACAAGCCTGCGGCTCCTAAGGCTGAGGAGGCTCCTGCCGCCGCTCCTGTTGAGGCTACGGCTGAGGCTGAGGTGAAAAATGAGGAAAACGCTTAATTCAAGGAGGAATGACTATGGCACAGAATGACGCACAGAATGCGGGAATCCGCTATCTTAATCCTCCTACAGTAGAGGTTAGAAAGAAGAAGTACTGCCGTTTCAAGAAGGCGGGCATCAAATATGTTGATTACAAGGATCCTGAGTTCCTGAAGAAGTTCCTCAACGAGCAGGGTAAGATTCTCCCTCGCCGTATCACCGGTACTTCGCTGAAGTTCCAGAGGAAAGTCGCTCAGGCAGTCAAGAGGGCGCGCTCCCTTGCTTTGCTTCCTTATGTTACTGACCTTCTTAAATAATAGGAGAGCGAGATTATGAAGATCATTTTGAAGAAAGAAGTTGCCAATCTCGGCGAGGCCGGTGATGTGGTAGAGGTAAAGTCTGGTTACGGCCGTAACTATCTTATCCCTCAGGGATTCGCTTGCGCCGCCACCCAGTCCGCTCTCAAGCAGCTTGAGGAGACCAAACGTCAGAGGGCACACAAGGAGGCCAAGCTCATTGCTGAGGCTGAGGCTCTTGCCGCCAAGATTGAGGCTACTCCTGTGACTGTCGCTGTAAAGGTCAGCGAGTCCGGCAAGATTTACGGCTCGGTTACCTCCGCTCAGGTGGAGGAGGCTCTCAAGGCCGCCGGAGTTGAGGTTGACAAGAAGAACATAACTCTTCCTGGCGAAATCAAGACCGTTGGTGAGTACGAAGGCTCGATCAAGTGCTACAGGGCTGTTAAGGCTGTTGTCAAGGTGACTGTGATCGCGGAAGCCTAATCTGAGAATCTGTCTGGCTTAACAGCCGGATGCCATATAGAGTGTCGGTGAGTAAGATTTCTTTCTTGCTCACCGGCTTTTTTTACGCATATTCCGCGTTTTTTCCTGCATTTTTTTTCCGTGCGGTTTCTGATTTTTAAAATATTCTGTATTTTTGCCTTTAGCCGATTCCGGAGTTGGGGGTGCGGTCGGTATATTCCCGAAGAGCGAGAGTTGGTTGAGCCGGGTCTTGCTTTTGTTGTCTTTCGTGTAGTATGGATTCCTGCTGGCGTAGTGTCGAATGGCTGGCCGTAAGGGTAGCTGGCACGGCGCACGGCCAAAAGCTAAGGCAGGATTGTTTTGCGTCAGGGACTGTATGATAATGCACTAAACTGAAAGACCCGGGAAGGTGAGTTATGTGACATTTGAAGGAAACAAATGGCATAAGAAACATATTTCAGCAATTATAAGAATATGCTTATGAAAAGTTTTGGACAGAAACCGTGGGTTCTCCCGCAACCGGTACTGATTGTCGGTACATATAACAATGATGGTACTCCCAATGCTATGAATGCGGCCTGGGGAGGACAATGGGACACAAAGGAGATTATGATTTGCCTTGGTTCTCACGCCACGACCGAGAACCTTGCCCGAAGCAATGAGTTTACCGTAGCCTTTGCTACCAAGGACACGATGGTGGCGTCCGACTTCGTAGGTATAGTGAGCGCAAAGAACAATCCGGATAAGATTGCGAAGACAGGATGGACTGCCATCAAGGCCGAGAACGTTGATGCTCCGGTGTTTACCGACTTCCCGATGACATTGGAATGCCGTATACTCCGTAAGATTGACGAGACGGATAATGGTTGCAACATCATTGCAGAAATCGTCAATATCCTCGTTGACGAGAACTATCTGACCGAAGACGGAAATCCGGATGTCGATAGAATGCAGTTCATCACTTATGAACCTATTCATCACGGCTATCACGTCATAGGCAAGCGTGTAGGAAATGCATTCAATGATGGAAAGGCATTAAAATGATACGATATGGATTTATCAGTCAAAGGCCGTGTGTCGGATTTGTGGGAGCGGTATTTCCCTAATGCGGAACTTCCTGTAGCTGTCTTTTATTCAGACACTCTCCAAGGTGCGGAGTATCCAAAGAAACCTGCGGACAACCAACGTGGATACACTTGTCTTTATGCCCAGCTGGCCCGTGTCCATAAAGGCGAGGCTCTGGCTTTTGATCCGGAGAACTTAGGATGCTTCGGAGCTATGAAATCCATCTATGGCGGTTACAACGAAGACGCCGAAGTGAATTTGCTGGTGGAAATAGAAAGATTCAAAAAGAACCGGGAGTGTGTGCGCTCTATGTGTTCCGTGAATCCGAAAGCCTCTCCGCGAGGGCGATATATCATCTTCAAGCCCTGGAATACACTCGCTGAAGATGACAATCCTGAAATAGTCTGCATATTTGCAAAACCCGATATGGTTTCTGCATTGCACACTTGGGCCAGTTTCGACATTTCACGTCTTGACAATGTCATCGTACCGCACGGTGCGGGGTGTGAGGTGATGCTGACTTTCGCCTTGGCCGAGAATGAGAGTGAGAGACCCCGTTGTGTTTTAGGGGGGATGGATACCGCTATGCGTCTATGCCTGAAGCCTGAGATACAAACTTTCTCAATCCCATACAGGCGATTTGAAGAGATGGCATCCTTTGCGGATGAAACATTCCTTGATACATATATTTGGCAACCATTGAAAAACAGATGAAGTAGTTAGGAACAGCCATTCCCCTCTAAGAATCTGTTCTTAATCTTGAATACATTCTCATATCCAGCACTTTGCCGTTTTTCACCGCATTGCCGCGGAGTGTTCCCTCGCACTTAAAGCCTGCTTTCTCAAGAACACGGCAGGAACCGACATTATAAGCAAACGGCTCTGCATAAATACGGATTATGTCGCTATGCGTGAATACATAGTCGCAAAGCTGCCCGACCGCTTCTGTCATAATGCCTTTACCCCAATATTCCTCAGCTATGTAATATCCAAGCTCGGCGCTCTGCCTGTGTATATTGTCTTGACGGAACGCGCCAATGCTGCCTGTCACTTTTCCGGCTGCTGTAACCGCAAAGGCGAAAGTATCGCTTTCATCGGCGGCAAGCATAGCCGAAATATATTCTCTCGCGTCCTGCTCGGTGTAAGGATACGGCAAGCCGTCAAATCACGCGGGTCGGACAACATCCATTTTCTGATCTTACACTCCATCATTTAATTCCAACTTACTGTCAATGTTCTTTTTTTCAACTTGAAATCCTTACAGAACCTCGTCAAGGGGAGCGATGCTTTCGTAATATTCAAGCATCACTGTCAACTTCTTTTTCTGATGCAATAAACATAGGCCAGCAGGATTACATTCATCAGCAATGCGTATATGATGGCAGGCAAAGCCATCTCTCCGCTGTTGAAAATGAACGGGGATGACGCTATGGCGATTGCCTGGGCGGCATTCTGCATTCCCACTTCGATTACGATTGTCCGCCTGACCGGCACGCTGAATCCGCCGATCCTCGACATTGCGGAACTGAATAGCATCGCTGAAAGTATCAGCAGAGCGGCGGAGAGACCGAGAACGGTGATATTGTCCGCGATCTCCGCCCGGTACTGAAAGAAAAAGACCAAAGCCAAGGTCATCAGCGCCGGAAATGCGACCTTGCCCAGCACCTTGCTTACTTTCTGCGCATTGTCAGGGCGGAAATGCCTGAACATACTGCCGAGAAGCATCGGAACGAAAATCAGAACAAGATTCTGTACGAGAAGTTTCCCGACGGGAAGGTTGATTTCTGTACCGGATATGTCTGAGACCGTTCCGGAGACAAACTCCATTATGACCGGCAAGGTGAACAGAGTGATTACGCTGCTTAACGCGGTAAGCGTTACTGACAACGCCACATCACCTTTGGCAAGCAATGAAAACACATTGGAAGAGCTTCCGCCAGGGCAGCACGCCACAAGTACAAGACCCATAAAATAGACAGGAGGCAGTTTCAGCGCCCACGCCACTGCAAATGCTATCAGCGGAAGGGCTACTATCTGTCCGGCCATACCAAGAAGCACGGCTTTGGGCTTCCGGGCCACATCGGTGAATGCCTTTTTGTCGAGGTCGATTCCCAAAAGGAACATAAGAACGATGAGAATCGGCATCACAATCCATATTGTGTTCATAGAGTGCTTTTTTGTGTGCAAAAATACCTCTTTTCGTCCGTATATTCAAGTGTGAAAGACCGAGGGCGATAAATGAAGAGAGGGTGAGCAAGAATCCCGTCCTTACTCACCCTCTCTCTTGATATGTCATCGACACTACTTGCCGGCGAGGCGGGCGTAGTTGCCGTAACGTACTTTAGCGAATTCCTCGGTGAGCTTCAGAAGCTCCTGCGCCCTGTCAGGGAACAGTTTGTAGAGAGAGGCAAAACGAACCTCACCCTTAAGGAAGTCCTGGAACTTGGCCCAGTCCGGCTCTTTGGAGTCAAGGGTGAACGGATTCTTACCCTCGGACTCAAGAGCTGGGTTGTACCTGTAGAGATGCCAGTAGCCGCAGTCAACGGCGAGTTTCTCCTCTTTCTGGCTCAGACCCATACCGGCCTTCAATCCGTGGTTGATGCACGGAGCGTAGGCGATGATGAGTGACGGGCCGTCATAGGCCTCGGCCTCCTTGATGGCGTTGAGGTACTGTGCAGGGCTTGCACCCATCGCAACCTGAGCGACATAGACATAGCCATAGCTGATGGCCATCATACCGAGATCCTTCTTGCGGATCTTCTTGCCTGAGGCGGCGAACTTGGCGATCGCCCCCGCAGGTGTTGACTTCGAGCTTTGTCCGCCGGTGTTGGAGTACACCTCGGTGTCGAGAACAAGCACGTTCACGTTCTTACCGGAAGCGAGCACGTGGTCGAGTCCGCCGTAGCCGATGTCGTAGGCCCAGCCGTCTCCACCGAAGATCCACTGGCTTCTTGCAGGAATGAAGTGCCTGTAGTCAAGAAGCTTCTTGCAGTTCTCGCACTCTGATTCCTTCATAAGAGGAACGACCTTGTCTGCCACCTCGCGTGTGATTTCGCCGTTCTCCTTGTTCTCAAGCCACTGTCTGAACAGAGCCTTGATCTCCTCGGAGCATTTCTCGCACTCAAGAGCGCCGGTCATAAGGTTGGCGACTGTCTCGCGGGCGCGGTCGGAACCGATCTTCATTCCAAGACCGAACTCCGCGTTGTCCTCGAAGAGTGAGTTCTGCCAAGCCGGGCCGTGGCCCTGTGCGTTGGTGCAGTATGGTGAGGCAGGGAATGACGCTCCGTAGATGGAAGAGCAGCCTGTGGCATTGGCGATCATCATCCTGTCACCGAAGAGCTGGGTGATGTTCTTGATGTAAGGTGTCTCACCGCAGCCTGCGCACGCTCCGCTGAACTCGAACAGAGGCTGGGCGAACTGTGAGTTCTTGACATTCGCGGTCTTGTTGACAACGGTGTCCTTGTAGCCTACCTTTGTGGCGAGCCAGTTGAAATTCTCCTGCTCCGCCTGCTGGTCGAGGGCGGAAACCATTGTGAGAGCCTTCTCCTTTGAAGGGCAGACATCCACGCAGTTGCCGCAACCTGTACAGTCATCGACAGAGATTGAAAGGGCGAATGAATATTCCTTCAGAACGGCCTTGCCCTGTGCCTTCTTGAGTCCTTCCGGAGCCTTTCCGGCCTCTTCTGCCGTGAGCAGGAACGGACGGATTGCGGCGTGAGGGCAGACGAACGCGCAGGAGTTGCACTGGATACACTTATCGGCGTCCCAGGCAGGGACGGTGACGGCGACGCCGCGCTTCTCGTAGGCTGAGGTGCCGGCCGGCATAGTTCCGTCAGCATAAGGCAGGAATGCGCTGACAGGGAGTGAGTCTCCGTTCTGGGAGTTCACAACGTCGGCTATGTCCTTCACGAACGCCGGGGCGAGACGATCCTTGTTCGGAGTCTCGAATCTGGCCGAGATCTTGGCCCAGTCGGCAGGGATGGTGACTTCGGTATATTCACCGCCGCGGTCAACGGCCGCATAGTTCATATTCACGACATTCTCACCCTTCTTGCCGTAGCTCTTGACGATGGCGTCTTTCATATATTTGACTGCGTCCTCGTAAGGGATGATGCCGGTGATTTTGAAGAACGCTGACTGAAGAATCGTGTTGGTCCTGTTTCCGAGTCCTATTTCCGCGGCGATCTTGGTGGCGTTGATGATGTAGAGCCTTACCTTCTTCTTGCCGATTACGGCCTTAACGTTGTCAGGGATTCTCTTGATGGTCTCTTCCTCGTCCCAGAGAGAGTTGAGGAGGAGGGTTCCGTTCTCCTTGATGCCCTTGAGCACATCGTACTTGCTAAGGTATGAAGGAACGTGGCAGGCCACGAAGTCAGGCGTGCTGACAAGATATGGAGCCTTGATAGGGTTGTCTCCGAAGCGGAGGTGAGAGCAGGTGTAACCGCCGGATTTCTTCGAATCGTAGTCGAAGTAGGCCTGGCAGTATTTCTGTGTGTGGCTTCCGATGATCTTGATAGTGTTCTTGTTGGCTCCTACCGTGCCGTCCGAGCCGAGTCCGTAGAACTTGCACTCTGTCGTGCCAGGCTTCACGATGGACACCTCGCTCTTGATGGAAAGTGACTTGAAGGTGACGTCATCGACGATGCCGATGGTGAAGTCGTTCTTAGGCTCGTTCTGCTCGAGGTTGTCGTACACGGCGACAATCTGGGCAGGAGTGGTGTCCTTTGAGGAGAGTCCGTAGCGTCCTCCGATGATGAGCGGAGAGTTCGCCTGACCCTGGAACAGCGCCTTGACATCGAGGTAGAGAGGCTCTCCGAGAGCTCCAGGCTCCTTTGTCCTGTCGAGGACGGCGATTCTCTTGACTGTCTTAGGAAGGACTTTCAGGAAATACTTCTCGGCGAACGGCCTGTAGAGATGGACGGTGATGAGACCGTACTTCCTGCCTTTCTTGGTGAGGTAGTCGATGGTCTCCTTGATGGTCTCGGTCACGGAACCCATTGCCACGATGATGTTCTCGGCGTCGGCGGCTCCGTAATATGTGAACGGACGATACTCGCGTCCTGTCATCTCGCTGATTTCACCCATATAGCGAGCCACGATGTCCGGAACGGCGTTGTAGAAGTTGTTCCTTGACTCGACGGCCTGGAAGTAAACGTCTCCGTTCTGGGCGGTTCCTCTGGTCACAGGGGTGTCAGGATTGAGCGCCCTGTCGCGGAAGGCCTTGAGGGACTTCTTGCTGACCATACCCTTAAGCTCCTCCTCGTCAAGGGCTTCGATCTTCTGGATTTCGTGTGAGGTGCGGAATCCGTCGAAGAAGTGGAGGAAAGGAATGCTTGACTTGATTGTGGAAAGATGTGCCACGGCTGCCAGATCCTGAGCCTCCTGGACTGAACCGGAGGCAAGGAGGGCGAAACCGGTCTGACGGCACGCCATAACGTCCTGATGGTCTCCGAATATGGAGAGGGCGTGTGAGGCAAGCGCGCGTGCGGACACGTGGAACACGGTAGGGAGCATTTCTCCGGCGATCTTGTACATATTCGGGATCATAAGGAGAAGACCCTGTGAAGCGGTGTAGGTGGTTGTGAGGACACCTGCCTGAAGGGAACCGTGCACAGCTCCAGAGGCGCCGGCCTCGCTTTCCAGCTCAGTGACGCTCACTGTCTCGCCCCAAAGGTTCTTTTTCCCGTAAGCGGCCCATTCGTCAATGTTCTCCGCCATCGGCGATGATGGTGTGATAGGATAGATGCAGGCGTTCTCGCTGAAAAGATAAGCGATGTTTGCAACTGCAGTGTTACCATCACAAGTGATGAATTTCTTTTCTTTAGCCATATCGTTAACGTTATGTTAATATGTTTGTTTTAAATGGTTGTCAAGCCTTCTGTCGTGATCCCCTCGGTTCCGGCCGAAATCCTTTTCACCAGTCCCTGAAGTACAGTGCCCGGGCCGATCTCCATAAAGTAGCCCGCTCCGTCCGCAAGCATATTCCTGACTGACTGCGTCCATTTGACAGGTGATGTGAGCTGTGCGAGCAGGTTCTTTTTGATCTCTTCCGGATCGGTGACAGGCAGCGCCGTGACATTCTGGTACACGGGGCAGACCGGGCTGACGATCTTTGTCTCTTCGATGGCCTTGCCAAGCTCTATGCGAGCCGGCTCCATAAGAGGGGAGTGGAACGCTCCGCTGACGGCGAGTGGAAGCGCCCTCTTGGCTCCTTCCTCCTTCGCCTTGGCGCAGGCCTGTTCGACGGCGGCTTTCTCACCGGAAATGACCACCTGGCCTCCGCAGTTGTAGTTCGCTGGAATCACAAGGCCTTCGCAGGAACCGCAGATCTCCTCGACCTTCTCGTCCGGGAGTCCTACAATGGCCGCCATTGTCCCCGGAACCTTTTCACAGCAGAGCTGCATCTGCGTGGCACGTATGTAGACAAGACGAAGGGCATCCTCGAAACTGATGGCTTCCGCGGCGGCAAGTGCGGAAAATTCACCAAGAGAATGCCCTGCGACCATATCCGGCCTGAATCCTTCGTAGCACTTCGCCAGAACGACGGAGTGCAGGAATATTGCCGGTTGTGTGACACGTGTCGCCTTGAGGTCTTCCTGTGAGCCCTCGAACATTATGTCAGTGATTCTGAATCCAAGTATGTCATTCGCCGTCTCAAGCAATTCCTTGCCTTTGGCGTTTCCCTCGTACAGCTCCTTGGCCATACCGGGGAACTGTGACCCCTGACCCGGGAATACGTATGCTTTCTTCATAATACGCAAAAATAAGATTTATTATTGGATTATCCGAATATTATAGACCCTTTTATGAGCCTGAAAGTGGCTTTTTTCCGTGCTGAAAATATCTTTTAAAGAAAGATTCGCCAAAAATTCTTGTTTTGCCATTAATTTGTTATTTTTGTAATCTGATTGCGTCAAACCGCAAGAATGATGCCCCTGTAGTATAATGGATAGAATTTCGGATTCCGGTTCCGACGATTTGGGTTCGATTCCCAACGGGGGTACAAATTACAAAGCCTTCGCGGGGTGTCTGCAAGGCTTCCGCAAAGGCTCTGGGTCAAGAAGATGCCGCCGTTGTGACGGCTTTCACATCAGCATTCCTGTATATTTTCAGTCTCCCGTCTTAGGAAGCGATACTCTGTATATGAGTGGAATGACTCCGGATTTGGACGGAGTGTTGGTGTTGACATACATCCACCGTCCGCGGACAACGATATCCTCTATTTCCCACGGGATGATGCCCTGAAGCTCATAACGGGCGTGGATACGTCCCGTATCCGTGTCATAAACCCTGATTCTGGACGGCCTGAGAGGGTCTGTGCCTATGCCGAAACCATAGAATATCTTGCCGTCGCTGACACAGCCGGCCTGAGTGAACCAGACTTCAAACGGGAATGTCACCTGACGAATAACATCCTTGCCGGTCAGAACCACTTCTTTGCCTTCTGACAGACGAGGAATGCGAAATGCGGTAGCGATATATTCATTTTCAGCGGGATCTGTCGTGACCTTGGCCACTGTCCTTTTCCTTGCGGAGAACACCCACAGAACCTCTCTCTGCCTGTCCACAAGAAAGCTCGGAGCGCCGAATATCGGCTTCAACCCTAAATCATCCCAGTCTGAACAATCAAGTCGGATGGTCTGCTCCAGAGTGGACGAGAATGTCCCTTCGCTCAATGAGATGCTTTCCACGAAACACATCCAGTCAATGGCCGCTCCCGGTTTCCCGACACTCACGTACAGGAGAGGGAAGGACGCTCCTTTCTTCTTTTCCACACCGAATTCGGCGTTGTTGCAGTGATTGTCCTTCCTTGAGGACGCAAGATTGAATCGCCCTACAGGATCTGGCTCTCTCTTGCGGAAATCATAGACGTTTACGCCACCTCCGTCCTCAAGCGAGAATATGTAGCGTCCGCTAATCGCCATTCCTTGCTGCGCGCGCTTCCTGCCGTGTTTCTCAAGGAAAACGGAGCATTTGACATCTTGTTCGGGTTCACCGAGTTCCGGATAGAGGAGCGATGTCAGCATTGCGGTATCAGGTACGGACTTCTCGTCTGGAAAACCCCCGTTGCTCCGTGGAGAGACGGAAGGAACTCCAAGGAGCAACATCAGGGGAAGCAGTACATTACAGACTGTAATTGCAAGACTTGCAGTCATATCATCGGTATATTGCCATAGTCAACAAGAAGAGTGCTAATAGCCGGGGTTCTGGACAAGATTCGGATTAATGATTATCTCGTCGTCCGGTATCGGGAACAATTCTGACTTTGGATCATAGCGATAGAGGACATTGAGCTGTACATACCCTTTGTCTGCCCAAGGTGAGAAGTCCGCGAATCCGTCCTCATCGATGGAAGGTGTCTCCGGCCAGAACCAGTTGCCATCCTTGGCGTAGTTCTTTAGCTTTTCACCGGTCAGGAGACCGTACATATTGACACTGTAGGCTTTCTTCAGAAGCCCCCACCTGCGAAGGTCGTAAAACCTCCTTCCTTCCCACGCTAATTCCACACGTCTTTCCCGGCGGACTATCTTGCGAAGCTCGTCCCGGGATGTGGTTGTTACCGCCGGGTAAGAGGATGTCTCGTTCCTTGAGACTCCATAAGCCCTGGCCCTGACATCGTTGATGGCATTAAGGACGGTATTGTCTATCTGGCCGAGTTCAATTTTAGCCTCGGCGTACATCAGAAGCACGTCGGCATAACGCGCGATAATGGTTGGATTCTCGTTGTAGAGTCCTGTACGCCATTCATCCTGTGCTCCTTTGCGGAGAGCGCAGCCGTTGTATGCGCAGTTGACATCTATCGTCTTGTTGTCCTTGTTGCGGATCTCCTGACCGGAATTATCATCCCATACTGTGAGAGTCAAAGGGTTGGGGTCATATACGACTCCATATACTTTTGTTCCCGGCACTACAAATGTCTCTGCGCAGCGAGGGTCGCGGTTGGCATAAGGATTATGAGGGTCGAAAAGCGGAGACCGGTCTATTGTCTTGCCGTCCGTGCATTCGTAAGCCGCAAGCAGATCCCAAGAAGGCTGGGCCACTGCATTTCCTCCGGCAGTACGGAGCACCCAACTCTTGATGTTCTGAGTCTGGGCATATTCATAAGAATTGGCCAAGGCAAATATTGTCTCTTCCGTGTAACCTTTCTTGCGGAACAATTCTCCATAATCGGAATACAATGAATAGACATCAAGATCCATCACCTCCTTGCTCCTGGCCGCACATTCCTCATAATCACCCCAATAAAGGGCATATCTGGCCTTAAGGGCAAGTGCCGCCCCTTTTGTCACGCGATAAGTGCCGCTCGTATTATTAACCTCGGGAAGGCCTGCTATCGCGGCATCGAAATCCTTATAAACCTGAGCTTTTACCGTTTCTTTGTCGGTCCTTCCCATAGTGAAAGCCTGCTCGGTGGAGATGGTCGAAGTATAGAAAGGAACATCTCCCCAAAGAGTAACCAATCTCGCATAGAAGTAGGCTCTGAAGAAACAGGCTTCGGCATAAAGTGCGTCCAAAGACGGATTGTCAAGCCGGTCAATTGACTCTATGACTCTGATTGAACGGCTTATGGCCTTATAGGTGTTCTTCCAGAATGTGTTGAATGTGGAGGTGGAAGACGTCGCGCTTCCGGCCGGAAGCTCATAGGAGTAGTTTCTCTGTGCCCAGTCATCGGAACGCCTGTCTGTCCAGTACTCTTTCTCCGGGCCATAGAAATCCTGACGGTACATCTCATTGAGTGAAATCCTGATTTCATCGGCGTTGCTGTACCAGTTTTCTGTGGAAGGAGAAGACGGCGAACTGAGATCGAGGTTATTGCAGCCGGCCGCCGCCATAAGGACAGCGGCTGAGGCAAGCATCGTATATATTGTTTTTCTCATTTTAATTAGAATTTAAGGTCAATTCCGAATGTATATGTACGCGCTATGTAAGAGGATGTTGTCTGCTCGGGATCCCAACCATTCGGATAGTGGCTGAAACAGAAAGGATCATCCACGCTTGCATAGACCTTCAATCCTTTGATACCGCTCTTCTTGAGCGTCTTGGAAGGGAAGGTATAGCCCAGATTGATGTTCTTGACCCTGAAATAGGAGCCGTCAAAGAGCCAGAAATCGGACATCTCGTAATTGTTCTTTTCTCCTGCCGTATAGCTAAGGCGGGGATATTTTGCCGAAGCGTTCTGCTCGTCCGTATTGTAGACACTCCAGTATCTGCGATTGCCGTTGCCGTCCAGAAGCATAGCCGGAGAAGCGAGCCACTGGGACATAAACGGGCGGGCCGCAACCTCTGAAAGACGGGCATTCTGATAGCCTACTCCGCTGACGAGTATTCCGAACGACAGGCCTCTCCAGCCGACATTGGCGTATCCTCCGTAAATATAATGAGGCATAGAACTGCCAAGGATTGTCCTGTCATAATCTCCGCTAATCTTGCCGTCAGGCGCGCCGTCCGCGCCGCTGATATCCTTATAGCCGATATCTCCCGGAGAAATGGCCGCAATCAGCTGTGTAGGAAGTCCGTCGAGTTGTTCCCGTGACTGAATGATTCCGTCAGAACGATAACCGTACCACGACTGGTATTCGACACCTTCCTTGATTATCTTGGTCTCGGATGAGGCAAACGAGATACCGCCGTTAAGGTTGTCTACAATTGATTTGGAATCAGAGATATTGGCTCCGACAGAGTAGCTGACCTCTCCTATACGGTCGTGCCAGTCTATCTTGAGTTCCCATCCGTTGGTATGCATTGTCCCTGCATTGATGGTCGGAGAATCGAATCCTGTGAATTCCGGAATCTGGATGGCAAGAAGCATATCCTTTGTCTGCTTGTAATAATAATCCGCGGTAAGGGAAAGCCTTGAGTCAAAGAAACTTGCGTCAAATCCTACGTCGTATGTCCAGGTGGTCTCCCAGGTAATGTCTCCGACAGAAGCGTTTTCTTGCGCCGCTGCAAGCTGGGATGTCGCGGCGCTTCCTGTGCCATCAAACATTATCGACTTGTGAAGGTCGACATTCGCCTGATAAAGATAATTGCCGATACGCTCGTTTCCGAGAGTTCCCAAAGACGCCCTGAGCTTGAAATAGCTGATCGGCTTGATGTCCTTCATAAATTCCTCATTGGAAATTACCCAGCCGACAGAGCCTGACGGGAATACGCCCCAGCGATATTTTCTTGCGAAGCGGCTTGAACCATCGGCGCGAATGTTACCTTGGATGTAGTAACGATTCTTGTAGTTGTACATTGCCCTTCCGAAGAATGAATTATAGGCATTGCTATAAGCGTCACCGCTTGTGGAAAGATTGTCCTTATTGCCAAGTTTGAGGTAAGGATAACCGCTTAGCTCCATATTGGTAGTGCCGACTGAAAGAGACTCGTGATGATAGGCATACTGCTCATAACCTGCCATAATATTCAGGTTATGGGCTGATGCGAACTCCTTGGAATAATTGGCGACTACCTGAAATTCATAGGACTGCGCATCATTGCGATACTCTGTCAGATCCGTTGTCTGATGCCCTGAGACATAGCCGAGAAGGACATCCGTATCATAGGCGTCATAGTATGGAACCGCCTTTGAGAAAACCTTCTCCTTGGTTGTCGCGAATGTCGGGGTAAACGCGGCGGTGATATTCAGGTCATCGACAGGAGTATAAGTCAAAGCGAATTTGGCGGTGATATAGTCTGTGGTAGTCTTGTCGCTTCCTCCCTCGTTGATGACCGCGAGCGTATTGCTGCCGTTCTTGGAAGGAGCGACTCTGCCATCAGGGTATTCTCCGAGGTATATGCTTGGATAGCTCAGGGCCGCTCTGATAGGAACGCTGATAGGAGTGTTCTTGACGGAACGCTTGAAAGAGAAGTCCACGTCCGCCGAAAGGTGCCTGCTGACTTTGACAGTGTTGCGCATACGGGCCATTAGGCGATTGTAGTCATAGTTGTTATAGAGCGCATCGTTGTACTCATAACTTCCTGACACCCTGGTCTTGACGATGTTGTTACCGTATGCCATACTGACGGAATGCTTTGTTCTGGAGGAAGTGTTGTCCAGGATTGCATCTTTCCAGTTGAAATCAGGATACTCTATCGGATCCACAGCATTCTTCGTCATATAGTCGCGGATATAATCCTCCGAATAGGTGTTGTATTCGCCACCCGTTACATTTCCGGCGTCGTTCCACTTGTACTCGTTGAACATTGCCATATAGTTGATTGGATCAGTCAGATACTTGGCCCAGGTGGTCGCGGTGTTGAGAGTGTATTCTCCGTTGTAGGAAATGCTGAGATCTCCTTCCGCGGCGTTCTTGGTGGTGACGAGGATGACTCCGGCGGCGGCCCGCGCTCCATAGATGGAAGCCGAGGCGGCATCCTTGAGGACCGTTATCTGCTCCACGTCTTCAGTGGCCACATTGTCAAGACTGTTTACTGCCATACCGTCTACGAGAATGAGGGGTTCTGAGCCGTTGATGGATGTGACACCTCTGATCTGGAGACTGGCCGACGCGCCCGGCATTCCGCTGGAACGGGACACTCTCAATCCCGGTACAGATCCTTGCAGAGCCTGCGAAAGCTGGGTTACTCTCTGCTGATTAATAGACTGATTGTCAATCACTCCTACCGCTCCGGTAAGATCCTTTTTCTTGACTGTTCCATAGCCTATGACGACCGTTTCTTCCAATTGGAGAGCGTCATCCTTCATTGTGATAGCAAGTGGTTCCAGACCTTCGAGAATGAAGTTCTGGAGGGTGAACCCCATACAGGTCACTTCAATATTATCTCCTTTGGATGCTCCGTCCAATGAGAAATTGCCGTTTGTGTCTGTGACGGCCCATCTGCCGGTGGTCTTGTCAAGCACCATCGCTCCAGGTATGCTGAGGCCGTTCTTGTCGGAGACAGAACCTTTGACGGTGTTCTGCGCAAGCAACGATGTGATGGCCAGCATCGTACACAAGACCGTTATGATTGTTTTCTTCATAATTTGTCTTTTAATAATCCGAGAATATTATTGTGGAAATATCTTCTTGGTTCGGTACTATTCCTTTACGCACCGGACACTGTATCCCGCTGTACGGGCGGAAGTCGCACCTCCCCAGTTGAATGCCGTGGTATGGCTTCTTGCGCAAAGCATATTGACACCACTGGTACAAGAAGTCGCATACCAACTGTATTTGCCCGGACCGCTGCTGCCTGTGTCGAGACAACCGGTATTATACAACGGGCCTCCGGCATAGACGAGATAGAAATTCTCAGTGCCTATTCCATAGATTCCGGTATCGCCGTTCACGAGAATGCTGGACTTGGATATTCCAAAATCTCCGGCGGCGTTGTTGAATTGTTGCGATGATGGTACTACATAGCCGACAGGACACGGGTCAAACATTGTCTTTGCGGTCTTGGCAAGCTTGTACGGCCCTTTTGAAGCCTCTACTGCACCACCCCAGAGATCATTGAACTGTTCTTCCCAGATCCAGTCTTTATTGTTGTATTTGCTATCCTCGGAATAAAGGAATGTCATAGGATTGGCAATGGTATAGGCGATGTTTCCCTTCTCCTTGTCAACTATGACAGGCTCAGGCCAGCTCTCGCCCTGGGTAACAATGTCATTCGTGCCGGTAAGAGGCTCGGTGAAAGTATATGCCCCACGGAACGGGTCTTTTCTTCCCCACTGGTAATGAAGTCCCATTGAAAGAGGGTCGGTGGTCATATAGGTGCTTGGAGCCAATGCTCCAAGATTGCGGTCGAGCCATTCGGCGGTGGAAGAAATGATGTTGTCTCCAAGAGAGGTCAGCCATATATGCCAATTCCAGACTATGACGCCGCCTTTGTATCCGGCAATCACAACGTTGCCAGGAATGATTGCAACAGGGTCCGAAGTCTCGAAATAAACATAGTCACCGTCAAGACGTACTTTCCTGACAAGGGATTCAGTGCTGTTCGGAGCTTCTGCGGTATTGTATGTACACCAAAGGACTTTGACCTCATCAAGTGAAAGAGTTCCGTCCGACTTGCCTGCCTGCGATTCCGGAACGACACCATTCCCGGCGACATTGGCCTTGAATTTATAATTGCCCGCGGAGCTGACCACGTAGCAGTTGGCAGTGCCGTTTCTGCTCAAATCCACGATACTCAAACCCTTGTGTGTGATGACGAGAGTATGGGCCTGTCCCTTGATTGTCACCGTAATATGCGCGACGGCGTCGTTGTCGGAAAGATTCTCGGGGAAAGTGACTGTGATTTCGGCCTCTCCCTCCCCGGACGTGGCGCTCAACACGAAATCGGGATTGTCCGATGAGGCTGTCCAGGCTTTGTCTCCGAGAATCGAGAAACTTGCCGATGTGGCACCGGACGGGACTGACAGCTCTGAAGTGGAGATACCTGTAGGCACCATCGCCTTTTGGGTAATGTCCAAAGCCAGAGGCGTCACTTTGTCTCCGATGAACTTGATGCGGGCTTTTCTCTGAGAGGTCTCAGTATTCGGGGCTATCGTGACGGTATAGGAAACGGAGTCCCCGAAAGCGGCGGCTTCTTTTATCGAAGTCCATTCGCTTTCGTTCACGACAGTGTAATGGACATTGACGGCAAGCCGCACATCCACTGTGCCTCCGTCAGAGTCCACGGTGAATCTCTTTTGCGATAGAGTCATAAAAGGCTCCTCGTCCGCATTACAGGCTGAAAGCGAGGCGAAAAAGAGAATGCCGAGAAGTATTCTATAAGGTTTCATTGTTATTGGATTATATGGTGATTTGCATTGCTTTATGAAGAATGACGGGCTTTATTGCCCGAGGAAAACACCCTGTTTCAGCAGAGCGGCCTTGATGTCAGCGAAATCAAGATTCCCTGGAGCGGCACCCTTGGATACGCTGAGCGCGGCGGCCACACCGGCGGCTTGTCCCATCGCCATTGCAGGAGGCATTACCCTTACAGCGCCTGCCGCGTCGGATGTGGCAGACAAGTCCCGTCCGGCAAGGAGGAGGTTATCGACCCCAAGAGGTACCAATGAGCGATATGGTATTCCGTACCACCTGGCGTTGATGACGGTATAAACAGAACTTGACGGGCTGTCACCGCCGCCGTGAACATCAACGGAATTGGAGGCGAGCGCTATGCTGTCCTCCGGAGTGACTCCGTTGATAAGATCCTCAGCCTTAAGAATATACTGTCCGTGTGGATGCCTTGACTCTCTGATGCCAAGAGTGGATGCCGAACATAATAGCACCGCATCCTTGCAGCCTGCGACATATTTCCTGAAGAAGTGCATAAGTCCCTGCACCTGACGGCGGCCTTCTATTTCTCCGGATGTAAGGCTTTCTGATTCAATAGGATTGATATTCCTCACACGTGAGCAGTTCACTACCCACTCATCGTCCTTGACACTTTTGAATATGTTGACGCTCTTACGCGCAAGATCCCATTCGCCATTGGCCTCCGCTTCTGCGACATTCCAATGCAAGGCTCTGTAACTTACATTATTGACTCTTCTGAACTCAGGAAGATGCTTCTGAACGTCAGCCTCGAGGGCGGCGGAGTCCACATTGCCTATACGGAAAAACAGCGATGTCGGCTGGATTGCTCCGTCTCTCTCAGGATTGCCAAGGTCACAGGGAACACCGGCTTTGAATGCGACATCTCCGTCGCCTGTAGCGTCAATGACGACTTTCGAGGATATCTCCTTGAGTCCCTCTTTGGTGACGACGGTGACTTTCGAGATATTATTCCCTTTCTTGACAACATCAAGACAGAAAGAATGATAAAGAACTTTTACACCTGCCTCTGCCACCATTACGTCAAGAAGATACTTAAGGCCTTCCGGCTCAAAAGGAGTGACGTGATCGTGTCCGGCCTTTATCCAGGCCGAATATGGAGTCTGCCATCTTACCTTCGCAGGATCTACCGCCCAGCCATTCTCCACGAGCCTGTCCACAATCTCTCCGAAAAGTCCTTTGATGATCTGCTCCTCTCCATAACGGTCGTAGCAAGTCATAAAAGGCCCGATAAGACCTTTTGTCGCCATTCCTCCAAGGCAGTTGCCGGAATCAAGAATCATAACACTGACTCCGAGTCTCGCGGCGGCTATCGCGGCACAGACACCGCCCGGGCCGCCTCCGACAACGAGTACGTCAACATCTCCACCTGAAGGGATACTCTTCCTTTTCTCGCAGGAAGCCAGCGCAGGGGATACAGCCGCGGCAGCGGTCAGGAGTCCCGAATTGATAAGAAATGTCCTTCTGTCCATCTGAAAGGTTTTAGTCGTTATTATATATCACTGTATTCAGTACGGTCTTTTAACATCTGGCCTGAGTCTTCCTACCGGCTCGCATATGGTCCGGAAATGCTCTTTACGATCATCCTGCCGTCTTCGTCGCTCAGCACGAATACATTATAGGAGGCTCCTCCCTCGTTGACTCTCACGACAATATGCCCGTCTGCGCCTTTTACGTTCCTGCCGTAATTGGAATAGGCTTTCTGGTCGTCGCAAGTGTTGGTGATGAATACATTCAGCTCGGGAATCAGCTTTGTGACACCCTCGAATGTGTCCTTTCGCGGATGACCGTCCGTCCAGCTGTTTACCACCCAGCATTGAGGATTAAGGTATCTCATTGCCCAGCAGGTGTTCTTGAAGCCGTAGCCGTTGGTGTTGCTTGTGCCGTGGTGGTCGGCTTTCATAACCTCGACCTCGCCGCATACCTTGGCCACAGGGGTCTCTATGTCCTTCCACGCAAATGTGGACAGGCCGTTGTACTGAAGGTCGCCGCCGGAGAAACAATCGAATTTGCCGTAGCTTATGCGCACCGCGGCGCTGAGGTGGTTCTCTTCGGGACAATTGTCTCCGTTCTGCACGTCTTTGGGGTCTGCTACGGAAATCCTGTCCAAGGCAGGGAATGTGGACAGGGCGTTTTCTCCCGAGCCGGTCCAGATGTCGCCGTTTACGGCAAGGTTGCGTACTTCAAAGCCGGGATAGTCACCCGGGGCTTTTTGCAGGACAATCTGTGACGCGGAGCCGGCCTTGAACCTCTCGGCTTTCATCCCCGAATTCGCGACGTGCCATTTCACGGCGTTGATATAGTTTCTGACATTGCCGGCGTTCGCTGATTCGGATGCGAGGTCGAACGGATAGTCATAATCCGGATACGCCCTGTCAATCAGTTTGCCAACGGGAAAGACATCGAGTATCTCGGCCATACTTGCCTTCCTGTATGTCGAAGACTTGTCTGATACAGGCATATTGGTGGCTCCACCTATATGGTCGTTGTGAAAATGGCTTGTCAGAACGTAATCAATCTTGTCGTTTCCTGTCCAGCCCATCGCTTTCCTGATGTAGTCAGCAATGAAAGACCCTGCCCTGAAAGAAGCGTCCTTGGTAGGATCCCAGCGTTGTCTTATTCCGACATTTGACGTGCTCCCGACTTTTCCGGTGGCCGCCTGCGAACCAGCTGCGTCCAGAAGCATCTGCGTGCCGTCCGGCATAATGACGAATATGCACTCGCCGGTGGTTGTGTTGATGAAATGGATGTCGAGTTCACCTTTATCCCAAGCCGGAACCGCCTTGCCGACTTCCGCGTCTGTTTCCGTATTCCCTTCGGAAGCGCCGGGGATGACTATGGTGGGGGTTTCCTTGCCGCCGCAGGCTGAAATGCAGACCGCTGCGATTCCGGCGGCAAACCTTGCTCTGTTTTTTCTCATTGTCATAATGGTGTCAGTATAGTGTTATCTGGCTGTCTGAAACTATCTGGAACGGAAGGGACCGAATATCTTGTTGACCTTATAGCTCTGGTCTCCGTCCTCCAGGACATAAACCCAGTACTTGTCCCCTCCGGGGCAGACCCTGACCACAATGTGTCCGTTTGTGCTGCATATCCGGTCAAGGAACTGCCGGATTCTCGGGATGTTGACCTCGGCTAAATTGGTAAGGAAGACCTTGGCGTCCGGCGAAGCGTCATACACTCTGCCAAGAGTCTCCGGATTGGGCTGGACATCCCTCCAGGGGCTGCCTACGACAACGAAAGGTCTGAGGGCCTCGAGCAGTTCTTTTCCGTTTGCGCCTGACGTGAGATGGTGCCCGCCTTTCATTACGTCAACCTCCGGGACTACTTTCGAGACAGGACTCTCGATGTCCAGGTAGGGATGAGCCTCTGTACTCTTGTACTGATTGTCTCCTCCTGCGAAATAATCGAACTTGCCGTAAGTCAGGGTGAACATACAGCTAAGGATGTTCTCGTTTGGGAATGCGTCTTTGTCCCCCGAAGCCTTAAGCTCCTCCACTGAAGGTATCTCCGTTTTTGCCTCAAGTCCCGTCCCTGTCCAGACATAGCCGTTAGCGGCAATATTCCTGACGCGGAAACCGGGGTATGATGAAGGCTTTTTCCTGAGTGTTATCTGCGAGTCGGAGCCTGGAATCATTGCCTCTTTTACCATACCTTTCTTCTCTCCCCACGAAATAAAGGCGGCGATATTCTCGCGGTGGGGCTCTAAGGACATATTGCTTGAAGGGTACTCTTCCGGGTCGGCGCGCACGATTATCTTATACGGCAGGAACTCGTTTCCTACTTCCGGGATTCCGGTCAAGGCAAATCCGCCTTCCTCATTCCTTTTTTGCCCTGGTACGGCAGAACCCATATGGTCTGCGTGGAAATGACTGATCATCATATAATCCAGATGCTTGCCCCTTCCGAACGAATCGGGACGCGTGTCCTTCGTCCTGGGCAAGAAATGGCGGAGATAGTCTGCGACCACCTGCCCGGCTGTAATCGATGCGTCCGGTTTCGGAGGCGTGGGCAGACTCGCCACTTTCTTCGTGATAATGGCGCCGCCTGCGTCTACGAGCATTGATGTGCCGTCAGGAAAAATGTAAAAGGTGCTTTCCCCGCGTCCTGTATTGATGGTATGGATGTCAAGATAGCCTTTCCGCCAAAGTGGAAGAACCTCTCCTTCTTTCGCTTTCCGTATAGGGGACCTTGCATCGGATGTCACGGAAGATATTCCGATGGCCGTAAGCAGGACGGCCGTTCTGTATATGATATTTCTGCGCATTATTCTGTCTGGTCAAACGTGAAACTCTCCCAAGGAAGCTGTGCGTCCTTGCCGTTGTCCAGCACGTCGGCCACGTGGCGGAGCATCGGGAATGAATCAAGGTCAACATTGCCTTGTCCGGCGCGCTTCGAGATGGCGGAGAACACCCTGCGGGCAACCACAAGGCTTTCGAGAGTGACCCCGGAAAGAATATTCAAGGCCTCGTCGTAGGTCTTTCCCTCTCCGAGAAGGATGCCGATTTTCCTTGTCCTTCCTCCGTAGACTGTCACATAGAGGTCTCCTATTCCGATGTTCTCGCTGTCCCGGCTTGCTCCCTGAAGCTCAAGAAGCAGTCTCATCTCTTTGACAGCCTGATAGAAAGCCCCGGCCTGGCTGTTGTAGTGAAGTCCGGCGTCCTGCCCGAGATGGCGGTTTACAAGTCCGATGGTCATCGCCACCGCAAGGGCGTAGCCGTTTTTCAGCGCGACGGCGCTTTCAAGCCCCTCGACATCATTTGTCAGGGAGATATGGTAGTAGTCTGTTGACATAGCGGCCTTCATCATCCTCAGCGTCTCGGGACACTTCCCGCAGAATGCGACTTCCGTCTGGTCGTGGGCCACGAGTTCGTAGCTTGTGCAAGGGCCACCGATGGCGCAGACAAGCCTTTCTATCCCTTTCGCAGCGAGGCTTCGTCTCCAGTACTCCGGGTAGGAGATCAGGGAACCGTCCTCAAGATCGACAAGCCCTTTTGTGACAGACAGAACCGGAACAGAAGGGTCAAGCCAGGCGAGCACGTTGTCGAGGAACCAATCGACTCCGAACGAGCTTACTCCTCCGATGACAAAGTCACAGCCTTTGACGGCTTCTTTCCATTCCTCGAATTGGAAATATTCCATACCCTCCGGGAAAGGGATATCAAATTTCGGGTGTTTGCCTCCGGACTTGCACTCTTCGATTATTTCCCTGTCCAAAGGTGTCCCGACTAACCTGACTATGTTGCCGTTCTCTCTGGCCGGAAACGCAAGGGCGGAACCCATCATTCCGGCTCCGATGATAGTGATTGTCTTTGACATATTCTATAATAGCTTTAGTATTATCAATTCTTCATAGCAAAAGTAAATATCTTTTGTGATAAATAAAATAGTTCTAAATAAATTTTCATTTACGTAAAATAATTTTCATATTTGTTTCGTAATAAAAAATGATATGGACAAGGTAGAAGAAAGGCAGAAGAAAATCAAGGAGATTCTCGGGGTGGTTGAGTCCATCAGTACCGAAGAGCTTGCCGAACGGATGAATGTCACAGGTGCGACAATCAGGAAGGACCTAAGGGAGATGGACAGCCGCTATGAGGTAATCCGCAACCGGGGGCGTGTCTCGCTGGCCAGAAAACTGATTGTGGACAAGGACATAATGGAGAAAATTTTCATAAATGCCGACAAAAAAAACAATATCGGAGCTGCTGCCGCGGCGCTGGTGACCCCCGGAGACTCGATAATGGTCACATCGGGATCCACAATCGATGCATTCGCCCATCATTTAGAGGCTGACGGGACACTCAATGTCGTCACTCCTTCCGTCAGCGTGGCGGCGACTTTGGCGTGCAAGGACGGAGTCTCGGTCGTGATGCTGGGAGGCACTATCGTAAGGAACTCGATGTCGACTCGTGACAGCTATAGTATCGAGGGTTTGAAAAACATCAATTGCTCCAAGCTGTTCCTGAGCTGCGATGGTTTTGACTTCGCAAGCGGGGTCATCACGGCATTTCTGGATGAGGCGAGACTTACCCGCGAGATGGCTAACCGCGCGAAAAGCGTTGTCCTGCTGGCTGATTCAAGTAAGTTCGGCAAGACCGGCTTCGGCAAAATCTGTGATCTTGGCGAGGTGGACATACTGATCACCGATGACGGCTTCCCGGAGGCTACACTCCGCAGAATCGAGGACTTGGGCGTGCACGTGATCATCGCAAGGGACACTGTCCAATAAAAGTACTTCCCGCTACGGCCTTTCCTGAAAAAAAATGAGCCTGACTAAATATTGCAGGATTCGTCGCATCGCGGCCGAAGGAGTCCCGGGGAAAACATTCTCCGTGCCCCCCCCCCCCCCAGTGGCCGTCACGCAAGTGACTGGGGGGTGAATAAAGGAAAGGGGGTGACTAAGAATTGCAGTTTTTAGTCACCCCCCCCCAAAAAAAAAAAAGAGTATGAAGCTTCTATATTAGAAACAGTTTCTGAGTCTGTAATGTCCGATGTCTGAACGTGTGCGGGGGAGCGTTTCTCCGCAAGGCGGCGGTATCCCTTCTCCGTCCTGACGGCTTATTTGCACCAGCGGTCGAGCCAGTCAAAGAAGCTGCGGTGCCAGAAGAGTGCGTTCTGAGGTTTGAGAATCCAGTGGTTCTCCTCAGGGAACACTATCAGTTTGGACGGAACACCCATCATCTGGGCGGCGTTGAACGCTGCCATACCCTGGTCGTAAGGAATGCGGTAGTCCATCATTCCGTGGATGCACAGGATAGGGGTGTGCCACTTGGAGACGTTGAGGTCAGGGGAGTTGGCGTAATGCCGCTTCGCCTTGGCGGCGGAACTCCAAGGAGAGCCGGCCTGGCCGATGCCTCCGAAAGTCTTGCCGTCGCCGCGCGGACCTTGCTCGCCGGCTGTGTATGAATATTCGGAAAGGCCTCCGTTGTCGAAGTTCGGGAACCACATCTCCTCGGTCTCATAGTACATATACTTCTCGTCGAATATTCCGGCGTGGGCGATGAAGCAGTCATAGACGTTGCCGTGGATTCCGGCCATATAATACACACTGAATCCGCCGTAGGACGCTCCGCAGCCTGCGAGCTTGCCGATGTAAGGCTCTTTCTTAAGCTCATTGGCGGCGCTGAGGTAGTCCTGCATATTCTGTCCGATGTAGTCGCCGCTGATCTGTTCGCACCATTCCTGGCCGAAGGCAGTCGTGCCGCGGCGGTTAGGAAGAATCACCACATAGCCCTGATTTGCCATCAGCCGATAGTTCCATCGATAGCTCCATCCTTGGCTCAGAGTGCCTTGCGGGCCGCCAAGGAATATCTCGACGGCGGGATAGACCTTTGTCGAATCGAACTGAGGAGGGTAGAGAACCCAGGTCAGCATCTTCTTGCCGTCGGTTGTCTTTATCCATCGGGCGCGGGTCTCGTAGGCCGTAAGCTGTCCTATGACGCCTCCGTTCTCGTCGGTGATTCTGCCGAACGAACCATCGGTCTCGTTCACCGCCACAAGTTCGGTAGGGAATTCCATCGAGCAGTAGCTTGCCAGAAGCGTGCTGTCAACGATGGCGAACGGCGAGTTGAAGTCGTACCAGGCATCTTCAGGCGTGATTCTTCTGACCTGCGCCGTGCCATCGGACTCCGGTACGGCGACATTGCAGATGGCCTGAAGCCCTTCGATCAGAGAGTTGAAATAGACGCTCTTTGAGTCCGCTGCCCAGACCGGGCCGGCCGCATTGTATTTGAAATCAGAGGTCAGCTCCATTATCCCGTTGATCCCGGGAATGGCTGACTGGCCTTCCCCGGCGGTCTCGCCCACGGCCAGTTCGGCCACCATCAGCCGGACCTTGTCGGCCTCGTATCCGTTGCGGGCCATACTCAGCCAGGCTATGTGGCTGCCGTCAGGACTCCAGACCGGGTCGGTGTCGTAGCCTCCTGCCATCGGAATCCGTACCGTCTCTCCGGTCTGGATGCAGTGGATGTAGATTTCTGTGTCCGTCGAGAAGGCGTATTCACGGCCGCTGCCAACCTTTTTGCAGGAATACGCCACATAGCGTCCGTCAGGACTCCAGCATAGCTGCTCGATGCCGCTCAACGGCTCCAGCGGCAGTTCGTACTTGTCAGCGCCCTCGGCAAGGATGTTCATTGAATTATCCTCGCTGATGACATCTCCGCCTACAGGAGCCACGTAGGTCTGAGGCCTTTCAGTTGTCCAGTGATCCCAATGACGGTACATAAGGTCTTCTGTGACATAGGCCTGGGCCTTGTCAAGCTTCTCGT
Organism: uncultured Muribaculaceae bacterium; assembly: GCA_964458425.1. Lineage (GTDB taxonomy): Bacteria > Bacteroidota > Bacteroidia > Bacteroidales > UBA932 > Cryptobacteroides. The sequence goes on from CAYWIW010000013.1 coordinate 54,583, forward strand.
CGAAATCCTTTGGAGTCTTGACCGCGCCAGGCACGGTGCTGGTGTAGAGAACCTGTGTCTGGTCCGGGCTGAGGGTAAACTCTCCGATTCCGGCCTTCACGTCGCTGATTTGTTTTCTGGCTGACAGCGAGGCCTTTCCGTCGGCGATGCTGACCGTGGCGCTGTGAATCTGGCCGCCCTGAAGGTAGTATATTGACCCTCCGTCCAGACTCCATCGGGCGTTGCTCACGCTTTTGCCGTCGGCGGTGAGCTGTACCTTGTCCCCGAAGGATAATCCGCCGCCCTCATTCCTGACCACCTCGCCGAGGAAAAGGTTCCTGCACGAGCGGTTCTCCTCGATCGATGTGTAGCTTACTCCGTAAAGGATCCAGCGTCCGTCCGGAGACAGCTGCGGGTCGGACAGCCGCCCAAGGGACAGAAGCACCTCAGGGGTCATCCTTCCGTCCTCGACCTTGATTTCGGACGGCCCGATGTAGCCGGTTTCCGTCCTTGTCTCGTTTTTCTGCGCACAACTCATCATTGTTACAAGTGCCGCCGCCGCAATGGCGGCTTTTCCAGTGTTGATCATATAATTATAAATATTGTCTGTATGCTTTTTCAAGTTCGTCCCTGACCTCTTTCCTGACATCCTCCGGCTCGAGGACCTCGATTCTTCCGGCCCTGCGGCAAAACTCCATAGTCAGGTTCTTGTTCGGGATCACCCTTATACTGAATATCCTTCCGCCGTCACCTGCGTCTCCTTCCTCGGCCTGGGATCTGTGGATCGGAAGGTCCCGGATGTATTTGGCCTCTTCCCCTGTGGTCTTGAAGCGTATTGTCACAGGCTTCTGGCCCGCGGTCGGGAAATATATCCCGAAACTCTGGCTGAATATGCTCTCGACGTCGAATCCCTTAGGCATCCTGAAAGTGGTGTCGCTTATCCTGAGCGACGAGATGCGGTCAAGGCTATAGACTCTCCACGCGGCAGGGTCTGAGTTCCCCGTACCGCCTCCCGCCAGAGCCGCCCTTTCGTGGCAGAAAGCGATGAGGTACCATCTTTTTTCGTGCTCCTTCACGGCCAGCGGCTGTATGTGAAGTGCCTCCGGGGACGACGAACTGTATTTCCTGTAGCCTATCTCGAGTTCGTTGCCGTCCTCCATCGCCTGCATTATCGCTGTCAGGTATTTCTGGCCGGACGGGATTTCCTCCACGCTTACCCTTCCGGACAGACGCTCCTTGGCCGAAAGGAGCAGGCTCTTGACTGTGAATGTGTTGATGAGCCAGCTGATGCTGTCCTCGTTGTCCAGAACGTCCCCGCTGAAAGGGATGAAATAGCGGTTGGTGCTTCTGTCGCATCTGATTTCGACCCCGAACAGTTCCTCGACCGCCATCCTGTGGTTGTTGAAAGTCCTTCTTGAATACTCCTGGCCGAATTTCCTCGCATACCTTTCGCTTATGTCCGCGAAAAGAAGGCCGCGCCCGTCAGCCGCGGTCAGCGTCTGGATGAGCCAGATGTATTTCCCTATAAGTTCAGAGACCATAGACTTGATTGCTTCCAAATACTCAAATATAGCAAACAAAACTTGATTATTCACGCGAGGAAATTGTTTTTTGGGATTTAGTGAGTAGATTTGCATAGTAAATGATGAGGTATTCAATTATGAACTTGGGTGTTAAAGCGCTGGCGCTGTTCTTCCTTGCGGCTCCGGCTCTTTTGTCGTGTATGGTTGATGACAGGTCATACGAGTTTATGGAATCGGTACAGGACGGAGTAATCGCCAACTATCAGGTTGCAGGTGTCGTCAGCGATGCGGACGGAGTGCCGGTCGCCGGAATCAGGGTGGTGGCCGACCACAGTTCTGGCCCGCATTATCTCGCCGACACCCTGTACACCGACAAGGAGGGCCGGTTCTCGAAATTCCTGTCCGCTCCGAAAGTGGAGAGATTCGTTTTGAGATTCAGCGACATCGACGGGACTGGAAACGGAGGGGAGTTCGATGCGAAGTCTGTCGAAGTCATCCCGCTGCTCACCGAGGTCGCCAACGGCTATTTCGGAGGATCGTATCTGGTCTCGGCCGATGTCAGACTGGACCGGAAGTGATACTTCGCCTGGGCACCGGCCTCTTTGAAAAGTCAAAACGGCTTGCTATCTTCGCACTATGATCAGGAACAAGTTGGACACAGAGGTGCAGTACCTGCCCGGAGTGGGGCCGAAGAGGGCGTCGCTCCTGAAGTCTGAGCTGAATGTGACCACTGTCGGGGAGCTGCTGCGTGTCTTCCCTTTCCGCTACATCGACCGCAGTTCCATCCAGATGATTTCCGGAATCCGGTCGACAAGCGCCTATGTCCAGATTCTGGCGCAGGTCGTATCCTTGCAGAATACCGGCAAGAAGCTCAGCGTTATGGTAAAAGACGAGAGCGGGATGATGGAACTCGTCTTCTTCCGGGGAATCAAATACACTTGCGAGCGTCTCAAGCCGGGTTCTGTCTTTTTGTTTTTCGGAAAGCCCAATCAGTTCAACGGACGTTTCAACATCGTTCATCCGGAGATAGACAACCCGCCATCCGAGGGAAGCGCTAATTTTTCCGGAGTGCTGACCGGGGTCTATAACTCGACCGACAGGCTGCGCAACGGCGGAGTCACGGGTAAAGTGATGAACAGGCTGATGGCCGCCGCCATAGACTATGCCATCGGAGATCTTGAGGAGACCTTGCCTGAGTATGTCCTTAGGGAGAAAGGGCTTGTGCCTTTGAGATTCGCCATCCGTAATGTTCATTTTCCATCCGGCCAATCGGCGCTTGAAAAGGCGCGCTATCGTCTTAAATGGGAGGAACTCTTTCTCCTACAGCTCTCTTTGCTGAAGCAGAAATATGTCCGCAGCCGCTCTGCGGTAGGCATCCCTATGCCGAAGGTCGGGGCCGCGTTCAATGCGTGCTACAATTCATTGCCTTACGAACTCACCGGCGCGCAGAAACGTGTCATAAAGGAGATCCGGTCGGATATGATGAGCGGCGTTCAGATGAACCGCCTGCTTCAGGGTGATGTCGGTTCCGGCAAGACGATGGTCGCCGTGCTTTCTGCTCTCATCGCTGTCGGCAATGGCTTTCAGGCTTGCATTATGGCCCCGACAGAAGTGCTTGCCCAACAGCATTTCGCGAACATCTCCAAGTACCTTGCCCCGACGGGTGTCAGGTGTGAACTCCTAATCGGCTCTACCGGGAAAGCCGCAAGGAGGCCGATTCTTGAGGGGCTTGCCGACGGGTCTGTGGGGATAATCATCGGCACCCACGCCTTGATTGAGGACACTGTTGTGTTCCGGAATCTCGGCCTTGCCATCATAGACGAGCAGCACCGCTTCGGTGTGGACCAGAGGGCGCGGCTCTGGGCAAAAGGAGCCGGCGGACTTCCGCCCCACGTGCTTGTTATGACCGCCACCCCGATTCCGAGAACGCTCGCTATGACTTTCTATGGAGACCTTGACGTTTCCGTCATCGATGAGATGCCTCCGGGAAGAAAGCCGATTCAAACTATCCTTATTGGTGAGGGCAAGCGTCCTGTCCTGTACAATTTTATGAGGAAGGAGATCGAGTCCGGAAGACAGGTCTTCATCGTGTATCCTTTGATATTCGAAAGCGAAAAGCTTGACTATCAGAATCTCGAGGCCGGCTATGAGGACATCGTCTCAAGATTCCCCCTGCCGAGGTACAAGGTCGCGATTGTCCACGGCAAGCAGACGAGCGAGGAGAAACGCTTCAATATGGATGCGTTTTCGGCCGGCAGGGCGGACATTCTTGTCTCCACAACTGTCATCGAGGTAGGTGTGGACGTGCCTAATGCGTCCGTGATGGTGATAGAGAGTGCCGAGAGGTTCGGTCTGGCGCAGCTTCACCAGCTTCGCGGGCGTGTCGGCCGGGGATGCGAGAAGTCCTATTGCGTCCTGATGCACGGCAACAAGGTCAGCAAGGAGTCCCGCAAGCGGCTCGAGCTTATGTGCGAGACCGAAAACGGTTTCGACCTTGCCGAGGAAGATATGAAGATGAGGGGGCCGGGAGATCTGGAAGGAACCCAGCAGAGCGGTCTTCCGATCGAGCTGAGCATCGCCTCCCTTGCCCACGACGGAGCCATCCTTTCCGACGCAAGAAGCTATGCCGAACACGTGCTGGTTCACGACCGTACATTGGAACTTCCTGTGAACGAGCTTCTTGCGCGTGAGCTGCGCAAGGATAAATATGTGATTAAAGACTATAGCAAGATTTCGTGACCCCGGGGCAGTCCCTTAGCCTCGGATGGCTGCGGTCTTTTTCTGACAGGATTATCCTGTCTGCGGGAATCCTCCAGTCTATCGCAAGATCCGGGTCGTCCCAGGCGATCGCCCCTTCGGATTCCGGGCAATAGAAGTTGTCGCACTTGTATTGGAAGACCGCCTCTTCGCTCAGTACGCTGAATCCGTGGGCGAATCCCCTCGGAATGAAAAACTGGAGATGGTTGTCTTCGGACAGCTCGACGCTGACGTGTTTCCCGAATGTGCGGGAACCCGGCCTCAGATCCACTGCCACATCCAGCACCCTGCCTTTCACGACCCTGACGAGCTTGCTTTGCGCGTGTTCGCCTTTTTGGAAATGCAGCCCCCTTACGACACCGTAGCAGGACTTGCTTTCATTGTCCTGGACGAAAGCCGCGGCACCGACTTTGTCTTCGAATTCCTTTTGGTTGAATGACTCGAAAAAATACCCTCTGCCGTCCCGGAATATTCTCGGCTCCAGGATAAGGACACCGTCGATTTCTGTAGGAATGATTCTCATCGCGCTTATTCGTCGGCTATCTTTATAAGGTATTGTCCGTACTGGTTCTTTATCATAGGCTTAGCCAGTTCGCGGAGTTTCCCGGCCGTGATCCAGCCGGCCCTGAACGCTATTTCCTCAAGACAGGCCACCTTCAACCCCTGACGTTTCTCGATGACCTCGATGTAGGTGGAAGCCTCTGCCAGAGACTCGTGCGTGCCGGTGTCCAGCCAGGCGAAGCCTCTGCCAAGCTTCTGTACCTTCAGCTTACGGGCCAGAAGAAACTTCTGGTTGACGGTGGTGATCTCAAGCTCACCCCTTGCGGACGGCTTGATGCTATGTGCGATTTCCACAACGTCATTCGGGTAGAAGTACAGTCCCGTAACCGCAAAGTCGCTTTTTGGCTCAGCCGGTTTCTCTTCTATGCTCACACAGTTCCCGTCGGAGTCGAACTCGGCCACACCGTATCTCTGCGGGTCGCTGACCTGATAGCCGAAAACGGTTGCCTTTCCCTCTTCCTCCGCGGTGCGGACGGCTTCCCTCAGCTGGCTTCCGAAACCGGTTCCTTGGAATATGTTGTCTCCCAGCACCAGGCAGACACAGTCGGCGCCGATGAAATCCTTTCCGATTATGAAAGCCTGGGCGAGTCCGTCCGGCGACGGCTGTTCGGCATATTCAAAATTCACCCCGTAGTCGCTTCCGTCTCCCAGCAGCCTTTTGAAGCCGGGCAGGTCGTTTGGCGTCGAGATGATGAGTATGTCGCGGATTCCCGCGGTCATCAGAACCGAAATAGGGTAGTACACCATCGGCTTGTCATAAACCGGCAGCATCTGCTTGCTGACTCCTTTGGTGATAGGGTAGAGGCGTGTGCCGCTTCCTCCCGCGAGTACGATTCCTTTCATTGGCTGTCCATTTTTTTGATTCTACCTATGCAGTCGGCCAGAGAGTCTCTCCAGTACGGGATCGTGATCCCGAAGGCCTCTTTGACTTTTGTCTTGTCCAAGACCGAGAAACGGGGCCTGCGTACCTTGGAGGGATAATCCTCCGTGTGGCAAGGCCTGATGTCGCAGGAGTTCCCGCTGATTTCGCGGATCGCCTCGGCAAAGTCGTACCACGAGACCGCCCCCTCGTCGCTGAAGTGGTAAACGCCTGTCTTCCCGAAGCTCCGTTCTTTGATTATCCCGGCTATCAATGAGGCGAGATCCCGGGCGTAGGTCGGAGTCCCGATCTGGTCGAAAACGACCTTCAATGAGTCCTTTACCTCTGTCAGGCGCAGCATCGTCCTGACGAAATTCCTCCCGTATGGCGAATAAAGCCACGCAGTTCTGATTATGATGCTTCTGCATCCGGATTTCTCGATCTCCTTTTCCCCCGCCAGTTTGGTGGAGCCATAGACTCCGAGCGGGTCGGTCTGCCGGTTTTCCCGGCAAGGCACCGGAATCTCCCCGCTGAACACATAGTCGGTCGAGATGTGTATGAGGGGCGCGTTCCTCTCGGCGGCTATTCTTGCAAGATTCCCCGCGGCTGTACAGTTAAGCAGCATCGCCGCGGATGGCTCTTCCTCCGCTTTTTCAACATCGGTGTAGGCGGCGCAATTGACGATCGCGTCGACTTTCTCCGAATCGCAGACTATCCTTACCGCATCGATGTTCGCGATGTCAAGGCTTACCGTCTCGACATCAGGGAGCGAGATAATGTCTGAGAATATGTAATTGTCATCGCTTCCGGCAGTTACGTTTCTGAGTTCGGTTCCTAACTGGCCGTTGGCTCCGGTTACAAGAATGTTCATTGGGTTCTACATAACAAATCAAAATGAGCACTGCGTCCGCTGGATGCTCCATTCACAAATTTAGTCAGAAATATTCCTTTATCCAAGAAGGATGGCTATATTTGTGTATATGGAAACAAATTCTACGAGACCGAGGATATTCCTTTACACCGACGGGGCTTCCAGCGGGAATCCCGGCCCCGGCGGGTATGGAGTGGTTCTCAAGTGCGCGGGACGCGAGAAAGAGATCAGTGGGGGATTCGCCCGCACCACGAACAACCGGATGGAGCTTCTGGCGGTGATTCTTGGGCTTGAGGCTATCAAATGGCGGAATGCCGAGGTCGAGGTGTTCAGTGACTCGTCCTATGTGGTGAAGGCGGTGAACGAGGGATGGCTGCGGAATTGGGAACGCAAGGGATGGAAGAAAGTCAAGAATCCGGATCTGTGGATGCGTTTCCTGAATGTTTACAGGATGCACAGGGTGTCTTTTCATTGGTTGAAAGGACATAACGGCCATCCGGAGAACGAACGCTGTGACAGGCTGGCGGTGGCGGCCGGAGCGGGAGCGGTGGCGGCCGGCAAGACCCTTCCGGTTGATGAAGGCTATGAACTTGGCGCCGCCGGAGACGGTAATTTCATTGATTTTGATTAAATTTGTAATTGAATATAACCACGTCGGCGTCCGAGCGTCGTTCGTGTTTGTAAGTTTTAAACCGCTTCTTATTGAGTGATATATGGAAAGGTATAACAAGAGACCAATAGTAGGAATAACCCAGGGTGACGGTAACGGAATCGGTTACGAGGTAATAATCAAATCATTGGCCGACGCCAGGATTCTGGAGTCGTTCACGCCTGTGATTTACGGCTCGTCGAAGATTTTCGGATTCTACCGCAAGCTGATTCACAATCTTGAGCAGATGGACACGTATGTGATCCAAAGCGCCAAGGATGCCAAACCTAAGAAGATCAACATTGTCAACTGCTTGCCGGACAATGTGTTTGTCGAGCCGGGACAATCAACCCCGGAGTCTGCCAAATCGGCCATAAGGTCTTTGGAGTGTGCTGTTGAGGACATCAAGAACGGGGATATCGACGTGCTTGTGACGGCTCCGATCAACAAAAAGGCGATGGTTGCCGAAGGCTTCGGCAACACGGGACACACCGAGTATCTCCAAAAGGAGTTCGGAGTGGATGACGTGCTGATGTTTATGGTTTCCGACCAGCTCAGGATCAGTGTGGTGACCGGACATATTCCTTTAAAGGATGTTCCGTCGTCGATCAGCCAGGAGAAGATAGTCAACAAGCTCAGGTTGATGACCGCGTCGCTTAAGAGGGATTTCGGCATCGTGGAGCCAAAGATCGCTGTGCTTGGGTTGAACCCTCATTGCGGTGACGGCGGTCTTCTTGGCGATGAGGAGGAGACAATCATCCTTCCTGCCGTCAAAGCCGCCAATGCGGAGGGGCTTATGGCGTTCGGCCCTTATTCTCCGGACGGATTTTTCGGCCTCGGGCATTACGCCAGATTCGATGCGACACTCGCTATGTACCACGACCAGGGATTGTCACCGTTCAAGGCTCTGGCTTTCGAGGACGGCGTGAATTTCACCGCTGGGCTTCCGATAGTCAGGACCTCTCCAGACCACGGCACGGCGTATGAGATGGCCGGCCGGGACGAGGCGGATCCTCAGTCGATGATGTCATCCATCTATACCGCGATTGACATATTCCGTAAAAGGGCGGCTTATGACGAGCTGCACGAAGGCAGTATGCGGAAGAATCAATAGACCTGCCCGCCTGCCGAAGCGCCTTCGGGATGGAACCGTGGCAAGGGACATCCGTGTTGAAGTTGGTGGGCAATCACCTTCGGGCGTGAGATAATGTGTTTAACAGCAAGTGATTGCCTGCTTGCGTAGTTAACTTTTTGAATGTTATGACCTTCAAACGATCCGTTCTGATCACCGGTGGAGCCGGATTCATCGGCAGCCACGTCGTGAGACTGTTTGTCAATAAGTACCCTGATTACCGGATTGTCAATTTAGACAAACTGACCTATGCAGGTAACCTTGCTAATCTCAAGGACATAGAGAGCCGGCCGAACTATCGTTTCGTCAAGGCGGACATCTACGACCTTGAGGCTGTGCGCAAAGTGATCGTAGAGTACTCCATTGACGGGGTCATCCATCTGGCCGCCGAGAGCCACGTTGACCGCTCGATAGTGGATCCTTTCATATTCGCGAAGACCAATGTGCTCGGGACTCTGTCATTGCTTCAGGCGGCGCGGGAGTTCTGGGAGCCGCAGGGATGGGACGGGAAATTGTTCTATCACATCTCCACTGACGAGGTGTACGGCGCTCTTGAGATGACACGTCCAGAGGGCGATCCGGCAGGAAACGAGTGCGGCGGCGGCCCGTTCGGCGATACATTCTTCACTGAGGAAAGCAAGTATCAGCCCCATAGTCCGTATTCGGCGGCGAAGGCTTCCAGTGACCATTTTGTCCGCGCCTATCACGACACTTACGGGATGCCGACCATCGTGACGAACTGTTCGAACAACTACGGCCCGTACCAGTTCCCGGAGAAGCTTATCCCTTTGTTTATCAACAACATCCGTCATCGTCGCCCTCTCCCTGTCTATGGAAGGGGGGAGAACGTGCGCGACTGGCTTTATGTCGAGGATCACGCAAGGGCCATAGACCTGATTTTCCATAAGGGAAGAGTGGCCGAGACCTACAACATAGGTGGCTTCAATGAGTGGAAGAACATCGATTTGATAAAAGTGCTGATCCGTACCGTTGACCGTGTGCTTGGCCGTCCGGAAGGTTCTGACGATGATTTGATTACCTATGTGACCGACCGCAAGGGCCACGATATGCGTTACGCCATAGATTCCTCAAAGCTGAAGAACGAATTGGGATGGGAACCTAGCCTTCAGTTTGCCGAGGGCATTGAGAAGACCGTCCGCTGGTATCTGGACAACGGTGCCTGGCTGGACAATGTGACGAGCGGGGATTACTTGCGCTATTACGAGGAAATGTACGAGGGTCGCTGAGCCTTCGTATATTATTATTCAGTCATTAAGCATCGTCCGCTCCGCCTGGTCTGTCGGCGTGCCGGTGCGTCCGGGATGACGGATGACATCCGTTGGCTATTGCCGCAAGTGGAAAAAAAATAACTTTCCGCTTGCGGTAAGGTTTTCTGATGGAGACGCATTTCCAGCGCCTGGCATTTCTGCTGCCTGGCGGCCTTGATTCAAGGAATTCCGCTTCGGCGTCCATCAGCCTTTGCCTGCTCGACAGAAAGTGTACGCAAAGTTACACATAAATTTGTTATCTCCAAATCTTTCTTTGTAATTTATTGAAAAAATAATTCATCTGACCTGTTATAATCTATTATTCCATAGTAAAATCGTGCTTGAAGTCAGTACTTGAAGCACAGTTTTAAGTGAAAGCATTTTCCCGTGAACGCTACATCTTGCTGGCCGCGGCGTGCCCGCAGGATTGTCGTAGCGTTTCAGAACCCCCGATGGCGAATCTTCCCGCCATTCAATCCCCACTATGTGCCATCGGGGGGAAATGCAGGACCAATCGGTTGGATTGCCTGCCGGGCCGCTGCCGGTCACTCCGCTACAGGCATTGCGCGGAAAGATTATTGTCGACCGGCTCAACCGTGCTGGCTATCACCTCAGTACTTGTCCTTTCCGTGCCGTCGCCCGAAGAGTACTTCTGAGACCTTAGCCTGCCTACGACATAGATGGGGAATCCTTTCCGGATTATATCCAGAGAGGGTATCCCTTTGTTTCCTTCCCAGGCGGTCACATTGTGCCAGGTTGTCTCCATTACCGGCTCGCCGTTGCGGCCCTTGTAGGCGAAGTTTGTCGCTACGGAGAAATGCGCCACCCGTGTCTCTCCGACTTTGAGAATGCTGACATTGCCGACATTCCCGCGGATTTCAAGTCTGTTCAATTGTTCCATAATCCAAGTTGTTTTAAAGTTTTGTCTGTGGCAAAGTTATCAAGGAATCTGTCGCGAAGCCGGAGTGCAAAGAAACTTGCCGTGAGTTTTTTCTGAATATTGGGACTAAGCCTGGACGGCTCTTTCCCCGTACCGTGTTCTTTGGCGCCCGGCGGAGGTTTCTTATTGTCGAAGGATAAGAATTGGCGTCGCAAAGAAATAATTTATGCCTGAAAGGATAATGTTTCCGCCTGTCCGGACGATAAAAAAACAGAAATTAATCGGACAAGTTTCTTTTGACCTGTTTCAAATCTCGTTTATGAACGCCATATTTGCCTTGGCGCCAGGCTGATTGCCCGGGCGGTCGCGGAGCAGGCGGCGCTGCTCCCTCGGCAATGCTTCTGGCCAGAGAACCGGAAGATAGAGGTCTGGCAATAGGCCTCGAATGTGAAATGACAATTTTAACGGCGGGCAATTGCCTGCCTGCCACAGAAAAGGACGATGTACAATGAGGAGGAACAGAGGGGAAGATGTCTGGAGTGCGGGGATGTCCTTCCTTACGGACGCAGCGATATGAAGTTTTGCTGTGTCAGCTGCAAGAGCAGGTATCACTATGTCAACGGCGGGCATCTTAAAGGCCTGCGTCTCAAAACCATCGGGACGTTGGACCGGAATCACGGGATTCTGGAGTCCTTGCTTTCAAAGGGGGTGACATCAATGAATATTCCCGACCTTGCGCAGATGGGCTACAGGTTTGACTGCGTCACATCCTACCACAAGGTCAGGAATCATAATGAGTACCGTTGCTACGACATCAAGTACTATATGTCGGAGAGCCGTATATTCGGTCTGTCGAGGGTCGGCCCGATTGTCCTGACAGGTAAGGATCAGCCGGATTCGGCCAATTCCAGGCCTACCCGGCGCTTTCCTCGTCCAGACCCGGATCCTTGAACAGGAACACGAACAGGATGCCTACGACGAGCGCATAGCCGGCGAATATGTACCAGGCGGTTGCCCAGTCCGGCTGTGCGGACTCATAGACATAGTGGTTGACTACGATTCCGGCGGCCCAGGTTCCGATGGAGGCTCCAAGCCCGTTTGTCATCAGCATAAACAGACCCTGCGCGCTGGAACGGATGTCCTTGGTGGTTTTGCGGTTGACATAAAGGGAACCGGAGATGTTGAAGAAGTCGAACGCCACGCCGTAGACAAGGCAGGAGAGGATGAACAGCCATACTCCGGAGCCGGGGTTTCCGATTCCGAAGAATCCGAATCTCAGCACCCAGGAGAACATTGCTATGAGCATTACCTTCTTGATTCCGAATCTCTTCATAAAGAACGGAATGAGGAGGATGCAGACTGTCTCTGACACCTGGCTCAGGGAAATCAGGGCGTTGGCGTTGCGAGCTCCCCAGGCGTTGGCATATTCAGGGTCTCCGGCAAAGGAGGAGATGAACGAGTTGGCGTAGCCGTTGGTGATCTGGAGCGATGCGCCAAGAAGCATCGAGAAGATGAAGAAGACGGCCATCTGCCTGTCCTTGAAGAGGGAGAAGGCCTTAAGTCCGCTCGCTTCCATAAAGCTGCTGCCGCTGGCTTTCTTGACCGGAACGTCCGGAAGGCTCAGCGCATAGACTCCGAGGACCAGGCTGAGGACACCTGAAGTGAAGAACTGGAAGTAGCTGTGCTGGTACTGGACTCCGGAAGGGTCTCTCATAAAGTTCACGAACAGCATAGTGCAGATGAATCCGACCGTTCCGAACACGCGGATCGGAGGAAATGCCTTGACTGTGTCTTTCCCTGCTCCCTCGAGGCCTGCGTAGGCGACGGAGTTGGTGAGGGCGATGGTCGGCATATAGAACGCCACGCTGATGGTGTAGAGGATGTAGAAGACGCTGAAGTTGAAATTCGGGCCGATCAGGTAGGCCCCGTCGGCAAGGGACACGTTGCCCATCGCGTACAGGCCGGTCCCCAGCATTGTCACTCCGGCGATCAGCTGGCAGATGGAAAGGGTTCTCTGCGCCGGTATCCATCTGTCGGCCACGATGCCGATGAGTGCCGGCATAAATATGGACACAAAGCCTTGGGTCGCGAAGAACAGCCAGATCTGGGGCCCCAGTCCGGCCTTGCCAAGAAAACTGCCCATCGATGTAAGATAGGCCCCCCAGATCGCGTACTGGAGGAAGTTCATAATAATCAGCCTGAGGCTGATGTGCTTGTTGCTCATAGCGTTATTGTGTTTTTTGTTATTTGTGTATGGTCAAAACGAACAAATGTACGAGTTTTCGGTTAAAAATCACTATCTTTGAGGGTTAAATTTCAAAGAAATGGAGTTCAGAGAGATAGCGAGAGACCCGGGCTCAAGGGCAAGGACAGGTGTCTTCACCACCGACCACGGTGAAGTCAGGACACCCATATTTATGCCCGTGGGTACTGTCGGCTCAGTCAAGGGGGTCTATCACAGGGACTTGAAGGAGGATGTCAAGGCTGAGATCATTCTTGGCAACACCTATCATCTATACCTCCGTCCGGGGCTTGACACCCTGCGCAAGGCCGGCGGACTCCATAAGTTCGAGAATTGGGACAGGCCTATTCTTACCGACAGCGGAGGCTTCCAGGTCTTCTCCCTGACAAAAATCAGAAAGATCACCGAGGAGGGATGCCGTTTCCAGTCGCATATAGACGGCTCCAGGCACACCTTCACTCCGGAGAACAATGTGGACACCCAGAGGATAATCGGAGCCGACATAATGATGGCTCTGGACGAATGCTGTCCGGGTGACGCTGACGAAAGGTATGCGGCCAAGTCGCTTAAGCTGACGCAGGGCTGGCTGGAGCGCTATTTCAAGCGTTTCGTCGAGACTGATCCTTTGTACGGGTACAATCAGGTGATGTTCCCGATTATCCAGGGCTGTGTCTATCCGGAGCTTCGCAAGAGAGCGGTGGATCACATTGTGGGCCTTGCCGGAGACAGTCCCGCTGTGGGCGGCTATGCGATAGGGGGACTTGCGGTGGGCGAACCCACGGAGCAGATGTACGAGATGCTTGAGCTTGTCTGTCCGATGCTTCCGGAAAACAAGCCAAGATACCTGATGGGGGTCGGCACTCCGGCGAACATCCTTGAGGGCATCGCGAGGGGCGTGGATATGTTCGACTGCGTGATGCCGACACGCAACGGACGCAACGGTATGCTCTTCACGTGGAACGGCATAATGAATATGCGGAATTCCAAATGGAGCGGGGACTTCTCGCCGATTGACCCGGACGGGGCGTCGTTTGTCGACCGGACATATTCAAAGGCTTATCTGCACCACCTTTTCATCGCGAAGGAGATGTTCGCGGCGATGATCGCCAGCGAGCATAACCTTGCCTTCTACCTCGACCTTGTGCGCGCGGCGAGGGAACACATCGAGGCAGGGGATTTCGCATCCTGGAAGGAAGTGACCGTAAAAAGAATAAGCTCAAGGCTTTAGGACTATGGAGCGTGGATTGAAGAAGATAGACTGGTACATTATAAAGAAGTTCGTCCTGACCTTCTTTATCGCCCTTCTTCTCATCATCGGAATCGTCATAATCTTTGACATCAGCGAGAAAATCAACCATTTCGTCGAGAACAAGGCTCCTCTGAACGCGATTGTCTTTGACTATTACGTGAACTTTGTCCCGTACTTCGTGAATATGTTCAGCCCGCTGTTCGTGTTCATCACCGTGATTTTCTTCACGTCAAGGATGGCGGCGAACAGCGAGATCATCGCTATCCTGTCCTGCGGGGTGAGCTATCGGAGGATGATGGTGCCGTATATGGTCTCCGCCTTCCTGATCGCCGCGCTCTCGCTCTCGCTCAACCTATGGGTCATCCCGAGGGCCAACGTCGAGCGAGTCAGTTTCGAGCAGAAGTATGTAAAGCGCAGGAACTCGTTGTCTTCCAATAATGTCCATTATCAGATCAATCCGGGAGTCTTCGTTTCGGTGGAGTCATTCAGCTCCTGGAACAACACTGCCTACGACTTCACGCTCGAGAACATTGAGGACAACAAGCTGATAAGAAAGATTTCCGCCGAGAAAGCGGTGTGGGACAGCACTTTCGGCGGTTGGAAGCTGAAGGATTATTTTATAAGGGAGTATTCCGACGGGCTTCAGGACAGGGTTACGAGCGGAGCCGTGCTGGACACCGTCCTGAGTCTGACAGTGACTGACTTCTACCGCAACAAGAAGACAGTCGAGACTCTGCCTGCCTCTGCTCTTAACCAGCTGATAGCCACGCAGAAGATGAGGGGCGACGCCAATGTGATGTATGCCCTTATCGAGAAGCACACCCGTCTCGCCCTTCCGTTCTCGGCCTTTATCCTGACCTTGATGGGTGTGTGCCTTTCATCCAGAAAGCGCAGGGGAGGAATCGGCCTGAACATCGGAATCGGAATCGCCCTGAGCTTCACGTATATCCTCTTCCTGAGGTTCAGCCAGATGTTCGTCTATTCAGGAGCGATGCCTCCTGTCATCGCGCTTTGGCTGCCTAACGTCATATTCGGTATCATAGCGGCCGTTCTGTACCATCGAGCTTCTAAATAACCAAATATTTATGTCACAACACACTTTGTCCCCGCTGAAACGATCCATTGTCGGAGTTCAGTTTATGTTTGTGGCCTTCGGCTCCACAGTCCTTGTTCCACTTCTGGTAGGTTTCGATCCCGCGATCGCTCTTCTTGCCGCCGGTCTCGGCACCCTTCTTTTCCACGCGGTGACCGGAGGGAAGGTTCCTATCTACCTTGGCAGCAGTTTCGCATTCATCGCTCCGATTGTCAAGGCGACCGAGCTTTACGGGATGTCCGGAATGTTCTGCGGACTTGTGGCTGTGGGACTTGTGTACATCCTGATGAGTTTCCTTGTCAGGCTTTTCGGAGTCGGCTTCATCAAGAAGCTCTTTCCGCCGATTGTCATCGGGCCTGTGATCATACTCATCGGTCTCTCGCTTGCCGGTACCGGAGTGGATATGGCGAGCAAGAACTGGACACTCGCTCTTGTCTCCCTTCTCGTGGCGATCGCCTGTTCCTGCTGGGGCAAGGGAATGGTAAAACTCATCCCTGTCGTCTTCGGCGCGCTTGCAGGTTACATTGTGTCCGTAATCTTCTACAGAAGTTCGATGGATTTTTCAGCCGTGGCGGAAGCGCCTTGGTTCCAGCTGCCTCATTTCTCAAAGATAAGCCTTTCCTGGCAGGCGGTCATCTTTATGGCGCCGGTCGCCATCGCCCCGATCATCGAGCACGTCGGTGATGTCTATGCCATCAGCGAGATAGCCGGAAAGGACTATGTCAAGGATCCGGGCCTTCACCGCACAATGCTTGGCGACGGCCTTGCCTGCACTCTGGCTGCGTTCCTCGGCGGAGCTCCTGTCACCACATATTCAGAAGTTACCGGCGCCGTGTCGCTCACCAAGGTGACAGATCCGTCCTGTATGAGGATCGCTGCTCTTTCCGCGATACTTATTTCCCTTGTCGGAAAGGTCGGCGCGGCGATTCAGACCATACCTACAGCCGTTCTTGGAGGTATTATGCTTCTTCTTTTCGGCAGCATCGCCTCTGTCGGCATTAACAATCTCGTCAAGGCTCGGATAGATATGAACAAGACCCGCAACCTTATAATCGCCTCTCTCATCCTGACTATCGGCATCGGTGGAGCGGTCATCAGTTTCGGCAAGTTCTCCCTCGCCGGAATCGGGCTTGCGTCGGTTGTCGGAGTCATCCTCAACCTTGTCATTCCAGACACAAAGGAAGCGCGGGAGGCCTGACCGTATGACGCTTGGAGTTGGTCATTAAACTGTTACAGATAAAACCTGATTAATATGGAATCTTTGAAAGTCAAGATAGTCAACAAAGGCCGATGGCCAGATCCAGCCTATGCGACCGAGGCCTCGGCGGGAATGGATCTCCGCGCCGACATTCCGGAGCCGCTCGTTCTCGGGCCGTTGGAAAGAACCCTTGTGCCCACAGGCATATTCATCGAGCTTCCGGTTGGTTACGAGGCGCAAATCCGTCCTCGCAGCGGACTTGCCACGAAGCGGGGTGTCACTGTGGTCAACAGTCCCGGAACAGTTGACGCGGATTACCGCGGGGAGTTGAAGGTCTCGTTGGTGAACCTGTCCAAGGAACCGTTCGAGATTGTCCCTGGAGAGCGGATAGCCCAGATGGTGGTCGCCCGTCACGAGAGAGTTGAGTGGGAGGATGTAGAGACCCTTTCCGAAACGGCGAGAGGTGCCGGCGGGTGGGGGAGTACCGGTTTGAAATAGCTTGTTTTCAGATTATTGCGGATGAATATGGATGTGCAGGGACTATACGCTGCGTTCAAGGAATGCGGATGCGTGACAACTGACAGCCGCGCCGTCAGCGGCGGAGAGATGTTTTTCGCCTTGAAGGGCGAGAACTTCGACGGAAATGAATATGCCTGTGCGGCTCTCGGGGCAGGCGCAAGATACGCTGTCGTGGAGGAGGGGACGGTGGCCGCAGGCTCCGGTGATCCGCGCGTAATCGCCGTGCCGGACACCCTTGCGGCTCTTCAGACCCTAGCCCGCCATCATAGGGAGAATACTTTTGTGGATGGCAAGCCATTGACTGTCATAGGCCTGACCGGCACAAACGGAAAGACCACGACGAAGGAACTGATCACCAAGGTTCTGTCCGTGAAGTATAATGTCACATCCACGCAGGGAAATCTTAACAATGACATCGGTGTGCCGCTTTCCGTTCTCCGCATAGATTCAAGGACACAGATTGCCGTGATTGAGATGGGGGCAAGCCATCCGGGAGACATCGGGAAACTTGTCAGCGTCTGTGAGCCGGACTACGGGCTTATCACCAATGTCGGCAAGGCGCATCTGCTTGGTTTCGGCAGTTTCGAGGGTGTCAGGATGGCGAAAGGGGAGTTGTACGACTATATTCAGAAGAGGGGAGGCTGCATATTCCTTAATGCGGATGATACGAATCTTGTCGGGATGGCCTCTTCTCGCGGCGGATTGAGTGTCATTGACTATGGCCTTGAATATTGGGGGGCTTTGGTTCTGCCTTCCGACGCCGACCACCCTTTTGTACGTATGGCCGTTCCGGATTCTGTCGGCGTTTCTCCCGTCCGTCAGGTCGGCGGAGCGGTTTCCCACAGGACGGAATCCGCGGAATTGTCAGAGATTCTTCTTCCTGTCGAAACTCACCTTGCCGGTTCATACAACGCCGCCAACATCGCTTCCGCCATCGCCGTCGGACTTCATTTCGGTGTGACACTGGAAGAGGCTATCCAGGCGGTGAGCGAATATATTCCTAAAAACAATCGTTCACAGCTGGAGAAGACTGACCGCAACATCGTGATAGAGGATGCCTACAACGCCAATCCAACGAGTATGGCCGCGGCCCTGGAGAATCTTTCCGCCGTGCAGGCTAAGCGTAAGGCTGTGATGCTGGGGGATATGCGCGAGCTTGGCGCCGACTCCGTCAGCGAGCATATCGAGGTTGTCTCCAAGTTGTCTTCTATGAATCCCGACCTTGTCTGCCTTGTCGGAGAGGAATTCCGGAAGGCCCTTGATGAGTTCTTGCCGGAGCGCCGTCCATCGGCCGGGCCGCTTTCTCGGGTCGCCGAGCCTGGCGGAGTGTCCGGTTTTCATTGGTTCCCGACATCAGACGATCTTCTCGAATGGCTGAAGTCCAATCCGGTCTCCGGCCACACTGTCCTGGTCAAAGGCTCGCGCGGAATCAGGATGGAGAGGATACTGCCGTCGTTGTAGGAGATCCGGAAGTGGAGAAATAGTCCGGGCGTTATACTGTCTCCGGCGGTGAAATCCGTTTTTCTGTCAACCTCTCTGATAGTCAAAAACCATAGTCAGGCCGGTGACGGGCACTTTGTCGATGCGGCTCTGGATGATATACCTGGCGAGCATTCCGAGAAAGTAGCCTACCGTCACTCCTATTACAGCCCCGACGAAAACATCGCCGAGGTAGTGCTTGCCTACGAATATCCTGCTTGCCGCGACCATTGCGGCCCATATCAGGGCTAACTTGTAGAAACCGTTGTAGGTGTGTGTCCGGTCATTCCTGAATCCTATGATAAGGCACATCGCAAGGGCGAAGGCGTTTGCCGAATGGGCCGAGAAGAATCCGAAGAAGCCGCCACGGCCCTCGAGGACGTTGAGTCCTCCGGAAAGCATTCTGGCGCTGTAGCTTGGCCTTAGCCGGTCAACCGAATTCTTGACAATGGTCGAGAGTTGGTCGCAGAGGCCGAAGGCAAGCCCTATCGAGATAAGGACCACAGCGGCCTTTTTCCAGCCCAGCCTTCTGAACAGGAAATAGGCGCACAGGACATAGGCCGGAATCCACACTGTCTTGTCTGACATCAGAATCCACAGCTGGTCTGTGAGCGGTGTGCTGATACTGTTCAGAGACAGCGTGAGGTCCTGATCCAGTCTGTGCAGGAACCCTATGACTGAAGCGCAGACCATAGAATGTCCTTAAGTTCCTTTATGCCCTCTCCGCTGATAGATGAAATGAACACGTGCTGAATCCCGTCAGGAAGTGTTGGCTCGATTTCTTTTTCTATGTCCTTGTCAATCAGGTCGCATTTGGTGACGGCAAGGACACGATCCTTGTCCAGAAGCTCAGGGTTATATTCCTTCAGCTCGTTGAGAAGTGTCTCGTAGCTGGCTTTGATGTCGTCCTCTTCGGCTGAGACCATAAAGAGCAGCACCGAGTTCCTTTCTATGTGGCGGAGGAAGCGTATTCCGATTCCCCTTCCTTCGTGCGCTCCCTCAATTATCCCCGGGATGTCGGCCATAACGAATGACTGGTCGTCGTAGTATCTTACGATTCCGAGATTTGGCTCAAGTGTCGTGAAGGCGTAGTTGGCAATTTTAGGCTTCGCCGCCGTAATCGCCGCCAGCAAGGTTGACTTGCCCGCATTAGGGAAGCCCACCAGGCCGACATCGGCCAGTACCTTCAGTTCGAGGATGAACCATCCTTCCTGGCCTTCCTCTCCGGGCTGTGCGAACCGCGGGGTCTGAAGTGTGGCTGTCTTGAAGTTGTTGTTGCCCAGGCCGCCACGTCCTCCTTTGCAGAGGATTCTGGTCTCTCCAGGCTCCATCATCTCGAACAAGGTCTCTCCTGTCTCCGCGTCTTTCGCTACTGTGCCTACAGGTACGTCAAGAACTACGTCCTCACCGTTCTTTCCGGTTCGCAGTCCTCCTTCCCCGTGTCCTCCGTTCTCGGCCTTGATGTGCTTGCGGTACTTCAGGTGGATGAGCGTCCAGAACTGTGGATTAGCCTTGAGTATGATGTGTCCTCCACGTCCGCCGTCGCCTCCGTCCGGCCCTCCCTTAGGCACATACTTCGCTCTGTAAAGATGCATCGATCCCGCACCTCCGTGTCCCGAAGCGCACCAGATCTTGACGTAGTCTATGAAATTGCTGTCTGGCATAAATATTTGTACTTCAATTAATCAAGCGTTCTCTTACCGCTACTGCGAGCAGGCCCCTCCCCGCATAAAAGCAGATAATCCGCCCGCTCCCGATCTGCAAAGATAGTGAAAGTTCGGGAATGAGCGGACGTAAAGGACGCAGATATTTATTTTCGTGTCATTCTCATCAAACTGAGTGTCTTTATGATTCTGTTTTGCTTACTATTCATTAATTCAACAATGGCTTTTTCCCCGTGCGCACTGAAAGAGTATGCCGTGCCTCGGTCATCGTATAGCGGCACAAAGATCTACTGATTTTTCGGTTACGTTCTTGGACTCCAGCTGGAGTCTATGTTGCTTTTCTACAAATCTGTTGGGGACATTATGGCTTAGTGTGACCTGCACATATTGCGCACTGGCACGTTGGCTCAGAGAAATGGCGGACACCTACTGTCGCGCCTCTATGTGAATCGAATCTTGATTTAATTCTATCGAATAAATCTGTTTCCCCATTTTCAAAGAATCTCCTAAGCGCAACACTGCATAAGTCGGCTATCTGAACCATTCCTGTCAACTGTGAATTGACATAGAGAGGTGTTTCAATAATATGCTTGATTGAAGTCCATAGTGTTCCTTTCTTGTGGAAACTCTTCATCATTTCCGTGTGCTTCTTCGAAACTGTATCGTTGTTATCGTGAATGAGGAGTCCATAAGTATCTTCTCCTTGCTTTGAGTGGGATACATTGGCCAAATAATGTTCAAATCGTGAAACAATCTGCTCGAAAGCCTGCTCATCAGTTGATAGTTTAGTCTTTGTTGGATCAAAGAAAACCTTATCTATACATTCGGCAAAGACTCTCGCACACTTCCAACTTCCAATCTTATCCGCTATTTCCCTGATGAAAGACATCCTTTCCTCATAAGTTAAATGGATATACGCTTCTGTCTGTTTGTAGTTCTTCTTTAACTGCTTAAGGGATTTAGGATTGTTTAATCTCTTAACCCTGAAGATTTCCGCCTTACGCTGCTTGATGACTTCTCTTCGCCTGTCCTCATAATTTATTCTTTCAAAATCAGGAATGCGTGTTTGCTCCAGATATGAGCGCATTATCCATCCAGTATGTATTTCAGTGTCGGCGAGTCCGTATTTTTCTTTGATTTTATTGATTGCCAGGGCAACCGCATCAAAATAAACTCCATCTGCCAGAAGAAGCCAGGTCGAGAG
>CAYWIW010000014.1:0-75525 GCA_964458425.1 uncultured Muribaculaceae bacterium
GTTGGGTGTTTGTAAAAACAAAGAGGGCAACCCTTGTACTTTTGGGTCACCCTCCCTTTTTTATAACAATCTCAATACTACATCATTCCGCCAGCAGGCATAGCAGGAGCGGCAGGCTCCTTCTCAGGAATGTCCACGATACCGCACTCGGTGGTAAGGAACATTCCAGCCACAGAAGCGGCGTTCTCAAGAGCCACGCGGGCAACCTTGGTAGGGTCGATTACTCCGGCCTCGAGCATATTGACGAATTCGTCTGTACGGGCGTTGTAACCGAAGTCACCGTCATTCTCGCGAATCTTCTGGATGATGACACTGCCGTCGACTCCGGCGTTCTGCGCGATCTGGCGAAGAGGCTCCTCGATGGCGCGCGCGATGATGTGGATACCGGTAGTCTCGTCATCGTTCTCACCCTTAAGATTCTTAAGAGCCTCCGCGGCGCGGATGTAAGAGACTCCACCTCCAGGAAGATAGCCTTCCTCAACAGCGGCGCGGGTAGCGTTGAGAGCGTCCTCTACCCTGTCCTTCTTCTCCTTCATCTCAATCTCGGAACCGGCTCCTACATAAAGGACAGCGACTCCTCCGGCAAGTTTGCCAAGTCTTTCCTGAAGTTTCTCCTTATCATAGTCAGATGTGGTGTTCTCGATCTGATTGCGGATCTGAGCCACTCTGTCAGCTATAGACTCCTTGTCTCCGGCACCGCCTACGATGTTGGTGTTGTCCTTTGTGATCGTGACCTTCTCAGCCTTGCCAAGCATATCAGGAGTGGTGTTCTCAAGAGTAAAGCCTCTCTCCTCAGACACAACGATAGCGCCTGTAAGGGTGGCGATGTCCTGAAGCATCTCCTTACGACGGTCACCAAAGCCAGGGGCCTTGACAGCCGCGATCTTCAGTGTTCCGCGAAGTTTGTTGACAACCAATGTGGTCAATGCCTCTCCATCCACATCCTCGGCGATAATCAGAAGCGACCTGCCCTCACGAGCGATCGGCTCAAGGATAGGAAGCAAATCCTTCATCGTGGAGATTTTCTTGTCGGTGATGAGGACGGATGCGTCGTCCAGCACAGCCTCCATCTTGTCGGAATTAGTCATAAAGTAAGGAGAGATGTAACCCCTGTCGAACTGCATACCCTCGACTACCTTGACCTCGGTCTCGGTGCCCTTGGCCTCCTCGACAGTAATCACTCCGTCACCCTTGACTTTGGACATCGCGTCGGCGATGAGCTTGCCGATAGCTCCATCGTTGTTGGCGGAAATCGTGCCGACCTGCTCGATTTTGGAATAGTCTGAGCCGACCTCCTTGCTGTTCTTCTTAAGCTCGGCGACAACAGCGGCGACAGCCTTGTCGATACCTCTCTTGAGATCCATCGGATTGGCTCCGGCGGTAACATTCTTCAGACCCACATTGATGATGGCCTGGGCGAGAACGGTTGCGGTTGTGGTACCGTCACCGGCCTGCTCGTTGGTCTTGGAAGCCACTTCCTTGACCATCTGCGCACCCATATTGGCATATCTGTCAGCAAGTTCAACCTCTTTGGCGACGGTAACTCCGTCCTTGGTGACCTGAGGTGCGCCGAATTTCTTATCAATCACAACATTGCGTCCCTTAGGACCAAGAGTGACCTTAACCGCGTCCGCAAGAGCGTCAGCTCCTTCCTTCATCTTTGAGCGGACATCAACATCAAATTTTATTTCCTTAGCCATAATAAATTCCTCCTTAGATTAATTACAGAATAGCCAGAATGTCTGACTGCTTTACGATAAGATATTTCTTGCCCTCAACGGTAACCTCCGTGCCGGCATATTTGCCATAGATGACCTCGTCACCAACCTTGACCTCCATAGGTTCATCCTTCTTGCCGGGACCTGCGGCGATCACTTTGCCTTCCTGAGGTTTCTCTTTTGCTGTATCAGGAATATAAAGACCTGAAGCTGTCTTTGTCTCAGCCTCCTTAGGCTCAACCAAGACTCTGTCTGCCAATGGTTTGATCATAATATAAAGTTTTTAATGTTTTAAAATCTTCGCTCCGGCTCACTCCGGAGACATCGCTGATAAAATCAAAGGACGTGCCATCAGACAGGCTCTGCCATTTTGTCACTCCCGGCATATTCACGAATCACCTTTGATTATACGGAAAGAATTTCTAAATTTGAGGGTTCGGGAATATGGCCGACATATTCCTATTATATATATTAAGGTATAAAACAATGAGACCTTCTTCAAAAAATATCTTAGCCATCCTGTCAGTGCTACTGCTGGCCACAAGCTATTCATCGTGCAGCCGCTTCAGCAGAAGCAAAGGACAGAGCACCGAGTTCGCCACATTCATCAAAGCCTACACCGGCGGCATAATATCGGACAAATCCACCATACGCATCGAACTTGCGTCTGACATACAGGATGCGACACCAGGGGCGGATCTCAAAGACGGGATACTCACCTTCACCCCTTCCGTGAAAGGAACGGCGAGATGGGTCTCCTCGAATATGATAGAGTTCATTCCCGGAAGCGGAGCGCTCAAGCCAGGGCAGTCATACACCGGAAAACTACGGTTGGACAAAATCCAGAAAGTCGGCGACAGAAAATTCAACAAATTCAGTTTCAAGTTCTTGGTAGCCATAAAAGAGGCCGTGCTTTCCTTGGACGAAATCACAATCACCGCCGCCTCTCCGGACAAAGCCAGCGTGGAGGGAACCATCTCCCTGACAGAGGAGCTTCCGCTGGAGAAGGTTCAGGCAATGCTCGAATATGACTATACGGATCACAGTGCGGAAGCCAATGTGACCGCCGGCACGGATCCAAGGACATTTCACTTCGAGATTATCAACCTGCCGAGAGACACAAAGGACAGGCAGCTGAAGATAAGACTTAAGCCTGGAGACACCGGTTTCGTTACGGACTCCAGACTGGAGATTGCCATTCCGGCGATGAATGACTTCAAGGTTCTGAGTGCCGAGATGGTGCAGACCGACGACCCGTACATCGACATCTATTTCACAGAGGCTCTTGAGGATGTGGATGACAACTCCGGCCTTTTCACTTTGGAGGGAGTGGGACGCAGCTATATACAGGCAGAGAACGCCCACGTAAGAGTGTTCTACGAGAATCCGCAGGACGGCCCTGTCACACTGACCGTCTCCAAAGCCGTGAAAAGCCACGACGGGACAAGACTTGGGCAGGATTATGTCCGGGAGTTTTCCGCCACCCAGCACAAACCCGCGGTAGAGATTCCGATAACCGGTTCGATACTTCCAGACTCGAAAGAGCTTATCCTGCCATTCAAGGCAGTCAACCTCAATGCCGTGGACATCAGAATCATACAGATTTACGAAGAGAATGTCCTTACCTTCCTTCAGGAGAATTCCCTGTCCGGGGACAACTCCCTTAGGCGTTGCGGACGGCTTGTCTATAAGAGATGTGTCCGTCTTGACTCCGACCCGTCAAAGAATCTGCACAAATGGCAGGACTATTCCATTGACCTTTCCGGGCTTTTCAAGCAGGAGCCGGGAGCGATCTATCGCATCAGGCTGTCGTTCAAGCAGGAATATTCAGTCTTCGGCAAAGAGGATTCATTCAGGAGCGGAACTCCGTCCGACAAGATGGTAAGCCTCTCCTCCGAAGGTGTGACCGAAGAGGATGACAAGGAATGGGACAAGCCATATCCGTACATCTACGAGAGTTTCTACGATTGGGAGAAATACAACTGGGAAGACAGGGACAATCCTCTCAAGCCGACCTACTATATGGCAGACGAGAGATTCCCGGCCATCAATCTGCTGACCTCCAATCTCGGAATCATTGCGAAATACGCCGGAGGCGACAGAATCTGGGTCAGCGTCAGCGACATACTCAGTACTGACCCTGTGTTCAACGCCGAACTTTATGTCTACAGCTACCAGCTTAAAGAAATCGGCTATGCCAAGACCGGAACTGACGGAATGGCAGAGATTGTGCTTTCCGGAAAACCTTTCGTGGTTGTCGCGAAAAGAGGCGGCGCAACCAGCTACCTGAAGGTAAGCGAGGGAGATCAGAAATCCCTGAGCAGGTTCGATGTCGGCGGAAAAACGCTGGAGAATGGCCTGAAGACTTTCATCTACGGAGAGAGAGGGGTCTGGAGACCGGGCGACACTTTGCACGTGACGATGATCCTTGAAGACAAGGAAGGCAGGATTCCTGACAATCACCCGACGGTTATGGAACTGTACACACCTGAAGGACAGTTCTACACAAAACAAATCAACAGCAACGGCAGGAACGGGTTCTACTCGTTCACAATACCTACCAAGCCAGAAGACCCTACAGGCACTTGGCACTCCTACTTCAAGATCGGAGGGGCAACATTCCACAAAGCCCTGAAAATCGAGAGCATCAAGCCTAACCGGCTTAAGATAGACCTGAAGTTCAACAACGACGTGATCGACGGAGGAAAAACCGTACCAGTCAGCATCGCGTCAAGCTGGCTTACCGGGCCTCCGGCAAGCGGTCTGACGGCAAAAGTCAATATGACGCTAAGAAAAGGCGCTTCCACATTCAAGGGCTTCGAGGGGTATTCTTTCTCAAATCCACTGTCAGAATTCAGTTCAAGCGAGCATAATCTGATCGACACAAGGCTCGACCAGAACGGAGAGGCCAGGCTGAACATCGATATGCCGGCCGCGGCCAATGCGCCTGGAATGCTGAGAGCGGACATCCTGACAACCGTGGAGGAACAAGGAGGGGATGTCAGCTTCAACGCCGTGTCGATGGCTTATTCGCCATATTCATCCTACGTCGGGGTGAAGCTTCCAAAGACTGGGGACAGCCATTTCCTTGAGACGGACAAAGACTACAAAATCGATGTCACGGTCGTTGACAAGAACGGGAAAAGGGTTGCCGGGCATAATCTCGTCTATTCAATCTACAAGATGAAGTGGAGCTGGTGGTGGGAAAGCAGGGAGGAAAGCCTTGATTCCTACATAAACAGCCCGTCCGCCGAGGTTGTGGCGGCAGGTACTCTGAAATCCGGAACCAATGATTGCTCGCTTACGTTCAGGGTTGATTATCCGGATTGGGGACGCTATCTGGTAGTGGTCGGCGACACACAAAGCAAACACATTTCGGGGGGCATCCTCTACGTGGATTGGCCAGCCTTCAGGGGGAGGTCGTCAAAGAGTGATCCGGATGCGCTCACTATGCTGTCATTCTCGACAGACAAGGATTCCTATAATGTCGGCGAAACTGTCACAGTATATATTCCGGCGGCCTCAAAGGGGCAGGCTCTTGTCTCACTGGAGAACTCAAGGAAGGTTCTCTCCAGAGAATGGGTGAAGACCACAGGAGAGGAGGATGCGGCATATTCATTCAAGGTGACACAGGAGATGGCTCCGAACTTCTACATCCACGTTACACTTGTGCAGCCTCACGAAAAATCCGGCAACGACCTGCCTATCAGGCTATACGGAGTCCGGCCGGTTATGGTCAGCGACAACGCCTCACACCTTGAGCCGGTCATATTGATGCCTGAGACGCTAAGGCCTGAGGAAGAGTTCTCAGTCAAGGTAAAGGAAAGGAACGGCAAGCCGATGACATACACTCTGGCGATTGTGGATGAAGGTCTGCTTGACCTGACCGCATTCAAGACCCCGGATCCTTGGGGCGCGATGTACGCAAGAGAGGCTCTCGGAGTCAACACCTGGGATCTCTATGATGACGTGATAGGAGCCTACAGCGGCAGATTCTCTCCGATGTTCAGCATCGGCGGAGACGAGAATCTCATTGCCGGGGCCAGAAAGGACAACCGCTTCAATCCAATCGTCAAACACCTCGGGCCGTTCACGCTTCAGGGCGGTACAGCGACCCACAGGATAAGGCTTCCGATGTACGTCGGAAGCGTCAGGGTTATGGTCGTCGCAGCCAAGGACGGTGCCTACGGCAATGCCGAGAAGACCGTTCCTGTAAGGTCTCCGCTTATGGTGCTTCCGTCTTTGCCTCGGACGATGGGAACAGGAGAGAAAGTCACGATGCCCGTGAATGTGTTCGCGCTCGAGGACGGTGTCAGAAACGCTGAGGTCAGCGTAAGCGTGGAAGGGCCGCTGAAACTTACCGGAAGCGGCAAGTCCACAGTTGCGTTCAGCAAGACCGGAGACAAACTTGTCAGATTCGGCCTGGAAGTGACCGGGAACGGCACGGCCACAATCACAGTCACCGCCAAAGGAAACGGGCACAAGGCGACTGAAAAGATTTCTATTCTGGTTCAGAATCCTAATCCGTCTATCGTCAGCAGCTCAAGGGCAATGATAGGCAAAGGCTCCACAAAGCATTTCAGCTTCACTCCTTTCGACACCGGCGACGGACAGTGGGCGACTCTTGAGCTTGCGGGATTCCCGTCAATCGACTACGGAGGGATGTTCAGCTTCTTCAAAAACTACAGTCACAACTGCACGGAACAGATTGCGGCAAAGGGAATCACCCTGTTGTCCATCAAGAATATGCTCCCGGATGACAAAAAGGAGGAGATCGACCTCGCTATCCCGGAGCTGCTAAGGCAACTCTACCAAAGGCAATTGGGCAACGGCGGATTCGCATACTGGCCAGGAGACTCCGACGCCAACGGATGGGTCAGCTCGATGGCCGGTCAGTTTATGATCGCCGCCAGTCAGAATGGATTCAGCGTCAGCAAGGGCGTGCTTGCCAGCTGGTCAAGATTCCAGAAAAGGAATGTCCAGGACTACCGTAACTCTGACAATAGCGGGCAAGGCGACCTGAACCAGGCCTACAGGCTTTACACGATGGCATTGAACGGAGATTCGGAAAGCGGAGCTATGAACAGGCTCAAGGAAAACGAGAATCTCTCCGACCAGGCCGGATGGATGCTTGCATCAACCTATGCTCTGACAGGCAAAAAGTCTGTCGCGGAGGAGATTATCTCAAAGCTCAAGACTGACTTTGCAAGAGAGCAGGAGTCCAACACGACTTTCGGGTCTCCGGCAAGGGACAAATCCATTGCCCTTGAGGCGCTTGTCCTGACAGACGCTGTTACAGAGGCTATGGATGTCGCCCGTGACATCGCCGAGAATCTGTCCGGAGGATGGTACACAACCCAGGAAGTCTCATTCGCCTCCAACGCGATGTCGAGGCTGTCAGGCGCTGTCGGTAATGCAAACCTCTCGGCTGAGGTCAAGCAGGGGGACAACACCGTCTCCGTCAAAGCGGCAAATGCGGTGAAAAGTATGCCTCTTGACACAAGGACAGGAAGCGTAGAAATCGCAAACTCTTCAGAAGCAAGCATCTACGCCACATTAATCACATCCGTGAACCCTGGATTCAGAGACAAGGTAGAGGCCAGATCCAACGGGCTTAAACTCAAGGTGACTTACCTCTCCGAAAGCGGAAAGGTTCTGAGTCCGCTTGAGATCAGGCAAGGGACGGATTTCACTGTGGACATCACCGTCGGCAACACAAGCGGGACAAGAGACTACACCAACCTTGCCTTGACCGAAATGATCCCGTCCGGCTGGGAAATCGTCAACGACAGGCTTTTCTACGGAGAAGCGTCCGGAGCGGCGTTCAGCTACAGGGACATCAGGGATGACCGAGTGTGCTGGTTCTTCGACCTTGCCAAAGGCAGCTCCAAAACATTCAGAATCAAGATGCACGCTTCTTACCAAGGAGAGTTCGTCCTGCCTGCGGTCAAGTGCGAGGCAATGTACGACCCTCGGACGAGCGCCAACACTGCGTCCGCCCTGGCAAGAGTCACCGAATAGGCGATGCGCAAGACAACGCTTTACGGGCTTGGGAAAAGGATAAAGGGTCTTTCAAGACTCCAGTCCGTTCTTCTCTTGAGTCTGCTGGCATTGTCAGCGGGATTCCTCTTCTGCCTTCCCAGAGACATATTCAAGGACACCTGCTATTCCACAGTCGTCACTGACCGCAACGGGGAGCTTCTGGGGGCAAGAATAGCCGGTGACGGGCAATGGAGGTTTCCTCCATCCGACACGGTTCCGGAGAAATTCCGGACAGCGTTGGTCGAGTTCGAGGACAGATGGTTCGCTTTTCACACCGGGGTCAATCCGGTGGCGGTGGCAAGAGCCGCCGTCGGCAATATCAAGGCCGGAAGGATCACCAGCGGAGGAAGCACTATCACGATGCAGGTTATCAGAATGTCCAGAAGGGCTGAAAGAACTTTAGGACAGAAGCTTATCGAAGCAATACTCGCGACTCGCCTTGAGTTGGGATGCAGCAAGAAGGAGATTCTGGCCTTGTACGCCTCACACGCGCCGTTCGGAGGCAATGTCGTAGGCCTGGAAGCGGCCTCGTGGCGCTACTTCGGACATCCTCCGCAGGAACTGTCCTGGGGCGAGGCCGCCACACTCGCCGTTCTCCCCAACGCTCCGGCCGAAATCCACCCGGGTAAAAACAGACAAAGGCTTCTGGAGAAAAGAAACCGGCTTCTCAACACTCTTTACAAGAGAGGCCGCATCGATTCGCTTGACTGGGTTCTGGCTTGTGATGAGCCATTGCCGGACAAGCCTGTTGCCCTGCCGCAGGAAGCCCATCATCTTACCGAGTACTACTGGAAGACCAGCCCGGGCAAGCGCGTCAGGACCACAATAGACATCAACCTGCAAAGGAAGGTGCAGGCAATAGCCGACCAATGGAACGATGAATTGCTCCGTATGAACATCCGGGATCTTGCGACGGTAGTCCAGGATGTCGCCACGGGAGAGACTCTCGCCTACGTCGGCAATGCCAACCCGTCACGCAAACGCCCCGGCGGCGAAGTCGATATCGTCAGATCACCAAGGAGCACCGGAAGCATACTCAAGCCTGTCCTTTATTGCGCGATGCTTCAGGAGGGAGAGATACTCCCGAACACCCTGCTTCCAGACATCCCGGTCAACCTCAACGGATTCTCCCCCCAGAACTTCAACAGGCAGTTCAACGGAGCCGTTCCGGCGGACGAAGCCTTGTCCCGCTCACTCAATGTGCCGTCGGTGCATATCCTCAGACAATTCGGAGTTCCGAAATTTCTGGATGTGCTCCGCAGGTGCGGTATGTCAACGCTCAGGAAGAGTGCCTCGCATTACGGTCTGTCCCTCATTCTGGGAGGAGCCGAAGGCACTCTCGGAGACATAACCTCCATCTATGCGAATATGTCTGCGTCCTACCAATGCACGGACACCCTTAGCGACAAAAGGTTACAGGATTTCCCTTTGAATGACAAATGTGCGTTATGGTGGACTTTTGACGCACTCAAAGAGGTAAACAGGCCGGACGAGATAGACTGGAGGCTGATAAGCTCTGTGAAAAAGGTGGCCTGGAAAACGGGAACGAGCTATGGATTCAGGGATGCCTGGGCCGTGGGGGTGACTCCAGACTACGCCGTAGGTGTATGGGCCGGGAATGCTCAAGGACAGGGAGTTCCGGGGCTGACCGGGGCAAGGACGGCGGGGCCGGTAATGTTCGACATATTCAACCTTCTGCCTTCCAATGAATATGACAGGGCATATTCAAGGAACGGCTGGTTCAAGGAGCCGGCTTACGGAGATTACATCGAGGCGGAGGTCTGCAAGGAGTCAGGGCATCTGAAAAGCGCCAGCTGCGAACGGCTCGACACCCTCATACTGCCACGCAAAGCCATCAAAAGCGAGCCTTGCCCCTACCACAAAACAATCAAAGGCCAGCGGTGGTTCATCCTGCCGCCGTCAATGGAATGGTACTACAGGCAGCACCATCCTGAATATTCAGTCCCGGCTTTAGACGACGGCGTTGACGGAGAGACCACGATGGAGTTCATCTATCCGGAAAGCGGGGCCGTGATCTACATTCCCCGCCAGCTGGACGGCTCAATCAAGGGAATCACTTTCAACCTTGCCCACAGGAATCCCGGAGCCACCGTTTTCTGGCATCTTGACAATGAATATATCGGGCAGACCGAAACGATTCACCAGATTACGCTTACTCCGTCCATCGGCAGGCACACAATAACGGCTGTTGACGAGTCCGGCGACAGCGTCTCCGCGGCTTTCACCATAGAGGAGAACAAATGAGAGGCTACTTTGAAGGCCTTTTGTATCCGTCCTTGGTAGCCTTTTCGGCCATTCTCGAGATTCTGTCCGCAGTGGCGGGATGCGTGGAGAACAGTTGTCCGACCGAGGCTCCCGAGGCGGCCTGAGTCCCTGAAGCGGTGTTCCCGCCGGACAGTTTCTGCAACTCCTCGAAGGCCATTGCCATCGCCCAAGGATTCTTACCTGCCCTCTTAAGGAAATCATAGCCATAGTCATCGGCGTCGTTCTCCTGTTTGCGGGAGAAGCTGGCGCTCATAAGAGTCTCGCCCAGATCACCCAGCTGGGATGCAGTAAGGACCGCCACAGTGCCTCCGGTGGAAACTACGGCATCCCTTACAGCTGATGTCAGGAGCGCCTGCTTGAACTGTTTCTTCGAATGCTTGAGCGCCACGTGGCCGATCTCGTGGCCGACCACTCCCAACGCCTCATCATCAGTCATCGCATCCAGAAGTCCGGAGTAAATCCTGACACTTCCGTCCGCACAGGCGAAGGCATTCACCTCATTCGTCTTATAGACCTTGAAATTAAGAGGAATCCCGTCCACCGAAGTGATTCCGGAAGTCATCTTTCTGACTCTCTTGACATAGGCGCTGCTTTCAGGCAGGACGGTGTTCTCGGAGTCCAGCTTCTGCACATATTGCCCCACATAAGACTGAATCTGAGCGTCTGACAAAGTAGCGGCCTGCGCCACCTTGGCTCCTCCAGAAAGAAGATAAGCCGCATTGAACTGTTCGGAACACGACACGAAAAGCATCGCCGCTGTCAAAAAGGTAAAGATTCCGCGCATTGCAAATAAAAATTAATGAATATGCAAATATAGCTAAAAGAGACTTGCATATAAAGAAAAAAGTTGGCCGAAAAGCCAACTTTTAGTGGGAGCTGAGGGAGTCGAACCCCCGACCCTCTGCTTGTAAGGCAGACGCTCTGAACCAACTGAGCTAAGCTCCCGAATCGTCATCCCGTTGTGTTTCGTTCGGGTGATGCAAAGGTACTACTTTTTTTGATAACCGCAAACTTTTTTGAAGTTTTTTTTTGATTTTTTTTGATTTCAGCCCACCGGAACCGCAATCAGCACCTTTCCTCACCTTGTCAAACCGGACGGACACCATCCTCCAAAACGGGCAGGGAACGACGGCGGCTGCCATCGTAAATCCTTCCTCCAGACATCCGGCCACAAAACGGGCGGACACCTCACCGGACTATGTCACTTAGCCTTACCGCCTGGAATGTGATATGCGACACGCTTGACTCATACAGGATTCCGACAGTCTCGGAGTCTATCATTGTCAGGCAGGAATACCCCCATCCGTAACCTTCGTCAAGCAACAACCTGTAAGGCCAGGTCACACCGCCGTCCAGGCTGGCCTTTATCGTGATGTTATAACGCCCGTCGGTCGTGTCCGGGTTGGAAAACAGAAGGAGATCCTTTCCCAAAGCATTCTTACCGGCAGGAACGGAAATCAGGCTGGCCATACACACAGGCTCCCGGAGAGCCGTCCTGTGCGACACGTGCTCTGTCCAAGTGCGCCCCAGATCGGTGGTCGTCATCACGGCGCGGGAACCGCCTCGGTTATCCCTCATATTCAGCATCAGCACCCCCGGCTCGACTTCGGCCACCTGAGCCTCGGTCGTGTTGGGACGGGCCGGATTATGAATATGCCAGGATTCGCCGTGGTCTTTGCTGTACATTATTCCGGCGTGCGGCATCCTGTCGCCGTCTATGAACTGGATAGCGAAGACCAAAGTGCCGTCACTCATAGTTATGCCCCGGCCCGGCCCTTGCAGAAGAAAGCACCAGGACGGGTCCTTGACCTGCTTCGTCACATTGACCGGCTTGCTCCAGGTCCGCCCGTCATCATCACTGCGCACCAGCATCAGCTGAGGAGTCTCCATCGGCTCCATTCCCGGCATAGAGTTCGTCCAGGACCTTCCGTTGCCCATTCCACGGGTCCAGACCGCTATCGCCCAAATGGTTCCGGTGTTCTCATCCACAAGCACAGCCGGGTCTCCCACACCGTTCTGGCCGGACGGGAGCCCGTCGGCCTCGCCGAACGACATCGCAATGCGCATAGGCTCCCAACTCTGGCCTTTGTCCGTGCTCCGGCTCACGCCTATGTCGATGCGCTCCTGAAGATCGACACTGCTGTTCCAACGCACGTCATAGACCCCGACAAGACTCCCGGACTTGGTCGTGACAAGACCAGGGATACGGAACGCAGCCGACCGGTCATCACCGGCGTGACGCACACCGTAACCCATCCTGCGGACAACGTCAGCGGAATTGTCAGCGAACGGGACGCTGGCGCCGTTGACGACAATCCCGGCCACACTGGCGCGCAACCTGGTCAAAATGGAAGCCTTGGGATTCATTCTCACGCTTACCCAATAGTAGTTGACACCTTCAACCATAGGTTGGGAGGAGTGAAGAGTCACTTTGGCCCGGATCTTCGACGTCTGTTCCTGAAGCACAGAATATGACGGATTCGCGGATCTCGTGTTCCAGACATTATGGGAGGATATGCACTCCACAGGGCTGAAATAAACGCCGCGCCTGCGCACGGCCTCAGTCCCCGAATAGAAAAGCCGCAGCTCCGAGACAGCTTTCAAATCCGTTTCCTCGTCAAACTCCACGGTTACGGACTCCAGGACATCCCCCGGACTTGCGTCAGGGACACGGATCTGGAAAAGAATGTTGTCTACCCGGTCCAGAAGGACAGGAATCCTCGGGTTACGGACACGCAACGAGTCCGACGCCCACATTGTCAATGAGGCCAGCAAGGAGGCCGCTATCAGCAAGGTTTTCTTCATCATACCTCAAAAATAAGAAATATCCGGGAAAGTCCGGCCTTCCCGGCTCGTTTGTCGTAAAAAAAGCCGTCCAGCCAGGTGCGCCGGATGCCTTAACGCTCGGCAGGGGTTGTCTCAACAAGACGGGAAAAACCGTCGTTCGCCCTATAATGAGGCGAATAGAGGGACTCAACAGTCACGACCGGGGCTGTGAAGACACCGTCCTGAGTGACAAAAAACTCTTCTGTAACAGTTGAGTTGTCCTCAGGATAAACATCAAACCAGAATTCCGTACGGTCGGCCCTGACATCCCTGTAGCCCTGCGGAGCGACTGTCCACACTCCGGCGGCGGACAAAGGACGGAACATTCCGCCATAAAAGCCCGACAGCTGTTCCACTGGACGGAAGGCGGCCTCGCGGGGAGCGGTCAGCCTAACGAAACTCCTGTTTTCCTGACTCCACACTTTATACTCGGCGATAATCTTGTCCCCGACATTCAACCTCATCCCCGGAACCACCTCGACACGTCCTTTCGCACCGTTCTCTCCAAGAATCTCTTTATAGAAACGACGCTCCACACTGAAACCATTGCCCGCCGCGGCAACCTTTGAGAACGGCACCGAATATGACTTGACCAGCGTAAGCACTTTAGTCGCAAGGAGTTCTTCAGAGCCGGAGAGCACGGAATGAATCGCGTCCGCGAAGGCAGGGCCGCCGTCCCAGTTCTGCGTTTCTTTCTGGAGCATCAGCCATAGCCTTATGCCGTCGGCGATCCGAGCGCCGGTCACCTGACTTGACGGGCCGGTTTCGGCGGGCTTGGCCTTGCCCTGCGCTTCTACAGATCCGGTAGACAAAACAGCCGATCCGGCATATTCTTCCGACAGAAGGTCACACAGCAGGGAATGGGCATAGGCCTCGCTCTCAAGCAGGCCTCTCCACGGCATAACGGCGTTAGGATAGTACCAGCCTCCGTCAGGATGAGCCACGGCATATTCAAGAAGCGACCTTGTGTCCGCGGCGACCGACTGCCTCATCTTCGCGGAAGCCTGAAGCCCCCAGGCCTTCGCCAGCCCGATGCCTCCGTCACGGCTTATAAGATTGTCCAAGGTCTTGATTCTTCTGGCTTTGGCTAGTATCCGGCCTTGAAGTCCCAGTCCATCCTTTGCGGAAGGGGTCAGGTAGTCATTCAAGATTTTTCTGAATTCCTTGAAGGAAGCGGCATATTCAGTCTTGTCCATCTTTGCCTGCGGTTCGACATCAAACTTCACCAAAGGGTACATAGAGCGCACATAGGCGTACTGAGCCACCGACAACCGGTCGAACCAGCGCGGAACAGTACCGCCGTAAAGGAACTGATTGCAGTCCAGCCATTTGACGGCGGCACTCAAATCAATGTCCCCGAAATCCAACCCGGCATCACGCATCTTGGCGAAACGCTCCAGCAGCACGGCTGTCACAGTCGGAGAAGACCGGAAGCCCTCGAACCATCCGAAACCGCCGTCGGCATTGGCACAAGCCTTGATCCGCCCGAGAAGAACGCTGTCCGGTGTCTCGGCGATGACCTCGCTTCCCAGCGACTCTGCCACCCGGCGGACATACAGGGCCTCCGCCAGCGACAATACATCCTTTCCGGCAGGTTCGACTTTGGAAGGAAGAGCGTCAACAAGCATCCGGCGCACGTCTATTTCCTTGACCTCCGCACCTTTGGAAGTCGTACCCGTGAACTCCGTCTCAAGGCGGCTGACAATGGCGGCCCTGTCCGCACCGGCAGGAAGAACAGCCGAATGCGCTTCGGTCAGTGTCTGCACCGCCTCCAGCACAGGAAGAGAAACGAACACTCCGTCCGAGAATGTCTTAGCGTCATCAACGAAAACCACCTTCAGCCCAAGCTCGTCAAAATCCTTAGGGTCAACGTCAAACGCAACCTCGACAGAGCCTCCGGCAGACACCGACACCTTGCGGGAGCGGGACTCGAACGGCCTGCCCCCTTCATAGACCTTGGACGGGAACGCCTGCAATGCGGCGACTCCGGAGACAGGAACTTCCGAGCCGTTGGAAACGGTGGCGTGCAGCGTGAACCTGTCGCCCCTGTAAATGTACTTAGGCTCAGCCACGGACACCTTGACCGGCAGAGTGACGAGAAACTCCCTGCGGATGGCGGCGTTCCGCATCTGAGGAGTGTGCGCCCAAACCTGAGCGACAAAAGTGGAAAGCTTGTCAGAAGTCTTGAATTTCAGGAATATGTTCCCGTCTCCGTCAGAGCGCAGGAACGGCTCGAAAGCCAGGGTGGAGGAAAAGTCGTAACGGACTGGCGCGCCACCGCCCGCTGATTCCTCCTCGGCAACGCCAGCCGGCGATTGAGACGGGCTCTCCAACGACGCATCTTCTGAAATCATCTCCGCCGAAGCAATGCCATTAGCCGCCGAAGCCATATCGGCTCGCTTATAGAGGGCGCCACGCAGGCCTGAGGACTTTCCTTTGCCATAGCCCGCAATCACCATATCCTCATTTTTCCCCAAAGAGACAGCCACCGGTACGATTTGAGCCCGAACCGCCTCCTGACGGACAAGCGGCCATTGATTGGCGGCGATTGCCTCCGAGCTTTTGTCAAAGACGGAAGCCACAGCCTCCACTCCAGGCATCGACTTCAACACCAACGAATATTCCGTACCAGGCAAGGCCTTGTCAGTGAACGAGACTACGCTCAAAGGAAGTTCGGCCTTTTCTTTCCTGCGGTGGAATTCGTGGCTGAAAGTCCTATAACTCCGGTTTCGGAAATAGAACACATTAAGACGCACGGCATCAGGATAATACGGCTTATAGTCATAGACAATCCCGGCCAAGGAGCCGGTCTCCCCCACCTTGCCGTCCAAACGGACAATCTTGTGTTCCAGCAGCTGCCGCCTGTCTCCGAACAGCTCCACGACAGCCCAGACCGGGCCTCCGGCCGTTCCGAACTGGACTTCTATGCTTTCGCCATCCGCAAGCTCACCGTCAGAGCAACCGGCCTTCAGCTTGAAGATATTCTCGACATCGGCATCAAGGACGGTGTCCGAATCGTCCAGACGAACGATGACAGAGGACAATACGGCCTTGACCACCTTACCGTTCCGCTTCCTTACTGAGGCCTCGGCTTCAAGACGATACAGCCCCGACTTCGGCACGTCCATCTCCAACACCCTGCCTGACAATGTCTTGCCACAGGCTACAATTCTGCCGCCGGAATCTTTCAATGAATATTCGACCTCGACCGGAAAGCCCGATCCGACACCTCTGCCTGCCCCTGACTCGAACCTCACTTCCGCCTTGTCTCCGGAGACTATCCGAGGAGTGCCCTGCGAACGGTTATCGGACAATGAGACACTGCCTTCCATCGCGTTCACGACCTCCATCCGAAGTTCGAAATGATTACGGACTGTGACCATTCTTGAAAAGTCTCTGGTCTCCCCCGTAGCGTCAATCACCTTGACAGTCACCGAATAGGAGCCTGGATAGTCATCGTCTCCTGTGCCGAAGCGCAAGGCAAACGACCCGTCATCAGCCAAGTCCAACATCCCTGACGAGACCCTGCTCATATACTTGTCAACCGAATAGGAAACCCTTGCGGCCGACAACGGATGTCCGCTGAAACCGGACACCTTGCCGGTCACCTCAACGGTGTCACCCACAAGATGAAGCCTGTCATCCCTGTCAAAGCTGAGGTCGTAGGAAGGCAGGACGAACTCATCCACCGTGACATACCGGTAAGCCACAGCCCCATCACCCGCGACACGTATGCCGAACCTGCCGTTCTTCCCGTCGGACGGCAAGACAAACGAGGAGGCCACTGAGCCATATTCATTTGTAAGAAGATCGGCTTTTGCGGCCGCCTTTCCGTCCGGATTGATCAGTTCTGCCTCCACCTTGACTCCGGAATCGAAAACCCGCTTCACTCCGTCCGGACCGTTTTTGTAAAGGACCGCCTTGAAAGACAGCGTCTCGCCGGGATTGTAGGCGGATTTGTCAGAAAGCACAACGCAAAGCGAAGCCGGCTCAGCATTCCGATCGGACACGGACAGGTCTCGGCCATATATGGAATGCCCGTTTGTCTTGCGAAGGAATCCGTCCGCGTCCACGCGCGATGCGACAAGGCGGCTCACAACGTGTTTGCTCACATAGCTTGTGACCGGCTCGGGCAAAGGAGTGAAGCCGTCATCGGAAAGAGCGACATCAGTCACCCTGACCGCTGAAGAGTCCGAGTGGAAGAGTTCCAGATCGACCTTGTCCAATGGTTTTCCCATCTCGCTGTCCGCGACATAGAACCCCGTCCCCTCACTGTCTTCACGGAAGGCAATCGAAAGGCTCACCGGATTCCAGGCGGCCTTGTACTCAGTCTTTCCGTTCTTGACTGTAAACACATAGGATCCATCATCACATTCCGGAATCGTAACCTTGACAGTGTCACGGACATAGAAGCTATTTTTCGGATTGAGGACAGTTTTCCTCAGCAGAGGCACGGCGGCCTTGGAGAGCGAAGCCAGTTCGACGCTTACCTTGTCAAGATTGCGGAGGGTGACAAGCGCAAGATTGCCTTCGAAAGAGACATCGATTCCCTTCCTCTCGAGAGAGCGCATCAGTAGGGAGAAATCACCTATCCGCCCGGCGATCCGCTTCTCGACCCCTGACTTGTACGACAGGCGCTCCCGTTCCGCCGATTTGCAGGACTCATAAAGAGACTTGTACGACTGTTCGAGCGCCGAGGCGAGGCCTCCTCCGGTTTCCGTCGCCACGGACAGACCGGATTCCTTTCTCGAAAGGCTGTCGAACCGATCCTGTAACAGACAAGCCTTTGCGTACAGAGAGACCGCCTTCCCGCGGTATTTGTCAGCGAATGCTTCGGATGCGGACATCCTTCCGTCCAGTTCATCGTCAGTGTGGTAAACCACGTTGCCGGCTATCTGGCGGTATTCCAGATAGGCAGCCTTAGGGTAAGAGCCGCCAAGATATTCACGAAGAAGCGAGACAGCCTTTTCCGACCCGCCGGAAAGGGCGAGAGTCCAGAGGGCATATTCATAGTCGTCTTGGAACATTCCCGTCCAAAGGTTGTCAAGCGGAACGTCTTTGTAGAACGCCGTGTTGTGTCCCGCCCTGAGCCTCGCCTCGTTGACAATAACGAAGTCAGTCATAGCCAAGGCGTTCCCTCCGCATTTATGACGGAAAGACACGACAGGTTCGTCATAGCCGGCAACCTCTTTGTCCAGCCAGTCCTCATACTGTACGCGGAGTTTCCAGTTCCGGGAGCCTTCGAGCCGGGCTTTCCGGACCGCGGCGTCATAGAAGTCATAGTGCATTCTCCCGGCTCTGGCCTTGGAGATGATTTCGTCAAGGACAGACAAGGCTTCCTTGGGTCTGTCCGCCTTGACGGCCTCGGCATAGTCCTTCCAAAGGGTTGACAGAATATGTCCCTCCTTGTCAGGACGGTTTTCCGCGCCGTTTTCCACCACGGCGAAAGAAGTCATAGCCGCAAGACATATTGATACAGACAGGGCGGCGATTGCAAGAACAGTAGTTTTCATTATTTCCGGAACAGTTTCTTCCTGTGAGGACGGGATCTGCAAAAACCTTGCTCAATCCGGTCGCCGACAGGGCTTACATAGGACACGGGAGGGTCACACCTCGAACCTGGGGAGGGTCAGAATCCGCACGGCCTCACTGACAAGATAAGTGCTTCCACCGACATAAATCAGCGGGAAAGAGCATCTGGAGCTTTCCGGCCTCCTCGAGGTCTCCTTAGCCAGATTGATGGCCATCGAAAGAGCGTGGCGGGTGTCGGGAGCGTCGTAAATCCTGTTCACGGAAAGTCCCCGCGACAAACGGAACGCACGGTAGCGGGCGGTAAGCTCTTTCTCCGGAAGGGCGCGGTGAGTCTCCGGATTGGTGAATATGCACGTGGCCTCCTCCGGAATAAGCGGCATTATGGAATCCAGATCCTTGTCAGCCATAATGGCATAGACCAGAATCAGGGACGAGCACTCACCGTCGGCGGCCATAGAGCGCAACTGGGCGAAGTTCTCCTTCAGTGCCGCAGGATTATGCCCGATGTCAGCTATGATGTACGGCCTGAGCGAAAGCCTCTCCCAACGGCCGTGGAAGTCCATTCTGGAAGCGGTGCGGACTATCGCGTCGACAACGGAGCGGGAATCCGACAAGCGGGCATACGCAGGCATATTCTTCAATATGTCAACCGCGGCCAGAACAGTGCGAAGGTTCTTCCTCTGGTACCTGCCGCGAAGATCCATATTCCTCAGAATCTCTTCGCCGCGGTACCAGAGCGACGGCTCGGCATCCTCTGCGAAATACAATCCGCATCCCACCTCGGCCGCCTTTGCCTCAAAGACCGGACGCGTCTCGCCGAGGTACTCTCCGACCAGCGCGGGAACGCCTTTCTTGAATATTCCGGCCTTCTCCCCCGCGATTTTCTCCAACGTGTCGCCCAGCAAGGCACAATGGTCGAGGGCTATGCTTGTCACCACCGACAGATCCGGCACTATAACATTGGTGCTGTCCAACCGTCCTCCCAGCCCGACTTCAATCACGGCGACATCCACCTTGCTGTCCGCGAACCACTTGAAAGCCATTCCGGTCGTAATCTCGAAAAAAGACAGGCCAAGAGCGTCCATATCCGCCTCGTACCGGCAAAGGAAATCATAGGCATATTCCTCGGACACGAGTTCCGTCCCGCCGCCCTCCGGAAACGATATCCTCATCCGCTCCCGGAAATCAACGATGTGCGGAGAAGTGTAGAGTCCTACCTTCAAGCCACAGGAGGCAAGGGCGGACGCAAGCATATTCACCACCGACCCTTTGCCGTTCGTTCCGGCCACGTGAATGGTTCTCAACGCCTTGTGCGGATCGCCAAGAATCTCTTCAAACCTTAGCATATTACCGAGGCCCGGCTTGTAGGCATCGTTGAACGGCACTTTCTGCACTGAGGGAAATCTGGTGAATATCGCCTCCAGCTTTTTCTTATAGTTAGTCTTGGAAAACGGCTCCATTGTTCTGTATGTTGTCCTGATGTTTTGAACTGAACTCAAATTTACTTAAATTTACGGACATATTCTATCGGAATGAAAGAAAAAACCTCAGCACTTCATTCGAAGTACATCATTGACGGTGCCACCAAGCGGCTGACTCCGGCTGAAATGCTTGATGACTGCCTTGCCGGCAAGATTGAGAAGCGGCAGGACGGAAGCGAAGGTTTTGAGCCGGTTGTCGACGAGAGCACCGACCCGTCGCCGTCCCTCAACAGATTCAAGAGTCAGGAGATTGAAGGCTATCTGACCAAAGTGGCCTCACTCTCAGATGAGCCGAGGCAGTTCCAGACATCTTTCGCCGACACCTGGACCAAAGGCAGGATCGCCAAGGCCCTGCTGGACGCGCTGTGGATGAACGGCCGGTTCAAGCTCTGCGACCTCACCGTCGCCGCGAAGTGGAGATGGAACGCCCGACCGCTCGGGAATATGGCTGCGTTCTACGACTCCGTCGAAGCCACCGCCGACTATATCAATGATTTAGGAATATGCCTGAGCGGCTACTCGTTCACGGAAAGCAGCGGCCTCTGCCAGGCCTCGTTCAAGGTCGGGGCAAGCGAGAAGACCAACGACCTAAGGGAGGAGGACGAGATCTTCCTTCCCGGAGACGCTCCGTTCGGAAGCGAGCATCCTGTGCTCGGCAGGCGAAGGGCCGTACCCGGACAGCTGGCTCCTGACCCGGACAGCTGGATAATCTATGTGCCTTTCGACTCGTGCGGATTCCGGCTCGGCGGCTCGCTTCTGTGCGAGGCTCTCGGACAGAGCGGGGACAATTTCCCGGAGATTGGCGACGCTGACTACTTCATTGATTGCTACGAGGTTGTAAGGGAGTTCGTGGAGGACAAGGTGACAGTGGCAGCCGCCACCGTAAGCGATGGCGGACTGCTTCCGACGCTGAAACGGATGTGCCAAGGCGACATCGGGGCAGACATCGACATCAGCGGGATAATGAGAGCCTACGGCGAAAGCGACAAGGTCAGGATCCTGTTCTCGGAAATCCCTGGAGCCGTCATCCAGATCAAGGACATCGACTACGACTACATCGACGCCGAGTTCCTGCTCCAGGACATCGCCTACTACCCTCTCGGCCACCCCGTTTCGGGAACGGGCGGTATCAATGTGACGTCCAGCGGAGCCAACGGGCTCTCCGGCATCCTGCAATCCCTCCTCACCAGCCAGGCCTCCGAAGGCGAAGACTGACCCCAATACGGAAACGCCGGACTCGGCGCGGCACTAACACCCTTCCTTGTCAATGAATTATGAGTTTTAAGGTGAACAGGCAATGCGAACCTGATGAAGTCGGCGGGGACTTCCACGCCAAAAGACTCACTTGAACATAGAAGAGTGGAGCCAACTGCACATAATGAGAAGCACTTGTAAATAAACCACTGAATATCAATGCTATTTGAATCATAACACTTCACAGTCTGTTTTTGGCGCTTCGACATTTTCCGCATAATTTTGTGACGTATTTCTATCGCTGTGAATGTACGTGGGTACCTCCTTTGTTCGTGAATATATGTGGATTCGTTATACTATTCTCTATATTTTATTACTATTACTCGGAATTCGAATTTTCTTTTAATCTTCCGTATCTTCTGAAAGAACTCTCCAATACCCGCCCTTATCGGGGCCAATGCGTTTTATAATACCCTTTTCTTGAAGTGCTTTCAGATGATATTTGATGCCATCTTCTGTAATATCCTTAATATAAGTTGTTATTGTACCTCGATTTGCTCTTGGGTTATGACGTAAATAATCCACAATTCGGGTTTGTATATCACTTATTTTCCGGGTAGTTTTTCCGGGTAGTTTTTCTGGGCAGTTTTTCTGGGTAGTTTTTCTGGGTAGTTTTTCTGTCGCTCAGAATACTTTCTTGCCTTTTTCTTGCCTTTTCTTGCCCCTCATCCAATATGTTAGCCCATACTGTGGCTTTCATAATGAAGGCGACCAGATGATATTGAGGCTCTTTCGTACCGACGGCAGAAAGTTCACGACACATACGGTCAACACCCTCGCCGAACTCTTTTACATAGTCGTAGGCTTTCAGGTACTCGGCTATCTTGGGATTACGAGAGAAATTCCTCCGCTTTCCTATCACCGTTTTGCTTATCAGTGATTTTTTGCATAACTTGGCGTGGAAATCGCAGTGCCGTAGGACGGCTTGTGGATTTCCACATTAATAGAACAATAATTCACTAACGGATTTTGAATATGGCAAGATACGCTGACACTCCGAGGGTCGGAGGGGGCGGCAGGAAGCCCAAAATCTTTGTTCTTGACACGAACATCATCCTGCACGACTACAAGGCCATCCGCAAGTTCCAGGACAAC
Source organism: uncultured Muribaculaceae bacterium (assembly GCA_964458425.1). Lineage (GTDB taxonomy): Bacteria > Bacteroidota > Bacteroidia > Bacteroidales > UBA932 > Cryptobacteroides. Next base: position 22,235 of record CAYWIW010000014.1, read on the forward strand.
GACCTGGTGATTCCTATCGCCGTCATCGAGGAACTTGACAAGTTCAAGAAAGGCAATGACAACCTTGCCTTCAACGCCAGGGGATTTATGAGGGACATCGACCGCATCACCAACGGCAAATCCTTCGGAAAGGACGGTGTCCCTATAGGCAAAGGGCTGGGAAACATCAGAATCGATCCGGGGCATCCTTTTCCGGAGAGTATGAAGGGAATGTTCTTCGATGACATCCCCGACCACAGAATCCTCTCCACGGCCATCTGGGTCAGGGACAACAATCCAGACAGGTTCGTGGCTCTGGTGACCAAGGACATCAACCTCAGAATGAAGGCCAAGGCTGCCGGAATGGAAGTGCAGGACTACCTGACAGACAGAATCGAGGATGACAGAATCGAGAGATCCAACAAGGAAGTACAGTATCTAGACGGAGTCTCTCCTGAAGCGATCCAGAGTCTGGCCTACAGTCCCGACACATCAGCCGAATGGAAAGGAATCGTCAAGACAAAGCCCAAGGCCAACCAGCTTTACAAGATAAGGAACGGAGAGAGTACAATCTGCGCAAGGTTCGATGCCACCAAAGGCAGGATTGTCCTTGTAAAGAACAGGGAGGCCTACGGAATACGCCCGAGGAACGACGAGCAGAGATTCGCTCTCGAGGCCTGCCTAAATCCGGACATCCGGCTTGTCTCTATGACCGGAGGGGCCGGGACGGGGAAGACCCTCATAGCCTTGGCGGCCGCGCTTGAGCAGGCCAGGAATTTCGACCAGATCATCCTGACAAGACCCACTGTCGTACTCGGCAACCAGGGAATCGGATTCCTTCCGGGCGACCAGAAGACAAAGATGAGCCCGTTCATCCAGCCGCTTATGGACAATCTGAACGTCATCAAATCACAATTCCGCCCTTCAAGCAAGGAGGCGATGAGAATCGAGGCGATGCTGAAAGAGGAAAAGCTGCTGATCTCTCCCCTTGCCTACATTCGCGGAAGAAGCCTCGGCAATGTGTTCCTTATCTGCGACGAGGCCCAGAACCTCACCCCTAATGAAGTGAAAACCATCATCACAAGAGCCGGAGAAGGAACAAAGATGGTGTTCACCGGGGACATATTCCAGATTGACCAACCTTATCTGGACCAATGGTCCAACGGCCTGTCCCATCTCAACGAAAAGATGGACGGTCAGAAACTTTTCGAGCACATATTCTTAAGAATCGGGGAAAGAAGTGAGCTTTCCGATATCGCGTCGCACTTATTGTAATTGGTTTTACCAAAGTTTTATGCTATTTTTGTAATCTGTATTTGAAGGTCTATAATATAAATTCTTAATAATATGTTCGACAAAAAGAAAAGAGTCTATCGTTTCGGTGGAAAGACAGCCGAAGGCGATGGACAGATGCGCGAGCTCCTTGGAGGAAAAGGAGCGAACCTGGCCGAGATGAGCAAGCTCGGTATGCCGGTTCCCGCCGGTTTCACAATCACCACGGAATGCTGCGCCGAGTATTATTCTCTCGGAGGCGGCTATACCGATGAGCTTAAGGCAGAGGTAGCCGAGGCTTTGAAGGCCACCGAAACCATAATGGGCAAGAAGTTCGGAGACCCTTCCGACCCTCTCCTTGTCAGCTGCCGTTCTGGCGCGAGAAGTTCGATGCCTGGTATGATGGACACCATCCTCAACATCGGCCTCTGCTCCGCCACTCTTCCAGGTATGATCCAGAAGACAGGCAACCCGAGATTCGTTTATGACGCCTACAGACGTCTCATTATGATGTACTCCGATGTCGTTATGGAAAAGGCGGAGGGGATCGAGCCTGCCGACGGACAGGGAATCCGCCAGCAGCTTGACAGGATGATGATGGAGCTCAAGGAGCAGAAGGGCTACAAGTCAGACACAGACATCACGGCTGAGGAACTGAAGGATCTTTGCGAGAAATTCAAGGCAAAGGTCAAGGAGGTTCTCGGCGTGGAATTCCCAGACACTGCCGAGGCTCAGCTTTGGGGGTCCATCGGAGGCGTGTTCAAGTCCTGGAATGGAAAGAGGGCCATCGCCTACAGAAGAATCGAGAAGATTCCTGATGACTGGGGCACAGCCGTCAACGTTCAGTCTATGGTGTTCGGAAATATGGGCGGTACCTCGGCCACCGGTGTGGCGTTCTCCCGCAACCCGGCCAGCGGTGACAACAAATTCTACGGAGAGTGGCTCATCAACGCCCAGGGCGAGGATGTGGTAGCCGGAATCCGTACCCCTAACCCTCTCAACGAGGCCACCAAGACTGAGAAGAACAAGGATCTTCAGTCACTCGAGACCGCTATGCCTGAGGTTTACAAGGAACTTGACGCCATACGTATCAGGCTCGAGCAGCACTTCCACGATATGCAGGACATCGAGTTCACCATCCAGGAAGGACACCTTTGGATGCTCCAGTGCCGTATCGGCAAGAGAACAGGTCTGGCCGCTCTCCAGATGGCGATGGATATGGTTGAAGAGAAGATGATTGATGAGAAGACAGCCGTTATGAGGGTTTCTCCCGCACAGCTGGACGAGCTTCTTCACCCGATTCTCAACCCGGCCTCAGAGAAGAAGTCCCCTGTTCTCGCCATAGGCCTGCCGGCTTCTCCGGGTGGTGCCGTGGGTCAGGTAGTGTTCACGTCAGAGGACGCTATGGAAGCCGCCGCCAACGGCAGGAAAGCCATTCTTATCCGCGAAGAGACATCTCCTGAGGACATCGAGGGAATGCGCGCCGCCGCCGGTATCCTCACGACACGCGGAGGTATGACCTCACACGCCGCCCTCGTGGCCCGCGGATGGGGCAAGTGCTGCATCGTAGGATGCGAGTCTATGAAGATTGACCTGGAGTCCAAGACCGTATCGTTCGGTGACGTCACCTTCAAGGAGGGCGACTGGATGAGCCTCAACGGAACAAAGGGTCTGGTCTACGGAGACAGGATCAACACGATGGACGCTTCCGAGAACCCTCTGTTCATCAAGTTTATGTCCATTGTGGACAAGTTCCGCAAGATTGGCGTAAGAACCAACGCCGACACTCCTGAGGACGCTCAGAAGGCCCTCAATTTCGGAGCCGAAGGCATCGGTCTGTTCCGTATTGAGCATATGTTCTACGGAAAGCATTCCGAGGCTCCTCTCGCCAAGCTTCGCAAGATGATTCTCTGCGACACCGATGAGGAAAGAAAGGCCGCTCTCGCCGAACTTGAGCCTTACATCAAGGCTTCCGCGAAGAGCACTATGAAGATTCTGGACGGCAAGCCTGTTGTCTTCCGTCTGCTCGACCCGCCTCTTCACGAGTTCGTTCCTAAGACAGAGGAGAAGAAGAAAGAACTCGCCAGAGAGCTTGGCGTGAGCGTCGAGGAAATCGAGAAACGAGGCGAGGCGCTTCACGAGGTGAACCCTATGATGGGACACCGCGGAGTACGTCTGCATATGTCCTACCCTCTCATCGCCGAGACTCAGTACAGGGCCATATTCACAGCCACCGCAGAGCTTCAGCAGGAAGGATTCAACCCTCACCCTGAGATTATGATCCCTGTCACGATCTCAGCCCGCGAGCTTAGCTTCCAGAGGGCTATCTGCGACAAGGTCAAGGCCGAGGTCGAGGGCACCACACGCCAGTTCATCCTCTACAACTTCGGTACGATGATCGAGATTCCTCGCGCCGCCCTGACCGCCGACAGGATGGCCCGCGCCGCTGAGTTCTTCTCGTTCGGAACCAACGACCTCACCCAGATGACCTTCGGTTTCTCACGTGACGACATCGGAACCTTTATGGGCGAGTACCTTGGCAACAAAATCCTCGACGCGGATCCGTTCCAGACAATCGACACCAAGAGTGTAGGCAGACTTGTTGACTTCGGCATCCAGGCCGGACGCTCAAAGAGGCCTGACCTCAAGTGCGGTGTCTGCGGAGAGCACGGTGGAGACCCTGCGTCAATCCGCTTCTTCAACAAGATCGGTGTTGACTACGTTTCCTGCTCGCCGTTCCGCGTGCCTATCGCCCGCCTTGCAGCAGCGCAGGCAGCGATCGAACAGAGCAAATAGGTTTTTTGAATACCAATAACTGAAAAAATGTGGTGGTTAAAATGCTTTTTTAGCCACCACATTTTCCTTTTCTGTCGCCAAGCGCTACCTTATCTCGCCGATGTCCTCAACCTCCCAGTCATCAGTACGGAACGGAGCGAAAGGCTGCCCGGATGTTGTCATCATATTGGCGTCCGACGGGAAATTCCTGAAGGCATAGCGCACCGCGACAGGTTCAGGCACCTCATCTGACCATACCTCAACCTTATTTTGCCACCACTTATAGTTGGCTCTGGCCTTATGCCAGACTTTGTCATCTCCGGCAATCTCAAAGCCGCCCGGCGCATAGTAGCCGTCCTCGGTGTACCCAAGGATACTGTCCGGCTCGTTGAACTCGTTCTTGCCTGAGAGATTGTTGAAGCTCAGTACCAGTTGGTTGCATTTCCAGTAATCGTTATACACTTTCTCCATAGACTTGTACGTCGGTGCTGGACGCGGCACTCCTTCAATGCCGTAGTCATTGCGCAAGGCAAGCCACGCGAGACGGTTGCCGACCTCATATTTCTTCTGAGGATGGATGCAGGTACGGTTGCCGATATCTGTCGTGGCGGCAATACCGCTGTGTGGAATACGAGCCATCGCCTGATACTGGGCCTCGATGACCAGCGGCAACGAGCGCAAAGAGTCACCCTCATAGGTATAAGGTGCCAGCTGCGCAAAATAGAACGGCATTTCGTCATCCTCCCAGATATCCCTCCACAAGCCGACCATCGACACAAGGAGATTCCGGTAGTCAAACCAATTCAGCCTGTTTGATTCTCCCTGATACCATATCCAGCCTTTGGCCGTATAACGGCGCAAAGGCCATATCATTGAATTGAAAAGCCTGTGCGGCTCACTTGTCACGCCCTTTCCGGAAAGCGCCAGCGAGTGATCGATCTCCGGAGTGGCCTTAATCGCATCGTCGCTCATCCAGCATTCAATACGGCTTCCTCCCCAATTGGAAGAGATCAGTCCGACCGGGACTCCCGGCATAGCCTTGGACAACGCCCTTCCGAAAAAGTAGCCGCAAGCGCTGAACACGCTGGCGTTTCTCATTGTCGGCAGAAGCCACTCTCCCCCGCACGTGTCCCGAGGCTCATCGGAAGCGACACGGGGAACCTGAAAGAAACGCATCAAAGAAGCATCCGACGGGACATCCATCAGATAGTCGGCATAGCCTTCGACCGGCTGCATCATAAAACCGCAGAGAGGCATCTCCATATTTGACTGCCCGCAGCACAGCCACACCTCACCCAACATCACGCCCTTGATTGTCAATGGCTCGCCGTCGGAGACAGTCATAGTATAGGGGCCTCCGGCCTCTCCCGTCCGGACTTTTACGCTCCAGCGCCCTTCCGAATCGGTTTTAGTCCTGTACCTGGCTTTGTTCCACGAAGTGGTGACAGTCACAGAGGTCTCAGCCTTGGCCTGTCCCCAGACATTCACAGTCGTGTTGCGTTGCAGCACCATATTATCCCCGACAAGGGAAGGCAAAGTGACTTTGGCCGACACGGTCAAGGACAACGCAGCCAGTGAAAAGGCCGTCAGAATGGCGGCAAATAATCTTTTTCTCATTTTAAACATCCTTATAGTCAAACTTTCGCAAGCAGGCGTAAGCCTATTGTTGATATATTCACGTACACAACTCTATCTCAATGACTTTTCTATCAATTCAAGCTCAAGCTCGGAATAGCAGGTCCTCAAGACATCCTCTCCGGCGGCCTTGGAGACATAGGAAAGGAAGAACCTGAACTTGTCAAAGTCTGTCTTCAGCGAAGCAGTCTCGTCTACACTGAGCGCATACAACATTCTGAAGGCCCGCTCATAGACCTGCCATCCGTATTTGCGGGCGATTCTCAGGAAAGTGTAATGCAGGGCATCGCCATTATTCTCGGCCAGGCCGGCTCCCAAGGTCGCATCGTAGGCGGTTTTGTAGTAGTCCATATTCTCCTCTCCGTTGTAGAAGATTCCTCGCTGCTCCATTCTGCCGCCACAATCCTCCAGTGCATAGGACATCCTGAAATTGGCGAATATCTCATCGTTCCAGTTCCAGGCGGAATTAGTCCTTGAGCCATCCTCACGGCTGTAGCCCGAAAAAGTGTGTCCTATCTCGTGCATAAGTCCGAAATTCCAATCACCGTCATCCTTGGTTTTCAGCAAGGAACCGCCGATACCGACATTGTTGTTCCAGAGAATCGGATTCCCGGCCAAAGCCCAATAGCCTTTCTCCACTCCCGGTGTTGTGAGAATTGTGATGCGCTTTCCGTTGAAAGGAACGCCTCCGACAAGCCGCCCATAGCTTTCATAAACCGAATCCAAATTGGCCAGCCACACGTCAAGGACTGAATCACTGACATTTACCTTGTCGGTGTCAAGAGCCAGACGGATATGCTTCCCTTCTCGGACGTGCAGTTCATCATATCTCACCTCCCTCACACTCACGTTATCCCACCAGACCTTTCCAAGAGCCGTGCCACCATTGTATGTGCCCCCGTGATCTCCAAGCCTGCACCGGATCTGCGCCTTGCCGTCAGCTGACGGCACGAAATCCACATAGACCTCCTTCCAGTCATTGTCTCCATAACAGAACTCAGAGGCGTTCCAGATCTGATCCGAGCCTTCTGTCTCGACAGTAAGGACCGCTCCCCTGCCATCGGCTACCCCGAGGGTCCGCAACGAAGCCGACGCACGGTATATCTTGCCAGGATCCAGGCCTTCAATGTTGTGGCATACACTCACCTGCGCCCTTTCCGGAGAAGAAATGAAGACGCATCCTCCTCCCTCGACACCTTCCTCCTGCGTCCAGAAAGCTGTCGCTCCTATCGGCGCGTCACCGTCAACCACCAATGTCCACGAGTTGTCATTCAGCACATCGGCGCTAAAATCCTCATTGTAGGAATATGGCTCGTCAACACTGCGGCAAGCCACAGCCGAGGCGGTCATAAGCGGCAGTACCGCAGCCGCAAAAGATGCAAGTCTCATTGATTCCTATTTCTGTGTTGAAAGATATTTCTTGATAAGGTCAAGCTCTCCTTCCGGGAACGTTCCCCGGACATCCTGACCTTCCGGAGTGTGCCTGTTGAGAACATTCAACAGATAGTCGAACTTCTGCCATTGGTTCATTGAAGACTCCTGCGCCTGATTCCGGCTTGTTTTGTAGAGTTCGTCCCAAGTGTCGATCCACACCTGCCATCCGAAAGCGTCACGGATACGCCACAGGCAGTACGTAAGGGCGTTTCCCATCTCCTCGCATTTTCCTGCCTTGATGATCCGGTCGTAGGAATTGGACGTGTCAGTCTTGTAGAGAGCCACTATCTCGTCACCCTTGTAGGCCTTGCCCTCATTGATGATCACACAGTCCAGCTTCTCAAGGACATAGTACATCCTCCAGTTGGCCATAACCTCCTCATTGAAATCGAACGCATAGGTCGCATTGAATTCCTCGAAGTTTCCCGGAGCGAAATCGTGTCCCATCTCGTGCATAATGCCAAAGCACCAGTCCCCGTCCTTCACAGAAAGCAAAGTCTCGGAAATATATTTCTCATTCCATTGGATAGGATTGCCGGCATAAGCCCAGGCGTCTATCGAAGACGAACGGATTCTGATTTTTCTGCCTCCGAAAGGCTTCCTTCCGGAAAACAGCTCGACATAGGTGTCGTAGGCCTTGTCAAGTTTGGCAAGCCACCCGCCGATAACCTCTTGGGACACCGATATGTACTTCTTTTCAGCCATCAGGACAAAATGCTCGCTCTCCTGAACGTACAGATCCTCGTTATAGGAAATCGACACATTGTCAAAATAGGCGACACCTCTGGCGTCATCACAGTTAGCCCCAAGCCTCAAGGCAATCTCAATATACTCTGTGTCCGGCTCTATCTCCAAAGAGACCGTCGTCCAGTCCTTGGTACCGTAAACCCTGTGAGACTTCTTACCTCCCACACTGTTCAAGGAGATTGATGCTCCAGACTCGGAATTGGCTCCGCTGACATCCGTCGTCTTAATCTTAGCCGACAACCTGTAATACTTCCCCGGCGTGACTTTTATCTTCTGGGCGACCGCCACATCGACGGTACGGTTAGTCGCGGCTATGCACAGACAGCGGCTATCCTTATAGCCATAACCATCAATCTGCGACACCCGGGCCGCTGACTCGTACCATCCGCCGACATAATACCATTTTCCAAGCTGAAGCTCGCCACTGTACTTGGCAAGGTCAATGTCATCTTCAAAATCCTGATTGGAGACAATCCCTGAAAGCCCTGTGCTCCCTCCCTGTGTCGGAGTGTCAGGCTCTGGGACATCTATGACCGGCTCATCATCACCGGCACAGGAAACGGCCACTACAGCGGCCAGCAATACTGATGAAAGACAAGAATAAAACTTCATATTTCCTTACTGTGAATTGTCTGAAAAAACGGGAAAGAGGCTGGCTGAGAAACATCTTTCACAGCCAGCCTCACAACTCTACCAAGACTGACGGGTCAGCCTGCAGAACAGCTTACGCGTGTTGCTTCCGAACACGGCCATCTGCAAATCCCAGCTTCCGTCAACCGGATTGAATCTGGACTTGTTCCAAATCCAGTCATAATCTCCCCTGCGGTCCTTGACATTGACCATTGTGTAGAAACCATCCTTGTCAGGCTCGTCACTAAGGTCAAACAGGAACACGCCATCTTTCCAGATTCCGCCATAAATAATGTAATATTTCTGCGGGACACCGTCGTGGGCGGAACCGGCGGTGAAATCTATCGTGTTGGAGAAAGCGTTGTAGGAGGTCTCGTTCTCGGTCAACGACTTGATTTTCTGAGTGGTTTCCGCGCCGCCCTTGTTTGCGGCCACAAACGTCGCCTCATCCCCCACCTTGAGGTCGAACTGCCACTGGATTCCGTCCACGGTCTTGAGATAAGAGCCGGTAATCGTCTTGACCACCTCAAAGAAAACCGTCTGGGCAGACTCGTCGAAGAGCGTACCGTCAGGGAATTTATCCCGGTCAACGGTAAGGGCGACCAGATAGGAATCCTCTCCGTCATAAGGGAGTTCCTTGGCATCCACTGAGAACTCAACCGTGGCTGTTTTCGACGCCGCCTTGATGCTTGACTCGCCGACCACCACTTTAGATGCGTCGAAAGTCTTGTAGGATGTCTTGTGAGACAGATTATAAGCCTCTACAGCTTTCGGATCAAATTTGAAAGAGACAGGCAGGTCGACAGAAAGCGGAGCGTTCATCTGGACACTCACCTTCCCGTTCTGGTATGACGGAAGAGTATGCGTGGTTCCTGCCTCAGCAGCCCAAGCCTTGAGTGACGTGAGGCTGGCGATAACAAACACCGGAGCGGATTGTTCCACCACATAGCCTCCGTTCTGTTCAAGGACAATCGGGCAGATATATTCCTTGCCATCAGTCATCCCCTCGCTGGCGAACGAAATGACATTCTCAAGAGTCATCTTCTCAGGGTCGAATATGCCGTCCCCTATCTTACAGCAGGACAAAGGGATAAGCTCGTACGACGTTCCGTTGGCGGCATTGAATCCGGCCACCTTGTCACCGGCTACCTTAAAGCTTACCTTTTTGGTGTCAAGGTTGTTGAAATTAGTAGAGGCCTTGACTGTGACTGTCTGGTCAAGAGGGTCGATGGACAGGAAAGATAGAATTTCCGGATTCTCAGGGACATCCACAGTGATGGTCGGATCCGATGTTGACAGACCGATGAGCATTGTCCCCGTAGAGCCGAAGTCCGCCACTTCCATTGACGCACCGGAAATCGAGACAGGAACAAGAAGGTTCTCCGCCTCCTTGCCGTAGTCTTTCACAAGCGAAGCGGTCTTGATTGTGACATCAAACCGGACTTCCTGGGTGTTCGGAGCGAATGTCACGGACTCTGGGAGACTGTAGTATTTGGAATCCATCAGTCTGTAGCCGGTCGAGTAGATCTGGTTGTAGGAATCAATCGCGGCCTCGTCAACAGAAAGGTTCAGGACAAGTTCCTTCGACACACCGTATGTACGCTTGACGGTGACCGGCACGTCTGTAGCCTCATATGAGCTTATCGTGGCCGTCTTCTGCAGGCCGGACAGCGAGAACGCCGGATCAGGCACGACTTCAGGCCTCGGTAATTCAAGTGTGCAGGAAGCGGCGGTCATTCCGGTCAGCAGCAATATGGATGAAATAATTCTTTTCATTTGCATTTATAATTATTCTTGGTTAACAAGTGACACAAACCATCAAGGCCGCCGGCCATACACCGGCCGCCTCGAAAAAAGCATCCGTTAATAGAACGGAGCCTGTACCAGATTGGTGTTATAGGCGACTTCCGAAGCCTTGACAGGAGCCAGATAATGTTCCATACGGAAGATTCGAGGCATTCCCTCAACCATCGTGAAGAACGCCGGATCTGTTGCGTTCTCACCATCGGCCACGTTAAATCCGTAAACAGGGGTGTTGAGCACGCCGTTGTCACCGTGGGCGATGAACCATCTGCGCACGTCGAAGTAGCGGTGGCACTCCCAGGCCAGTTCGACACGGCGCTCCTTCCTGAGCATAAGGCGCATCTGCTCCTTGGTATAAGTCCCTGAATATTCAGGGATTCCGGCCCGCTTGCGGATTGCGTTCAGGTACGGCAGAATCTCGGAATGGGATGAAGAACCGGCATATTCATTCATAGCCTCGCAGTAATCCAGATAGATTTCTCCGAGCCGTATGACAGGGAACGGAATCTGACTTGAATTGCATTCTCCCTTTCCTTTGTCCGAATATGCCGAAAGTGGGATGTTTTTCTGAGGCGAAAGCCCGGTGGAGTTGTGGTCTCCGGTCGAACGACTCTTTCCGGCGTTGCCTTTGTTCCAGAACTCGATTGTCGTCATCACGCCCGAGCCATCCTGGTTTCTCTTGTCAGGATGTGTGTATCTGTCAAGGCGCTGGTTCGGGAAATGTGTAGAGGCGTAAAAGCGTGGTTCGCGTCCGACGAACATCCAGAAAGTGTTCTTGATTGTTCCGTGCTCGACATCATCCTCCGTACTCCACTGCCTGTCCTCAAACCATTCAGCCAGAGGCCTTGCATCTGTGCCGTCCGCCATAAAATAGTCATTGGCAAGATTCAGGCTCACAGCGTCGCGGGCGTTCCAGGAATGGAAACAAGCAGGCAGGCACTGCATTGTCCACCAAGATGTGGCCTGAGGACGCGCCCAGATCAACTCTTTGTTCCAAGTCGTGGTGATTTTCTGATAATTGACAACATAGTCATTGAATGTCAAGCCCTTACCCTCCTCAGCCTCCGGCTTCAAGAGTTCGTATCTACCCAAATCAATCACTTCCTTGGCAGCGTCCGCCGCCTTCTTCCACTTTTCCGGATCATAGGTCTGGCTTATCAGCTGCTTTCCGTCCGGATTCTTCCAATTCGCATAAACGGTGTTGCCGTTGAAAAGCGGGCTGGCGGCATACAGAAGGATTCTGGCCTTCATTGCCATCGCCGCACCCTTTGTCGGGAAACCGTAGTCGTCCTCGACCCTTTCCTCCAGCATCGAAGGAATAGCGGCGTCAATTTCGGCGCAGATCCAGTCCACGCACTCGTCATAGCTGTTTCTGCTCAGTTTGTCGGAAATGAACGACTTGTCCACTATCGGAATCGGGCCATACTCACGAAGAATCCAGAAATGGTAGATCGCGCGCATAAAGCGGGCCTCCGCCTTCATCCTCGGAAGTTCCGTGACAGGGTCAAGTTCCTTGCAGTTATCCACATTCTCAAGGAATATGTTGCAGTGGCGGATCGCCTGGTAAAACAGCTGGAAATAGTATTTGTCAGTTGATGTCACAGGGGTCTCAGGACTGACCGAGCCATTCAGGATGTGAGGAATATGCCAGTCAAGGGCATTGTTCGCATCATCAGTTCCGAACATATAGTGGTTGTAATAAGCCGACCCGTAAAGTTCAAGCGGGAAATAGTCGGATGAGTACATCCTGGCGAACCACTTGCGAGTGTCGTTGCGCGATGAAAAGACTTTCTCCAGAGTGTTAAGTTCCTCCGGATCCTGATCAAGGAAATTGCAGCCGGACAAGAGGACCGGAACTATAAGCATAAGAATATATTTTCTCATAATACTCTGTGTTATTAGAATGTTAAATTAACGCCTAGGAACACGGTGGCCTGGATAGGGTAAGCGTCCGCACCGACCTCTGGATCCCAGAATTCCTTCTTGAACTTACTCAGCGTAAACAGGTTCTGGGCCGAGACATAGAATCTGAGGTTCTCAAGTTTCATCTTTTCAAGAGTCTTCTGCGGCAGCGTATAGCCGACCTCAAGGTTTTTCAGACGCATATAGTCGCTGTCGCGGACCCACCAGGTGGAAGCCTTGTAATTGTTGACGTTCTGTCCCATATAAAGCCTTGGTGAGAAAGCATACGGATCCGGATTGTCCTCAGTCCAACGGTCACGGAACTTCGTGATGAGGTTGCCCATAAGCTTTGGGTCTCTCTCCGCCTGGAAAGGCTGGAAATACCATCCGGAGGTCAGGTATGTCGTGGCTCCAAAAGAGCCTTGCATAAGGAAAGAGAAGTCAAAGCCCTTCCAGGCCAATGACGCTCCGAGTCCGAGCACCTGCTCAGGCCTGGATGGTGATGAAGTCCAGATCATATCATCCTCGGTGATCTTGCCGTCATCGTTGACATCCCTGTAGCGGATGTCACCTGGACGCAACTGCTCTTTGGTAAGGGAGAACTGCCGGTAATAGTCAGGAAGGGCTTCGATTTCCTCCTTGGAGAAAAGATGCATCGCGTCATAAAGCTTCCGCTCCCCGTACCTTGTCCCGCGCACATCCTGCCAGGCGTTCTTATAGACCTTTCCGTCATCGATGTACTTGTTTCGGGCGAATGTGTAGTTCGCTCGGGCGGTCAGAACCATTCCGTTGTCGAACGCCTTGTTGTACTCAAGGGTAGTCTCGAATCCTCGGTTGTCCATAACACCGGTGTTGGCATAGGCCGGGTTCTGCAGACCGGCGATCTCCGACACCTGAGGCTGGATGAATATGTTGCTTCGTTTCTCGTAGAACCCCTCAACCGTAGCCCTGAAAGAGTTCCAGAAACCAAGCTCAAGACCGACATTGTACTTGGAAGCCGTCTCCCAAGTGATGTTCTGAGCGGCGAGCTGGCCTTCGGCAAGTCCTCCAAGGCCTTTGTTGAAGTTGATGCCGAAACCCGAGGTTCCGTTGGCGTCCACGAGCGTGGAAAGGTAGGCGAAACGGGTCGAATAAATCTGGTCTGAGCCGACACGCCCGTAGGAAGCCCTCAACTTAAGCCAGGTCAGTACGCTGTTATCCTTGAGAAAACCCTCATTTGAAGCGACCCAGCCTAAAGCCACGGCAGGGAAGAATCCCATACGCTGGCCTTTCGGGAAATTCTCGGATCCGTTGAAGCCTATGTTCACCTCGGCAAGATATTTCTTGTCATAGCCGTAGGTCACACGTCCCGCTATGCCAAGGGAACGGTTCGGAAGGCTGCTGATGTAATTGGAGGCCGTGTTGATCTTGTAGTCTTTCATATAATAAAGGACAAGACCGCCGAACTCGTGCCTGCCGAACTCCCTGTCATAATTGAGAGAGGCCTCGAAGTACTGGCTTCTGTTGCCGGAGGCCGAAGACGAGTAGTTCAGGTACTCCTGCTGCTTGTTGGCATCGATGACCTTATACTGTATGTCACCGGCATCATCACGTCCAAGAGCCTCGTACAGGGTCAGATCTCTCGAACGCTTGGCCACGTCATAGTTGACGGCATCGTAGGCATAGCGGACAATGGCCGACAAGCCCTTGGCCCAGTTCCAGAAAGAGAAATCCTGAGTGATGGAAAGGTTCGTGCGCAACTCGTTTGTCGTGGTCGTCTTGTAACCTCGCTGGGTCAGCTGGACGTACGGGTTGTAAAGCGAATCCCTGCCCGGGAACTTGCCGTCCTTATAAAGGACAGGGAAAGCGTTCGGGGCGCAGTTGTTTATCCAAAGATAGATGTTGTCCGAGCCTTCGGCAGGTTCCACATTGTTGGCCACGTTGCCCTGAAGACCCAAGGAGACCATTGTCCACTGCGTTATGTCAACATCCACGTTTGTACGGAAATTATAACGTATATAATTGACATTCTTTCCGTAAGAGCCTATCTTCGTGGAGACCCAAGGAGAGTAGCCGTTGTCCACCGCATACTGTCCTTCCTGGTTATAGACGGACATAGCGGTAAAGTATTTCACCCGCTTCGCGCCTCCTGAAATATTCACGCTAAGTTTCTCATTCATCGTGAAATCCTTCATCAGGACATCCTGCCAGTCAACGTCAGGATAAAGCTCAGGGTCTGTCCCGTCGCGCATAGCGATGATCTCGTCATTGGTGTATTTGAGGGACTGCGCGGCCGAAGGGTTTGCGTCGATGGCCTCATTGAAAAGGATAGAGCGCTCATATGCCCTCATATAGGAAGGGCGCTTGGTGGCATAGGAGAATCCTTGCTCGTAACGGGCATCCACCTTCGCCTTGCCGTCAAAGCCTCGCCTTGTCGTGATGAGTATGACACCGTTCGCACCGCGCACGCCATAGACAGCCGTGGCGGAAGCGTCTTTAAGCACGGAGAACGACTCTATCTCCAAAGGATCGACATTGCTCATAGGACGCTCTATACCATCCACCAGCACCAGAGGATTCTGGTTTCCCGTGAACGTGGAGATACCTCTGATCCAGAACTGGGCGTCATCCTTGCCAGGTTCTCCGGAAGACTGGACAGCGATGATTCCAGCCACCTTACCAGCGATGGAATTTGTAAGTGAGCGCACCGGCGCTGTCAGTTCCTTAGGCTTTATGGCCGCGACGGCTCCGACCACGGACTCTTTTTTCTGGGTACCGAATCCGACCACGACCACATCGTCAAGAACATTCTGGTCTTCCACCAAGGAAATGCTGATGCGCTGGGACTTCGTGACACGGAAAGTCTGCGAGACGAAACCGAGAAACGAAACCTCCACCAAGGAATTCTCCGGGACGGTGATTGAAAAGTTGCCATCGACATCCGTGGTGACACCGAACGGTGTCTTCGTCTCCAGCAAAGTGACACTCGCTCCAGGAAGAGGCTCTCCTCCCGTGTCCCTGACAACGCCGGACAGAACCGCGTCTGACTGGGCGAAAGAAAGGGCGGCCCCCGAAAGCAGCATCAAGACAAGAAGCGAAACCTTTAGACTAAGATTTTTCATTCCGACTGATTTTAATGGTTTATAATAGTGTTGCTAATCCGCTATGCGGTGATTCAAAGATAGAGAGAAGCGGGACTATCCTACCCCTAAAATCATCTCAATTTATGCAACAATCGTCCATTTCCGTCCGGACGGAACCTACACGGGGACAGGCATAGAACTTTTATATTATTTTTGAACAAAAATTGCACACGATGTCACGAAAGCGCCTCGCAGCCATAACCGTCCTGCTGACCATTCTCGGGACTCCTACGCTGAACGCCCAGAGCCACAAGTTCAGGCACTACGGCGTGGAGAACGGAATGAGTTCCAACACAATCTTCAAACTGTTTCAGGACAGGGACGGCCTGATGTGGTTCGGGACAAACGACGGGCTGACCAGATTCGACGGATTTTCTTTGAAGACCTGGAGGGGCAACCCGTCCGACACGCTTTCACTCGGCAACAACATTGTCTACGCACTGGAAGAGGACCGCTCCGGAACACTTTACGTCGGAACCGGAAACGGCTTGTATGCCTTTGACAAGAACGAGGAGAGTTTCCGGGAGATATTCAGTTCCGGTTCGCTTCCCGGCGTGAACAAGGACAGATCCAGCAGCATTTTCGTGAAAAGTATGGACATCGACAAAAAGGAAAGGCTTTGGATCGCGACTTTGGGGCAAGGCCTTCTTCGCTTAGACATCAAGAGCGGGACGCTGGTCCGGTTCTCGAAAGAGCCGGACAACAGATGCGGAATCGACTCCGACTACATAACTGCGGTACTTTGTGACGAAAGCGGAAAAATCTGGTGCATAAACGCCAGCGAATACCTTTATCTATACGACGAGGACAAGGCGGCCTTCTCGAGAATACACATCTACGACGAGACCGGCAAGGTGGAGTGCAACGCAGCCACCTCTATGTGCGAAGACTATCAGGGAAACATCTGGATAGGCGGCTGGGAAAACGGGCTTTTCCGCTACCACAAGGGTAACGGTACATTCTCCAACTACCGGCTTGCCGCCGACAACGGGACAAAACTCTACACTGGAAGAATCCACACTGTCACGGAAGTCGATCCGGGAGTCATCTCATACGGCTGCGACAACGGAATCGTCAATTTCGACACAAGGACAGGGGTCTGCGAGAACATCCGCTACGAGCCGAACACACCGCAAAGCATCACCGACAACTTCATTTACGACATCATCAAGGACAACGAGGGCGGAATATGGGTGGCGACCTATTTCGGAGGGGTAAACTACACCAACACGAGCCTGTCGCTCTTCAACTACTCTATGACGGACAAGACCGGAAGCAAAGGAAGGGTAATCAGCAAATTCTGCGAGGACAGGGACAGGAAGCTTTGGATCGGCACAGATGACGGAGGCCTGTTTCTCTACGATATGAACTCCGGCGTATGTCAGGAAAGAATAGTTGACAGGAATAATCCGAACCTCAACATCCACGCCCTGCTCAAGGACAGCGACGGTCTTCTCTATGTAGGAACCTACAGCAAAGGGCTTTATCTTCTGGACACGAGAAACGGGAAGACCAGGCACTGGCCTGACCTGAACGATGACGGTTCCGGAGCCGGAAGCGTGTATGCGCTGTACAAAGACATCAACGGCAGAATCTGGATAGGCACAAAGACAGGAATCTCCATCAAAGAAGGCGAGCGGATCCGCAAGGTCCTTGACCTCGGGCTGAACAGCGACATCATCGACATCCGGGCTGACGCCCAAGGAAACATCTGGTTCGCATCGATAAACAACGGTCTTATGAGGTACAGCCCCAAGACAGGAACCATCGTCAAACCCTCGGCCAAGGGAAAGATTCCTGACAAGATACTGACAATGGAAATCGTCGGGAACATCATCTGGATCGGCACGGCGGGAAACGGGCTGATGAGCTACAACCCTCAATCCGGGGATGTGTCACACGCGGCCTGCGAGGGCGTGCTGTCATTTGACCAGACCGTCTATAACATCATTCCGGAGAGCAATAACCTCTGGCTGAGTTCCAACACCGGACTGATCCGGTACAACACCCAGACCCAGAAGGCGAAACTCTTCGGCACGGGGGACGGTATGAGCGCCAAAGCGCTCAATTTCAACTCAGGGATAATGACATCGGACGGGACGATATTCCTTGGCACAAACGGCGGCTTCAGCCACTTCAGGCCGGACGAAATCCAGACTAACATCACCTCACCGAGACTTTATCTGAGTGAGTTGGAATATGACGGTAATGAGAATGAGTCTGAAGCGCTTCTGTCAAACGCCCGGAAAACCGGCCGGGTTGACCTGCGGACAGGGCACTCCCCGCTTAAACTCAGATTCTCGGTGCTCAGCTATATGGCTCCGCACAAAAACCGCTACAGATGGAAAATCGATGACGGCGACTGGAATGAATACGACTACAAGGGCAACGAGATAATCCTCACCGGCCTTGACAGGGGAGAACACACGATTATCGTGTCCGGATGCAACAATGACGGCGTCTGGAGCAAAGGGATGCCGACCGTCATAAAGGTGCGTCCGTATTGGTACAACTGCACGTTAGCCATCGTGGCGTATTGCTGCGCCCTTCTGTCGCTCATACTGGTTTTCGCCAAAACCCTTGCGGAATACAGGAAAGAGAGGAAAGCCAACAAGGCTGAAAGAATCCTCAGGGACAGGAACAAGGTACGGCTGGAGACCGAGCTGGAACTTTTCACGGACATCGCCAAGGGCATAAGGACACCTGTGATGCTGCTAAACGGGCCGGTGGACGAGATTCTGGCCGAGAAAGGTCTCTCTGAAAGGGCGAGAAAGAATGCGGCAATCATCAAGAACAGCAGCAACAAGCTCCACATAATCACCCACGAGATATTGGATTTCCTTCACAACAGCATCGAAGGACTGCGCACGGATGTCGGAGAGGCACCGATGCCGATGCGGGGGGAATACCGTGACATCGCCGCCGAGATTGAGAAAGAGGCGCGCGGAAGTTCCTCCGGTACGGTGCTTCAGGAACAGAACGCTCCGAAACGCAGGGGAATCAGCATAATGGTCATCGACCAAGACCCCCAGATGAGAGAGTTTCTGTCCCTCGCCCTAAGCCGCCACTATCTTGACATCAAGACCTCGGCAAGTGCTGGAGAGGCAAGGGCCACACTCGACAACGGAGAGCGCATTGATTTGATTATCAGCGATGCCGAAATAGGGACAGACCTATGCGGCGAGCTGAGGA
The DNA here is from genome assembly GCA_964458425.1 of uncultured Muribaculaceae bacterium. GTDB lineage: Bacteria > Bacteroidota > Bacteroidia > Bacteroidales > UBA932 > Cryptobacteroides. The sequence continues at coordinate 40,726 of CAYWIW010000014.1, forward strand.
ACGAGGAACGATTCTGTCATATTCCAGTAATCCTCCTTTCGAGCAGCGATGACCTCAGCCTAAAAGTCAACGGAATCGGCAAGGGAGCGGACATATTCCTTGAGAAGCCTGTCGAGATTGAATATCTCATCACGCAGATCAACAACATCCTCGACAAGCGGAAAATAATCTGGGAAAGCTTCAGCAAGCGTCCGTATTACACGCTGAGAAGCACAGTCCAGGGGAAAGGCGACGAATTGTTCCTCCAACAGCTCAGCGAGATCGTCTCCGTAAGGATTCCGGATATGGACTTCACAGTGGACGACCTCGCCGAACAGATGAATATGAGCCGTTCGGTGCTTTTCGAGCGGACCAAGGAGGCTTGCGGCCAGACTCCCAACAACTTCATAAAGGAGATGCGTCTCCGTAAAGCCGCCAGTCTTTTGGCCGAACAAAAGTACAAGGTAAACGAAATCTGCTATATGGTCGGATTCAACACGCCGTCATATTTTGCGAAATGCTTCCTCAAGCAGTTCGGTGTACTGCCTAAGGATTTCGCCGGCGGGAATCAGAATCCGCGGGACCGCGAGTCAATCACTTCATAGTCACGGCGACAACGTAGTCTTCAGCAGGGAGGGCAGCCGGGAGGGTAATGAAAAGCTTGTCACCGTCTTTCTTGAACTGAAGCCCGGAACCGTCAGCCAAAGCGGTGACTGAACTGACCTTGGACTTTTTCTCCACAGGAATCTCAAGATCCGTCCCCGGATTCTCAAGGATGTGGAGGTAGAAGGTCTTTCCACCGGACAGGGGAGCCGTAGACACACCCCAGCTCCGCTCTGTGACAGGGCCGGGGCCACAGCCTTTGATTGACTCTCCGTTGACCTTCATCCATTGGCCGATTTCCTTGAGCAAAGAAAGGGCGGCGTCAGGAAGGCAGCCGTCGGCGCGGGGACCGATGTTCAAAAGAAGATTGGTGTTCATCGATACAGCCTTGGCGAGAGTGCCGACAAGCTGGGCCGCTGTCTTATAGTCACGATCCGAAACGCTGTAACCCCACGTATGGTTCATCGTCTGGCACATTTCGAGAGGCAGCTTGTCACTGACCACCTGGCCTTCGGAGAAACCGGCGGTGTTCTGTCCCGGAAGGTCACGCTCGAACATTTGGAAATCCTCACCCTCAATAGGTTGGATATGATGATTATTACCTATCAGACAAGCCGGATCGACCGAGTGGATGTGTTCGTAGAACTCAGGCATCCTCCAATTGAAAGGAATCGAATCGCGCCTGTGGTCCCAATAGCCGTCGAACCAGAGAGCGCGGACAGGAGCGTACTGGGTAAGCAATTCCTTGACCTGCTCCTTCATAAACGCAAGATAGTGGTCATAGTCAGGGTTGTCACCCTTACGGCCTGTCTTGTGTCCCGAGTGGCCGAGCGGAAAGTCCTCGCGTATCCAGTCAAGAATCGAATAGTAGAAATGCAGGCTCAACCCCTCCTTGTGGCAAGCGTCGGCGAGATCCTTGATCACATCCTTTCCCCAAGGCGTCGCCTTGACAATGTTGTAGTCGGAAGCCTTGGTGTCAAACATAGAGAAGCCGTCGTGATGACGCGAAGTGATTGTCACATAGGATGCTCCGGCATACTTAAAAGCCTTCACCCATTCCTCCGCATCGTAGCGGGCAGGATAGAAAGCCGAAGCCGCGTGGGCATATTCATCCTTGTTCAAGGCTCCGGTGTTGAGATACCACTCGCCCTGAGCATAGGAAGCGTATATTCCCCAATGCAGGAATATTCCGAAACGGTCGTTGACGAACTGGCGGCGTGCCTCCAGATTCTCCGCTGTAGGACGGTAGCGTTCCTGTGAATAACCCGCAGCAGCGGTCACAAGCAAAAGGCATACAGCCAGACAGGCATTCTTAAATGTCTTCATAATGAATGTTTTAGCGTAATAATTAACAATAACCGGCAGGTTTCGGGAACTATCGGCCTTCAGGGTACAGCGATCCTGCTATTCCCATCTGGAGACCGCGCAACTCGGCGATGCCCCTCATCCTTCCATAGCAGGAATATCCCGGATTGGACTTCCTCTGAAGGTCGTCACACATCCTGTGGCCGTGGTCAGGACGGCAGAAAACGCGGAACCTGCGTTCCTGCATCACCTCAAGAAGGGCCTTCATCATCCCGTACATATCCACATCACCCGCAAGATGCGTATCCTCGAAATAGTTGCCCTCCGAATCACGTTTCGTGCTTCTGAAATGGACGAAATCAGTCCTGTCCCCGAATTCCCGCATCATAGCCACAAGATCATTGTCAGCCCTGATTCCGAACGAGCCGGTACACAGGCAAAGGCCGTTGGACCAATTAGGGACAGCGGAGACCAACTTACGGAAATCCTCCGCGGTGGAAAGGATTCTCGGAAGTCCGAGGATAGGGAACGGCGGGTCGTCCGGATGGATCACCATCCTCACACCCACCTCATCAGCGACCGGGCAAATCTGGTTCAGAAAGAAGACAAGATTACTTCTAAGTTTCTCGGAATCAACCCCATCATATCTCTCAAGCTCTTTCCGGAACTGTTCCAAAGTGAAACTCTCCTCGCTTCCGGGAAGGCCGGCTATCATCGTGCGGGTGAGTCTGCTGATTTCATTCGGTCCCATCCCGTCGAACCGGGCCTTGGCCTTTGCGATGTCCTCTGCCGGATAGTCATTCTCCGCCCCCGGCCTTTTTAATATGAAAAGGTCAAAGGCAAGCAGCGCTGAGCGCTCGAAACGAAGGCAGGTCGAACCGTCGGGAAGCCTGTAGTTCAAGTCGGTGCGGGTCCAGTCAAGGACTGGCATAAAGTTATATGTCACGCACTTGATGCCACACTCGGACAGATTGCGGAGGGTCTGCCGGTAATTCTCGATGTAGCGCGGATAGTCTCCTGTACGGGTCTTGATGTGCTCGTGGACAGGGACGCTCTCCACGACACTCCACACAAGCCCCCAGTCGGCGATCATCTTCTGACGGGCCTTGATTTCCTCCACGGGCCAGACCTCCCCGTTGGGGATATGGTGCAAGGCGTGTACGATGTCCGTGACACCGGTCTGCCGGACATAATCCAGAGAGATAGGGTCATCAGGGCCGTACCATCTCCAGCTTTCCCTCATCAGGTAAAGATTCTTATTCATAACGCTAAATCGAGAATGCGTCAAAACCACCGTCTACCACGTTGATTGTTCCTGTCACGGCCTTGGATGCGTCAGAGGCCAGCCAGTGAAGCGTTCCGAGAAGTTCCTCCGGCTCAAGGAAGCGACCGAACGGGGTGTGGGCCAGAATCTTGTGCGAGCGGTCTGTCAGACTTCCGTCCGGATTGGTGAGCAAGGAACGGTTCTGGTTGGTGAGCAGGAAGCCCGGGGCGATAGCGTTCACCCTGAAGCCCTCACCGAACTTGATTGCCAGTTCACCGGCAAGATACTTGGTCCAGTTGGCGACCGCAGCCTTGGCCACGCCGTAGCCGGCGACACGTGTAAGAGGCCTTAGCGAGGTCTCGCTACAGAAATTGATGATCGACCCCTTTTTCTTTCCGACCATTGCCCCGGCGAACACCATCGTAGGGATGATGGTCCCGAACAGATTAAGATCCACCACCTTACGTACCGCCTCGACATCCAGGTCGAAGATAGTCTTCTCAGGAGGAACCGTAGCGGCGGCCATATTCCCTCCCGCGGCGTTCAGAAGGACATCAACTCCGCCGAACCTCTCGACGACCTCCTTACAGTTAGACTCAAGCGTCTCCTTGTCAAGGACATTGGTAGGGATAAAGCAAGCCTCGCCACCATCTGCGGTGATCTCGGCGACTATTGCCTCGCCTTTGTCAGCCACCCTGTCAAGATCCAGAAGGGCGACCTTGGCGCCCTGAGCCGCAAAATACTTAACTATGGTCGCTCCGAGAACCCCGCAGGCTCCTGTCATAACGACCACCTTACCTTTCAGGTCAAAAAGATTATCCATAACTATCTATAATTAAACATATTCATATCCGACCGAAATTGACTTTTGCCAAGCCGCGAGGCGACGGCGTCACTTGATCAGATTCCCGAGAATCGATCTGGTAAGCTCACGGGTCACAGTACGGGTCGCCGCTGATGTCGCGCTTTTCACGACCTTTGACGCACCGCTTCCCCGCGTGGATTTCCTTGCGGTCTTATTACCGCTGACCTTGTTAGAGACAGCGTTCCCGACGGAAGTGGCCACGGATGCGGTCACAGCCGTGATGACTGCCTTGGCTATCTTTCCGAACAAACCGTTGCCTCCCTTGCCGGCCTTGGCCTCGGCCTGCCTGGACTCCTCTTCTTCGGCAGCGGCCTTTTCTTCCTGCTCGGCCTGGGCGAGAAGCACTTCGAACGCGCTCTCGCGGTCAACCGGAGTGTCATATTTTCCGAATATTCTTGAAGACTTGACCAGCCTGCCCCTTTCGGATTCATCTATCGCCCCGATCTGGCTGAGAGGGAAAAGAATCTTCGCTTTCTGAACCACCCCCGGAGCGCCGCTCTCGTCAAGGAATGAGACCAGGGCCTCACCCGTACCGAGATTCGTGATGGCCTCCGAAGTGTCAAACGCAGGATTGGCCCTGAAAGTCTCCGCAGCGACCTTCACGGCCTTCTGATCCTTCGGTGTAAATGCCCTCAGAGCGTGCTGCACACGGTTTCCGAGCTGACCGAGGATGCTGTCCGGGATGTCCGTAGGACTTTGGGTGACAAAATAGACTCCCACACCCTTGCTTCTTATAAGCCTTACCACCTGTTCAATCTTGTCGGCAAGAGCCTTCGGGGTGTCATCGAAAAGCATATGTGCCTCGTCAAAGAAGAACACGAGCTTCGGAAGTTCCATATCCCCGACCTCCGGAAGGGTCGAATACAGTTCGGACAGAAGCCAAAGAAGGAATGTGGAGTAGAGCTTAGGCTTCATCATCAGCTTGTCTGCCGCCAGGACACTCATCACACCTTTGCCGCCTTCGCAGGCCAGAAGATCCTGAATATCAAAGGACGGCTCACCGAAAAACTGCCCGGCGCCCTCATTCTCAAGAGTAAGGATGGATCTTTGGATTGCTCCGACCGAAGCGGAAGCGATGTTGCCATAGACAGTAGAATATTCCGCGGCGTGTGACTGGACATAATTGAGCATCGACCGGAGATCCTTTATGTCTATCAGGAGAAGCCCCCGCTCGTCCGCGATTCTGAAAACGATGTTGAGCACACCCTCCTGAGTGTCATTGAGCCCGAGAATACGGCTCAACAGCTGCGGACCCATCTGCGAGACGGTGCAGCGCAGAGGATGACCCTGCTGGCCGAAGACATCGTAGAAACGGACAGGGCAAGGCTGGAACCGGGGTTCCTCGATTCCGAACTCGGTCATTCTCTTCTCAATGAACCCGCTCAGGCGGCCTGGCTGAGAGATTCCCGAGAGGTCACCTTTCATATCCGCCATAAAGCAAGGCACGCCGGCCTGACAGAAAGTCTCGGCCATAACCTGAAGCGTTACTGTCTTGCCGGTGCCTGTCGCGCCTGCGACAAGACCGTGCCTGTTGGCCATCTTTCCGATGATGGAAAGCGGGCCGTCAGAACTGTGGGCTACCCAAAGCCCGTTTTTGGAATCGTACATTGTCTTAGGTGTTTATATAATTGAGGTGACATCAATTCGGAATCGACTTACTCATCTTTGCAGAAAAAGGAAAAATGGACGCGTCCGTATTTTTTCTCTTTTTTGAAATATGGGTGATCCGCGAACGAATGTTCCTCACCGTGTTCAAGTATAAAATAACATCCGGGATAAAGGATATCAGCCGAATAGACCTTGTCCGGCAGGGTCTCCAGGCCCTCAAGGGCATAGGGCGGGTCAGCGAACACAATGTCGAACTTCTCACGGCATATTGTCAGGAAATCAAACACATTGTCTCTCACCATCGTTACATTGTCCAGCCCGAGCCGCCTGGACTCCGTCTTTATGAACGATGCGTTCTCCCTGGCCATTTCGACCGACCAGACTCTCGCCGCGCCACGGGAGGCAAACTCAAAGGCGACCGCCCCGGTGCCGCCGAACAGATCCAGAACCTTCAGGTCGTTGAAATCATACTCGTTGTCCAAAACATTGAACAGACCTTCCCGGGCAAAATCCGTGGTAGGCCTGGCCTTGTAGCCGGACGGCGGACTGACAGTCTTTCCGCGAAGCCTTCCCCCGATAATCCTCATAACCTTTCGACAGATTTGAAATAACGATACAGCGACATCTCCTCACTTTCCGACAAAGGAGTGCGGAAACATACCGATGAAACCTCCGGATTGAGCTGGAGCTTTCTCAGCGCAAGGAACAGGAAATACTCGGCCGTGGTAAAGTCAGCAGCCCGGAACACATTAGCCAGAAGCAGGTTACGACCTTGGGATATTCCAAGATGAAGATAGCCGGAGGCATACGACGCGACTATCCTGTTATACTCATCCACCTTCCGCAGGTCCTTCAGGATATAGTACATTTCCGGAAGCACTTCCGGTGCTCTTCCGTCAGAGCCTACGACGGTCTGTGAGATTGTCCGCGACAGCATCTCTCCGATGGACAGGGAATAGACCAGCTCAGCCGAATACTCCGGAAGGGCTATATGCCGCACTTCGTCATCTTTTCCAAGAATGACCGTGTCCTCAAGGCTGGCCCTTGCGGCAGACTCATCAAAAAATGGCAATGGAACCAACGCCACCTTAGGGGTGAGAAGAGAAAGCTCCACACAATCATAACGTTTCTGCAGCTCACGCGCGGTAAAGACCGTGTCCGCACCAAGCCATCCCGACCCGGTCACTTCCCCTCCATCCGACACCTTAAAAGAATATCCATTCAAGCAGACTTGAATGGATATTCCGTTAATCTTCTGTTTTGGGTTCCAATCCATCATCTATGACGAGCCGGATGAAGTACTACTCCCAGTTACCCACGTTGTTGTTAGGAGCGGAGATGCTTCCGACCATAAGGCCCTCGTAACGTCCGAGATCCTCGCACTCAGCCACCTTATTGACCACAAGCTGACGGTTCATTCCATTAAGAACGGACTTCCAAGGCATCTTGGCTTCGAAGAGAGGCACATTGACACCTGAGACCTTCTTAATGATGGCGTCCATCTCAATCTTTGTGACAGCGGCCACTGACTCACCCTCGGCCGCGAAAGGAATCTGGTCAATCTGGTTGATGTCGAAATCGGTTCTGCCGCGGAACAGGGTGTCCTTGACGGCGATCTTGTTCTGAATAGAGAACACAAGATTCTTGTCACCTTCCTGATAGAGCTTGTAGAGACCCTCATCGGTGATTCCCCTGTGCGCCTTCTTCACATCGTTGGTGTGAGCCACGGCAAGAGAGTCATCCTTGGATCCGACCTGCATCAGAACGATCATCTCGCCGGTGTTGTAGAACTGCTTGAGGGTGTCGAACGATGCTGTGAATCTCTCGTTGACTCCCTTGAACGCAACCTGAAGGTCACGGATGTCCTTCAGCCTCTGAACCGCCACTTTCTGCCTGGCCTCAACCTCCTTGTTGAATCTTACAGGCTCCATAATGCCGTCATAAATCTTATAGACCAAAAAGATGGCGCAAAGCGCAAGTACGATGCAAAGGATCGTTTTCAGTGTCTTGTTCATTATTTTTTGTGTTTTTATGTTTTTCCTGTCAATGAAAAGACTATATGTCAATTCTTGACAAAGTTAGAAAATTGATTTATGAAATGCAATATAATATTTGTAATTTTGCAGACAACAATGAAAGACACCGCACTTTTAGACAGACTGACGGGCAGCTCCTCCCGCATCTCGATCGCCGTTCACACACATCCGGACGGCGACGCCATCGGATGCGGAGCCGGTATGCTCGGCTACCTTACCGACATTCTGGGCAAGGATGCCGCGCTTATTGTCCCGGACAGCATTCCGGAGTCCATCTCTTTTATTCTCAATGATTTTGACAAGGAGAGTGTCATTGTGTTCGACGAGGACAGGGGAAAAGCCGAGGAAAGGATAAAGTCAAGCGACCTGATTCTGTGCCTGGACTGCAACTCATTCTCCAGAACGGCCGGAATGGAACAGAGCCTAAGAGACTCCGGCGCAAGAAAAGTCCTTATCGACCACCACCTCAACCCGGAGACGGAATCCTTCGAGATGACGTTCTCCAAGACAGATATCTCATCGGCCAGCGAGCTTCTGTTCTGGATTCTGATGGAAACTCCGCAAATAGACGGGGATGCCTCAAGGCTGCCGTCAAAGTGCGCCGCCGCCCTGCTCACGGGTATGACGACGGACACCAACAACTTCGCCAACTCGGTCTACCCGAGTACATTGGAGATGGCGTCAAGACTTATCGGAGCCGGAGTGGACAGAGACCGGATCCTTTCCAACCTGTACAACAACTACAGGGAGAACAGGCTGAGGCTGCTGGGCTTCCTTATGAGCGAAAAGCTGACCGTCACTCCATACGGGGCAGCGTTCATCATTCTGGACAAGGAGACGCAGGAAAGGTTCGACTTCCGTAAAGGCGAAAGCGAAGGATTCGTGAATATGCCGCTGTCAGTGGCCAAGGTGCGGATGAGCATATTCCTGACCCAGGAGGATGACGTGTTCAAAGTCTCCGTCCGCTCGAAGCAAGGGGTGTCGGCCAATGAATTCGCGAAGAGGCATTTCAACGGCGGCGGACACGAACTTGCGGCGGGAGGCCGCCTGACGATTGGCAAGGATCTTGACTCGGCCGGCGACGCGGAGGCATACATCTTGAATGCAACCGGAAAGTTTTTGGGAATATGACGATGAATCATACCATAGCATCCCTGCTGGCGGCCATCGCCGTCCTTGCGTCCTCGTGCGGCAAAAGCGAGGTGGAGAACGCATACCTCCGGCAGGACAAGGACATCGAGAGCCTGGTCAAGTCCCTCGCCCCGGAAGACTCCGAGGCGACCGTTGACTATATCGACGGGGTTGTCAGGGTGACTGTCAGGCACGGGGAGGGTCCGCGGCTTGAAAGTGACGGCACGGTGTCGTTCCTCTACGCCGCCCACCACATAAACAGTTCCAGCCTCAGCCCAAGCAATATGTTTGTGACCAACAGCAAGGAGTTTGCGGAAGCCTCCAACTGGACAGTGTCCGACACGACGATCTTTCAGGTCAGCACGGTCAACCTTGCCGAAGAAAGCCTTGTAAAAGGGCTGGAAAAAGGCCTTGCGGGAGTCAGGGCCGGAGACGAATGCTACATTATGTTCAACGGCAAATACGGATTCGGGAAGCACACGGTCGGAGTGGTGCCGCCGAACTCCGCTTTGGCCTACCATTTGTGGATAAGCAGCGTCTCGGATTAATGAAAAAAGGAGTATTATGAATATATTGAAAACAACATCACTACGTTTGGCCCTGATCGCCGCCATTGCGGTGACGGCGGCCTGCTCAAAGGAAGTCACGACATCCAGGAACGAGGACAACAAGCTTTATCTCGAGTCCTGGATGAGCGTCCACCATCCCAATGTACAGCCCACAGGACTTGGAATCTACATCATTGACGACGAGCCGGGCACAGGCGAGTCCGTGACGGAGGACGACCTTTATCTTTTCATCAGATACACGGCCACCGACCTGGACGGCACCATCGGGAGCACCACGGAAGAGAAGGTCGCCCAGCAGATAGGCTCGTACTCAAAAGGCAACTACTATGGCCCGTCAGTGGTCATAAACAGCAAGTACGCCACACAGATCGGCATACTCGAAATGCTCAAGGATATGAGAATCGGCGGCACCAGGACAGCCGTCATTCCGGGATGGCTCAACTCGACCATCGCGTCCGATAAAGACTACAGTACCGCCGAAGACTTCTTCGAGAACATAACCGGAAGCGACGCCATCTACACAATCACGCTGACCGAGAAGACAGACAGCATCCACAAATGGGAAGTGGATTCATTGGAAAACTACACCGCCCGCGTTATGAACAACGTGGACTCGACCTTCTACGGCTACTACTACCAGCAGCTCAAGGAGCCGGCCGACACAGCCACACTGCCGCGCGACACGACATTCTACATCAACTACACCGGCAGGCTTCTGAACGGACAGGTGTTCGACACGACAATCGAGGACACCGCCAAAGTCCACGGAATCTACTCATCATCAAACTCCTACGAGCCTCAGTTGGTCACCCTTAACGAAACCTACACGGACATCACATTGGGCGGGACGAGCTCTTCCGGCGGCAGCACGACCATCAACGGGTTCGCCTACTGCCTCTCCCGGATGAAGGCTTACGAGAAAGGCGTGTGCGCATTCTACTCCTTCCTCGGATACGGTTACAGCGGCAGCGGAAAGACAATCCCGAAATACTCTCCGCTGGTGTTTGAAATTGAAATTGTTGACGAACCTTAATAATAATGTCACAGACACATACGGCTCCTACAGAGCTTGGAAGTGAAAGCATCGGCAAATTGCTGAAGAAGTACGCAGTCCCTGGAATAATCGCCATGACTGCGTCTTCTCTCTATAATATGGTGGACAGCATCTACATCGGGCATATTCCCGGAACAGGATCGCTGGCCATTTCCGGACTGGCGGTAACGTTTCCCCTGATGAATCTCAGCACCGCCCTGGGAACGCTTGTCGGAGCCGGAGCCGCCACAATGATCTCCGTCCTGCTCGGCCAGAACAACAGGAAGGTAGCGAACAAGGTGCTCGCCAACGAAGTCACCCTGAACTGTATAATCGGAGTGCTTTTCACCGTGTTCTGCCTGATGTTCCTGGATCCGATCCTCTATTTCTTCGGTGCGAGCGACAACACCCTGAAGTACGCCAGAGACTATATGGAAATCATCCTCTACGGCAATGTCATCACCCATCTGTATTTCGGGCTGAACAGCGTCATCCGCTCGTCCGGCAATCCGAGGATGGCGATGGGGCTGACGCTGTTCACGGTGATTCTCAACAGCATACTCGACCCAATATTCATCTTCGCCCTCGATATGGGAGTACGCGGCGCGGCGCTCGCCACGGTGATATGCCAGGCCATATCACTGTCATATTCACTGTACTACTTCAGCCGGAAGGGCAATGTCCTGTGCCTGCCGAAGAGATTCTTCGAGCTTGACTGGAGAATCGCCAAGGACTCTCTTGCGATTGGAATGGGGCCTTTCCTTATGAACTCGGCCTCCTGCGTCGTGACAATGTTCATCAACCAGCAGCTGCTCAAGTACGGGGGTGACCTTGCCATCGGAGCCTATGGAATCATCAACAGGATAAACTTCCTGTTCGTGATGATCGTGATGGGATTCAACCAGGGAATGCAGCCGATAGCCGGCTACAACTTCGGGGCGCGGAAGTATTCCCGCGTGCGGGAGGTGTTCCTGCGTACCTCGATGTGGGCGACCGTCATCTGCGCCCTGTGGTTCGTGGCCTCGGAGTTCTTCCCGGGCGTTATGGTAAGCATATTCACAAGCGACCCCGAGCTGAAGGCGCTGGCGGACAAGGGGTTGAGAATAATGAACCCGGTCGTGCTGCTCGTGGGCTGGCAGATGGTTTCCACCAACCTGTTCCAGAGCCTCGGAATGGTCAGGAAGTCCATCTTCCTGTCCCTGAGCCGCCAGCTGCTTTTCCTCGTGCCCCTGCTTTATCTTGTACCCCTCCTTCTGGGAATCCACGGCGTTTTCGTGGCTTTCCCGATTTCGGACGCACTGGCCTGCGTCACCACACTTGTCCTCGTTGCGAGGCTTATGCGCAGCTTCAGCAAGCTCAAGGACGGTGACGAGCCGACGATTTTAGGCAGCACAATCTCATAATGACCACACACATATTACGAATATGAAAGGACAGCACAACACAATAATCAACATAGGCCGCCAATTCGGCAGCGGCGGGAAACTGATCGCCCTGAGGATAAGCGAGGCACTCGGGATTCCTGTCTATGACAACGAGCTTATCTCCAAAGCGGCCGACGAGAGCGGCTTCAGCAAGGAACTGTTTGAACGCAGCGACGAGAAAAGGAGCATCTTCAGTATGTCTTCATTCTTCGGCGGCGGCAGGTTCGGAAGCGCCCAGAACTACGTTGGGGACAACGAGCTTTTCAAGATCCAGAGCGAGGTCATCAAGAACATCGCCGACAAAGGGCCGGCCATATTCGTGGGAAGATGCTCGAACTACATTCTGCGGGACCGCGAATGTCTCGATGTATTCATCACCGCTCCTTTGGAGAGACGTGTGGACAGGGTCGCCAAAAGATTGGGAATCAAAGCTGACGAAGCCCGGGACAGAATAGTCAAGCAGGACAGGACAAGGGAGACATACTACAACTTCTTCACATTCGGGAACTGGGGAGACTCCGCGGATTATGACCTCTGCGTAGACTCGTCCCTCCTGGGAATCGAGGGAACCGCCGACTGCATCATCGATTTCGGCAGAAAAGCCGGGCTGATCCACTGATATGCCTGACACAGCGACATTTAGGAAAGCGTCAGGCTACGCTTTGGCGGTCATAGCAGTCTTGACGGCCATAATAGTCTGGAGATCGGCTTCCGCCAAGAGGACTCCGGCTGACCTGTGCGAGCATCCCGTACCTGTCAACCTCAACGCGACATTGACAAACGAGATGTCCGACACGTCCTCTTTGGACGGATTCGACAAAATTGTGAAGGACTATCTTACCTTCTGGGCCATCAACGGCGCTTCCGTTTCTGTTATGCGGAACGACTCCCTGCTCTTTGCCAAGGGCTACGGTAAGGCCGACACAGGCAAAGAGATGCAGCCAGGCAACATCCTCAGAATGGCTTCGGTCTCGAAACTTGTGACGGCGGTCGGAATAATGGTGCTCCGTGACAGAGGTCAGCTGACCTTGAAAGACCGGGTCTTCGGCCCGGACGGAATACTCAATGACTCCACCTACAACGCCGCCATCAGGGACACTCTCTACCACAGAATCACCGTAGAGGATCTTCTAAGACACAAGGGAGGGTTTTCAAGAAGGGGCGGAGACCCTATGTTCTCGACTCGCTGGATAATGATGCAGAACGGCTGGACCGAGGCTCCCACTCAGGAGCGCCTGATGGAGCTACAGCTGAAAAGAAGGCTGAAGTTCGTTCCCGGCACGTCACAGGAATATTCCAACTTCGGCTATCTCGCTCTTTCAATGGTGATTGAGAAGATAAGCGGCACAGACTACGAAACCTTCCTTCAGGAAAATGTCCTGCGTCCTGCCGGCTGTGTGGATTTCCACATCGCCGGAAACTACTACGAGCAAAAGCTTCCCAACGAATCCCGCTACTACGTCCAGCACGATGACGAGCCGGCCGACGAGTTCAACAACAGCGGCAGGAAAGTCACCAGGTGCTACGGCGGCAATGACGTGACGGGGCTTTCCGGAGCCGGGGCCTGGGTTGCCTCGACACCGGAACTTGAGCTTCTGGTCGCCTCCATCGACGGGCGGCCGGAAGTCCCGGACATCATCAGCAGGGAGAGTGTGGACCTGATGACCGAATATTTCGACGAGAGCACCTACTCACTCGGTTGGAATGACACCAAGGACGGCTACTGGACGCGCACCGGAACTTTTGCAGGGACAAGCGCCCTGATAAAATACTTCCCTGACGGAGAGTGCTGGATCTTCATCTCCAACACAAGCACCTACAAAGGCCCGGGGCTCGCTCGCCACACCGCCGAGCTTTTCGACAAGCTTCGGACGAAGTATTCCTCAAAATTCCCGGCCAGGAATATGTTCTACCCTGAGAATCAACAAAGCACCTCCGAGGATTCCAGAGAAGAGGAATGGTTCAACTTCTAAGACGGACTTGCAGCCGGCATATCAAATCCGCACAGAATATGATGGACATAATTCTTGGCCTCGCAATAATCCTTGATTATTTTTTACAGTTGTGAAGACAGCCCCGTTATACAGAGGATATTAAGGAGTATCCATAAACTGTTTATGATTGATTACGTCTGACAATAATTAAGTGCATTGGATATGATTTACGGTATTTCCTATGACCCCGGAACCACTCGGAGGCGTTTGTTGAGAACAGCCCGTCGGCGTATTCCTTTTCCCGTGGTTCACCGCGTAATGGGTGTATTCCTCGCAGTCAAGCCGCAGGCTGTATTCTGTCCAATTCCACTGGTTAAGGACTGCATTTCGATTAATATTTACGTCAACAATCCTTGATATATTCTTATGATTGATTAATTTTGCGTCAAACAAATGTTAATGGTTATGCTTGACAATTTGACCTTGGAATCTCTTTTGAACGGCTTCTTGGTTGTTTTAGCCGTTGGCTTGCTTTTAAACCTTATTCCTTTGTTTGTTGTGCTGCGACTATTTGGCATAAAGGCAGCTATTACAAGCGTTCCCGTCACGATGTCAAGATAGACAATAAGATAGATAAGACATCCAACATAGAATAATATCACAAACCTCACTTTTCCGCAGAGAGGAAGAGCCACATTCCAAGCATTCAGTCAAGCGGATAATGGGTCTGTTGCCGCGGACTGTATTCTTTGCGACTCCCCCTGATCAAGGACCGCATTTGGAGTATAGTCTTTTTATTCCCCGAATATTTCGGCGAATAAGTTGCCTGAACACTGAATAACACCCAAATAGGGCCTGCGCATCTGCAATGCGGCAGGTTCACGGCCATAGAAAACAGATTCATCCTGCCGCCTCGGCACTTGGGAAAGCCCGGTGTCGTAGCGCGGCAGGATGAACAAATGGAAGTAATCCTGAATTATTTGTTGACGAACATAACAGCCTCGGCGATCGAGTTCAGCTTGGTATCAACGCTGTCGGCGCGGCTCGCGAGCACGCAAGGCACAGTCGTTCCGACAAGCATACCGGCCTGTCTGACTCCTGAAGCCAACTTGGAGTTGGTTTTCCAGAACACATTCGCTGACTCGATGTTAGGGAACTCAAGACAGTCAGCGTCACCAGCCACAGGGCTGACAAGCTTCTTTATTTCGACGGACTCCCTGTCAATCGCCACATCGAGGGCCAACGGCCCGTCGGCGATGCATCCCTTGATCTGACCACGGTCAGCCATCTTGGCAAGGGCCGCGGCCTCCATACAAGCCGGCATTGAATCGAGAACCTGCTCGGACGCGGCAATGAAAGCAAGCTTAGGCTTGGCTATGCCGAACGACTTGGCGACACCTACCAGATAACCGGCGATCTTCATCTTCTGACGGAAGTCAGGCTGAGGAATCACAGCCATATCAGACAGGAAGAGAAGCTTGTGATAATTAGGAGACTCGATGACACCCACGTGGCTCAGAACACCCTTTGGAGGAAGAAGTCCGGTCTCCTTGTTGAGAATAGCGCGGAGGAACTTGTCCGTTGAGCAAAGCCCTTTCATCAGCACGTCTCCATCACCGTCGTGAACAAGCTGCACGGCCTTGGCGACTGCCTTAAGCTCAACAGGCTCGTTCACAATGTCGAAAAGCTCGACGTTGATGTCATTGTTCCGGCAGGTCTCCTTGATGAGTTCCTCGTCACCTACGAGAGTGACCTTGACAAAACCCATCTCGGAAGCCTTCGCACAAGCCTCGATAGTGTGCTCATCCACTGCCCAGGCGGCGACCATTCTTTTGCAAACGCCATTGATTTTAAGTTCGGCGAATACGTCAGCGAATTTTGTAATCATAATATTCCTGAATTTAATATCCTATTCTTCAATGCTTTGCACAAGGTGCATAGTGTCACGGGCGATGACGAGTTCCTCATCGGTGGTCACAAGGGCGACCTTTACCTTTGAGTCCGGAAGGGAAATCACGGAGTCAACTCCCCAGGCCGTGTTGGCCTCATAGTCGAACGAAAGTCCGAGGTAGGTGAAATTCTCGCAGACCCTGCGGCGCAGACGGCTGTTGTGCTCACCGATTCCGCCGGTGAAGAAGATGGCGTCAACTCCGTTCATCTCGGCGACATAGGCTCCGATGTACTTGATCATCTGGAAAGTAAGCATCTTGAGGGCAAGCTTGGCCTTACGGTCTCCGCCATTGGCAAGCTCATCCATCTCACGGGCGTCGGAAGTCTTCTGGGATACACCGAGGAAACCGCTCTTCTTGTTCACGATGTCGTACATCTGATCCGGGGTGAGATTCTCCTTCTTCATCATATATAGAACCGCATTGGCATCCACGTCACCGCATCTGGTTCCCATAACCAATCCTTCAAGCGGAGTCAGACCCATAGAGGTGTCGATGGACTTGCCGTTCACGATGGCCGTGATGGAGCTGCCGTTACCGATATGGCAGGTGATGATCCTGGAGTTGTTGATGTCAAGGCCGACCATCTCCGCACCCTTTTTGGCGACAAACTGATGGCTGGTGCCGTGCGCTCCGTAGCGACGGATGTGATACTTGTCATAATACTCGTAAGGGAGGCCGTACATATAGGCATAAGGCGGCATCGTCTGATGGAATGCCGTGTCGAACGTCACGACCTGCGGCACTGAAGGAAGCACCTCCTGGCAAGCCCTGATTCCAAGAAGATGAGCCGGGTTGTGAAGAGGCGCGAAGTCGCAGCAGAAGTCAATCTTCTTGATGACATCTTCGTCCACGATGGCGCTTCCGGAGAAGAAATCCGCTCCCTGCACGATTCTGTGGCCGACCGCCTCGATGTCATCGAATGACTTGAGGACTCCGTGCTCGCTGTCGATGAGAGCGTCAAGGACAATCTGCATTCCGACCGTGTGATCCGGAACAGGAAGGTCTTTCACAACCTTCTGCCTCCCCGCCGGAGTGTGTTGGAGTCTGCCGCATTCAAGGCCTATCTTTTCAACTATTCCCTTGGCCAAAAGTTCATAGACGTCATCATTCTTCATATCAAGCAGCTGGTACTTGATCGAAGAACTTCCACAATTGATAACAAGAATAATCATTCCGTTTGAGTTTTATGTAATTATACAGACAAAGATACTAATAATATGCGTAAAAAATGAAAAATCGGACGGCCATCCATCCCAAAAACAGATTTAATCATTATCTTTGGCAGAAGATGACGTGATTGTCTTTTTCCGGCCCGAGCCGGATTGGTCTTCGCAACGAGAACGGCCCGCTACGGCCTGAAGTTCCGAATCGGACGGTCACAAACGACAATGGGCTGAGCTATGGCGGAGGAGAGAGATATCGTGGGGATCAGCGTCCCATTCGCGGCGGGCATCGCGGCGGGAGAGTTCCTGTGCGCGCGCCTCGACTCCCCGTTTCATCACATAGCCTGTCCAGTCCTCCTTGCCATAGCGGCAGGGCTGTTCATTCTGGCAGCGACCATACGGCCATCGCACCTGTCCGACCGTCCATCCGGCGCAGCCCTGTTTCCTGCGGTGTTCCTCATCACAGGCATATTCTGTTCGCTGAACCACAGCATCGCAAGCGGAATCCCTGAATATCCAGACGCTCCGGCTACCGGAATCGCCGAAAGGACAGTCACGCACCTCAAAACAGCCATCGACAACATCCCCTACCCTTCAGAGACAACCGCACCTCTGGTGAAAGCCCTGCTGACCGGGGACAGAGGCGACCTTTCAAAAGAAATCACGGGAATATTCAGAGACAGCGGAGCCGCCCATATCCTCGCCCTTTCAGGCCTGCATCTGGGAGTGCTTTACATCATTCTCGGACGGCTCGCCTCACCGCTCGGCAACTCACTTACTGCCAGAAAGTTGAGGTATTCACTAATCATCTCGGCCGCATTATTCTACTCGGTAATGACAGGTGCCTCGCCATCAATCATCAGGGCGTTCCTGTTCATCACAATCAACGAGACCTGCAAGATTCTGGGCAGGAAAAGGTCTCCCGTTAGGGTACTGCTCGGCGCACTGACCATCCAGCTCGCACTGAAGCCCGATGTCATCACATCCGTCGGCTTCCAGCTTTCCTATCTCGCGATGGCGGGAATATACCTGCTCTACCCGGCCCTCGAACGGATATACCCGTCAGCCGGAGGCTCAGGGCTGTCCGGATTCGACCCTTTCCGCAAAATCTGGAACGCGGCTATGCTGTCGGTCTCCTGCCAGATCTTCACAGGGCCGCTGGCCTGGCACTATTTCCACTCTTTTCCCAAATACTTCATACTCACGAACCTGGTGGCGCTGCCGCTGACAAGCGCGACAATGACCCTTTCGGTAGCCACTATCGCGCTGTCTTTCTTCGGAATATGTCCGGAGCCTCTCGTACTCCTGAATGATTACGTCATACAGTCTCTCGTGTACTGTCTCAAAATCATCGCCGGATTAGATGAACCTTGGTTGACCTGACACCATAGACGCACACGACGATGAAGCATACGAACGGAAGGATGAACGACGCATTAACTGACGGAAGGAAACCCACAGCCCCTTTGTCGATGATCAGGGCCTGAAGCGGCGGAAGCACAGAGCCACCGAGAATGGCCATAATCAGACCGGCGGCCCCGAACTTGGCGTCATCTCCAAGACCGCCGAGCGCGATACCGTAGATGGTCGGGAACATAAGCGACATAAAACCACTGACAGCCACAAGGCAGTACAGGCCTAACCTGTTCTGAATGAATATCACACCGGCGGTGGCGATCATTCCTCCGATGGCGAAGGCCGTCAGCAGCCGGGACGGCTCAAGGTACTTCATCAGCCAGGTGCAGAGGAAACGGCAAGACACGAAAAGAATCATAGCCGCGATGTTGTATTTCTGCGACAGCACCTCCGCCGCCTGTTCATCCATTCCTTCTGCCATAAACACCCTTGTGCCGTACTGTATGATGAACGTCCAGCACATAATCTGCACTCCGACGTAGAAGAACTGCGCGATGACTCCTTCCCAGTAGCGAGGTCTGTGGATCAGACGCTTGAGTACCGGAAGGACATCCATTCCGTGTTCCTTGTCCGCATTGCCTGGCATCCTGGAGAAAAGAATAACCGCGAACATCGCGATGATGACAAGTCCCACAATCCAGTAAGGCCCGGTAAGGACGTTAAGGTCAGCCTGTTTCATCGCCTCGAAGCTCGCATCGTCCAAAAGCGCCCTTTCAGCCGTGCTTGCCGGATTCATCCTCGCCTGAATGAAGTTCATCGCTACGTACATCCCCAACAGCGAGCCGATCGGATTGAAGCACTGGGCGAAGTTTAGACGGCGGGTCGACGTCTCCTCGGAACCCATACTAAGGATGTACGGATTGCAGCTGGTCTCAAGAAAAGACAGCCCGCAGGTCATAATGAAATAGGCGATGAGAAAGAATCCGTAGAGACCGACGGACTTTGCCGGCAGGAAAAGAAGCGCCCCAACGGCGTAAAGTCCGAGTCCAACAAGAACACCGGCCTTGTAGGAAAACCTACGGATGAACATAGCGGCGGGAAGAGCCATACAGAAATAGCCCCCGTAAAACGCCACCTGAACCAGAGACCCCTGCGTCACACTCATCCTGAATATCTTGGAGAATGCCTTGACCATAGGGTTCGTGATGTCATTGGCGAATCCCCAAAGAGCGAAACAGGTCGTTATGAGGATGAAAGGCAGGACGTAGCTTACCCCGCCTGCCTTCAGTATCGAATCCTTCCCCTTCATAGCCGAGGATTACTTGTAGATAGGCCCGAAGTTGGCGCAGGCACGGAAATCCGCACCCTCCTTGTCCATCCCGAAAGCGTTCCAGGCGGCAGGACGGAAAATCTTGGAGTCATCCACATTGTGCATACAAACCGGAATGCGCAGCATCGAAGCCAAAGTGATGAGATCCGCGCCTATGTGACCGTATGAAATCGCACCGTGGTTCGCTCCCCAGTTGTTCATAACGCTGTAAACATCCTTGAAGGCATCCTTCTTCGGGTCAAGCCTCGGAGTGAACCAAGTAGTAGGCCACGTAGGATCCGTACGCTTGTCAAGGACATCGTGAATCTCAGGGTCTATGTCCACAACCCAGCCTTCTGCGAGCTGGAGCACAGGTCCGAGACCGTCAACGATGTTGATTCTCGCCATTGTGGCCGGGAAATCTCCCCTTGAGACAAAATGGATGCTGAATCCGCCTCCGCGGAAATAGTCCCTGTCAGCCGGCATCCACTGCGAATGCTCAAGGCAACGCTTCTCATCCTCGTCGGTCATCTCCCAGAACGGTTTCATCACCGGTCTGCCATCCGCGTCTGAGCTTTGGCCGCATCCGTCCATCGTCGTGGCTCCCGAATTGATGAGATGGATGATGCCGGGGGCGGCCTTGCCGGTAAGCTCCTTGCCGGTCACTCTCTTGACAGCCTCCGGACTCCAGTAGGTTCTCACATCGGAGAAAATCTGAGGACGGTTTGTCAGCAAATGTCCCATCAGCATAGCCGTGCCGTTGAGCGAATCGTTCTCGGTGGCAAGAATAGAAGGCTGCCTGCGTCCGTTCCAGTCGAAGTTAGTGTTGAGGATGGTCTCCGTGAAGTCTCCGTTAGGCATCCAGTCAGTCCACTGACGCTGACCCTGAAAACCACCGGCGATCGCATTGTGTCCAAGAGCCTCTTCCTTGAATCCCATCTCGCGGAGCTTTGGGTTGCCCTTCATCAGATCCATCACGATGATGGTCATCTTGACCACGAACTCCCAGTCCTTGTCCTTCTGCGCGCGGGTCTTGCGCTTTTCCTCAGGATTCTTGTCCCAACCCTCGTTAGGCATACAGTACTCCTTGACCCAGGCCATTGCCTTGTCGAACTCATCCTTGTCGTAAATCCCAAGATCCATACGCCTCAGAATCTCAACCTCATCGACACTTTCATTCCTCATTCCCAGATATTTCTGGAAGAAACCGGTGTCCACTATCGAACCGGCTATACCCATAGTCACGCTGCCGATGGAAAGATAGGACTCCCCTCTCATCTCCGCCACCGCGACGGCTCCGCGCGCGAAACGGAGAATCTTCTCGGCCACATCCTCCGGAATCGAATTGTCATCGAGATCCTGGACATCGTGTCCGTATATTCCGAAAGCAGGAAGTCCCTTCTGGGCGTGCGCGGCAAGCACAGCCGCAAGATAAACGGCTCCCGGGCGCTCCGTTCCGTTGAATCCCCAGACAGCCTTAGGCCAGTAAGGGTTCATATCCATCGTCTCGGATCCATAGCACCAGCAGGAGGTCACGGTGATTGTTCCGCCGACTCCCTCACGCTCGAACTTCTCCGCGCAGGCGGCGCTCTCCGCCACACGGCCTATTGTCCCGTCGGCGATGACACACTCAACCGGAGTGCCGTCAGTATATCTCAGATTGGAGGATATCAGCGCGGCGACATTCGCCGCAAGGGACATTGTCTTTTCCTCAAGACTCTCACGTACACCGCCCTGACGGCCATCTATGGTCGGACGGATTCCTATTTTAGGGTGCTTCATAATAGTGGTTGTTTTAATGTTATGTAGTCAGCGCCCGGTCTCTGTCTGAAGCCGGGCGAGGTAAATTTACGAATATTATCTGAAAATCGAATGCAGAAACCCGATAAACTCGCGGTTGCAAGCCTTCAGCAGGGAAAGCGCCCTTTCGGCCAATGGAGAATCCGGATTCTTCCAGACAGGAGGCGTTGGTTCCCTGTTGGTTCTTGCGAGAATTCCCGGTGCGGCGACACGGGCTATGCCTGCCTTTGCCACCACCCCTCCGCAGCCATAATCTAACAATGTGGGACGGAATATGTCCGACGGGTTCTCCAGATGCCTCACGACATATTCAGGAACCAGTGTCAGGGACATATCGTAAAAATGGCAAGGGACAGGAATGACCGGATCCGGCTCCAGAAGCCTCCCGTGGCGGGATCTTCCGCCGGACAACAGATTGCCGGACATATCCGAGACAGTCCCCGCGATCACGGCCTTGTGACGCAGAAAGAACGAATTCTCGAAAAAAGACGCGATCGCCCCCTCCTCCAGCCTCAGATCCGAATCCATCCACAGATAGAAATCGAACCCGGAGCCGCCCGCCTTTTCCCAAACCTTACGGTAGCCCGACGGCCCCCCGTCATTCAGAAAGGTGGTGAATGAATATTCCCCCGTCGCCTCCATAGCCTCGGTCTGCCTTTGGCACTCCTCAAGACAAACGGACAGGGTATCCTTTCCGCCATCGACAAGAGTTATGATAAGGGCGACGGTCATATTCTTACGAATCCAGTTTGAGAACGGCCATAAACGCACTCTGAGGCACCTGCACAGTGCCTATCTGACGCATTCTCTTCTTTCCTTCCTTCTGTTTCTCAAGCAGTTTTCTCTTACGGGACACGTCACCGCCATAGCACTTTGCCGTCACGTCCTTGCGAACCTGGCGCACGGTCTCACGCGCGATGATCTTCGCTCCTATAGCCGCCTGCACGGCGATGTCGAACTGTTGCCGGGGGATAAGTTCCTTGAGCTTCAGACAGATCTTGCGTCCGAAATCATAGGCGTGGTCCTCGTGGATCAAGGTAGAAAGAGCGTCCGCCGGATCACCGTTCAGAAGGATGTCCAGCTTGACCAGCCTTGCCGGGCGGAACTCTGTGATGTGGTAATCAAAAGACGCGTAACCCTTGGAGACGGACTTCAGCTTGTCGTAGAAATCGAAGACAATTTCGGACAAAGGCATATCATAGGTAAGCTCGACCCTGTCTGAGGTGATGTAGTGCTCTCCTACCAGCGTCCCCCTCTTATCCATACACAACTTCATTATGGCCCCGTAGAAATCGGTCTTGGAGATTATCTGCGCGCGGATGAACGGCTCCTCTATGTGGTCTATGAGGGTAGGAGCCGGAAGCCCGGACGGATTGTGAACGTCAAGAACTTCTCCCTGAGTGGTATAGACCTTATAGGAAACGTTAGGGACAGTCGTGATGACATCCATATTGAATTCCCTGAAAAGGCGTTCCTGCACAATCTCAAGATGGAGCAGGCCAAGGAAACCGCACCGGAAACCGAATCCCAGCGCCAGCGAGGACTCCGGCTCATACACAAACGAGGCATCGTTGAGCTGGAACTTCTCCAGCGTCGCGCGAAGCTCCTCGAACTTGTCGGCCTGCACAGGGTACATTCCGGCGAACACCATAGGCTTGACCTCCTCGAAACCGGCGATGGCGGAGTCACAAGGTATGGCCGAATGGGTTATCGTGTCTCCGACCTTGACCTCGACCGCCCTCTTGATTCCGGAGATTATGTAACCCACGTCTCCGGTGGACACCCGGCCCGACGGGTAGAGCTTCATTTTCAGCACTCCGACCTCCTCCGCGTCATATTCCTGCCCCGTGGCGACGAACTTGACCTTGTCGCCGGTGCTTATCGACCCGTTCAGAACCTTGAAATAGGCGATGATTCCACGGAAAGGATTGAAGACCGAATCGAATATCAACGCCTGCAACGGTGCGTCCGGATCCCCGGACGGAGCCGGAATCTTCTCCACGATGGCGTCCAGAAGCGGAGGAATCCCCTCTCCGGTGCGTGCCGAGACTTTGAATATGTCCTCTGGCTCACAGCCCAGCAGGTCAACGATCTGGTCGGCCACAAGCTCCGGCTGAGCCGAGTCCATATCAATCTTGTTCATCACAGGGATTATCTCAAGACCGTGATCTACAGCCAGATAAAGATTGGAGATCGTCTGGGCCTGTATGCCTTGCGACGCATCCACAACCAGAAGCGCCCCTTCGCAGGACGCTATCGAGCGAGACACCTCATAGGAGAAATCCACGTGTCCCGGAGTGTCGATAAGGTTCAGGACATACTTCTCCCCCTTGTACGAGTACTCCATCTGGATGGCGTGGCTCTTGATGGTGATACCCTTTTCTTTCTCAAGATCCATATTATCCAGCACCTGAGCCTCCATATCCCTGGAAGTCAAGGTCTTGGTCAGTTCTATCAGCCTGTCTGCAAGGGTGCTTTTCCCGTGGTCGATGTGAGCGATTATGCAGAAATTACGTATATGTTTCATTTTCTTTGCGAACCGTTTACGGCATTGTTTTCGTATAATTGCAAAAATAAGCAATTTGTCGTACATTTGAAAGATTCAACGAAATCAGACAAGAATGACTGATGAAGAGATAATCACGTTGTTCCGGAGCGGACAGAAAGAAAAGGCGTTCAAAGAGATAGTCGCGGCCTACAGCGAGCGGCTCTATTGGCACGTCCGGCGGTTCGTATGCTCGCACGAGGACACCGACGACCTTCTTCAGGAAATATTCATCAAGGTGTGGTCGGGGCTTTCCACGTTCAGACAGGACGCAAGACTGTTCACGTGGCTCTACAGGATCGCAACAAACGAAACATTGAACTGGCTCAACAAACAGAAAGTCAGGGCCGCCCTGAAGTTCGAGAGTCTTGACGCCTCGCTTTCCGACAAGATTGACGAGGACTCCTATTTCAACGGCGACGAAGCCCAGAGACTCCTTTTCAAGGCCATCGCCAAGCTCCCCAAAAAGCAGAAATCCGTGTTTTATATGCGGTATTTCGACGAACTGCCCTACGAGGACATCTCCGAGATTCTCGGGACATCCGTAGGGGCGCTTAAAGCCTCGTACCACTTCGCCGTCGAAAAGATAAAGGACGCGCTCGGAGCGGAGCGAGAAAGAATTTTAAAATAATTCAAACGGGATTATTAAACTTTCAGGTTATTGTTTTGTCAAAGATAACGTGATGCAAGAGAAAAGCAACATATTCAATAGCAAGAGGAAGGAGGCTTTCGATGTTCCCGACGGGTACTTCGAGGGTCTGAAGATGCGACTGGGCCGCATCCCCGGACAGAAGGCGGTGCCAGGCCCTGTGCAACGGATGATGCCTTACCTTGCTCTGGCGGCCTGCTTCGTCTCGCTGCTTGTCGTAGGGAACATCGTACTAAGAAACACGGCCTCCGGAAGCGAGGAGGAGCTATACGACAAGTACTACTATATAAGTATGCTTCAGGCGGACGAGTACCTGCATCAGGACACCCTAAGGCACGACACAATCTCCGAAGAGGATGTGATCAACTACCTTATTGATTCCGGCGCTCCGTCAGAAATGATTGAATATATCGGACTTATAGCCCGAAAATAGGATTTGATATGAAGAGGATATTATTGATACTCTCAATTCTGGCCATCACCGTGTCAGGCGCGGGGGCGCAGAACAAAGAGAAAAGGGACTGGAACGACAGGTGGAAGGCCGAGAAAATCGCATTCCTCACCGATGCGATGGACTTGACCAGTGCGGAAGCCGAGAAGTTCTGGCCGGTGTACAACAAATGCGATAACGAGAAGAGAGAAGCGTTCAAAGCTATGGTGAACGCCTACAACGCCCTTGACAATGCTATAAACGCAGGGAAAGGAGCCGATGAAATCGATTCATTGCTAAACAGATACATCGATGCGCAGAACTATAGTAAGGAGATAGAGAAAAAATACATCACAGAGTACCGCAAAATACTCTCAAGCAAGAAAGTGGCGAAGCTGTACATCGCGGAAGAATCATTCCGCCGCCAGCAGATTCACAGACTGCACAGGAACGAGAACAACAAGTAAGGATAAAATATAGCAACAGATTATTAATATTTTTTGGTCAATTGGTTAATAGTTAGTTTGGTTACAGACAATAATCTGTTACAAGGGAGGCATGCTGTGAAGTACGCTTCCCTTTTTCGTCCGAGAGCGTCAGCCGCTCTTCCGTCACCGCATCCGCACATTGAGCCCTACGCTTGAACTGCACGATAAGGCGTGACACAGGCTTACGTTCGACAGTCTTGATTCTCAAAATCTTCCACGGCGCGAATCCGCACATCCTCGCATAGCGCAACAGAGCTTTCTCCTGATCCGACGGCAGGATCATCGAGACACGGCCAGATTCACTGAGAGCTTCGGAGGCATATTCAAGGACATCACGATAGGAAAGAGGTTCTGTGCCGTCGGAAGTTTCCGTGCCGCCCGTGTGACGGGCCGAATTGCGCCTTGGCTCCGGTGCCTGAAGCGAATTGTCGTAATACGGTGGATTAGAGACGATAAGGTCGAATTTCCCGTCCCTTGCAGAATTCCTGAATGCGAGCAAGCCCACATTTTCCGCAACGAGAGACTCACTCCACGGCGACATCCGGAAATTCAAGGCGGCCTCTTCGGCGGAAGGAGCGTCTATGTCTATTCCCCGGACACGCCAGTCCCCCCGCGGCCGCCGCTCGTCCAAACGCTGGGCAATCATCAAGGCCACGGTACCTGTACCCGTACCCACGTCAAGGACATCGCGGTCTTCCGGGAAAACATCCGTCACCGCACCGAGAAGCACACCGTCAGTATTGACTTTCATAGCGGAACGCTCGTTGCGCACATCGAACCGCCTGAAATGGAAAACGCTCATATCTCCGAATATAATCCCTCAAATGAAAAAACTGCCCAGGAAGCCGTACCGCCGGCCCGCCTGGCCTTGCCCTATTCATCCACGAACTGGCCGTCGCGCATAAAAAGAGACCTGTCGCACATGGCGGCGAGTTCAGGGTCGTGCGTCACGATCACCACGGTCTGGCCGTAGCGCTCCCTCAAATCGAAGAACAGATTGTGAATCTCCGCCTTTGTCTTTGAATCCAGATTGCCGGACGGTTCGTCGGCGAAAAGGATGGCAGGCTCGTTGACCAATGCCCTGGCAATAGCCACCCTCTGCTGCTCTCCGCCGGAAAGCTCGGAAGGCTTGTGCTCCATTCTGTTACCGAGTCCCATATCCTGGAGAAGTTTCGTGGCCGCGGCCTTCGCATCCTTTTCGGAACGGCCTGCGATAAACGCCGGAATCATTACATTCTCGAGGGCACTGAACTCAGGAAGAAGATGATGGAACTGGAAAACAAAGCCGATTCTCCTGTTTCTGAAAGCCGACAGGTCATTCCCGTTCAGGCGGAGGACATCTGTCCCGTCAATCTCAAGCGAGCCGGCATCCGGGGTGGACAACGTGCCCAGTATCTGGAGAAGCGTGGACTTTCCGGCTCCGGAGGCACCCATAATCGCCACAACTTCCGACATATTCACCTGAAAATCAATACCACGGAGGACTTTCAAGCCTCCGAATGATTTCTCGATACCCTCTGCCTTTATGATCATAAAGCAAACTTCCTGCAAGTAGGCAATTACCTGCTATGATACTTTGTCAAACTTTCCAGCGGGACTGCCACCACTGATTCCAAGCCCCCCCTGAAGGAAGATCGGAATACCATCTTTCAAAGATACAACAAACAAATGGAAATACGTTTATGCAGGCTGGCAAAAAAGCCGGTTCCGGTCAAGCCCGGCGCGATGGCAACGGGGTTCTCAGTGAATGTCGCCGCAGGATGCAGGCAAAAGCGACCGCAGAAGACCGACGGAAGAATGAAAAGGTGATCAGGAATGCGGATGAAACTGCTTGGCATACTGCGAAGGAGTCTGCCCGGCAAACTTCTTGAAAGTGCGCGAGAAACTTGACGGCTCTTCAAAGCCGCACTGGAACGCGACCTCGGCCAGAGGCACAGACGGGGCATTCTCAAGCAATTCCTTAGCCTTGCGTATGCGTATACGCATAATATACCGGAGAGGCGTGTCACCTGTCAGCGCTCCTATTCTTCTCTGCAACTGACGAGGACTCACGCACATCCCGTCCGCCAGACCGGCGACAGTCAGGCAACGGTCTTCAAGAAGCCGCCCGGCCAGCTCCGCACTTTTTTCGAGGAACAGACGATCCGCATCGTTCTCGACGGCGCTCTTCTCCTCACCGCTCTCGACGGCGGCCGCATATTTCCGCTGGAGATTCCGCCTCTGTTCCATAAGCTTCCTCACCCTGACCTCAAGTTCGGCAGGGTTGAAAGGCTTGACAAGGTAAGCGTCCGCTCCGGCCTCCAATCCCTTGAGACGGTCCTCGTCGCTGCCCTTGGCTGTCACCATTATGACCGGAATATGGCTCAGGAGTATGTCTTCCCTTACCTCGCGGCATAATTCGAAGCCGTCCATCCCCGGCATCATCACATCAGTGACAATCAAATCCGGAACAACCTCCCTTGACTTCCGCAAAGCCTCCGCTCCGTCAGGCGCAAAGAGTACATTCAGTTTGTCTTTCAGCCGGGAGGCCAGATAACCTGCCACATCAGGGGAATCTTCCGCGATGACCGCCACAGGCAGTTCGGAAGACGTGCAGACCTCTGACGGATAGTCGCTTTCCGACACGGAATCGTCAATGACGACATCGTCCATATCAAGTGCCGCCTCGGTTTTACCAACCGCAAAACCGCAGCTCAGCGGAAAAGTCAGTGAGAAAACAGTCCCTTTGCCGACTTCGCTTTCCACTTCTATCGTGCCGCTCATAGCCTCCGTACACAGTTTGACAAGCGACAGACCGATTCCGGTGCCTATCCGCCTGCTGTCGGTAGGAGCCTGATAGAACGCCTCGAAGAGATGTTTTTTCTGCTCTTCGGTCATTCCGCAACCGGAATCCGACACATCGATCCTGACGACACGGCCTACACTTCCCGCGCGGACGAAAACCGTTCCGCCTTCCGGAGAGAACTTGACCGAGTTGGACAGAAGATTATAGAGAATCTTCTGCATATAGTCAGTCACCATATCCATAGGCAGGCCCTCTTCCAGAAGGTCACAGGTGACGGACACCTTACGTTTTGCGGCCACGACACTGATGCTGTCAACGGCGATTCTTATCAATTCGGCAAGGTCGGCATTGGCCCAGTCAGGAGAAGCGCCCACACTCGAACTCAATTTTGCGGTGTCAAGAAGCTGGTTTACAAGACTGAGCAACGACTTTCCCTGCCTCTGGATAACGTCGGCCTGATGGCGGATGCCCTCCACGTCACCCGCTTCGCTTTCCTTTATCTGCTGCGCCCCCATCTGGATGACGGTCAGATGCGTCCGGAATTCGTGCGTGATGTTGGTAAAGAAACGATCTTTCATCTCAGCCTGCTCGGCTTCAAGAAGATGCATCTTGATCCTGAGTTTTCTCGCCTGGTTGAGAATGACCGCCAAGGCGATCATAATGGTTATGATCACAATGAATATCGTCGTCACCAGAGTATGCCGGGATCTCTGCTCGGCGTTGGCGGTCCTGAGCTTCTCATTGTTGTATCTTGCGTCATACTCACTCAGTTTCTTCTGCATCTCGTTGTTGTAAAGGGAGTCCTTCAAGTCGCACAAACGCCTCAGATGCTGCATCGCCTTCCGCGGATTGCTTTCACGCAAAGCCAGATACAGTCCCTCCTGCGCATTGCCCTCGTTATAGATGTCCCCCTGCTCACGGAAGAAGACAAGGGCCTCCTCGAAATACCTGGCGGCAGCGGCGTTGTCTCCTGTTTTCAGAGACAGGTTTCCGAGTTCGTCATACGCTATTGAAAGGGATTGCCTGTTACCTGTCTTTTTCAATATGGGAACAGCGCGGGTAAGCGCGTCGAGCGCCTCGGCCGAGCGTCCGAGGGGTATCATAGCCGAAGCCATCTGGCAAAGTCTCACAGCCGCCTTTCCCTCGCTTCCCCTTGCCATATCTATATTATATGCCCTGGTCGCATATTCAAGAGCCGTGGAATTGTGTCCCATACTGTGGTAAATCTCCGAAGCCAAACCGTGCTGGATGGCCATCCGGGCGGAATCACCTGCGGAAGTACTGTTCTCAATCGCCTCAAGGGCATAAGGCAAGGCCTTTGAGGCCTGCCGGGAAGCAAGGTAAATCGCCGCGATATTGCTCAGATCCGAACTGATGTAACTCTTGTTACCTTCCTTGCGGTCAATTTCAAGGACTTTTCTCGCATAGTCGATGGCAGAGCCATAGTCGCCCTCCCGGATATAAATGACTGAAATGCGGCTGTAGATATTGCACAGCATTTCAGTGTCCTCCAATTTTTCCGCCAGCGGCAATGTTTTCAGGGCATAGGCAAGGCTATGCCTGTACTCACCTTTGTCAAAGACATACTCACCGGCCCAGAACCAGACATTCGCAAACAACGAGTCAGAGGGGGTACGTTCCGAGAAACGTATGGTATGATCCAGCAGTCCTTCCTCGTCAAAGAACGCCATCAAGCGGTTCGCCGTCTCCACCACATCGGCACTCTCACCCTTGTCAAGCCTCTCGAGCATATCTGTCACCTCCAGTTCCAGCGGAGCTGCAGAAACCCGCTGTTGCAAAAGTAACAGCGTGACAGTCAAGAGAACAAACGCAAGCTTCTTCATACCTAATGTCGTTTTTTGCATAACCGATGTCCGATTATGACAACTCCGCGTCCCGCATTTTTCCTACCTTTGCATCCGGAGTTCCGAACAAAAATACAATTTTTAAGAATATCCTTTGACAAAAGAACATAATTAACGTTAAAATTTTTCCAATTATGGCTTATCAGGAAACGACCAGAACCAGCTACGGCACACGCCTGAAGAATTCATTCGGTGGAATATTCTCGGGCATCATCCTTTTCTTCGCCGCCACGGCCTTGCTTTGGTGGAACGAGGGACGCGCGGTAAAGACCACAAAGATGCTGAACGACGCCCAGGGCAACTACACCGAAATGGCGGACATCAATGTGGTTGACCCGCAGTACAACGGCAAGCTCGTCCACGCAGTGGGTCTCGCCACGACCAACGACACGCTCATCGACCCGTTCTTCGGAATCAAGGATCTTGCGATCTCGCTGGACAGGAAAGTAGAGTATTACCAGTGGCAGGAACACAGCCAGCAGCAGAAAAAAGACAAACTTGGCGGCGCAGAGGAAGTCGTCACCACATATACCTATGAAAAGAACTGGGTGTCCTCGCCGATTTCTTCGGATTCATTCCGCGACCCTGCGTACAAGGACAAGAATTTCGTGCTTATGGACATATCAGACAACCGTCAGCGCGCAGAGAATGTCTCTTTCGGAGCCTATATGCTCAACAAGAGCCAGATTTCCTCTCTGCCGGCTGATGAGTTGTTGACTCCTGTCATCCCGGAGGAGACCGTCAGACGGCTGGACCGCGACGCCAGAATCACATTCAGGCATCACGCTTCCCCTGACGACCCTTACATCCGCAACGGATACAAGGGCTCACAGCTTGCCGCCGACATCATCGACAATGCGGCGAACCAGGCTGCCGACACCATCAGGAACATCATCAACGAGAATTCCGACAACAAGATGGCGTACAAGGCGGAATTCATCCACGTTAGCGGCAACGTTATCTACATCGGCCTCACTCCGAATGCCCCAAGAATCGGAGACATCAGGGTCACTTTCACCAAGGCGACTCCTAAGGAAGTGTCCATTCTCGCCGCCGTGGCAGGTAATTCCTTCACAAACTACACCTCCAAGAACGGCAAGGCATTCTCCTCCATCACCGTCGGCGCCAAGACCGCTGACGAGATGTTCGAGACTGAGCATCAGGGCAACAAGATGTGGACCTGGATCCTCAGAATCGCAGGACTGCTGCTTGTCATCGCCGGACTTAAGGGAATATTCAATTTCCTCGAGACCATTATGAAAGTGGTGCCGTTCCTGTCCGGAATCCTTGGATTCGGAATCAGCACGGTTTGCTCCGTGGTAGGATTTGTATGGTCTCTGATTGTTGTCGCCCTTGCCTGGATCTACTACAGGCCGGTTCTCGGAATCGCCCTGTTGGTTGTGGCCGGCGCAGTGGTTTTCTTCTTCTCGAAAAAAGGAAAGGAACTGATTGCCCAGCATATTCCTGGCACCGCAAAACCTGACAAGGCGGAACAATAGTCGGTATGAGACGATTCCTTTCACTTGCGCTTGCTCTTGCGCTGGCGGCCACAGTCCTGCCAGCGGCAAGCGCTTGCTCACAGGAAGAAGACGACAAAAGCTTTTTCCCGGTTCCAGACGCAGGGCACAGGACATACAACGACCACGACGGACATATCATCTATATGGCTTACATCGGCAGGTTCGCATCTTACGCGGATCTCACCGGAAGTCCGTTCTACAACCTTCTGCTACAGAATTTCCCGGAGCTCGCGGGAATCAAAGGCTATGCCGTCAGCACGACCGACGCGGAAGAGGATGTATGGATGGTCGTCCCGACAAAAGAAGGGATTTTCGCAAGTATAAGGGAATATAACAAGGAGATGGAGTCCGGAGCCGTGGATTACGAGACCGGAAAGGTGTACTATCTTGCAGAAGACAATATGACGCCAATCCTTTTACACACGTCTATGGAGAGTCCAGGCAGCGTTATGATTTCCGTTTCCGATTCCGAGTCAGAGAGTATGTGCTTTCTGCCGCAATATACCGAACCGAACAATGAGCTTATGTGTCTCGATGCGGACCGCGCCGGAGACGATTACTGGCCGACCGTACCTTCAAGGCTCGCCGCATTCGCCAACGGAGCATTCTGGTGTCAGGAAGACGGCTCATTCTCAATCCGTTTCTTTCTCAACAACAGATTCGTCATAAAGACAGGGAACGGCGAGACCATATGGGGAACCTGCTTCCCTTACATCTCCGGGGGGAGGCTTGTCCTGGCTGCCAAGACGGAGGACGGACACCGTGCCGTCTGGGACTTCGACCAGGGAGACCTTGACAGTGCGACCCTTCGCCAGACCAAAGGCGAGATTCTTCCGAAATCAGGTGCGGGCATAGTCCTCAAAGCAGGAAGAACGGAATCATAACACAGAGACAATTATTTTAACATAACGATTTTGTAATGAAATTAATGGCAATCATAGCTTCCTTGACAGCCGCTGGCGCCCTTATGGCAGGGGCGCTTGGAAACTGCCTGTTCAAGCCGGTTGACGGGCCCGGAATGGAGAGGGACGAAGCGGACTATGTTCCGGATGTCCTAAGCGTCAAATACTGGTATATGAACGGAGCCGCCTACAAAGCCGAGCACCTGGACGAAGGGAAGACAATCCGGATGTCCCGTGGGAGTGTTGACAATGAATCATTTACATTAAGGCTTGAAAACACGCCGGATCCTTTTTTTTATGACGTGGAAGAAAGCGAGACGGCCTCTTCGCTTCCCGGCAAGAAAGTAATGCCAATTGTGACCAACAAGATGACCCACCTTCTGTTCCTTGACGATGAGTATGCGACGACCGGAGTTATGGCCCCTATTCTTGAAGGTGTCACCTTGGAAGATATGATCACATTTGAGCTTGCCTCAATCGTAGAGGGGAAGTTCAAGGATGACAACGGAAATCCCGCCCATATTTCCGAAGGCGACTTCCAGCTCCCTGGCGAAGACAGCTCGCAATTGGAGTTCGGAAACGTTGACGGACTCCCAGTCAATGTGATTGTGTCCAACGGCAAGAGCTGGATGTTCACAGTCACGGCAGAAGGAATCCTCGTTTTGAAAGAAGCCCGGCGCGGCGGCACCGACGGCGCTTACTATCCGGTAAGCGGAGGAAAGGTTATCCGGCTGACAAGACTGAACGGCTCAGCCGGAAGATGGCCGATTACCGGGATGGACTATGTCCAGCATTCTTTCTTGAAATATTTTGACAGTTCGGCATTGTCGTATATTCGGAACGAGATTCTGGCCCGCCACGGGTATACTTTTTCCGAACCTGACCTTCAGTCATATTTCGAGTCTCAGGATTGGTATCATACCGACGAGGACATCGATAACGACCACATTCATCTGACGGAAATCGAAGTATCGAATATCTCAATTATCAAGTATGCGGAAAAACTCAGATAGACCAAAAGAAAGAACTATTCAAGTTTAACTGTTCAGTTAGTGGGAGCCGGCGCACCGGCTCCTTATTTTTTCAGTTTGCGAAGATTCCAAAACGGTTTTCTATGGTTTCTCTTACAAAATCCTTAAATTTGTAAACAAAATATATAAAACTACATTTATATGAAAGCATTGAATCTACACGCTGTCGGAGACCTTCGTTACGAAGAGGTTCCTGTTCCGGTGAGGAAAGAGGACGAAGTTCTTCTGAAAGTTCACGCTTGCGGTATCTGCGGAAGTGACATCCCGAGGATTTTCAAGAAAGGCACATATCATTTCCCGACTATTCCAGGACACGAATTCTCCGGGGAAATAGTTGATGCGGAGGACAAGTCTCTCATCGGCAAGAGAGCTGCCGTATTCCCGCTGATTCCTTGCGGACACTGCGCCTCAGATGAGATCGGAGACTACTGCCACTGCGAGAATTACGACTACTATGGCTCGCGGCGCGACGGGGCTTATGCGGAGTATCTTGCCGTAAAGACCTGGAACCTGATATTCTTTGACGAGTCTCTCTCTTACGAAGAGGCCGCGGTATGCGAGCCGGCGGCGGTAGCCCTTCACACCATCAACCGCGCCGAAGTCAAGATCGGTGACAAAGTAGCCATATTCGGAGCCGGTCCTATCGGAGTTATGCTTGCGATGTGGGCGAGGCTTTCAGGAGCGAGCAAGGTTATGCTCTGCGACATCGACCAGACGAAAGTGGATTTCGCCAAGGGTCTCGGATTCGACGCAGTAAACTCCAGGGAGAACGACCCTGTGGAATGGGTGAACTCTCTTACTGACGGCAGAGGAGCCGATGTCTGCATCGAAGCCGCCGGTGTGTCCTCAACCATCGAGCAGTCTCTCAAAGCCGCCAAGGCAAAAGGCCGCATAGTATTTATGGGCAATCCTGCCGGGGATGTGAACCTTACTCAGAACGGCTATTGGGCCATCCTCCGCAAGGAACTTGAAATCAAGGGAACGTGGAACTCTTGCTACAATGGGGAGCAGAACGACTGGAAAGTCGCCCTCAAGGCCATCGAGACCCACCAAATCGATGTCCGCCCTCTCATCACCCACAGATTCCATCTTGACGAGGCCGAAAAGGCATTCAGCACGATGATGAACCACACCGAGTTCTTCAGCAAAGTTATGTTCGTCAATGACTAAGAGGCTTTAGCTGAACGCTTGGGACAAGATGAGGGTGACCCAAAAGTACAAGGGTTGCCCTCTTTGTTTTTACAAACGCCCAAC
>CAYWIW010000015.1:0-60516 GCA_964458425.1 uncultured Muribaculaceae bacterium
GGGAAACCTTTCCCCGCGCCCCCAGGGGCTGTCACGACAGTGACTGGGGGTTGAACAAAGAGAGGAGGTTGACTAAAAATTGCAATTTTTAGTCAACCTCACAAGCGTGATGACTAATTGACAAACTGAGCCTTCAAGGCCTCCAGCTTGGCGTCGGCGTCCGCTCCCTTGGCCCCGAAGTAGAACTTGATCTTAGGCTCAGTGCCGGAAGGACGGACAGAGACGATGTCACCGGCCTCGCTGAAGAACTGGAGGACATTCGACTTCTCAAGTCCGGTCTTCTCCGGCTCGGAATAGTCGATGACCTTGACAACCTTGGAGCCGGCAATCTCCGCCGGAGGATTCTGCCTGAGGTCAGCCATAATCTTCTGGATCTCCTCGGCTCCGCTCTTGCCTTTACGTACCAGGGACACCAGCGACTCCTTGCGGTAGCCATATTCAGAGTATATTCTCTGAAGAAGTCCATAAAGGGTCAGTCCCTGCTCGGCAGCCCAGGCGGCGCACTCGGCCACCATCGAACAGGCTATAGGAGCGTCCTTGTCGCGCACGTACTCGCCGACATTGAATCCATAGCTTTCCTCGCCTCCGCAGATGAACTCGCCCCTGCCCTCGTTGCCGCGCACAATCTCCTCGATGTACTTGAAACCGGTCAGGACATCATAGCACTTCACTCCGAAGCTGCGGCCTATCTCGGCGACAAGCTCAGTGGTGACAATGGTCTTGGCGATATACTTCGTAGAATCCAGCTTGCCAAGTTCCTTCCAACGGGTAAGGATGTAATATGTCAGGATGGAGCCGGTCTGGTTGCCGTTCAGCTGAATCAGCTTCCCGTTGTTGTCACGGACAGCTATTCCCATACGGTCAGCGTCCGGGTCTGTGGCCATAACGATGTCGGCTCCGGTGCTCTCGGCCTTCTCCAGAGCCATCTTCATAGCCGCCGGCTCCTCCGGATTAGGAGACACCACTGTCGGGAAATCCCCGTCGCTCACGTCCTGATCCGGGACGTGGATGATGTTCTCGAAGCCGAGACGTCTGAGGCACTCAGGCACGATGCGAACGCCGCTTCCGTGGAGAGGAGTATAGACAATCTTCAGATCCTTATGTTTCTCCCGCGCCTCCGGGCTGAGAGTAAGAGAAAGAATGTCAGAGATATAGGCATCGTCCATCTCCTTGCCCATCAGCTCCACCTCTCCGCAGCGCTCCTTTCGCTCAAACATCACCTCAGACGGATCGGTGATTCTGTTGACCTCGTCGATGATTTCCTTATCAACCGGAGAAGTGATCTGCGCGCCGTCAGACCAATAGACCTTGTAGCCGTTGTATTCCTTTGGATTATGCGAGGCCGTCACCATCACTCCGGCGACCGCCCCCACCTTGCGGATGGAATAGCTCAACTCCGGAGTAGGACGCAGATTCTCGAAGATGAACACGTGCAAGCCATTGGCACTGAATATGTCAGCGGCAATCTTGGCGAACTCCTTCGAATTGTTGCGGCTGTCGTACGAGATGCAGACGCGGATGTCATCCCCGGAGACCTTCTTTAGAATATAATTGGCCAGTCCCTGGGTCGCCATCCCGACCGTATACTTGTTCATCCTGTTGGTCCCGACACCCATAATCCCTCTAAGGCCTCCGGTGCCGAATTCCAACGTCTTGTAAAAAGCATCCTCGAACCCCGCCGGATCATTGTTACGAAGCTCGATCACCTTCATCTTTGTCTCGGGATCAAAGTCCCCTTCCAGCCATTTTTTGGCGTTCTCGTTATAGTCCATAATATCAGTTGGTTATTACTTGGATTCAGTATGTCTTGCAAATTTACTGAAATTATCCGTCAAATCGAACGCCCTCGATGACAATCCTACGACAATCTGACCCGAAACACCGATAAAGCCGCCATCGAACCGGCTGCCGTTTGAGACGCGCGGCTACATATTCATAACGCATCTTGATAAAAATTAGTATTTTTGCAGACGAATATGAACGGCAGTATGCCAGACATCGCCAGCTCACCGCCATTTTGCTCCGAACCATACAAAATGACGAGGGGTTAATCCATAAGTATTCACGAACAGGCGTAATTGCACAATGGACAATTTCGAGAGATTCATAATCGAGAATGACGGGGCGGACACGGCGCGGCTGGTGATGGTGCGCAGGGAGTGGCCGGCCCCGGAGGACGCGCTGCTGGAGGGGATAAACGCCAGAGCCTTGGCAATCAACACCATAGAGTGCAGGAGAAGGCTGAGGAAGAAGGTGGCGGAATGGGTAGCGGAGACGGGCCTGGTCTATCCCTCGACTTTGTGTGCGGAGCAGTGCAGCTCTTCCGACACGGCGAGATACAAGGCGGGAATCGCCGCAAGGGTGATTTCTGAATATGCCGGAGCGGGCGCTTCGACAGGCTCAACGTCCAAGAAGAAGGGACAGATAGCAGATCTTACTGGAGGACTGGGAGTGGACTCGCAGGCGTTCAGCGAAGTGGCGGAGAGAGTGCTTTACAATGAGATGAATCCGGAACTGGCGACGGCGGCAAGGCACAATTTCAAGGTTCTGGGAGCTGACAACATCACGGTCAGGAACTTCGAAGCAACACCTGAAAACATAAAGAGCATTCTTAGTGGTTCTGAAGGTACGACAAAAAACACACAAGAGCATAAGGACATTCACGGAGACTTCCGGCCGGACATCATATTCCTTGACCCTGCGAGGCGGGACTCGGCGGGGAAAAAGGTCTTCCTGTTGGAGGACTGCACTCCCGACGTGCTGAGTATGCTGCCGGGGCTTTTTGAGGCAAGCCGGTTCATCCTTCTGAAACTGTCCCCTATGGCTGACATCACGATGGCCGCCGAAAGGCTGGACAGGGCATACGAGGGTTATCTTGAAAAAACTTCGGGTGTCGGATGGAACGGTCAGTGGATCAGAGAGATTCACATTGTGGCAAGCGGCGGGGAATGCAAGGAGATGCTGATTCTGATGGACAGGGAATGGAAGGGGGAATATTCATTGGTCTGCCGGGAAGACGGGAAGACTCTGGCTTTCACGCAGCAAGAAGCCGCCAAGGCGGCTGCCACTTTCCCGAAGTCCACTTTCGCCAGGATTATTTTCGAACCGGGGAAATCACTCACCAAGGCCGGGGTGTCCAACGCCCTGTGCCAAAGGTTCGGACTTGTGAAACTGGCACGGTTCACGCACTTATACACCATAGCCGAGCCACTGTCGGACAGCGAGTTAGAAAAGAGAATCGGAGTATTCAAAGATTTCGGCAAGGTCTATCCTGTAAGGGAAATCCTTCCTCTGAACAAAGCCTCGCTGAAGGATGTCGGAAGACGTTACCCTCACTCGGAAGTCTCGGCCAAGAACATCCCGATGTCAAGCGACGAACTGCGGAAACGTCTCAAGGTCTCCTCAGGGGATGACGCCCACATCTTCGGCGCGCGGATCGAGACCCCATACAAGGAAGACAACTACCTGATTGTCACCGAATCAAGATTTACAAACCAATTAGAATAGCTTATGGACATAAAAAAAACGGCGGCTCT
The DNA here is from genome assembly GCA_964458425.1 of uncultured Muribaculaceae bacterium. Taxonomy (GTDB): domain Bacteria; phylum Bacteroidota; class Bacteroidia; order Bacteroidales; family UBA932; genus Cryptobacteroides. The sequence goes on from CAYWIW010000015.1 coordinate 3,537, forward strand.
CATAACAGCCTTGCTCATCAGCCTCTCCGCATTCGCCCAGACTGGCGGTCCGGAGTTTTCAGTGAAATCGTTCCGCAAACTCGATAGTGATATGGATGCCCGCATCACGCATCCTATCCTGGATCAGAACAACAAGAAAGCGGCTCTCATCAAGGTCGTCACATCGGTTCCCGGATTCGATTTCGATGTCGGCATTATGGGTGTGATCGAAGTGAAGAAATCAATCGGAGAGCTTTGGGTATATGTTCCCGAGAGCATCAAAGCGATTACAATCAGGCATCCGGAGTTCGGAGTCATAAGGAATTACCGCTTCGAGATCCCGATTGAGTCCGCATCGGTTTACGAACTGACCCTGCGGACACCGGTAAAGGAGCAGGAAAAGATTGTGGTCGTCAAGGACTCCATTGTCTATGTCACTTTGCCGGCCGAGGAACAGACCGCGAAGCCAAAGCCCAGGAAAGCGTGGACTTACGACATAAACATAGTTCCGTTCTTCGAGATGCCTCTAAGCGACGGAATAATGTCATTCGGATTGATTTCAGCCTACAACTGGGAAAGATTCGGAGTTACCGGCCGGTTATCGTACTATGGCAACAGCGGCTATAACAGAATAGGAGTCACAGCGGGCGGCACTGTGAAATGCGGGAAAAGAGTAAGGTTCTGTGCCGGAGCCGGATACGGGCATCTGAAGAGCCTGGGTGAGACCAGCTCGTCCGACACCTTCTTTTCAAAAGGTCTGGAAGTCAACACCGGAGCGTTCCTGAACTTCGGAATCGTGTCGGTATATTTAGGAGCCTCCAGCATTCAGTTCAAGAGTTTTTACGGAGACCTCGGAATCGGAATCAGACTGAGGAGCAAGACGGACAAAAAGAAATAAGCGCAACTCCACAGACGTCAAAGCAGTCCCCGGATGAACCGGTTGATGTCGGAAGCCTGAATACCGAGGGTTCTGAATATGTCAGCGTACCTCCGGCATCCGAGCAGTTCGCGGACTTTGCCAAAACCGTGGCCGTTGAGGGCATATTCAACGATTACGGCTCCAATCAAGCCTTCAAGCGGCACAACCGCCTCGGTGACATTGCCCTTTCCGGCCACCGGGATCGAAAGATCGTAGAAACCGTCATCATCAGAAAGGTCAAGTTCCCTTTTGAGCGCAAGGAAGCTCCGAAGAGAGGATTTGACATCCGAATACGAAAGGTTCATATACCCTCCGTGGAACGTGGCCACACCCTCCTGAATTATAGTCAACGCTTCAGGCCACTCTGAGCGCAACAGGGCAAGGGCGATGTCGCGTCTGTCATCGTAATAGTTGGAAAGGACTGTGCCGCTCCCGAAAGTACGGCCATAAAACTTTCTGCCAGAGACCTTTCCAGCAACAGAATTCATAAGAGGATTGGAATAGGCGCTGAACAGAACTCCGGACAGCCGCTCACACTGGTCAACGTCGGGAGCGACCACATAACGCACTCTCCCGCGGAAAGATGGAGAGTACTCATTCCTAAAGGCACCGATGAACGATGACATTTCGGAAGCGGTGCGCTTTGGCACTTCACACCCCCGGACGCAGTGATATTCAATGTTTTCAAACTCATACTCCGTCAATGAGGATAGTTCGGCGTCGAGCCAGTTCCGAAGTCTGAAAGGGTTGGCTTTGCCGTCTTCGCCGGACGCTACCGCCTCAGCCCGCACCCGGAAGACCGTCTCCGCCCAATCCTCATACTCATCACCAGGAAGTCTGCTGAATGTGGCGGCTATCAGCCCGTATGTCCCGATGTCCAGCTTGCGGATGTCGAGAATACGGCATTCCCGGAATGAGGCGTAAAGCAGATTGCCGTCATCGAACTCCTGAAGATAGTCCGGGGAACCGTCAACCCAATAGGAGCGGCGGCGGGCCTCATCGGCCGAGAACGATGTGAATGACTCGACATACCCGTTCCAGAGTTCCGCGACCATCCTGACCGAATCCTTTTCCGCCTTTGGCATATATTCCAGATCGACCTTGTAGGGACGCAGTCCGGGAATCTGGGCGCTGCCGGTGACCTGCTGGGCCGCACAGAACGTCCTCAAGGCCATCAGTAAGGTAACGGAAATGATTGTCTTTAGGAGAACCCGTGGCATACCGTTGTGTTTTTTTTGTCTGCTATGAAGCGCGCCGGAAGACACTGTGCCTTCGGTGGCTACTCTCCCTTAAGGTACTTGAGCCAGAAAGCGCGGTTGGCCTCGCTGAAGTGCTGTCCCTGGTAGCCGCGGTAGCCGTGCATTCCGTCAGGATAAATCATCAGCTCGAACTTCTTTCCGGCCTTCTGAAGAGCGTCCACCAACTGCAAAGTACTCTGGAAATGCACATTGTCATCACCGGTGCCGTGGGTGATCTTGAGCATCACGGAGCCATCGTAGTTCTTCTCCGTGACCGGGTAGTTCACTGCGCTGGAGACAGCCTTCGTGCTGGCATAACCGTCAGGATTATTGGCCGGAGTGTCCATAAAACGCTCTGTGTAATGGGTATCGTAAAGCGCCCAGTCATAGACTCCTCCACCGGCTATCCCGTAGTGGAAAGCATCCGGATGGTTCATCACCAGGAGGGCGGTCATAGTGCCTCCGAACGAGAAACCTTCTACTCCGATTTTGTCTCCCCGGACATATGGAAGGGTCTTGAGGTACTCGGCCCACTCCACAAAGTCCAGGACCTCCCGTTCATCCAGCCGTCTGTAAATCTGATCCAGACCGGCGCGTCCGTTGTGACCTGAGGCGCGGCAGTCAGCGACCACCTCGATGATTCCGTTATCCGCATACCACTGGTAAAAGAACGGACTGCGGAAACGGTCGCTCACCTGCGGAGAATCGGGTCCTCCATAGATGTCAACGTGGACCGGATATTTCTTGGTGGAATCGAAATCCTTCGGATAGACAATCATCGCCGGGAGGACGAAGCCGTCCGATGTAGTCATAGTAATATGCTCAGGAAGAGCGAAATCAGCCGCATCATAACTGTCTCCGGCAGCATCCGAGACCTTGAAGGATCCGGACGGTTTCCTAAGATCGTAAATCCAGACCTGTGCCGGTGTCCTGGAGTTGCTTACCGAAGCCGCGGCATATCTCTGGTCAGGAGAGACACGCACCGAAGTGACGTGCATCGCCGGATCGGAGATATTCCTGACTTTCCCGTCACGTACCGAATACAGGCCGCTGCGCACCCTTGAGTCACGTTCGGCGATGAAAAGAACTTCCGAGGAAGCACCGTCAAAGGATTTTGAAGCCTTGCCCTCTCTCACGTCAACCAAAGACATCCGCCAGTTCTCACCGTCTGTCAGACGCTTCAGGACAGTCCCGTCATAAGAGAGGTAATATATTTGCTGCCAACCCGTCTCAAACGAGCGGACCATATAGATTCCCTCGCGTCCGAAGAGCATCCCGTCGATCCAGTCCAGCCAGGTCTTGTAGGTCTCGTGATAGATGTGCCTTTTTGAGCCGTCAGCCGGAGACACGGCGAAAAGGTCAAGCGTATTCTGCGTCCTCGGCTCTCTCTGAACGTAAAAAGCCTCGCTGTCCGCTCCCCAGAAAGGCGTACCGAAATACTGGTCGTCATTCTCGTCAAAATCCGCCCAGACGGTCTTCCCGTCAAGGACATCGGCGACCCCAATCCTGACCTTAGGGTTGTTGTCACCGCATTTCGGATAGCGGGTCATCCTGACAGAACCGCCAGTCGGGGACACTCCCTGCAACGCCACAGCCGCTCCCGCATTCTGTGAATATGCCAGCCCCATCCCCGAACGGTCAGCGTCCTCTGCGAACGACGAGTAAATAGGAAAAACCGGAACTTCCGAATTATCAAAGCGATAGAATCCTATCTTTTTAGAATCAGGCGACCACCAGAACGCGCGGTAACGTGAAGGCCTGCCCAGAATTTCCTCATAATACACCCACGAGGCATAGCCGTTCAGAATCACGTCCGAACCGTCAAACGTCAGACGGGTCTCCTCTTTCGTGGCGATGTCCACCACCCAAAGGTCGTTGTCCCTCGTGAACGCCATCCTTGTGGAGTCCGGTGAATATGTCAGATTGACCGCTCCGTCAGGTCTGAACGGGAAATCCGTAAACTTGGCCGGATAACTGATTCCCTCTGTAATCTTGCCGGTCAGCGCATTGACAGAGAAATCCTTATCACCGGTAAAGGAATAATCGTAAGTCATAGCCACCTCATTCTTTCCCACCCATTTCCAAGCATTCGGAATGTCATTGAAGTCCTTGGCGCAAACTCCAAAGGACACCAGCAAAGCCAAAACTGTCAAGCACTTTTTCATATTCAAGCCTTTATTTGTTGTTAATATCCTGCCAAGTTATGGAAAATTTCCTCAAACCGCAAGAGCCGTCCTCCGCCAATGCCGCATTTAGGCAGGATTTACCCTGCCCGGGAGCCTTTTCTTTCAAAGGAAGGAACGTCAGGCTGTTTATTTTGCCGCATCCGGAGACGGTCAGACGGTCTTATCCGGCATCTGTTTTTCGTCGGCATACCGATAAAACTGAGAATAATGCTATTTTTGCAGACTGAAGACCATTTATGATTATTATGGAGTATCTGTCAAAAGAGCGCCACAGTCAGATTGTCGCCGAACTAAACAATCTGATTGATGTTGTATATCCCCGAATAAAGGAAGAACTGTGCGAAGCCCGCGCCCAGGGAGATTTGAGCGACAATGCCGAGTACCGCTCCGCCAGAAGAGCCCAGGCAAAGACAATCAGCAGGATACGTTTCCTGCAGAAAGTCCTTGTACATTCAAGGGTCATTGACACAAGCCTGTTGCCAAAAGACCGCGTCTCATTGCTCAGCAAGGTGGAATTCACGAACCTGTCCACTGAAACCAGGATGACATACACAGTTGTGAGTCCCCACGAAATGAACCTTCAGGAAGGCAAGATTTCCATCAAATCTCCGATCGGTTCCGCCCTGATGGGGAAAAAAGCCGGAGATGTGGTGGATGTCCCCGCCCCCGCCGGCTCCTTCAAGATCCGAATCGAAAAGATTCTGTAGCGCCGCCGCCACCACAGTAATCATCAAGATTACCAAGATAATATGCCAAATAACACTTCCAAGCTTATAAACGTCTTCATAGTTATTGATACAACTATACCAACCCAAGGGAATATGTGAAAAATACGCAAATAATTTTCCAAATACGTCTTTTTCATTGCCTCAACATAATGGATATTGCCGACCTGTCTCCCGTCTTCTTATCCGACAGCAGATACTTCAGATGCAGCTGTTTCCTCTTCGATATCGGCACCGCGCCGGTAATCAGGAATCCGCAGGCACTCTTTTCAAAAACAAGGAATGTCAATCCCGCAAGTAAGTACAGAAATCATTAGGGAACTATATAGGAGTTGACTACGTTTCTTTTGAAACGCCTAAAACATCAAAAAACACCATTTTATTTGTTTCTTGATAGCCTGAGACTGTTATGGATTGCTAATGGTACCAACTCTGACAATGTCAGTCAACTTCTATATAGTTCCCATAGCAAAATAACAGCAAACTTGCGGCTTTATGGATAGCCGTGGCGCTTAAATCATTAATAACGAACATATTGAGCTTTTTCCTAATGCCGAAACCAAGACCAGAAAAAGGCTCATATATTTGATAATCAACGTGCTATCCGCCACAGCCGATTTTGTCCTGCTTCTAAGCACAGCAGATATGCAGTCGAAATCATACCGGAATATGCACCCGCGTGGTTTCGTTTGCAAACCTGTTTTCGGCCGAAAAGCTAAAACGGCCTTACAGGCGGCCACAAGGCCGATTCATTGGATGGCGGCGAAACAGATTTGGGGCACAATGTCCATCGGAACGGCATATTCGGCGGGTAGGGTCGCAATTCTGTCGTGGCTGCGATTCTGCCGCCCGATTCGCACGGGTGATTCCTCCGGGCGCTCCGGCAAGCATAATGCCCAGATACAGTGACCACAGGGATGAATCGCCTCTTCACATCGTTCCGGCTCTTCAACAGAATCAGTGACCGGAGGAAAGAATCTTCCACCTCACAGGCGCTCCGGGAACTTCGACACTTGGTCACTCCGGGCGCTACGGCACCTTGACAGGCTCAGCGGCCGCAAGCTAAGTGGCCGGAGCCCAAGCGACCGAATCAAAAGGATTAGAGACACTAACCGAAAGGCCGAAGAACCATAGCGATCCGTTCGCCAATGGTTGGTGAACCGTTCGAGCCATCGTAGCCGCTCCCGAACGATGTGCCGGATAGAAGGACTTCGTCGAGTCAGTCTCATAAATATTTAGGGAACCATATAGGAGTTGACTAACAGTTGTCAGAAACAGCCCGACGCACATTCTATTATTGCCTTGGTGGATAAATCGCCAATGGATATGGTGTATGTTATTTAGTACTTCAAATGACACGATGGAATTATTAGCCAACTACTAATACTCCCCAATCATTATTGCCACCTTGTCGAACGTAAGCGACTGACTCTTGCGTATGGTAATCGCCCACGCAAGACGCAGAGGACACTGCGTGACACTGCCGACAATCTTCTTCTCGCCATCTTCTTATCTGTATCGCAGACATATTCGTAGGCATCCTTAGTCTCATTACGGGCTGTTTCCTCCGAGCCATCCTCAAGAATGACATTAATGCGGTCGAAGCCAAACGAGGAGACGATACCCGGGGAAGCAACCACCAGCGCTTAAGGCAACACAGTATAAAAAACAAGTCATCAAAGCCAATCAACGAAATGAACCAAAATGATTATGGTTCTTAAATGAAAATTTTATTTTTTTGCAAATAAAACAATTTAGACACCGATAAAGAACGAACGACATGGGATCATTGCTTATATCATTGATTTGCGGAGGGATAGGCGGACTCATATACGCTTTTGTAGAAGCACTCAATAAAAAGAGGGATAATAGAAATAAATACTAAAAAAGAGATAACCGTAAGTTATAAGATTTGCAATTATAATTGAGTATTGAAATCATGAGGCGTACCTTTAACAAATATTACATAATAAGTATTATCCTTTTCCTCTTACACGCATTTTTTATACAAGCCGAAGAACCTTCCGGAGAACGGCGCGTGTACTATCTTGACGCCACTTACTCCATGGTGTCAAACAAATTATGGGAACCGTGCAAAGAAAATCTTATCAATGCAATTAACAACATTGAAGATGTAAACACCGAACTCGTGGTTGTCATTTTCGCCGATGACAGAGCCGACTCGAAGAGGATATGGAAAAAATGGGAGGAGAAAGCATCCGATGACGGAAAAAACTCCTTGATAAAGAATATTCGGGAGGCTCCATTACCTATCAAATCATCTATGACTAACTTATATACACCTTTGGTTGACTTTTATTCAGAAGTCAACCCTGACAAGGTCAATTATATGTTCCTAATGACCGATGGAGGACACGAACAAGGTGGGAATTTTTACGGTGCAATTGATCAATGGAGCTTACGGACTAATGAGCGAACCTACGGTTTCTTCGTGGAACTAACAGACAATGTTGGAGGTGGCGAAATCGTTGCCCGAGACAAAGCCCGTGGGCATATAGACAGGCAGACAGAAAAATGCAGACGCATTTGGAGAGTATCCACTGCCGATGTAAACATCGACTTGATTCGCCTTGAGACAACAGCCATTTTCAACATCCGAAACGACAAATACATAGACATCCCGCTTCATTTCTCCGGCAAAAACGACTCCGCTATAAAGAGCCTGAATTTCACTTTTGGTGACAGCTCTGATTTACGAATAAGCCGGACAGAAATCACAAACAACAATATAAGATTATTCATAGAACACGACATTGACATACACAACTATCCCGCTCAAAGCACCGCTTTGATATATGTCTCATTGCCAAGCAATAACGATAGGACATTCCTTCTAACAAACCAAATCAGGGTCAATTGCATCAATAAGAAAGAACTTGCTCTGTTCCTCTCTCCGAACAAGTTGTCCGGCAAAGTCAAGCATTATGACCAATTCGCATGGGTAAGTGCAAGGACTATGCCCTCTGAATACACTATTGACCTTGACTTCAGCCAGGATGCCATACAAGACGGGCAAGCATACGTCGAACTTGGCGTAACAGATAATAATGGAGCAATGCTACCGCCCTCATCAATTATTATCTCCGCTAATGGTGAACAGTGCATCAACAATATCATATCGCTTTCCTCAAAGGACAAAATACTAAATCTGACCATTTCTTTCCCTGACGGAACAAAACGAGGTATGCACCAAGGGTATCTGAAGGTATTGAAGCATAAACTGGACCGCATTGATAATCTCAATCTTACTGATACTCCAGAAGCAAACGTCATAGCTTGGAGAGTGAGATACATACACACAATGAATCCACTAGCAAGGGTTCTACTATGGGTCGCAACATTATTGTGCATCTTCATTGCGCTTTGGTTTCTCGTGATAAAGCCTACAAAATACCCTCGTTTCCCAAGATTCAGAAAAACGATTCTCATCAAGAGAGATGGGGTAATCATCTCTCAGTTCACTGTGAATTTCAAAGGTGCGAGAAAAGTTGTCTTCGCTACTATGAGAATCAAGCAAAGTTTTCTCAACAAATTATTTACGGGCAGAATCGACACAATCATCAATCCTGCCTTTGAAGAAACAATCACATTCACTCCACGCAAGGGGAAAAAAGCCATGGCCAGGGGGAATGGATACATATTCAACCCTAATCCGATTCCTCAAAGCGGTACTACGACCATTAGCCATACCACAAACAACCTGACGATAAATCTACAATAATCAATAAACCCATTACCATGTCAAAAATTAAACTAAAAAAGACACTATACGTCGGCCTTGGCGGAACAGGTGTCGCAACTTTGCTAAAAGTCAAGAAATGCTTCATCGACAGTTATGGAGAGATTCCTCCGATGATTGGCTTTTTAGCGATTGACACAGATACGGCCGCATTCAGCAAAGAAGAACATAGTAATCTGGGAAAACCAATCAGACTTGACACCTCAGAGCTACTGGTTTGCTCTGTCAGGAACGCCCTTGCCACATACAAGAGCAATCCCAGTGTATACGATTGGGTGCCACCAAAGAATGTGAACAATCTTCGCAACATCGCAGGATTAGGGGCAGGACAGATCCGCTCCAACGGACGATTCATTGCATTCTACAACTATGATAAGATTCAGACTAACATAACCTATGCAATTACCAAAATTCATCAGCTGATACCTAACTACTCAAGATACATTATTGACACGAACAAAGATGGCGTTGAATACGCAACCACAATCAACGTATTCGCATCCGTTGCGGGAGGAACAGGCAGTGGTATGCTTATAGACACAATATGCCTTATCAACAAAGCAATGGAAGCACAGTCTCTCCAATATGTCCTTTACCCTTGGATTATTCTTCCGGAAATATTCAAGACTATGAATCAAGGACCGGCAATGGCAAATGTCAGGTATAATGCGTACGGAGCCATTCGTTCTCTCGATTACATTGAACATCAAGCACCTAACGACCCTGCCATTAATTTTGGATACACTACAATCACAGAACGCTTGTTCGACTTTGCATTTGTCATTAACAATCTCAACCAGGCCGGAGTCGCTTTTGACAAAATTGATGACCTTGCTGACGTTATAGCTAAGAGTGCGTTTCTGCCAGCCAACAAAATGGGGGATGAAATTTCCTCTCCTTTCGACAATATCCGTCATCAGCAAGATAGCGGGGTATACAATATTTTGGATAAAAAGGCTTGGGCGGTCTCAACCGGCAGTGCCGAACTAATCTATGACAGTCAAGCAGTCGGGCGATCATTGTCATACCGGATTATCGCTCAATTATGCGAGTCAATGAAGCAGTCCTATTCCGATGGGACTAATGACGCAAACAGATTCGTTGATCATCAGAATGTTCTTATAAGGGAGAACAAAGGGCGTGATGATGTCATCAACTCTCTGCTATCACCTGCGCCAGAGTATGTCCTCACAATCGATGAAAACACTACCATCAATGATATTAATGACTATATCAAATACAATACAGGAGACAGAACAGATGGCGAGATTCAGAGCAGACTTGCAGCTAAAATCGCAAACACAAGACAAGAGCTAAGCTCTTTTCTATCGGATTTACTGGACGAAACGCAGAATGGATGCATAGGTGTTTCCTTACAGTTCATTCGCTCCCTAAAAACCATAATAAACCTTTGCAGAGACGAAATGGTGTCTGAACAGGCAAAGTTGAACTCCCAAAACAGCACTCCTATGCAGTGGGAGTCTGATCTATCAAACATCAAAAAAAGAGGCATCAGTACTCTCTTCGGTTCAAAGTTGGACGAAGACAATGTTGAGGCACTCACACAGAAACTCACTTCTTATGTTTATAGCCTAAGAGAAGAAAAACGAAGATTGTGGGCAATTCGATTCTACAATGACTTCGAGTCAACAGTTTCCAATTATGAGAGACAGCTTCAGAATCTGTATTCTTACCTGACGAACATTCACGACAAGTATTCAAATGAGTTACTTAGAGAGCAACAACTCGCATCATCCTCATCCAAGTTCCAGATCTTCCTTCATCAATCTGACGTTTACAGAGTCTCAAACTATAAGCTTGACAACTCCGTCAAAGCCGATTTTCATAACAGATTCGAGGACAAGGGCGGGCTATTAAAGTGGCTTAATCTTTCACAAGAGCAACTTGACGCACAGATACGTGAATTCGTCGAGGGAACATCTGATGTGACTAAAGCCGAAAAGATTTCTATCGACGATGTACTTCAAAAGATGTCACCAGATAAGGTAATAGACTATCTTGAACAGCTTAAGACTCTTGCCTCTCCGCTATGGTCATACAACACTCTAGGCTACAACCAGACTCAACTTAATCTGGACAAGTTCGTTATTGTAGGCGTAGCCAACAGAGACGATAGTGTTCTTGCAATTAATCCTGAGTTCAACTCAGTATTTAACACTAACGGCAACCAAACTTCATTCGCCTCAACATATCAAAACGACAGAGTGTATGTTCTTATAGTAGAAGGCATCTTACCTATCTACGCAGTCAACAATTTCTTATCATACAAGAATGACTACGAAGGCAAACTATCCTGCAATTACCCAATGACAGCTTATCTTGATGAAAAGCTAAACAACCGCATCGTCTCCGAAAACTTTAACGTGATGCCTACAGTTGAACAGGACAATGTTCTTCAACTCTGGGTATGGGGTTTTGTCTTCGGTTACATTCACTACGACCCCGAGAGCAATCACTATTGGATTAGATCAAAGAGTCGCGGGGATGCCATTCACAAGTACAGGTTCAACCTTAACAAGCAGAGAGATGTCGCTTATGACATTTTCAAGACAGAAGGACTCTATCACGAAATCGAGAATCTCCTGAATTCAGAAATCTCACGACACGGTAACGAAGGGATTAATCAGAAGATTCAAGAGATTAAAGACAAAGAAAACTATCTGGATGAATATTCAATGCTCAGCCCTCTTGAACGCGCCAATCTTGAGAACCCGAAGTATGAGTCTGTGCTTGACCTTATAAACAAAGAAATCGAAATAATGACAAACTAGCGCTATGTCCGCATTTATTGTAATAAGTGTCAAAGATAGTTTAAATTGGATTGTGGACGGCATAATTAACAGCCGTCCACATAATCCCATAGCAAAGACTTGCATTTCAATAGGTAAAATCAAGAAAGAGGATAACGACAAGTATTTGTATGAATACACAACATTTTCAAAACACGTCGGCGGAGCGAATAATGACAAGACAATAAAGAACACAGGGGAATCGGACATTCCAAGAAATCTGTTCAAGAATCAGATAGCCCAATTTCTGAATGTCTGTGAAAACGACGGAGGACAAATAAACATATTCCTTTTGGACAATCCGACGACTGACGAGGATTTCGCTCAATCCACTTGGATCACTGAAGAAATCAGAGCCGTATATGAAAGTCACTGCGTAACAAACTTTCAGCTTACTAGAGTGCTGTTTTCTTATCAGATAGATAGACCGGCAGATGTTACAAGACAGGTTTCAGGAATGATTCTAAGGGATATTCAAGCACTCGACCTAAAAGAGAATGATGACTTTGTAACCAGGATTCTATTCATCGACAATCAAAACCGTAACGGTGCGGCAATCTGCCTCGACAAAGAAGGACACGACATAATGCTTCCGAGAATGTTGTGTGACCTTATGATGCTACTATCAAACAAGAATGACTCTTACAATACGACAACGGCAATTACAGGAAACACCGGAATGTTCGCCGTCGGGTATTCTGAGTGCATGTACTATCAAGATGACATTTTCAGATACTATTCGCTTGCGGGACAAAACGACCTATTATCACACATACTGTACAATAAGAATGACTGCACCTCACTGGATTACGAGCGAGAGCCGTTCGGGCTTAACGACCGTGTGCATCGGCTTGCCCCAAAATACGAACCGGTCCCTTTTAATTCAGACATCAACGATGCAACCACATCAGTAGACAAGACAATTGATGACATTCTTATTTCTCTCAAGGATGACATCACAAAATGTAAAGAAGAAGCTCTAAACAAAGCCGCCGAAAAAGACAGGTTAGCTACTGAAAAGGCTCGGAAGGAAAGACTTGAAATAGCAAAAGACGGCGGCGAAGGCTCGGAAACACCAGAGATGGAAGTCAAGCACGAAGTGGACTCGGAAGAATTGAGCAAAAGGAAAGGCTGCAATTTCTTTGCACGTATATTCCATCCCAAGAAAAAGGATATTGCGCCAAGAGTGGTTCAAGAGGATGACACTGACCCAAGAGTCGCAAACATCACAATTACAGCTGAAACCGACAAGGTCAAAAAAGAATATCCGGACTTTATTAGCAGAAAAGCCATATATGAACAATATCTCCTCGAAAAGGAGGGGGATGAATCCGTTGACAGTCAATTGTTCAATGATAGTGTCAAGTCATATTATGCGCTAATTGGATTCATTCAGTCCCGCCAATTCAAGCAATATCTTAAAGACGCCAACGCCAAGGAGGATCATATCTGGAAAGCTCTGATAAAAAGGATTGACTCAATCAATCTGCTTAATGAGGAGAGGATTCGCTATTCGCAGCTTAAGACAAAAGTAAATGATATAAAACAAGATCTGGAACTGTCTCAAAAAGCCATAAAAGAGTTTCGTCTTACTACCCATTGTTCTTCGGTCGACAATCTAATCGACATTGACAAACTTAAGGAAGTGCACGATGAAGGAAAAGAGACTCGTATCAAAGGAATAGTCAAACGATGGAATGAGCGCAGTGAAGAAACACGGTCACTAAATTCTATTAAAGATGATTTAGCCGAAATCGTAAAATGGGAAGTATTCGGATTCTATTATATCAAATGGGAAAAGCCGTTCGAGTTTATCAAGGACATTGATATATCTAACGTCTGCAAGCATTTGAAGAAGAAGTCACAGCCGTTCGTTAACACTTACACGCTAAGCCCCAATGCAGACAATTTGACCTCTTTTTGCTTATACACAGACAATCCAGATTGGAAAGAAGCAATAACAAATGGCAAGGCCAATCTGAATCCCTCTCAAATCAGCGTTACCCTATCAAATCACATTTGTTCAAAAATATGTATGTTTCAATTTCTTCAAATGAGCCACGAACTCATTGACGGATTAGTAGATTGTTATGACAACTGATTGATATGCAACATTATATCATACAGCTTAATTACTTAACATCATAGATTTTCAGAATAAGAAACCGCAAAAACAACATACCAAATATTCTGACATCCATTATCTTCCGTTGCAGGGTTTGGATGAATCTTATAACTTATTCTGGATTATTTACTTGTGAAATTTTATCTTTCATAATTGTCCACTGATTGTCCACGAAATAAAGAATCTTCAGCGCCATGGACGGATTTCTTCATCTGTTTATGATGCATCTCTGGGATACTAGTATCCAAATATGAGACACTGTGCCTCAAAAAAATGGCAATATGCCTTAAGATAAAAAACGCCTCTCAAGTATGCTGCCTTGCGACGCGCCTGGGGGGCTTATTATTTCTAGTTGTAGAACTTTCTCGTTTGCTCTTGCAAAGGTATGATTCTTTTTTGAATCTGCAAAATTATTTCGGGTCTGCCCAGAGGGGATGATTCTCCCAATCAGTAGGAAATCCCATATGGGCGACACTGACATTCGGGTACTTTGCAAGCAAATCCTTGAAATGCTTTCTGAAATTCGTTTTGGAATTGACAGTCTGAAGCAGATATAGGATAATGCAGAGCGTATAGTACAATCTTGAACTCTGGGCACTCTGAACCTCAGTAGCTGTCAGCCAGATTTTGGAAGGATCCTTATTGACGTACTTGCTTGGTGTAATGTCCATCAGTATGTTCCAAAGTCTCGCATGGTGCGCACAGATGTTTCTAACATAGTTCAGAGTATGAAGCCAAGAACAGAAGACAGCGTCATCCTTGATGCCGAAAGCCTTTGCAATATCCGTTCGGTCGCCTCTGATTTTAAGATGCTGGCATATCTTGGACAATTCGCTGAAGTACAACAGCTCGACACTCTTCCAACCAGGTGGGGTAGGGGGATTGTCATACGTATTCAGGTAGTGCTCAATGAACGTCGCTTTCTTGTTTGCAGTCAACTGCTCATTGATATGTTTCTGTATGTCCTGAAAGACATTGTAAGTCTTTCCTGTCCTTTTGTTGAACTGCGGAGCCTTGAAAATGCTGGCGTCATCCTGCCAATGCGAACCATATTTGTGGCTCAGCTGATATATTACCTGAGTGCGCAACGCAATTTCAATTCTTTCAATGGCATCAAAAACAAGCAGTCTGAGCTTACGGTCGAATTTGTAAAGGTTGTAGATGTCGTCCCAAGTCGAACCCGAGATGAACTGGTCAAGGTGATTCCCGTTAGCATCAAGAATCCTATAGGGGAGCATATAGGCACTTATCCTGAAGTAACTGACATTGCTGAGATGCCTTGCAGCCCTTTCCTTATCGGCAATGGTCAACCCTCTTTGCTCAAGAAGGTCAATTTGCTGTTCTATGGTCAATGCGGCTTTGCAATATGTCTTCATCAAGAAATCATTTTCGCAAATATATGAAAGTTATTATAATACGCCATAGAACTATTCATAATGTGCTCTGTCAATCTGACGGAGAGCGTCATCATTGAGACTTTCACAGCCAGCGCATAAACAAAGTACAGACGCAATACTTCTGCCACACAACTAACTGCGGATAAATCATTTATACAAGACAAACCCTAAGAATCACCGAAGAACTCATCCTTGAAGTTGACGAGATAGACTTTGTCGGTGGCGCGGGTGATGGCGGTGTAGAGCCATTTCAGGTCATCGACGGTGAGGGCTTCCTGCCAGAATGGATTGTCTATGAAGACGCAGCTCCACTGGCCGCCCTGGCTTTTGTGACAGGTTATCGCATTGGCGTACTTGAGCTGGAGGGCATTGAAGTAAGGGTCCTCACGGACAGCCTCGTAGCGCTTTTTCTTTGTGGTGATGAAAGAATAGTCCTCGTTCACACCATTGTAGAGCCGGTTCTGCTGCTCGTAGCTCAAGGAAGCCGACTCGGACTCAAGGGTGTCCAGGCAGACCTTGGCGACCACCTCCGTGTCATCATAGTCCGGAAATGAAAGGCGGGCATCAGCGAAATGCAGGCCGTAGCGTTCCTCGAAATTCCTGATTGACAAAAGTTTGGCGATATCGCCATTGGCAATATAGTCCATCCCTTTGATTCCGTCCAGAAACTGGTAACAATTCTTGACAATCATCAGTTTCTCACCTCGCACGAGGCGATCCTCGTCATAGAAGACCTGAGCCCGTATGCCGGAATTGTAGCGGTTGGCGCGCTTGTTGGAACGGCAAAGCACCACGGTGTCATCTTTTGAATATTCAGAAAAATAAGCCGTGTTCAACGTGTCGAGCAGTTCACCGCCGGTGATACGTATAATGTCGTCAAAGCCTTCAACCTGTAGTCCCAGCTCTTCGGGAGAGAACAATCCGTCCCCGTAAAGATCCGTAGCGATCAGTTCCCTGAGCCTCGTGGCATTGTGCAGGATTCCGGACTCCTTGCGCTGGCGCACGACATCTCCAAGACGGCAATAACGGACTCCTCCGAAACAATCCATACAATCCTTGGACAGAGCCGGAGAGGCCTCCATACCGACAGGCGGCAGCTGCGCGTCATCGCCTATCATTATCAGGCGGCAGTCGTTTCCGGCGCGGACATATTCAATCAGATCTTTCAGAAGGTCGCCGGTTCCGAATTGGGTCGTACCCTGCCTTTGGGCATCCTCAATGCCGATCAAGGAGACCTCGTCCACTATGAACAATTTATGGGACAACTTGTTAGGAGCCAACGAGAACTGGCCGAAGCCGTCTTCTCCGACGGATTTCTGTCGATATATGCATTTATGGATCGTTCGGGCCGGCTTTCCCGCATAAAGGGAAAGGACTTTGGCCGCCCGGCCGGTCGGAGCCAGAAGAAAGCATATTTCCTCGTATTCGTCCTCGGCCTGACCGGACTGGCGCTGCGCTTCGGCAGACCCGGCGACCTCCTGCCCTCCGCGTTCACGGGTTCTGTCACCACGATGTTCGGAACTCACCTTAGGGCGAAGCGCGTCAAACGAACGGATCACCGCGGCGATGGCCGATGTCTTTCCCGTCCCGGCATAACCGTTGACCACAAGGATGTCAGCGTCGTCACAGGTGACGAAGTCAGCTATCTCGCGGAACAGATTGTCCTGGTCCGCTGTCCCCTCATAAGGGAAACACTCCTTGAAACGCTTGTAGAAGAAATCACCCCTGTCCATTTCTCTCCCCCAGGTTATTTGCTTCTGCGGCTGAATATCATCATAACCACAGCAAGAATAGGATAAATCTCGACACGGCCGAGGAACATATCCAAAGTGTAGATGAATTTCGCCGAGGCCGGCTCCGCATTGAAACTATAGACCGAGCCAAGCTCACCGACAGAAATGCCGACATTGCTCAACGAGGTAAGGATAGCCGTAAGCGCATTCCCGTTATCCGGAGCAAGCACAAGGCATAATGCCACCGATATGATTACCACCAGGAAATAAAGAGCGACATACAGAATATGCGGAGCGACATCCTCCTGACGCACGACCCTTCCGTTAACCCGTATCTCATTGACAGAGGCAGGGTGCAGAACCATTCGGAGCTGATACTTTATCTCCTTGCACAACAGCAAGGCTCTGTCCGATTTCACACCTCCGGAAGTGGATCCGGCCATTCCGCACCAGATACCCACGAACACAAGCATCGCCGACGGAAGAACCGGCCACACGCTGTTGTCCGCGATGCTGAACCCGGTCGTGGAAGCAAAGCTAAGGATGTGGAACGAACCTGACATCAACGCATCCCCCCAGGACTCTTCGATGCCCTGCATCTTCAGCGACAGCGAGACAACAACGCCCGTCACAACCAGCGACCAGACATAAAACTTGAATATCTCGTTCTTGAACGGTTTGAGCGATCTTGTCACCAAAGCCACGAACACCATACCGAAGTGAATTGAGGACAAGAGCATAAAAAGCATAGTGATCAGATTGATCGGAACCGAATCATAGGCCCCGATGGAGAGGTTACGGGTGCTGAAACCTCCTGTGGCCGCGACACTCATCGCATGGTTTATGGCATCGAAAGGACTCATCCCGGCAATGACATAAAGGATGAACGAGGCCGCCGTCATTCCGAAATAGACGTAAGTGAATATGTACACCGTCTTGTTGGCTCCGGACCTGTACTCCCTCTTGGACAAGGATGACAGCTCAAGGCTCGTCAGTCTGAGCCGCATCTGTGAAGAGCTTGGAATGATCAGAAGCAGGAAGACCACTACTCCCAAACCACCGATAAAGTGAGTCGAGGAACGCCAGAACAAAAGGCTGTCAGGCAACGCCTCCACATTGTCAAGGATTGTAGACCCGGTGGTAGTGAAGCCGGAAACACTTTCGAACCAAGCGTTTATAATAGTGAAAGGGCCTCCCCACAGCGCATAAGGCAGCATCCCGAAGACGAAAGACAGAAGCCAGGAAAGGGCGATGATCATATACCCGTCCTTCAAGGTGATGGCCGCCGACTTTCTGACGAATATGAACGGGAATATTCCGACGGTGAATGTGATGGTGAAACTGATCATCAGAGCCGCAAGGGCGCTGTCATTTCCGTTGGCCACGGAGACCAGAATGGACAGAAACATAAACAGCGCGCTGACGAGCAGAGCGTAGCCTACATTTCTGGATATCACCTTGACGTTCATCTTTCAGGCTGTCTATCTGTTACTTGGACCGGTCCCGCCTGTCGTGTCGCCCGGTGCTCCGGAAGACGTTTGGGCCGCTTCTGACGCAGCGCCTTCGGAAGACACCTTGGAGCGGAGATTCGCCACTCTCTTTCGCAGCATCTGGTTCTCCCCTGCCAGCTCGGTGATTCCGTCATTAAGCTCCGACAGCTGGTCGTCGCCCTCAAAAGAGTAGGAATACTTCTTATTGTAGGATCTGTAATTGTTCAGTCCCGCCAACATCCTGTAGATAGGATTCACATAATAGACCAGCAGGAAGAACAGCAGCATCAGCACAAGCAAAAGGCCGACCCCGACAGCCACGGCTCCCGGAATAATGCTTCTGTAGAACCCTCTCTGGAATGTCAGTGAATTCTTTTTCAAATCATCATAGATGGCGTTGTTAAGCACATCTATGTACGCATTCAGCCTTCTGAACTTCGGCTGCAGCCTGTCGAAATACCACGCCCTCGTGTCGATGAAATCCGAAAGAATCACATCGTTGAGTTCCAAAGAGGTAAGCATATAGGCGGAGTAGGCATAGACCACGGAATTGGTCAGAGGCACCATCTTGTCAGAGGTCAAGGAGTTACGCAACGAGTCGCAATGCGCCATAAACTCCTTTTGATGGAAGTCCGGAAGAGTGTTGACGGAGTCGTCTCCGATAACGGTCAGCAAATCCAGATTATACTTGCCTGTCACTTCAGACAGCTTCTGCGCCACGTTAACACTCCGGATGTTGTCGGCGATAAGGTCAGACACATAACTGCTCATCTTGTAGTACTCCAGTATAGAAATCACACTGGACACGAGCAAAGTCACAGCTATCGCACTGAGACTCAGCGTCAGCTTCATCCTCATCGTCAGCCTGAACTCCTTGATTCTGTCCGAAAGTTTCCTGAACATCACATAAAAAGCGTTTAGTCTGCAAACTTACAATAAATCTATGTAAAAGCCGAATAAAAGGTTGGGATGTCTGCAATTATCATCATATCCGCTTCTTACGGAATCAAGCCCAAAGGTTTTCCGCTCGGAATGCCGAGGCCGGACAAAACGGCATCTTGACCAGCCTCCTTGATTATCCGAAGATCGCCTGAGCCTGAAAAGAGCATCATACGCCATTCCGGCGGCTCGCTATGCGCTGCCGTCAGAAAGAGTACTTCAATACCCCGAGCAGGCGATGGTTGACGATAAGACGTTGGTCACGGTTGGCAAGTCCCCTGACATTCAGCTCATTGAGATTGCCATAAACCACACCTGTAAAGTTGTATTCCAGAGCGACGCTGAAACGGTCAAGGTTATATGCCACGGCAGGCGCTACACGGAACATCTGGTCAATGTTCTTGAAACCACCTTCAAAATAATAGATGTAATCAGTGTTTGCGAATCCGGTCTTGGAATCAGTGATGAGATCCTGCGCCGCTCCAAGCGCCTTCATAGCGCCTGCAAACAAAAGCCCCTGCCATTGACGGCCGTAGCTGGCGGAGACAAAGCCGGTAACCGACCGAAGCGGAGTATACCGGTAATTGAATATGTCGGATTTGTCACACAAAGCATAGCCGCCCATAAGCCTGAGATGGTCTCCTCCGGAGGCATACACAGCCTTCGCATTGATTTTGAAATTCCCCTTGGAGAACTCCGCATAGGCCATCGGGCTGATCATCGAGATACGGTCATTGACTTTTGTACCCTTGTCATAGTAGTAACTGCCGTAATCAGTCGTGCGCCAGCGAGGAACAAGACTGATAAAGTCAGCGCCCACCTTTGCGGTGAAATGCTTTGACGAGAACGCCAGACCGGCGTACAGTTCAGGAATAAGACCGTACTGGACATAATCAGCGGAAGGCCCGTTCGGCCCTGTCGGCATAAAATCCATAGGATAAAGCAAACCGGCGGTGAACGACAATCTTTTCAGCAGATTGGCCTGAAACATCAGCTGAGGATTTCTGGAATATGGATGGAAAGGGGAACCGGCCTCATAGCCGACACAGTACGGCATATCCTCGGACATCGGATGCCAGGCCTGCCCCGCCTTGATTGACAATGAATTCACCCCACGTCCGAGATTGTCCCAGCCAAGTTTGAGATAGGCCTCCCTAAGACGCAGGGACGATGTGCCTCCTATAAGAAGAGAGAAATCCGTCTCCAGCCTTCCCGTGACGCTGAACGCCCCGTACTGGAATCCGGCAAGATTCAGACCCAGCCTGGTCGTGACAGCCGACATTTTCACGGAAGGGTTGAACCACACATCGTTACCGTCCAGATTAATCTTCTTGTCGTTTGGAATGTAATAGAACAAGTCCTCGACGTCGGTCTTGGAATCGCGTGCGTCAAAAATCGCGCTTGTGCGAAAAAAACCGTACGGTTCAAGATGGTTTATGAGTTTGATCAGATGGCTTTGGGCATTGGAGGGCTGAGCCGGAAGTGACAGGGCCAGAGCGGACACCAACATTATCATCATCTTTTTCATAGCATCATTATTTGCGCAAGGCCGACATCGCCTTGACTTGTCAGACTATCAGAAAGTAAACTTGACCAGTGCCTGGAGGCGGTTGTTGGTCACCCAATGGAGGTTATCTTCGGCAAGGCCGTTGCGTCCGATGCACTTCACTCCGCCAACAGTCTTGTAATCACCGTACTGAACGCTCGTGATTTCATATTCGAGACCAAGGGCGAACTTTCCTATGTTGCGGATCACGGTAGGAGTGAGCCTCCACATACGGTTCATATTCGAGAAACTGTTTTTGCTGAAGTAGAGATTGGAAGCCTTGGGATAAGCGCGGCCGTTACCATCCTTCACACCGAAACCGTCACCGGAATAAAGGGCTTCCTTGGTTCCATAATTCCTCACATAGCCTCCGAAGAGAATCCACTGTGTCTTCTTGCCGTACATAAGGCTGACCCACGTTGAGGAATTCCGCGTCGGGGTATATTCATAACTTGCATCCTTGATTCCGGAGATTCCATAGCCTCCGTTGAGATTGAAATGCTCTCCCGCCTCGGCGTATATGGTTTTGAACTTGGCGGAGAAGAGCCCTTTCTTGAACTGTCCGTAGAAGTAAGGAGAGACAGTCGTGATCCGGTCATCAACCTTGACCGAACCGTTGTCGTGCCTTGGCTTGATAGAAAGGACATCGACTCCGGCCCTGAAGAGGAAATTGTCGTTCTTGTAGTTCAGTCCGAGGTAAATCTCCGGAGTACATCCGTATTTGATGTAGTTGGCCGAGGAGCCGTCCGGGCCTGCGGAAGTGTACTGCATCTGCCAAATGGCGGCGCCGGTAAGGGAAAGGGCGGCGTTGAAGCTGTAGTCGAATTTCACTTGCGGAGTACGGCTGAAAGGCCCGAAAGGAGCTCCGCTGTTGAGCGAGAACACATCCGGCATATCGGCAGCCATCGGATGCCAAGCCTGACCGGCAGTGACAAGCCAGTCATTCTTCCCGACCGTGACATAGGCCTGACGCATTCTCATCGTCGCTGTGCCCGTGACTCCGGAAAGGCCGCTGTAGAAGTCCGCCTCAATCTTCGCGCTCAACTTCAATCCGTTATATTCATACCCTGTGACGTTTAATCCGACTCTGGAAGTAAGGGCGGCGAAACGAAGGGAATTCTGCTCGTTAAGATCGACGCGGCCGGACATTTTCTCATCTTTTGGAAGATAGGAAAAGAAGTCCGCTGTCCCGGCGACACACTCGCGGGTGTCAAAAGCATAGAAGTTTCTGATGAATCCGTAAAGGCTGGCTTTTGGCTTCGTCTCCTGTGCGCCCAAAGAGGCGCAGACCGCCAAGGCGGCAAGTGAAAAAGTGAATTTGTTCATTTTAATAACAACCGATAAATCAAAAACGAGAAGCCGCCTTGGATATCAAAACGGCTTCCCGACCAATGTTAAACAATTATTGTGCGAAAGGGAATATCTTGGTGAGCCAGAAGAATCCGAAGACGAATCCGACCACACCGATGATGATGCCGACCTTCGCCATATCCTTCGTCCCGACAAGTCCCGTAGAGGCGGCGATAGCGTTCGGAGGTGTCGAAATCGGGAAAAGCATCGCTATGGAAGCGCACACTGCTATGAATATAATCATCGCCTGAGTGCCGCCCATCGCGACAAAAGCGGCATTGTTGGCGGCAGCCGGATCAGCCATACCCTCAGCCACAACGATAAGGATAGGAATCAACAGGGCCGCTGTCGCTGAGTTGCTGATGAAGTTCGACAGGAAGTAGCAGACCAGACCGGCCACGAGCATCACAAGGATGACCGACATCGACCCGAACGGAATCGCCGTGATCAGGACTTTGGCAAGTCCGGTGTCCTGCAGAAGGTAGCCAAGAGCGAAGCCTCCGGCCACGAGCCAAAGGACGGACCAGTTGACTTCCTTGATTTCCTCCTTGCCGAAGAGGCCGGTGGCGGTGAAGACTGCCAACGGTATCAGAGCCACTACATTGGAGCTGATGTGATGCAGCTGCTCAGTAGCCCAGAGAAGAATGGTGACGATGAATGTAACCCAGACGAGCTTGCTTCTCCAATCCTTTTTCTTTGTGTTCTCAGGAATCTCAAGCACGAGTTTTTTCGTCTTGAACGGGAAGAAGAAGAGAAGAAGCACCCAGGCAAGAAGAACCATAATGACAACGTAAGGAATCATATGGACGCACCAGTCACCGAATGACACATCGATGCCCGCCTGCTCAAGGTAACCTTTTGCCGTGGCGTTTGGCGGCGTTCCGATAGGGGTTCCGATGCCACCAAGGTTGGCGGCGATAGGGATGGACAACGCAAGACCTATCTTTCCCTTGTCATCGCTCGGGAGCTTCGAGAGCACCGGGGCGAGAAAAGCAAGCATCATCGCAGCGGTCGCGGTGTTGCTCATAAACATCGAGAAGACAGAGATAATGACGAGGAATCCAAGAAGTACCATCTTCGGTTTTGTTCCGAAAATGCTGAGCAGAGACTTGGCCAGCGTGACATCAAGCCCGAACCTCTCGGCCATAATCGCAAGCACGAATCCTCCGAGGAAGAGCATCACGACCGGATCGGCGAAAGATGACATTATCTTCTTATAGCTTACCAGCTGGCCGAACTCAGGATTGCAGAAGAAGCCGAGTCCCTTGTCGGAGACAGTGAGCAAGGCCACGACGATGATCATAACCGAAGTCGCCCAGTTTGGAATGATCTCGAACATCCACATAAGGGCGGCGAACACGAAGAGAGCGATCACACGCTGCTGTACAACAGTAAGAGCGTCGATGCCAAAGAAAGATGTAGGGACACACCATAAGAAAAGTGTGACCAGAAGAACAATCGGCAGAAGCACACAGTACTTCGCATTGAATTTCTTTTCAGCCATTGCAGTAGTATAGATTATTAGTTTTATTATTTCTGAAACTCGAACCTGAGGTCAATCGGAATGTTCTCAAGACGAAGGTTCACAAGGTCCGCCTGGAAATCCTCCGACAGGGTACAGTACTGGTTTTCAAACTGTTCTGCGAACTCATAGTCACCTGTAGCCTGTGTCTTGAGTACGATTCCGGCGAACTCCTCCACCAAAGAAAGTGTCTTGTCATAGTCGATGGAATACTTACCGCTGTCGCCGCGGCTGAAGCCACCGTTCTGATTGAGGTAATTGAAGAGCATCACATAAGCCCTGCCAAGCTGCGAAGCCTCGCCGAAACGCTCGGAGCGGATAAGGTTCGCCACGAATGTGGTGATGGCGTCCTCCTTGGTGATAAGGGCCGGAATCTTGTGCTCGTCAAGCATTTTGCAGACAAAGTAGAGTCCGAGGGCATTGGCCTTGGCATCCTCCCAGGTAAGGGCCTTGTTGCCGAGAGCCTCGGAGACAGTTCCCTTTCCGTTGATGGTTTCCTTGACTCCGAGACCGTGGGAGATCTCGCGGAAAGCGATGTTCCAGTAGAAGGCCTCCTCGTCGAGGTGCTCGTGCTGATCAGGGCTGAGGACAACGATGCCGACAGGATTCAGAACCCTGTTGAATTTCTCAAGCATAATGTTGCGCAGAAGTGCGGTACGTGTCCCCATCTTCGCCTGGACATCCACATTATAAGGGAGGTTCAGGGCGATCAGCTTGATTCCCGCATTGGCGTGGCCGGAGCAATAAATCGCATCATAGGCGTAGATGTCAGACTCGTTTCCAGGGACAAAAGTCTTGTACTGCTCCTCACAAGGTATCTGCTTCTGGAGTTCCGGAAGCATCGACTTGAACTGGTCCAGAACCTCCGTGCGCTTGAGATCCTTAAGAAGGACATAGGCCTCATAGGATTTCTTCAATCCGTACAGACGGTCATCATTCACCTCGTTCGGCCCGATGATAAGATCCATCTTGCTGTCAGTCATCTCAAGCCAGGCAAGGTCGCTGTCATAGTAATAGTCAGTCTTCAGCGCATCGATTTTCTTAAGAAGATAGTTGCGTACGCTCGGCTTGATTGTGATGTCGGCCGCGGCCTGAAGATAGTTGCAGATCTTGTTGATGTTGTACTCGAAGGCATCGTGATACCACACGGAAGTCAGCCTGCCGTCAGCCCCGCGCCTGATAAGCGAATATGGATTTGTCTTCACCGGATCCGCAAGCGAGTCGAACTCAGCCGAGGTCATATCCGCAGGATAGAAGTTGGAGCCGAGAGGGTTCTCACCGAAGCCCTCTATGAAAGGCTTGCCGTCAAGACGGTCCCAAGGGCCGTAGTTGATGCGGGCGTAGTCCTTCAGATCATTGTCTTTCAGGTTCTCGATGAGTTTCTTGTCACCGAAACACTGCATCCAGTAGATGCTGTCAACCTGATCGGCGGCGAATTTGTAGAGATTAAGGACTTCTTTACCGTTGTCTGTGATACCGGAAAGGTCGGGAGACTCGATTCTCACGAGCGCATACGCATCGACCTTCTTCTGGACAGCGGTCCTCGGCTCCGTGTCACAGGAAGCCGCAAGAGCGATCAGCAATAATGCCAGAGCGGTTCTTTTCATTTCAAGAAAGTGTTATTTTAAAAATGTTCATTCATTTGCGTCTTGCAAATTTAATGAATATAAATGAAAAAAAGCGCATCAACCAAACGTTGACGCGCCAATAAACGTAAGATTTCTTACCATTAGATAATTCCTTGCTCGAGCATAGCCTGCGCGACTTTCATAAAGCCGGCGATGTTGGCCCCCTTGACATAGTCCACACTGCCGTCAGGACGTGTACCGTACTTGACGCACTGCTCGTGGATGCTCTCCATAATCCAGTGAAGCTTGTCATCAACCTCCTGAGCCGACCAGCTGAGGTGGGCTGCGTTCTGCGTCATCTCAAGACCGGATGTGGCGACTCCGCCGGCGTTCACGGCCTTGCCAGGGGCAAAGAGGATTCCGTTGTTCTGGAAGAAATGGATCGCTCCAGGCTGGCAGCCCATATTGGAGACCTCGCAGCAGCACCAGCACCCGTTGGCCTTGAGTTCCTTGGCGTCATCCTCGCTAAGCTCATTCTGGAACGCGCAAGGAAGAGCGATGTCGCAAGGGATGCTCCAAGCCTTCTTTCCGGCGATGAACTTGGCCTTCTCCGGGAACTTTGTGGCCAGATCCTCGACCATATTCCTGTTGGAAGCGCGCATCTCAAGCATATAATCATTCATTTCAGGGGTCATTCCGTCAGGAATATGGCATACTCCGTCAGGTCCGGAAATGGCGACAACCTTAGCACCGAGCTGGGTGGCCTTCTTAGTGGCTCCCCAAGCCACGTTTCCGAAACCAGATATGCAGACCTTCTGTCCGGCTATGTCCTTTCCGGCCTTGTGGAGAAGGTGCTGGGTGAAGTAGAGGGCACCGAAACCGGTAGCTTCAGGACGGAGGATCGAACCTCCCCAGGTAGCTCCCTTTCCGGTCAGTACTCCGGTGTGGTACTGGCGGGCAAGTTTCTGGTACATACCGTTCAGGAAGCCGATCTCGCGTCCGCCGACACCTACGTCACCGGCAGGGATATCCTGGTCAGGGCCGATGCAGCGCCACAGCTCAAGCATAAATGCCTGGCAGAAACGCATTATCTCGGCGTTTGACTTGCCGACAGGGTCAAAGTCAGATCCACCCTTGGCACCGCCCATAGGAAGGGTCGTGAGAGCGTTCTTGAATGTCTGCTCGAAACCAAGGAACTTGAGCATAGAAGGGGTCACAGCCTTGTGGAAGCGGAGTCCTCCCTTATACGGGCCGATCGCGCTGTTGAACTGCACGCGGTAGCCGAGGTTTGTCTGAACCTCTCCGTTGTCGTCAATCCAGGTCACACGGAAAGTGAATATTCTGTCCGGCTCGACCAGCCTTTCAACAATCTTGGCCTTCTCAAACTCAGGATGCTGGTTATAAACATCCTCGATAGACTCAAGAACTTCCTGAACGGCCTGAAGATATTCCTTCTCGGTCGGGTACTTGGCCTGCAGACGGGCCATTATCTCTGTTGTTTTCATAATGTAATGTGTAATAGTGTTATTAATTAAGTAAAAATGTGTGTTCTATTCAACCTTCCACGTGGAGCCTCCCTGAAGCAAGTCATCGACGCAGCGGACCTTGGCCTTGGCCTTGACATTCTCGACCTGCCTTTCGACCTCCTCCTCGTAGGTGATGTCCGTGACTTCCCTGATGACACCCAAAGCCACCGGAAACTCCGGCCACTTCATATCGGCTATCATCATCTGAAGTCCGAGATTGTCGGAATGGCTGTCGTGCGTGAGGACATCATCCTCAGTCACACCGTTCTCGCCAATCGTGACCACTTTCAGCTTCCATCCGTCGAGGGCTATTCCCTTGTTCCTGTCCTTTCCGAATATCATCTTCTCCCCGTCACGGAGGACAAGTGTCCTGTCGGCCTTGAACTCTTTGTCGGAAATATCGGCGTGGGAGCCGTTGTTGAAGATGACGCAGTTCGTCAGGAACTCCATAACCGAAGTACCGCGGTGTCTTGAGGCGGCAAGCATAATCTCTTGGTTAAGGGCAAGCTCCGTGTCCATACCACGGGCAAAGAACGTTCCCTTTGCCCCCAACACAAGACTTCCGGGATTGAACGGATGCTCAACGGTTCCATAAGGAGAAGTCTTAGTGACAGCCCCGAGTCTGGAAGTCGGTGAATACTGCCCTTTGGTCATTCCGTAGATCCTGTTGTTGAAAAGCATCAGATTGATGTCGATGTTCCTTCTGATAGCGTGGATGAAGTGATTGCCGCCGATGGCGAGAGCGTCACCGTCACCGCTCACCTGCCAGACGCACAACCCGGGATTAGCGACCTTCATACCGGTGGCTATCGCCGTGGCGCGTCCGTGAATGCTGTGGAAACCGTAAGTGTCCACATAGTATGGTAGTCTCGACGAACATCCGATGCCGGAGACCACGACAATCTTATCCTTGTCTATTCCCTTTTCCTCGCAGACAATAGGCAAGGTTCTTTGAAGAGCGGCCAGCACGGAGTAGTCACCGCATCCGGGACACCATCTGATCTCCTGATCGCTCTTGAAATCCTTCAATGTATATTTTGGCATTATTATATCCTCCTATAAATCGGTCGAAGCCGCATCAACTATTTCCTTGACAAGGAATGTCTGTCCCTGAACCTTATTGCAGCCAACATAGTTGAACTGAGGGAATATGGTCTTGAGATAGCCGGCGAACTGTCCGCTGTTCAGCTCGCAGACAATTATCCTGCGGAAGCCGGAGAAGACCTTTTCCGTGTTCTTCGGCAGAGGCTCAATGAAGTCGAAATGAACCCGGCTGACAGTCCTGCCCTCGGCGCGAAGTTCCTCTGCCGCGGAAAGAATATGCCCGTAGGTCCCTCCCCAGCCGACAAGAAGCACATCCCCGCTTTCAGGGCCGTCCACCACAAGCTCCGGGATGTCGGCGGCGACTCTGGCCACCTTCTCGGCACGCTCGCGGACCATCAGCTCGTGATTCGCCGCATCTGTCGAAAGCACACCCTCGTGCGTCTTTTCGAGGCCTCCCACACGATGCTCAAGTCCAGGAGTGCCTGCAGGCGCCCATTTTCTGGCAAGAGTCTCGGGATCCCTCTCGAAAGGATGGAACTTACCCCCGTCGGAAACCGCAAGATTGGGTCTTATGACAGGATAATCACTCATAGAAGGGATTCTCCACGGTTCAGAGCCGTTCCCAAGGAAGCCCTCGGAAAGAAGAAGGACAGGTGTCATATGCTCCAACGCAATCCTTGCGGCTGTGAAAGCGGCGTCGAAGCAGTGAGCCGGCGAATGCGCAGCCATCACCACCATAGGGCTTTCGCCGTTGCGCCCGTACAAAGCCTCGTTAAGGTCGGCCTGCTCGGTTTTGGTCGGCATACCGGTACACGGGCCGGCGCGCTGCACATCGACCACTACAAGCGGAAGTTCTGTCATCACGGCAAGGCCGAG
The DNA here is from genome assembly GCA_964458425.1 of uncultured Muribaculaceae bacterium. Lineage (GTDB taxonomy): Bacteria > Bacteroidota > Bacteroidia > Bacteroidales > UBA932 > Cryptobacteroides. The sequence goes on from CAYWIW010000015.1 coordinate 32,270, forward strand.
AGCCTCGGATTTAAGGGAGAGTCCAGGGCCGGAAGTCGTCGTGACAGCAAGATTCCCGGCAAAGGAAGCCCCTATGGCACAGCAGATTCCGGCGATTTCGTCCTCGGTCTGCATAGTCTTGACTCCCAAACTCTTATATATAGCCAATTCCTCAAGGATGGCTGTAGCCGGGGTGATTGGGTAGGAACCGCAGAACAGAGGCAGACCGGACTTCTCCGAAGCCGCCATAAGCCCCCAGGCCAAAGCCTGGTTGCCGGTGATGTTCCTGTAGATGCCTTTCTCCTGAACGCCTGGCGCCACAGTATAAGTGTCGGCGACCGCCTGGATGTTGGCCGCATAGTTGTAGCCGTCGTTGACCACCTTGCGGTTCGGCTCGATCATCTCCGGATGCTTCTTCGCGAAACGCCCTTCAAGATAGCTGTACACATAGTCCAAAGGACGGCTGTAGATGAAGCAGGCCATACCGAGGGTGAACATATTCCTGCACTTGTGGATGGACACCATATCCAATCCGCTGTCTTTCAGGCTTTCCTCGGTCAATTTTGTAATCGGGGCCACGATAATGTTCCTGTCCTCGATGTGAAGTTCCTCGAAAGGATTGCCGGCGAATCCAGCCTTGCTCAGGCCGAAATCGTCAAAAGCATCCTCATTAACAAGCACGGTAGCGTTTCTTTTCAGCCACTTGGCGTTCGCCTTGAGAGCGGCAGGGTTCATTGCGACAAGCATATCACAGTAATCACCGGGAGTGTTGACCTTGTGACTGCCTATGTGAACCTGGAATCCGGACACGCCGGCCACAGTCCCTTTCGGGGCTCTGATCTCAGCCGGATAATCCGGGAATGTGGAAAGGCCGTTACCATAGACTGCGGACAGGTTGGCGAACAGAGTTCCGGTAAGTTGCATACCGTCACCGGAATCTCCGGCGAACCTAATCACAACATCCTTAGCATCAATAACCTTATGTTGCATTTCTATTTTAAGTGTATTATTGTTTCTTTAAAATACGTTACAAATTAAAGCATAAAATGCAGAATAACCAACAGAATCGGTGAAAAAAGATTCACTGTCTGAATATACGCTGCCGCCGCCGGGAATGGAGGGTTGAGAAACGGGACAAGCCCGATTGGAACAGCCTTTGCCCAGGCTGGCGGAGACACTGTGGGATAAAATTAGAGGTTGGCTAAAAAAGTACTCCTTTTTAACCAACCTCACTCAATTTCCCTATCGCGGACAGGCGATTACTGCTGCTGTTGCTGCTGGGCCTGAAGCTCCTTCTGAAGATCCTCGAGTGTCCTGCCCTCAGGGATATTCAAAGCTTTCCTTGCATCTGGGGTGAGATCCTTGCACTGGGCCTTGTCAACATAAAGGTACTGTGAGGACTCGAACACGAAGAGATAGGAGCCAGCCTTGGCAAGTTTCTCGACAGCCTCCTGTGCCTTCTTGTAGATAGGATCCATAAGCTGCTGGTTCTGCTGCTGAAGCTCGGCCTGGATAGACTGCTGGAACTCCTGAATTCTCTGCTGGATGTCGCCCAGTTCCTTCTCCTTGCTTGACTTTATCGCCGGAGTCCAGGTGGACTGCTTCTGCTGGTACTCATTGTACTTGCTCTGGGCCTCTTCCATCATACTCTGGAGAGTCTCCTGAGCCTCTTTCTGCGCGGCCTGCATCTGAGACCTCGCTGCGTCTGCCTCCGGCATAAGCATAACCAGTTCGTTGAAATCAACATAAGCGAACTTCGCCTGAGCGGAAGCCGTCAGAGTAAACAATGCCATTGCGGCGATCAAAAGAATCTTTTTCATTTTTATAGAATTTTATCAGTTTCGCGCCAAATACGAATGCAAATGTAAGAATAATATTAGAATTGTTGTCCAATAAGGAAGTGGAACTGGCTTCTGGAACTCTTGTCAGGGTTGTCGAAACCATAGCCCCAGTCGATACCGAGCAAGCCGATCATCGGAAGGAACACCCTCACGCCCACTCCGGCAGAACGCTTGATCTGGAACGGATTGAACTTCTTGATGTCAGACCAGCAGTTACCTCCCTCAAGGAAACCGAGCACGAATATCGTGGACTGCGGCTGAAGGATGACAGGGTAACGGAACTCCATAGTGAACTTGTCATAGACGTTACCGGCATAGTAGCCGCTGGAACTGTACGGTGTCGCCTCCCAAGGGGTAAGATAGTAGTTCTCATAGCCGCGGAGAGCGATGACATCCGCTCCGTAGGTGTCGTAGCCTGACATACCGTCTCCACCGACCCTGAAGCCTTCAAACGGAGAATATCCCCACTTGCGGTTGTAGTAGCCGAGATAACCGAACTGCGCCCTGGTCATAATCACGAAATCACCGATGACCTTGGTGTACAGCTCGCCGCTGACCTTCCACTTATGGTACTCGATCCATTTGTAGCGCTCAGCCGAAGACCAGTTGTCATAGTTGATGTCCTTATAGCTGGCGACTTTCGTAGGATTGCCGCTGGCGTCAAGATTACCGAGATCCTTCTTTCTCAACAAAGAATACGGAGGTGTGAGCTGGAGGCTGGCGCTGAAGTTGGAGCCGGTACGCGGGTAGATCTGCTGGTCGGTCGAATTCCTGCTCAGACTCAAGGTGTAGCTGAGATTGTGAGACTTTCCGTCGTTGAACATAAAGTAGCCGTTGAGCCAGTTCTTCAGGTCGTAAGTCTGCCAGCTAAGCCCGTTGTAGAAGACGAAGTAGTTGTCCGGCCATTTGAGGCGGGTACCGATTCCAGCCGAGAAACCGTAGACCTGCATCACCTTGTCATTGGACAGGAGTCCTATCGCGAGATAAGAGTCCGTCTGACGGGTGTAATAGGCCTGGAGATTAAGGGAAGTCGGTTTCTTTCCGAAGAGCCAAGGCTCCGAGAATCCGAAGACAAGGGACGTGTAGTAGGTTCCGTTCGTCTGGAAACGAAGCGAAAGGTTCTGGGCGTCGCCAAGCGGAACAGGCCGCCAGGCGTTCTTGTCGAACATACGCTTCGTCGAGAAGTTGTTGAAATTCACACCGACAGTGGCCACGAACGTGTTAGCTCCCCAACCTCCTGAAAGCTCCAGCTGGCTGGAAGGCTTCTCCGTCACGTTATAGATAAGGTCAACAGTGCTGTTCAGCTCGTTAGGGAGGATGGTGTAGCCGGTTGATGGATCTGCTATGGCCTCCGGATCAAACTGCCCCATCGACGCTATCTCCCTGATGGACCTCTCGAAATCCGTCTGGCTGAACAGATAGCCGGGACGGGTCGCGAGCTGGCGCCTGACAACCTTTTCATTGGTCAGGTTGTTACCGTTGATGATGATGTTGTTCAAGGTAGCCTGCTTGCCTTCAGAGACCCTCATCTCCACATCCACGGAATCGCCTTCGATGTTCAGCTCCACCGGCGTCACGTTGAAGAAAAGGTAACCGTTGTCGCGATAGACCTTGGAGACATCCATATCCCCCTGCTTGCCGCCGCCAAGAAGCCTCTTCTGCATCGTCACCATATCATAAGGATCACCCTTGCGGATGTTCAGGATGTCATTGAGCTGGTCCGTTGAATAGACCGAGTTGCCAGTCCAGGAGACGTTACGGAAATAATACTTCTTGCCCTGGTCGATCTTGAGGTCGATGCCGAGCCTGCCAGGAGTCACATAATATATGGAATCCTTCACGATGCGGGCGTCACGGTAACCGGATTCGTTGAGCTTGCTGATAAGGCTGTTCTTGTCGTTAGGATATTCCTTCTGATTGAATTTCTTGCTGCTGAAGAAGTTGTACCATTTCTTGGCCTTGGTCTTCTTCATCGCCCTGGAGAGTTTGAAATCCGTGAAGCCTTCGGTTCCCTTGAAGTGGATGTCCTGTACCTTGACTTTCTCCCCGCGGTCGACGTCGAAACTAACCTTTATGGCGTTCCGGACAATGGTGTCCTTCTGCGTCTTGACATCAACCTTGCAGTTGAGGAAACCCTTGTCCGCATAGAATCTCTTGATGATGTCGGAGGATGTCTTGGCGACATAGTCGGAGAATTCCCCTCCCCTGCGCAGGTTCAGTCTTTCGTCCAGTTCCTTCTGCTCACCTTTTCTGACACCGGTGAACAGCCATCTTGACACTCTCGGACGCTCCTGGATACGGATGACCAGATAGGCGGAATCCTGATTCTCGCTCAAATGGTCTATCTCAAGAGCCACGTTCTCGAAATACCTCTGCATCCAAAGCCTTGAGACAATCGAGGAGATGTCATCGCTCGGCACCGTGACCTTCATTCCTTTCTGAAGGCCGGTCAGAGAGATGATCTGCTGGCTGGAGAACTGATGGTTCCCCTCCACGGATACTCCGCCAACGTAATACGTCTTGGGATTGTCGTAATCCACTTCCACGGAGCCGGACGCGTTTCCGGTTTCCTGCCCGATGGCCGGAACGGCGGAGACGCACAAGGCAAGGGCGCACAAAAGACTATATGCTTTCATCAAATCAAATTTCATTGAACAATTAAGTTGCAAATATACGCAAGTTATTTAACTTTTCCATACCTGCGGTTCCTACGGGAATATTCTTCCAGCGCGGAACGGAAATCTTCCTTTCCGAAATCCGGCCACAGGGTGTCCACAAAAAGGAATTCCGAATATGCCGCCTGCCATAGCAGGTAATTGCTTATCCTCTTCTCTCCGGAAGTGCGTATTATAAGATCCGGATCAGGGATGCCGGCCGTTGCAAGATAACGGTCAAAATCCTCTAAACCAACAGATTCCAGACCATCAGGGTTATCTGAATATTCCTTCGCCATTCTTTTTGCGGCCTGCAGGATGTCCCATTTTCCGCTGTAACTGAGAAAGACGATGAGGGTAAGGAGCGGCGCACGGCCGGGAGCCGGAGCGGTCGCCTCCTCCGCCTCGCGGATGGCCTCGACAAGATGCGGCTCAAGCCTGGAAAGATTTCCTATCACGCGCAAAGACACGCCTTTCTCGGCAAGGGAGCCGACTTCCTCGACAATCGACTTCATCATAAGGCTCATCAAGGTGCTCACCTCGGACTCGGGACGGTTCCAGTTCTCCTCCGAGAACGCGAAGAGCGACAGGTATCTGACCCCCTCCTCGGCCGCGGCCTCGACAGAAGCGCGGACGCTGTCAACCCCATTGGAGTGACCCGAGACACGCTCCAGCCCCCTCTGCCGGGCCCAACGTCCGTTCCCGTCCATAATAATGGAGACGTGAGCCGGTATGTTTTTGGTTTCGTTCATATTCAAAAAAAATCATTCGCCGCTGTTTCTGATGTCCTCGCCCCAAAAAAGCTTTGTCGTCAAGGCTTTGATGAAGCTGGTATTCTTAAGGCGAACCCTTTTCAGCGAAAACTGTGCCACCATAACATCAAGGCTGACGGAAGGTGCTACAAGGTGGTTTCTGTTGTCCATAGACAGCATCACCTTTTCGTCCCTCGACCTCATCGAAACCGAGATCGCCGTGGTGTCCGGAACGACGAGCGGGCGGGCGTTCAGATTGTGAGGAGCTATCGGAGCGATGATCAGCACCTTGGCGTCCGGGGCGCAAATCGGCCCGCCGACACTCAGGGAATACGCCGTGGAACCCGAACTTGTCGCCACCAGCAGACCGTCGGCCCAGTAAGTCGGCAAAGGATGACCGTCGATCATCACATCGATTCCAAGAAGAGCGGCCCCTGAACGATGGACCGAGACCTCGTTCAGCGTGTAAGGCCAGAACTGAGGGTCGCTCTCCAGCGAGACACCGGAGACTCTGGTTCCGAGAAGCTCCCTGTCCTCAAGATACCAATCGCCTGACAGCAATGCCTCACAGGCCTCTTCGGGACTATATTCAGAGAGGAACCCCAACCTTCCGAGATTGACTCCGAGAATCGGTATGCCGGATTTGCCCACGCACCGGGACGCGGAAAGAAAAGTCCCGTCGCCGCCGACACTCAGGACAAGGCCGGTCTCCGGAAGCAAATCACCTTCGCCGGTCACGTCGTAAAAGTCAAATGAATCTTTCTCAAGCGCTTCAAGCATCCTGGAGAGCCTTTGGTCGTATCTGGCTCCACCTTCCCTTGAATATATGGCAATTTTCATCAGTGCGTGACTTGGGTTATCAATTCGGATTTCAAAAATAGCACAATTCTGAATAAAACTGAACAGAAATCATTATTTTTGTATGTTTAAGTTTTTTGCGGCGGCCCGTTCCGCCGGTGTTTTTTGTTATTTGGATATGACAAGACTTAGTGTAAACATCAACAAGATCGCCACACTGCGCAACGCGCGCGGCGGGAATATGCCGGACGTCGAAAAGGCTGCCGTCGATTGCGAGAGATTCGGGGCGGAAGGGATAACCGTTCATCCGAGACCGGACGAAAGGCACATAAGGTATTCCGACGTCAGGGCTATCAGACCGACTGTCACGACCGAGTTCAATATAGAGGGAAACCCTATCAAAAGCTTCGTGGAGCTTGTGAATGAGGTAAGGCCAGACCAGGTAACGCTTGTGCCGGACGCCCACGACGCGATCACTTCCGACGCCGGATGGGACACCATCTCCAACAAAGGGTTTCTGACCGACATCTGCGCCGGATTCAGGGAGAAAGGCATCCGCACGTCGATATTCATTGACCCGTCTCCGGCTATGGCGGAAGGAGCGAAGGCCTGCGGCTGCGACCGCGTGGAGCTTTACACCGCCGGATACGCGACCCTGTACCCGTCCTGTCCGGAAAAGGCGATAGCCCCGTATATTGAGACAGCGAAGGCGGCGAGAGAACTCGGACTCGGGCTAAACGCCGGACACGACCTCAATCTCGAGAACCTCGAATTCTTCATCAGAAACATACCTTGGACGGACGAGGTTTCCATCGGCCACGCCATCATCTGCGACGCACTTTATCTTGGACTTGAGGAAACAATCCGGGCATATCTGTCGAAGATTAAGATTTTTTAACTAAATTTGTAAACTTGAATATTAATAACAAAACAATAAAATGAAACAGACACCACTGATTATCAGCATCATAGCCCTCGTAGCCGTGATCGCTCTCGGAATTTTCCAACTCTCATCCAAAGGCAATGGCGGCAAGAAAGCCGCGTCAGGCGAAGCGGTTGAAGTCACCGCGCAGGCCGGCTCCATCGTTTGGTTCGACCTCGACAGAGTGCTCAACGAGTACGATATGGCCAACGACCTCAGGACTGTTGTCGAGACGAAAGTCCAGGGCATTCAGGAAGAAATCAACAGAAGAGGCAACAAGCTTCAGAACGATGTGAACAAATTCCAGTCTGACCTCGACAAGGGTCTTCTTGTCCGCTCGGTCGCCGAGCAGAGGAACATCAAGCTTCAGGAGCAGCAGAACAGCTTCAACAACTATGCGGCTCAGAAGCAGCAGGAAATCGCCGAGGAGCAGCAGGTTATGATGAACCAGATCGGTGACGCTATCAAGACATTCCTTGACAAGTTCAACGAGGAGCACAAGTATGCGATGATTATCGCCACACAGGGCAGCGTTCTCCCGGCTCCGGTCGCATCCGGCGACCCTGACCTTGATGTCACAGACGCCATTCTCGCCGGACTCAACAATGAGTACATCCAGAACAAAGGCAAAGGCGGAAAGGCGGCCTCGGACGAGTCCAAAACAGAATAGGCTTTGCGAATAGCTCTCCTTTCCTGCTTCTACCCTTTTAGAGGAGGGATTTCTCAGTTCAACGCAAGTCTTTACTTGGAACTGGGCAAAAGCCACACTGTCAAGGCTTTCAATTTCAAAAGACAGTATCCGGAATTTCTTTTCCCCGGAAAGACACAATATGTCACAAAGGACGATGACGCCGTATCCATCGAGAGCGAGGCTCTGCTGGATACGGCTAATCCTTTTACTTATGGACGGACCTACAGGGAGATCAGGGACTGGAAGCCCGATCTGGTGGTTATCAGCTACTGGATGTCATACTTCGGCCCTTCACTGGGCTACATAGCCCGCAGGCTTAGAAAGCATTGCAAGGTCATCTCCATTCTTCACAATGTCATCCCGCACGAGCCGAAGTTCTTCGACTCGCCTCTGACAAAATACTTCCTGTCAGGTTGCACCGGCAATGTGACGCTTTGCGACGAAGTGGCGGAAGACCTTTTCAGATTGTCGCCGAAAGCATTGAACGTCACCCTTTTCCACCCGATATACGGCCACTTCGGCGAGAAATTGCCGCGGGCGGAGGCCGAAAGAATCCTCGGCATCAGGCCGGGGATGAAAAACCTGCTGTTTTTCGGACTTATCAGGGAATACAAAGGCCTGGACATCCTGCTTGAGGCTTTCGGCAGACTGGACGAAAGCTATCAGCTCATCGTAGCCGGAGAGCCATACGGTTCTTTCGACAAATACCAGTCAATCATCGACAAATCGCCGGCAAAGGACAGAATCCGGCTGTTCACCCATTACATCAAGGATTCGGAGGTCAAGAACTATTTCTCAGCCGCCGACCTTGCCGTCCTTCCCTACAGATCCGCCACACAAAGCGGAATCAGCGCTATCGCATACCACTTTGAAGTGCCGATGGTTGTGACTGAAGTCGGCGGGCTGCGCCAGTCGATAGGAGACTGCGGCACAGGACTTGTCGCACCTAAGGCCGATGCGGACAGCATCCTGAAGGAAATTAAGACCTATTTTTCAGATGACAACCTGAAAACCCTCTGCATCAGTTCGATAAGAGCCGAGAAAGAGCGGCTTTCCTGGAAAGCTTTCTGCAAGAGAATGCTGGAGTTTTCCGACAATTTGTACAAGAAAAGATGAACAGGTACTTGACTACATTCGTGGCCTCGTTATGTCTGACGGCCGCACTCGGCTCCGGAGCGGACGCCCAGGAATATATCACACCGCAAGTCGTGGTGACCACGGACAAAGTCCGCCGCAACGGGATTGTGTACTATTCCCACGTGGTGACGGAACGCCAGACACTTTACTCGATCAGCAAGGCCTACAATGTCACGATCCAGGAGATATACGACGCCAACCCAGACCTCCATCTCGACACCGCCGGTCTGAAGAAGGATCAGATAATCCTGATTCCTGTCAAAAGCGTAGAGAAAGAAGAGAAGACCGAGGAAGCAGCCGGCACACAAGCGCTGGAACAGACACAAACCCAGCCTGTAGCACAGACCCGAAGCAAAGAGGAAGAGACAAAGGAGTATTTCATCCATAGGGTCAAATGGTTTGAGGATCTCGCGTCCATAGCAAAAAAATACTCGGTCTCGAAAGAGTCCATTATAAACATCAACGGACTGGCTTCCGAGAAAGTCAGACGCAAGGATGAGATAAAGATTCCTCTCCACCCCGAGAAATGGGAGAGCGCACCGGCGCAATCATCAGACCAGGCAGGTTCGGCCGCGGGCGGAGAAGTTCCGGAAAGCGAAGGTACAGACACACTTGCGGGAACTGACGGGCTGTTCGACAGGATTTTCGCAAAAAACAAGCACAAGACCAGCATCTCGGTTTTGCTGCCGTTCAACACAGCCATGAAAGCCGACAGCCAGATGATGGATTTCTACAGCGGGGTACTTCTTGCCTCCAAAAATCTTGGAGAGAACGGGAACGAGATTGAACTGAACGTCTATGACGTTGCCGGAGGGGCTATGCCGGTGACGGAAGAGAGGTTTTCGGAAAGTGATTTCATAATCGGTCCGGTTTCCAACAACGACATCGCTAGAACCGTCAACGCTTCCAAAGGCAAGGCTTGGATAGTCTCGCCGCTCGACCCGAGGGCAGAGGCGATGGCTGACACCATTCCGAACATCATACAGGCTCCGGCCCCTTCAAAAGCCCAGATAGGCGATATGATAAGATGGGTGGGCGAAGACCTTAGGAACAACGACAAGGTAATTATCGTCACACAGAAAGGAGTCAAGGCTGACAACTATTCAGCCGAAGTGATCAACGAGGTACGGAACTCCGGGCTGAGACATTCCGACCTATCGTTCAACATTCTTGAAGGCAGGCAGATTATGGGTACAATCTCTGGCGCTATGGCAGACAACGGAACCAACAGGGTCATCATCGCATCCGACAGCAAGGCATTCACCATCGAGGTGACGAGGCTGCTGTATCTGATTTCCAGCCAGAAAAAAGACATCGTGCTTTACAGCACGTCCAAACTGAGGACATTCGACGAGATCGACGTTGAACAGCTGCACACCTTGAACCTACGCTCAAGCGTCTCATACTTTGTGGACTATGACTCCAAGGCTGTCCAAAGTTTCCTGATGGAATACAGGGCCGTCTACGGCACTGAGCCGAGCCGGACCGCGTTTCAGGGCTACGACCTGATGAACTTCTTCTCAAGCCTGAACTCAGCCCACGGCAGGAAATGGGAGAACGAGGGAGCGCTCAAAGGCTCCGGACTGCAATCGGATTTCAAACTCGTGAGAAGGGCAAGAGGAGGCTACGTCAACGAAGCCGTCAGAAGAGTGGTCTACAACGCGGACTATTCAGTCACCCTTGTCAGATAGAAAGCAAAGTCCTGGCGTTTTCAACGGCTGCGGATGTGATGCTGCTTCCGCTCAGCATACGGGCTATTTCCATCACCCTTTCCTCTCCGATAAGGAGACGGACCGAGGTTTTGGCTTTGCCCAGCACATCATATTCTTTCTCAACGACATAATGAGCGGAGCCTTTCGCGGCGACCTGCGGGAGATGGGTTATGGCAAAAACCTGCATATCATCACCCATAGAACAAATCATACGCCCCATCTTGTCCGCGACACTGCCGGACACGCCGGTGTCAATCTCGTCGAATATGAGCGTGGGCATATTCACAAATTTCGCCATCATCGCCTTCAGGCAAAGCATAAGGCGGGACATCTCACCACCGGAGGCACATTTAGAGACATCCGCAGGAGCGGTTCCTGACGCAGAGAACATAAAACGGACTGAGTCCGAACCCGTAGCGGAGCACTGGACATCTGACAGTCCGACCTCAAACCTCGCATAATCCATTTCTAGCGAGCGTACAGATTCGGTTATGGCTTCAGCGAACGGGCCGGCGGCTTTCTCTCTGGATTCGTGAAGACGGCGGGAAACGGAGTCAAGAGAAACTCTTGCGGCTGCCATCATACTCTCAAGACCGGCCATCCTTGACTCCAAGGCGGAAGCATCGAAGAGGGACTCGGAAAGAGCATCTCTTTTCGCGATAAGCCCGGCCACAGATGTGCAAGAGTAGCCTTTCATCAAATCATAGAGAAGGGACAGACGCTCGTCAACAGCTTCAAGACGCTCCTGTGAAAGGTCAATTCCGGAATTGATAGAGGAGACATCCTCAAGAATATCATCCAGCTCGGTACGGGCCGAATCGATTCTCTCAGCCAGAGAGGCGGCTTCCGGCACGAACCTCGCTATCCGTTCCAATTTCCTCTGGGCTTCTTTCAATGCCGAGGACAACGGGACAGATTCAAGATTGGGATCCGATGGATTAAAGAGTTCCTCAACAGAGCCAAGGCTCTCCTTGATTTCCTCCGCATTAGCAAGTTGGCGCCTCTCAGCCTCCAAAGACTCAAGTTCCCCGTCCTGAAGACGGGCATCGTCAAGTCTCTGCCATCTGGCCCTTACATATTCCTTCTCCTCGTTCATCCTCGCAAGCCTCGAAGAAATCTCCGAGTACTCCTTCTCCATAGACTTGAAAGACTTGTATGTCGACGCACATTCGTCCAAAAGAGAGTTGTTTCCGGCGAAATGGTCAAGCATAGAAAGCTGGAAAGCCTTGTCGGAGAGCAAAAGGGTCTGATGCTGGGAATGGATGTCAACCAGTCTTGAAGAAATGCCCTGAAGAGTCTGGATGTTGACAGGAGAGTCATTGATGAACGACCGCGAACGTCCGGAGCGGTTGACTACCCTGCGGACTATAAGCTCGTTACCATCGGTCTCAAGATCGTTCTCCTCCAGAATCCTCTTCAGCGCAAGATCGGTGTCGGCTGTCCGGAATACAGCCTCGACCACACAACTGTCAGCTCCCTCCGCGATTACAGAGGCATCAGCCTTGGAGCCAAGCAGCAGGGAGAGCGCTCCCAAAAGAATTGACTTTCCGGCTCCGGTCTGACCGGATATAATGACCAGACCCTCTGGAAAAGTAACTTCCAGAGAGTCTATCAAAACATAATTACTAATTTGCAGGGACTCTAACATAGCCCCATAAACTATTCAGAGTCTGAGATATTCTCCTTGCCCGCGCGAACAGACATCTCCTCATCGGCGCCGGAACCGGCCATTCGATAATAGAGTTCACCATCCTCAAACTCGGAAATTGCGATGAGGTCCGGTTTGGGAAGTTTCTCATAATACTTGGAGATTTCTATCTGCTCCCTGTTCTCAAAGACCTCGTCCATCGTGTCGCGGTCAGTACGGAAATCCTCTAGTTTCTTGGCAAGTTCCTTTTTCTCGGCAAGCGCTATCTGATTTGCCCTTTTATAGAGGAGAACCACTGTCTCGTAGATGTTGCCGGTAGGTGCGGCGAGATACTTGATGTCCCTGGTGATTGTGTTTGAGGGAACCTTCTTCTTTACTTCCATATTCAAAAAAAATCTTATCTAAATATTTTACGAGGGCTATTGAGCGGATTGTTTCATTATTTTATTTCTGTCTCTCTCAAAGTCCTTCTCCTTGGCCACAAGATCATCATCAGCCCCGGTGTAACGTCCGAGAGCCTTCTGGGAACGACGGTAAAGCACATCCAATTCCTTGCGATAAGGGGAATCCGGCAATTCGCCTATGAAGTTGTAGTAGTCATCCACAAAGGTCAGGTAACGCTCCTTCTGCTTGGACTCCACGCTCAAATACGCATACTTATAGGAAGACTTGGCGATATAGTAAAGGATGTCCTCACGGTAGATGTTCTCCGCGTCCTCTTTGAGAATGTTTCTGAAAGCCACCCTTGAAGCCTTGTAGTCCTCCATCTTATAATAAAGCCTGGCGTTCTCGTAGGCTTTCCTGTCCAGCCTGTCATTCAGTTCCTTGAGCATCCTGCGGCATATATCGATGTGCGAGTTGTTCGGATTCTCGACCATATACTGGCTGATGACATTGACCGCGTTGTGGGTAGGAATCTGATCAAGCTCATAACGGAGAGTCGAACGGTACAGGCAATCGATCCTCAGGAAGGCCGCCTCTTCAGCAAACGGGCTGCGCGGGAAATTAGAAATGAACTTGGTGAAGTTCGTCTCGGCCGTGTAGTAATCCTTGAAACGGTAGTTGCTCAATCCCCAATAGTACTGGACTGTGTCGTCCCTGTCGGTGCCGCTGGTCAGAACAGACAGCGACTCAAACAATTGGGCTGCCTTGCTATACTTTCCGTTGTTCAAGTAGTCGAAAGCGGCGGCATACTTGGCGTCAACATCGTTTCCATTCAGAAGAGCCTCGTACTCTGACTTGCAGGACTGTAGGGACAGAACCACAGGAAGCACGACGGCCAGAAACCTCAGAGTTGTCTTTAACATATTCATTCCGTACATAAAAATCATCAGTGCGACAAAAGGAATTTCTCCACTTCAAGAGCGGCGCGGCAACCTGAAGCCGCGGCGGTTATCGCCTGCCTGAACATAGGATCCTGAACATCACCGGCGGCAAAAACTCCCTCGACGTTCGTCTCCGAAGTCTTGTCCTTTGTGATGATGTAACCGTTCTCATCGGTCTCGACATACTTCTTGAATATGTCAGAGTTCGGATGATGTCCGATGGCAAGGAAAAAGCCGTCAACCTTGATATCAAAAACCTTACCATCCTTGTCCTCAACACGTACTCCAGTCACACCTGACTGATCTCCAAGCACTTCCCTGGTGTTGCAATTCCAGAGTATCTCGATGTTGGCGGTGTTCTTGACCCTTTCCTGCATCGCCACAGACGCCCTGAAGACATCGCGGCGTACAATCATATACACCTTGCGGCAAAGATTCGCCAGATAGGTGGCCTCCTCGCAGGCGGTGTCCCCTCCTCCGACAACAGCCACGTCCTTCTTCCTGTAGAAGAAACCGTCACAGGTCGCACAGGCGCTTACCCCCGACCCACGGAACTTCTGCTCGGACGGCAGCCCGAGATACTTGGCGGTCGCTCCGGTCGCGATGATGAGAGCCTCGGCCTCCACCTCATTCTCCCCGTCAATGACAAGCCTGAAAGGACGGGAGGAGAGGTCAGCCGATGTCACGACACCTCTTCTGATGTCCGCCCCCATACGAGTGGCCTGCGAGCGCATACCATCCATAAGCTGCACAGCGTCAACCCCTTCAGGAAATCCAGGGAAGTTTTCCACAACAGTTGTTGTGGTCAACTGGCCGCCCGGCTCCATTCCTTCGTAAAGAACAGGCTCAAGCGCCGCCCTTGAAGCGTAAATGGCGGCCGTGTAGCCTGCGGGACCGCCTCCTATAATCAAGCATCTAATCTTCTCCATATTCATTTGTCAATCATAACTTACAAATATAGCCATTATTCGTGATTAGCCAAGCAAAGAAATTGCCGGAAGTCCATTTTTCGGAAGCATTTTCAAGAAGCGGGTGACTTAAAAACGGCACATCGGCACTCCCCTTCTCTGCAAGACTCGGAAAGACTGCGCGGATGAAAGAGCATCTCATTTGGAAAGATTCTTGATATTCTTTAGAATTATTCTAAATTTGTACCCGGAAACTGTTAAAAGCGCTTTCCGGAATCAGTCCTGCGGGGTCTTCCGGACGGTGGATTCCGTTTGAACAGGAAGCATTCCGCCGGAAACGAGAAGAATAACAGACTGAAAGGCGACATAAACGACAAGACATAATAAACAGCGGTTACCGGAACCGCGCAGTACAAGGATATGGAGAAAAACAGCAAAGCACCGACAATAGAGGTTTTCAGAGACCTACTGAGAAAGAACGGGTTAAAGGTAACACCACAAAGAATCGCAGTCCACGAGGCTATGCTAAGCCTCGGACACGGTTGCGCCGATATGGTCACGGCGGAAATCCTCAGGACCGGAAAAGCGAAAGTGACAGTCGCCTCTGTCTATAACATTCTGACTCAGCTTTCCCTTCTTGGAATATACCACCACAGGCTGAGCGAGAATAACAAGATGTACTTCGATGTCAACACTTTCAAGCACTTTCACCTCTACGACACCGTGAACCATACGTTCTCCGATGTTATAGACGACGAACTGTACAGCCAGATAGAAAACAGGCTGCTCGCACGCCGCTTCAAGGGTTATAAGATTGACGGGATAGATGTGCAGATTCTCGTCCACCCGTCCGCAAGACAAAAACGGTTCGTGGCCGGCCTAACCGAAAAACAAGAAAAAGGGGCTTGACCATTACTTTAGCCAGCCCCTTTCGGATTAAGGGTGCGTTGTGGGGCTCGAACCCACGACAACCAGAACCACAATCTGGTGCTCTACCAACTGAACTAAACGCACCGTGTTGGAGATTGCAAAGATACAAAGAAAATCGGAAGATGCAAGCAGTTCGCCATAATATTTTCACTTATTTTCATTTTAAATGAATATATCCAACCGCTATTACTATCTTTGCATATGCGGAAAATTCTGACAATCGGGCTGTTCCTTGCCCTTTCCAGCCTTGCGGCGGCCCAGACAAGCCGCCGCGCATTTTCAACATTTCGGGAGACAATAAAAGAATGCAAGATAAGATGGCCGGATTTCAAGTTCAACCACAGTCAGACTCCGGACACTGTGAGCATCGTCTTCCTCGGCGATATGATGATGCACAGCGGACAGATTGCCAACGCCAAGAACGGCGAGGGCGATTACGACTTCTCCCTGTGCTTTCCGAAAGTTGAGCACCTGATCAGGGAAGCCGACATTGCCGTGGCCAATATGGAATTCACTCTCGCAGGAGAACCTTACACCGGATACCCTTGTTTCTCGGCTCCGGACAGTTATGCGGAAGCCATAGCCGAAAGCGGCGTGGACATATTCCTGACCGCCAACAATCATATTCTCGACAAGGGACGGAAGGGAATTGAAAGAACTTTGGAGGCATATTCAGAAATGGAGGGAAAAGGAATCATACAGCACACGGGAGCCGCTATGTCAGAGCGGGATGACTCGCTCCGCTTCCCGCTGAAAGTCATATCAAAAGGCATCCGCATCGCACTTATCAACTTCACCTACGGAACGAATCTCGGCATCCGGGAGAAGTTCCCGAAGGTTCACAGAACCGACACGTCAGAAATAGCCGACGCTATCCAAAGGGCAAAGGACTGGGGAAGCGACTTCATCATCGCACTGCCTCACTGGGGAACCGAGTATTCCCTCAGGCACTCCCGGTCGCAGGAACGGCTTGCAAAGTGGCTTGCCGACAAAGGATGTGACGCCATAATAGGCGCACACCCGCACGTACTTCAGGAAATAGAGACGGTCTGCGCCTCGGACGAAAGCGGGTCGGCCTGCCGCAAAGTGCCTGTAGCATATTCATTAGGCAATTTCATCTCGAATATGAGCGCTCCGAACACACAGCTCGGGATGATGCTCACACTGCGGTTCACAAAAGACAGGCTTGGAAACAGGAATATGCTGGAGCCAGCCGTGACACTGACGTGGTGCTCAAGGCCAGGACATCTTACCAAGGGCTACACAACCATTCCGATAAAGGAATATGTCGGAAAACGCAGTTTGTGGCAGAATCCTTGGGACTACGACAAGATGACCGCCACCTATGAAAGAGTAAGGAAAGAAACAGGAATAAAAGACTGAAGATGAAGAAAACAATCACTCTTGACGTTATCGACCCTATCGAGATTTTCGGGGTCGGAAACAAGATTCTGGAAGAGTTCTGCTCTTACTTCCACGGACTTAAGGTTGTCGCAAGAGGCAACGAGATCCACCTGGAAGGCAAGGAAAACGACATTCAGGAATTCAGCCAGAAATTCGCCGAGCTAATCGAGCGCAGGATGCACAAGATGAGCCTGACCGTCTTTGACGTGGAGGACATCTTTGACGGGGACAACTCCCCCAACAACTTCAGGATAGACGGAGAGGCGATTATCGTCCACAGCACTGACGGCAAACCGATCAGGGCAAGAAACAAGACACAGCAGGATATGGTCAAGGCCTATTTCAAGAACGACCTTGTCTTTGCCGTCGGCCCCGCCGGGACCGGAAAAACCTACATAGCTATCGCATTGGCGGTAAGGGCGCTGAAGAACAGGGAGATAAAACGGGTGATACTGACCAGGCCTGCTGTCGAGGCCGGCGAACGGTTAGGTTTCCTGCCGGGAGACCTGAAAGACAAGCTCGACCCATACCTCCAACCCCTTTACGACGCGCTCGGAGATATGATACCGCCAAAACGGCTTCAGGAGTTTATCGAAGAAGGGACTATCCAAATCGCACCGCTGGCCTATATGCGAGGCAGGACGCTGGACAGGGCGTGCGTAATCCTGGACGAGGCGCAGAACACGAATCTCTCACAGCTCAAGATGTTCCTGACCCGAATGGGAGTCAACGCCAAATTCATCGTAACCGGTGACGCGACACAGATTGACCTTCCGCGCAGAGAAGACTCAGGACTGCTCAAAGGCATCAGCCTTGTCAAAAACATCAAAGGAGTCAGCACTGTCTTCTTTACAAACGAGGACATTGTCCGCCATCCGCTTGTCGGAAAGATTGTCAAGGCCTTCGACAGTAAGGAAAGCGAGGAAAAACAACAAGGGTGTGACTGAAAATTGCTTTTTAGTCACACCCTCACAGTCTAAAACTATAATGCCTCTTAGTTGTTCAGCAAGGCGTTATACTTCTCGTAACCTGCCTGATAAACCTGATCCTGATCGCGGAAGCGATAGTAGATCTGCTTAAGATACTCGGCGATGGTCGATTTGATGGCAGCGTCCTCGCAGATGACATAAGCCTGCTCAAACGGCTCTATACACTTCTTAAGAGTCACCTCAAACTCCTGAACGAGAGCCATATACTTGGCATCGTCAAGTTCGTTCTGAGCCTTGTCCTGAAGCTTGATAGCCTCGTCATAGTACATCTGGCCCTTACCGATGAAAGCATAGACATACTTAGGATCCTTGGCGGCGGACTCGTCATAAGCCTTGGCGGCCTTATCAAGATCACCGATCTGCTTGTAAGCCTGTCCTTCGACGTAGTACAGAGAAGCGTTGTCAGGAGACGTAGCCTTGGCCTGCTGGAGAAGCTCGAAGAGCCTGTCAGTCCCCTCTCCGCTGCTCATATAATAGTTGATAAGGCCGAAGACAATGCTCTCGCTCGTAGGGAACTTCTGGAAACCCTGCTCAAGATAATCCTTGGCGGCAGCCTTTCCGGCGGCTGTGGTGTCGATGTGGGAAACACAGTCAGAAAGCTTTGCGAACACCTCGCCGTTATCGGCATAGTAGCCATAGCCCAGACACTTGTCGAAGAAAGCCTTGGCCTTGCTGAAGTTGCCGGAACTCCAGGATGTGAAAGCGGCGTTGTACAGAGAGTTGGTGTCAATCTGTGAGCAAGGCTTCTGGGTGGAGGCATTGAAGGCGGCCTCGAAGAAAGCCTCGGCCTGGTCAACATTGCCAAGTGTGTAGGCGCTGTAGGCCTCCTGGTTCAGTTTCTCAACGATGTTCTTGATGCCATCGATGATGTCCTTGTCCTTTGTGCGCTTGGCGTCCACCTCGTATGCCTTCTTGTAAGCTTCAAGAGCCTTCACAAGAGGATCCTTGACGATAGGTTTAGTCACCTCGATGACGGAAAGCTGGCCGCCTTCATTGAAATAAAGGTTCTTGTTTTCGTACACCTGTTTTGTGTACTGCACACCGCCAAGGTTAACCACCTCCACAGACGACGGCTTCTCGGCGCCCATAGAAAGCTGAAGAGAGTTCATATCAGCGCCAAGCCAAACATTTCCCGCAGGAGCGGAATAGGCGTCGACATAAGACTGCGCAAGCTTCAGCCAAGTAGCCACCTTTACAGCCTTCTTCTCGTTCTGGGAAGCTGCGATGGCGCTCTCAAGCGCCTTTTCGGCCGAATTAACGGAAATCTGGGCATTCGCCACCTGCAAGGAAGCGAGCAATGCCAAAACAATCAATGTCTTTTTCATTATATCAGTAATTAGTTGTTTCAAAATACTATTCCTCAACAGCAGGCTCGCCCTCTCCGGAAGTCTTCTCCTGCTCATCCTCATTGCTCTTCTCGACAGTCGAGATGGCAGCGATGGAGTCACCGTTCTTGATGTTGATCAGCTTGACACCCTGTGTCGCCCTTCCGGCCACCCTGATGTCCGAGACTGCCATCCTGATTGTAAGTCCGGATTTCTCGATGATCATCAGGTCATCGTTCTCGGTAACGTTCTTTATGGCGATCAGTTTTCCTGTCTTCTCGGTGACGTTTATGGTCTTCACACCCTTTCCGCCTCTCTTGGTGATTCTGTACTCTTCAAAGTCCGTTCTCTTTCCGAATCCGTTCTCACTTACGACAAGCACGGTGTGAGCGGCGGCATCCTCGGCCTTTGGGTCGTAATTGATAGCGCCGATAACCTCATCATCGTCTTCAATATTGATGCCACGCACTCCGGTGGAGTTTCTGCCCATAGGACGGGCGTCGGTCTCGTCGAAGCGGCAGCAGCGTCCCTCGCGGGCAGCGATGAATATCTCCTCGCCACCGTTTGTAAGCAAAGCCTCCACAAGCTCGTCGCCCTCACGGAGATTGACCGCGTTGACTCCGGCTGTCCTCGGATGTGAATATGCCTCAAGGGATGTCTTCTTGATTATTCCCCTCTTGGTGATCAGCACGATGTTGTTGCCGCTGACATATTCCTGATCCTTGAGAGTCCTGACGTTGATGTAGGCCAGAATCTTGTCGTTCGGGATGTTGATGATGTTCTGGATGGCGCGTCCCTTGGAGGCTCTTGAGCCTTCCGGAATCTCATAGACCTTGAGCCAGTAGCAACGTCCGCTCTGGGTGAACAGAAGCATCGTCGAATGCATATTGGCGATGTAGATATGGTCGATAAAGTCCTCGTCCCTGGTGGCGCTGCCTTTCATTCCGACTCCGCCGCGCGCCTGTGTGCGGTACTCTGTCAGAGGAGTCCTCTTGATGTAGCCCAGATGGGAGATGGTGATGACCATATCCTCATCGGCATAGAAGTCCTCCGGATTGAATTCTTCGGCAGAAGGACGTATCTCCGTCCTTCTCGGGTCGGCGTATTTGTTCTTAAGCTCGATTGTCTCGGCCTTGATGACCTTCATCTGCTCCTCGACGCTTCCGAGAATCTCGTTGCAGCGGGCGATGAACCTCTCAAGCTCGTCATATTCAGCCTGAAGCTTCTCCCTTTCAAGTCCGGTCAGCTGGCGGAGCCTCATCTCCACGATGGCCGTGGCCTGTGCGTCGGAGAACCCGAAGCGGGAGATAAGCTCGTTCTTTGCCTCCTCGACGTTGGAAGAATGCCTGATGATCCTGATAATCTCGTCGATGACATCAATGGCTTTCAGCAAGCCCTCCAGGATATGCGCCCTCTTCTGAGCCTTCTCCAAGTCAAACTTGGTTCTCCTGACAATCACATCGTGGCGGAAATCCACGAAGTTGGCGACCATATCCTTGAGAGACAAGGTCCTTGGACGGCCCTTGACAAGAGCCACGTTGTTGAAGGCGAAGCTGGACTGAAGCTGGGTGTACTTGAAGAGGGTATTGAGCACGACATTGGAATTGCTGCCCTGCTTAACCCGGATGACGACACGCACGCCCTCGCGCGAAGTCTCGTCATTGATATAGGTTATACCCTCGATTTTCTTGTCCTCGACCATCTGGCCGATCTTCTCGATCATCTCCTTCTTGTTGACCATATAAGGAATCTCGGTCACGACTATGGTCTCACGGCCGTTATCCGCGACTTCTATGTCGGTCTTGGCGCGCACCACGACCTTGCCGCGTCCGGTCTCGTAGGCTTCCTTGATGCCGCTGACGCCCATAATGATACCACCGGTCGGGAAATCCGGTCCCTTGATGTGCTGCATCAGCCCGTCAGTGTCGATCTCCGGGTTGTCAATGTAGGCGCAGATGGCGTCACAGCATTCCCCGAGGTTGTGCGGAGCCATATTCGTGGCCATTCCGACGGCGATACCCGACGAGCCGTTCAGAAGAAGCAACGGAGCCTTTGTCGGCAGAACCGTCGGTTCTTCCTCGGTGTCATCAAAGTTTAGAACCATATCGACCGTGTTCTTGTCAATGTCGGCAAGAACGTCATCCGTCATCTTCTGCAACTTGGCCTCGGTGTACCTCATCGCGGCGACAGGGTCACCGTCCATAGAGCCGAAGTTTCCCTGTCCGAAGACCATAGGATAGCGCTGGTTCCACGGCTGGGCAAGTCTGGCAAGAGCGTCATAGACACTGGAATCACCGTGCGGATGGTACTTACCGAGCACCTCACCGACAATCTTGGCGCACTTGCGCGTAGGGCCTGAATATGACAGGCCAAGACCGTCCATTCCAAAAAGCACCCTTCTCTGCACCGGCTTAAGGCCATCCCTGACATCCGGCAACGCGCGGGACACAATGACGGACATCGAATAGTCGATGTACGCCGTGCGCATCTCGTGGTCAATCTCAACTGGTTCGATGATGCCTGTCAAGCCTTCCTCTTTCTTTTCCTCAATATCCATATTCCGATGTTGAATACATTATAGTTAAACACGCAAAAATAGTAAAAAAAAACGACAGAGACAACAATGCGCCCGCCTTGGTGTCTCGGGGCGCGACTTTGCCAGCGACAACTTGCGCAAAAGCCGAAAAAACGCTAATATTGTATTTCTTATTCTACGGGAAACATTTATGGAAATCAGAATCTCCGACGAGCTGAACGACATAATCCGCTACGCCAAGGACGAGGCGATGAGGACAGGCAGCTACGGCATAGGGCCAGACCACTTGTTCCTCGGCGTGCTTCGCCACGGTGACAACCCTGCGTTCAAGGCCGTCTCCGCGCTGGGCATCGACACCGATGACTTCAAGCGCTTCATCGATAGCCACATATTCACGAACGAGCCTATCCCTTACTCGGAATCGGACAGGATCTCATTCACCCGATACGCCCAGAATGTATTGAGCATCACTGTTTTGGAAGCCTCCAGACAAGGAGTACCGGAAGCCGGGTCCCTGCATCTTCTTCTGGCTCTGTGCCGCACGACCGAGAATTACGGGCAGGCCTACCTGCGCCAGCACGGAGTGGATTATGGCAGGTTCCTGTCATATATGCGTGACGAAGGCCTTCTTGGCGAAAGCCGGTCCGCGGAAGAAGAATCCTCCGGAGAGGAGGCGGCGAGGGAAGAGCCGCAGGAGGACAGACCCGGCAAGAGTGTCATAGATGACTTCGGCTACGACCTGACGAAGGCGGCGGCGGAAGGGAAACTTGACCCGGTTGTCGGCAGAGAGACCGAAATCGCCCGGGTCATCGAAATTCTCGGAAGACGCAAGAAAAACAACCCAATGCTTATCGGAGAGCCGGGAGTCGGAAAGTCGGCGGTCGTGGAAGGCATAGCGCTTAAGATAGCTTCCGGAAACATCTCCGCCACCCTGGCGAAAAAAAGGCTCGTCTCACTTGACATAGCCTCGGTGGTGGCCGGCACAAAGTACAGAGGCGATTTCGAAAAGCGCCTGAAGGCGATAATAAAGGAGGCCGGAGCTGACCCGGACATCATTCTTTTCATAGACGAGTTCCATACGATTGTCGGGGCCGGAGGCGCGCAGGGAAGCCTGGATGCCGCCAACATATTGAAGCCCGCGCTTGCCCGCGGCGAGCTACAGTGCATCGGAGCCACGACGATGGACGAGTTCTCCAAGTTTGTCGAAAAGGACGGCGCCCTGGACAGGCGGTTCCAGAAGATAGTGGTCGAGCCGACTGACATCCGGCAGTCAATCACCATTCTGGAGAACATAAAAGCCAATTACGAGGCATTCCACAAGGTTGTCTACAGCGAGGATGCGATTGAGTCCTGCGTCCGGCTGACTGACCGTTACGTCAGCGGCAAGTTCTTGCCGGACAAGGCTATAGATGCTTTGGACGAAGCCGGTTCGATGACACGCCTGAACCTTGCAGGAAACAGAAGGTCAGGGAACGTCGTCAGTGCCGAGGACATCGCCACGGTCGTTTCCAAGATGACAGGAATCCCAGTCAACAAGGTGGCCGAGTCCGAGGGCAGCAGGCTATTGAAGATGAGGGAGCGGCTCCGCAACCGCATCATCGGCCAGGACGAAGCCATCGAGAAAGTCGTCCGCGCCATTCAGCGGAACAGGGCCGGTCTGAAGGATCCGAACCGCCCTATCGGCACGTTCCTCTTCTTCGGGCCGACCGGAGTGGGGAAAACGGAGCTGGCGAAGAGTCTCGCTGAATATCTTTTTGATTCTCAGGAGAATATGGTCAGAATTGATATGAGCGAATATATGGAGAAATTCACCGTATCTCGTCTTGTCGGCGCACCTCCGGGCTACGTCGGCTATGAGGAAGGAGGACAGCTCAGCGAGAGAGTGCGCAGGAAGCCGTATTGCGTTGTTCTGCTTGACGAGATCGAAAAGGCCCATCCCGACATATTCAACATACTCCTGCAGGTGCTTGACGAGGGCCGCCTGACAGACAGCAACGGGCGTACCGTGAGTTTCAGGAACACCATAGTCATAATGACTTCCAACGTCGGAAGCCGCGAGCTTGAGGAATATGGCAACGGAGTCGGCTTCGCCACTTCAGGGAAGAGTGTCGCCAGGAACAGGCAGGGAGTGCTTGAAAAGGCCATCCGAAAGTCTTTCCCTCCGGAATTCATCAACAGGGTGGACGAGAGAATCCTTTTCAATTCTCTGACCAAGGAGGATATGGAGAAGATCATCGACATCGAGCTGAAGGACCTCATCTCAAGGGCCGGAGAGTCCGGCTACAAGCTGGTCGTGACTCCTTCCGCAAAGCGATTTGTCGCTGATGCCGGGTTCGACCCTACGTTCGGGGCAAGGCCTTTGAAAAGGGCGGTGATGAGGTACATCGAGGATCCGGTGTCCGAGTTCATCATCTCCGACAGGATTCTTCGGGGCGGCAAGAGGAAAAGGCCCACCGGTCCGAGGACTCTCCGGGTCGGGCTGACAGCAGACAAGGAGAATACCCTTGTCTCTCTAAAAGAAGAGAAGCCGGCTCGGGGCAGATGATCAGACTGCCTTGACCGCCCCCTCGAACTCAAGTCCCATATCTCCCATTATTTCCATAAGTGCGGTGAATGATGACTCAGATGAGATCATAGAGGCGAGCTTCTCGAGATTATATTCAGTGTTTCTCATAACATTGTGTGTTTTGTTTCTGTTGCAAAGATACCTCCCGCTTGTGCCAAACCAAGGCACAAGCGGGAGTTTTTATTAAAAAATTACGGTTCTCGGAGCAAAAAAAAGTGAATTTCTGCGTTTTGAACTGAGGCATAACGCATTAAACGGGAAACCTCGGAAATAGTAACAATGGCAATTTAGCAAAGAAACGCAAGGTAATGAATTAGAACGGTTGCCAAGTCATTTCCCAATATTTCAGTAAAGTTTTGTGTCGTCACGTTTCATCGTTCTGCGTTAGTTTGCATATCAATGCATAACTCGCTGATAACTAATTTTGTAACCAAAAAGAATTAGATTATGCGAAGTACATTTAAGGTGCTGTTCTACGTGAACGCAAGCAAAGAGAAAAACGGTATTGTTCCCATTATGGGACGAGTAACAATCAACGGTTCTATGGCTCAATTCAGTTGCAAGCAGAGCATCCACAAAGACCTATGGGATGTGAAAGGCAACCGAGCAAAGGGCAAGAGTAAAGAATCGCGAGACATTAATTTGGCTTTGGATAATATCAAGGCTCAAATTATCAAGCACTACCAACGCATTTCAGATAGAGAAGCGTTTGTAACTGCCGAAATGGTACGCAACGCCTATCAAGGTATCGGAACGGAGTATGAAACTCTGCTCCGAGCATTCGACAAGGAGAACGAAGCCTTTGCCAAACGAGTTGGCAAGGATCGTTCTCTGAGTACATATCAAAAGTACCTCACTGTAAGGAAATATCTTGCAGAGTTTATTAAGGTACACTACAAGCGTACTGACATAGCAATGAATGAACTTACAGAAGATTTCATTCGTGATTATTGCTTGTATCTGCGAAATGAGGTCGGACTTGCTCAATCCTCTGTATGGATATATTCAATACCATTAAAGCACATTGTAACCACTGCTCACTATAATGGCAAGATAGCACGCAATCCATTTGCTCAGTATAAGGTTGACCCCGACCACAAAGAACGAGGTTTTCTAACCGAAGATGAACTGCAAGCCTTTACAACGGTTGAATTGAACAATCCCGATTTGGAGCTGGCAAGAGATTTATTTGTATTTGGTTGTTAGACGGGTATATCATTCATTGACATCAAGAATCTTACAACGGAAAATATCACAATATTGGGTGGTTCTCCTTGGATTGTATCAAAGCGACAAAAGACAGGAGTAGCTTTTCAAATCAAGTTGATGGATATTCCTATGCAGATTATCAAGCGATACGAGCCATACAGAATAAGTAGCAATCTATTCAACATCGGTAGCCACGTTACTATAAACAAACGCATAAAAGAAGTGGCAAAACTATGTGGCATTGAGAAGCGAACTTCGTTCCACCTGAGTAGGCACACATTCGCAGTATTAGCCTTGAACTATGGAATGCCGATAGAGAGCGTAAGCAAAATTCTCGGACATACGAACATAACCACAACACAGATTTACGCAAAGGTAACAAACACAAAACTCGAACACGATATATCAATGTTTGAGAGTAGAGTTTGTGAAAGATTTGCAATCTAACATGTATAGGTATGAAACGAGCAATTATAACAATCAGCGAAAGCGGTAGTGTAAATATCCCAAGCAGCAATGTTTGGATGTCTGAAATGGAATTGGTGGAGTTGTTCTGGGTAATATCCCCGACACTCCGAGCCGCCATCAAAGCAATATATAAGAGTGGAACACTCTACCCTGTAGTCACTCAACGATGCGACATGATTACTCCTGCAAGTTGGGCAACATTCTACAACCTTGAAATGGTCGTTGCTCTTGCGTTTCGATTGAACACCTACGAAGCGAGCAGGATAAGGCAAAAGGTGTTGGAGGGTCTATGCCAACGAAAAGTGGCGAAATCAATCTGTTTATAGCATTAAAGAGTGAGAGAAATGACAAATATTACTAGATAGAACGAAATAATTTTGCAATGAACTTGCGATAATCATCATAAATTGATTATATTTGCAATCGTATTGCAAGATGTATGAAACAGCAAGATTATAGTATAGCAGATTGGATTGATGAAAAGGTAATGAGAGGCTTTTACACTTTCACTATTGAGGATGTTAAAAATAACTTTCCTCAATTTGGTGATGCCTATGTAAGAACCTCTTTATATCGCCTAACTATAAAGAAGAAAATTATTTCTCCTTGGAAAGGGTTTTATGTTATCATGCCAATTGAATTTGCTCTAAAAGCAATTATTCCACCGGTGTTTTACATTGACGCATTAATGTCATTCTTGAACAAGAAATATTATGTCAGTTTGCTTAATGCTGCATCTTTCTATGGAGCATCCCACCAGAGAGCACAGACTTTTTCAGTAGTGACAGAGGCTCCTAAATTGAGAAATACAGCCAAAACAGGCACATCTATTCTTTTCTTCTCTAAGAAAATTATTCCAGAGAAGTATATAAGAAGCCATAAGGCTCAATCTGGTTATGTGAATGTGGCTTCTCCAGAATTGACAGCCATAGATTTAATAGAAAATGAAAAACACATAGGAGGTTTAAATAGGGTATGTACCGTCCTAAATGAATTAGTCGATAGTATTGATTTTGACAAATTAAATAAAGATTTCTTCGACCTTGCACCGACTCCGATTTATCAAAGATTAGGATATATATTAGAATCCGTTCTGGAAAGAGAAGATCTTGCAGATAAATTTAAATCCAAGTTCCCTCTTTCCCTAACAATGAGAAATGTTCCATTCAAAATTGGTAAATCAACAGATGATTGTGAGATTGACAAAAAATGGAAAATAATTATTAACCAAGAGATAGAAATAGACGAATGATACCCGAATTTGCGATTAGAGAATGGAATGAAGTTGTTCCCTGGACTGAATCAGAACAGGTAGAACAAGATTTGCTTATATGTAGAGCCTTGACTGAAATTTATAAAGATGACTATTTAGCTTCTCATCTTGCATTTCGTGGTGGTACTGCTCTGCACAAGCTATACCTTTCGCCACAACCTCGTTATAGTGAGGATATTGACTTGGTTCAGATTAAAGCAGAACCTATTAAAGAGACATATGACCATATTAGAGAAGCATTGTCTTTTCTTGGAGAACCAAAGGTAAAGCAGAAGAGAAACAATAACACGTTGATATTTAGGATGGAATCTGAAATGCCTCCTGTTGTACCAATTCATTTAAAGATAGAAATAAACTGCAAGGAACACTTTAATGTATTGCCAATGCAAGAAATGCCATTTTCTGTTTCAAACAAATGGTATCAAGGAGAATGCAATGTTCTTACTTACCAACTTGATGAACTTGTAGGCACTAAACTTAGAGCATTATATCAGAGACGAAAAGGAAGAGACTTGTATGATTTATACAGAGCTTTGACAGCCAAAGATCTTAATATTGATAATGTGCTGAAATGCTATCATCAGTATATGGATTTCGTGGTTGATCATATTCCTACATACAAGGAGTTTATTATTAATATGGAAGATAAAATGCAGGATGAAGAGTTTTTAGGAGATACCCAACAATTACTCCGTCCTGATGAAGACTTTAATCCTCAAGAGGGTTATGAAATTGTTCGCTCACAGCTAATCGATAGGCTACAATAATAGATAATTGATTAAGAGCTTTAAAATAGGTTCTTCAATCACTAAGATTTACATTTATAAAGACATTGCTGTCCGGAGAAAAAATCTCTTATATTGTTTAACAAATTAAATTTTAGCAAGTTACAAGGCAAAAATTATTTTTCGATTAGAACTCGTAAGTTTGCGGAACGGCATTAGAGCCAGTTCTTGCAGACCATGAATAAAGGCAAAACAATCTTCGCGCAACTTATGTCTCTCTTCACCGAGCATGAATTCAGCAAGTGCGTGAATCGACATATGGTGATAGGCGTGCTATAAAGTTCAATAACCCGTTCATCAATATCCTCTTTATCTCGTTCACCGAGTTCCTCTACATTGATGGTACTGTTTCAAAAAGTGTGTCTGCGTTCCTGGTCATCAACTCAAGATTTTGC
>CAYWIW010000016.1:0-54940 GCA_964458425.1 uncultured Muribaculaceae bacterium
CATATCAATATCGCGTTAAAGTTTAGGCCGCGATAATATGCACAGTAAACGTAAATAACGAAAAGAAACGTATCGGAATCATAAGAAACAGAAAAATCTTTTCTTTTGACGGCGGAGCAAATTATGATTGCCGCCATCCCGGCTGCGCCATTGCGTTGCGACGTGGTACCCAAGTATCAAATAATGAACACGTTAGGTCATCGCCCGACGCAAAACCCAAGGCCAGATAACGGTTCTTCTACCTGACAGCCAGCGTGTTACCTGCCACAAGCGCCGCATTCCATTGTTTTCAAGCGCCAAGAAGAGACTGTGGGAAGGGCTGTGGGTAAAATTATCCTCGCTTTTTACGCCCTTTTATCCGTGTTTCACCCCAATTATCGGGAATTCACGACTTTAGAGGCAGGAATTTTGAATGAAACGGGATTCTTGATAAATTTGTGACTTGGAATTTATTTAAGACAGATAAGTATGAGCATCCAGCAGGATAACATCAAGAAGCTGGTCGAGCGCAGAGCCGCGGCCAGAATGGGCGGAGGCCGGAAAAGGATCGATGCCCAGCACGAAAAAGGCAAGTTGACGGCCAGGGAACGTCTGGCACTGCTGCTTGACGAAGGAAGTTTCGAGGAATTCGATATGTTTGTACGCCACCGCTGCACAAACTTCGGGATGGAGAGGCAGCACTTCGACGGAGACGGTGTTGTCACCGGACAAGGCACAATCGGCGGCAGGCTGGTCTATGTGGCCGCACAGGACTTCACTGTGTCCGGAGGCTCACTCTCCAAGACAATGGCCGAGAAAATCTGCAAGGCGATGGATCTGGCGACCAGAAACGGAGCGCCTTTCATCTGCCTCAACGACTCCGGCGGTGCCAGAATCCAGGAAGGAGTTGACGCACTGGCCGGCTACGGAGAGATATTCGAAAGGAATATCCTCGCATCCGGAGTCATTCCGCAGATTTCAGGAATATTCGGGCCTTGCGCCGGTGGAGCGGTATATTCCCCTGCCCTGACGGACTTCACCGTGATGATCAAGAACACATCCTATATGTTTCTGACCGGCCCGGCAGTCGTGAAGAGCGTCCTTGGCGAGGTTGTCACGCAGGAGGAACTCGGCGGGGCAAGCGTTCACGCCTCCAAGAGCGGTGTCGCCCATTTTGCGGCCAACAACGAGCAGGAAGGCATCGAGACAATCAAGGAACTTCTCAGCTACATTCCGCAGAACAATATGGAAGAGGCTCCGAGAGTTCCGACAAACGACCCTGCGGGGCGCGTGGACGACTCCCTCAACGAGATCATCCCCGACAATCCGAACCAGGCCTACGATATGTACAAGGTCATCACAAGCATTGTGGATGACGGAAAGTTCTTCGAAATCCACAAGGAGTTCGCCAAGAACATCATCATCGGTTTCGCCCACTTGAACGGAAGAAGCGTAGGAATCGTGGCCAACCAGCCGAAGATGCTCGCCGGTGTCCTGGACATCAACGCATCGCGCAAGGGGGCGCGTTTCATCCGCTTCTGCGACGCATTCAACATTCCGATAGTCTCGTTAGTGGATGTACCAGGTTTCCTTCCGGGAACGCAGCAGGAATACGGAGCTGTCATCACCAACGGAGCGAAGCTGCTTTACGCCTACGGTGAGGCCACCGTCCCGAAAGTCACAGTGGAACTCCGCAAAAGCTACGGCGGTTCCTACATAGTGATGAGCAGCAAGCATCTGCGCGCCGATCTCGTCTATGCCTGGCCGTCGGCGCAGATTGCGGTGATGGGAGCCGACGGGGCCGTCAACGTCCTCTACGCAAAAGACATCAAGGCCGTGGAGGATCCAGAGGAGCAGAAAAGAATCCGGGCAGCCAAGAAAGAGGAGTACGAAGAGTTGTTCAACAACCCTTACCAAGCGGCGGAGAAAGGCTACATCGACGACGTGATCGAGCCTCGGAACACGCGCTTCCGCATCATCAGGGCGCTTGAGCAACTCGCCGGCAAGAAGCAGCCGATGCCGGCCAAGAAACACGACAATCTTCCGCTATAGCTATGAAGAGACCGGTAAGAATATTTTTGTCCGCCATCCTCCTGCTCTCCGGGGCAGGGCTCTCCGCCCAGAACCTTACTGACCTGAGGGTTACCGAGGTGCTTGTGGAGAACACGGACGGGCTTACGGACAGCTACGGGCAGCGTAACGGCTGGATCGAGGTTTTCAACAACTCCTACGGAAGCGTGAAGTTCGCCGGCTGCTACCTTTCCGATGACAAGGACGACCTGCGGAAATATCATATTCCGGCAACGGACGCAACCACTACGCTTGGCCCTCGCCAAAGTGTCGTCTTTTATGCCGGAGGTGACGCTTCCAAGGGAACGTATCACACTAATTTCACCCTGAGGAAAGGCTCGGTGATCTATCTCGTAAGCAACGACGGGCGCACTGTCATCGACACCATCGGGATTCCCGAGAATCTTCCGGCCAATCATTCCGTTATGAAGATTCCTTCAGGCGTGAAGATGATGGATTTCGAGACTCGGATTTCCGAGAAACCCACTCCGGGGGCTTACAACGGGGACGTGGACGCAAAGACCAACAGTCAGATAATGAAGGAGAAAGACCCGCACGGCTGGGTTCTGACCCTGATTTCCGTCTCCGCCGTATTCATCGCCCTCACCATTCTGGCCTTCATCTTCGGATGGATCGGCAACGCCAACAGGAAATCAGCCGCACAAAAGCCGTCAAAGGCCTCAGGCAAGGCAAAAGGCGGAGCGATGACTCCTGAGGTGGCCGCCGCAATCTCTATGGCCCTGTCGCGGGAATTCGGCGGAGAGGTCTATGCGGCGATTGCGATGGCGCTTGACAACCACCTCGGTGGAGGAGTGCACGACGAGGAAAGCCTCATAATCACAATCCGTCCGTCCCAGTGCGGCAACTGGAACGACAAAACACAGAATTTCAGACAATTACCAAGATAATAAAGATAAAAGAATATGAAAACCTACAAATTCAGAATCAACGGCAACGAATACAACGTTGAGATCAATTCAGTGGAAGGGAACATCGCCGACGTGACAGTTAACGGAACTGATTACAAGGTGGAAATGGACTCTGCGGCTCCTGTGGGAGCAAATACGGTGTCCGCCCCGGCAAGTCCGGCAAGCGTTCCCGGAAGCGCTCCGGTCGCTCCGACAAGCCCGGCTGCCGCGGCAGGAGCATCCGTTACTACAGCTCCGGCAGGAGCCGGGAAGCCTGTCACCTCACCTCTTCCGGGCGTGATCATCGAGATTTCCGTCAAGGAAGGGCAGGCTGTCAAGGCCGGTCAGAAAGTAGCCGTTCTTGAAGCGATGAAGATGGAGAACGAAATCCAGGCTCCGGCTGACGGAACGGTCACCGCTATCCTTGTCAGCAAGGGAGACTCGGTCCTTGAAGGCGCGGAAATCGTCAAGATAGCTTAAAGGGATGGAGATCATAATCGATAGCCTGAGGCAGTTTTGGTATTTCACCGGATTCGCCAACGCCTCCTGGCAGAACATTGTGATGATTCTGATCGGCATCTGTTTCATCACGCTTGCCATCAAGAAGGAATGGGAGCCGCTTCTGCTTGTCCCGATCGGATTCGGAATGATCATCGGCAACATACCGATGTTCCCGGGTCTGAGCATCGGAGTCTATGAGGACGGCTCAGTGCTGAACATTCTGTACCAAGGAGTCAAGCAGGGCTGGTACCCGCCTCTGATTTTCCTCGGCATCGGAGCGATGACCGACTTCTCGGCCCTGATTTCGCAGCCTCGGCTTCTTCTGATAGGAGCGGCGGCGCAGATGGGAATATTCGGTGCCTACCTCCTTGCCCTTGCCCTCGGTTTCGACCCGAACCAGGCCGGAGCGATCGGCATCATCGGTGGAGCCGACGGGCCTACGGCCATATTCCTTTCATCGCAGCTCGCACCGGATCTTATGGGAGCGATCGCAGTGAGCGCATATTCCTATATGGCTCTCGTGCCGGTCATCCAAAGACCGATTATGCTTGCGCTGACGACGAAGAAGGAGCGGCTGATAAGGATGCCTTCCCCAAGACAGGTGAGCCAGAAGGAAAAGATAGTCTTCCCTATAGTAGGATTCCTCCTGACGGCTTTCATAGTGCCTTCCGGACTTCCGCTTTTAGGAATGCTTTTCTTCGGTAACCTTCTGAAAGAGAGCGGAGTGACAAGAAGGCTCGCAGAGACGGCAAGAGGTCCGCTGATTGATGTCGTGACGACACTCATCGGTCTCACGGTAGGAGCCTCGACACAGGCCGACAAGTTCCTTAGCGGGACATCCGTCAAGATATTCATACTCGGCCTGCTGTCATTCGTGATAGCGACTGCCTGCGGTGTGCTGTTCGTGAAGATCTGGAACCTTTTCCTAAAAGACGACAGGAAGATAAATCCACTGATCGGCAACGCAGGGGTGTCAGCCGTGCCTGACAGTGCCAGGGTCTCCGAAATCGTGGGAAGGGAGTCCGACCCGGACAACCATCTTCTTATGCACGCAATGGGCCCGAACGTCGCCGGAGTCATCGGCTCGGCAGTAGCTGCCGGTATCTTGCTCGGCTTCCTCGGTTAGAGACATTGATAGATATCCAGTTATTGGACAAAAATGATGATTGGGGGCTAAAAAGCGTTTTTTAACCCCCAATCATCATTAATATGCACCACTACTTCGAAGGACTGGCCATAAGTATCAGGAACCAGATCCAGCCGACAACCGGAATGGCGTTGACGAAGATCCAAGGCCAGCTCTTGCCGATGTCACTGAGCCTGCGCACACTTACCGCAAGGGAAGGCAGAAAGAGACCGACGTTGACAATGAGACTGATATACTTGAAAAAAGCCGCGATGAATGCCACCTTCGAGAAGATAGCGGTCAAGATGCTGAGTGACAGCCCGATGATGATTACAGCGAGAGCAAAATGCCAGAACTCGGTGCGGTCAGCCCTACCGTCAAACCTGACGTACTTGTTCAGGACAACATCCTTGAAATTGACGATGACGTCATTTACAAAAGAACTCATAATATTACAGATTATAACTAAGTATGTACCAAATCGTTCATATAATAAGGCCCAATACGGCCACCTCACAAATATAGCAAATAAAATGTTTTGCCGGAAGCGCTCTTTTGATTATATTTGTGGAATAGGAAAATCAACACATAATTATAGATGGAAAACAAGCTACAGGAACTGACCGACAAACTCTACAAGGAGGGTCTGTCAAAAGGTAAGGAAGAAGGTGAGGCCATCCTCGCCAAGGCCAACGAAAAGGCCTCCGAAATCATTGAGGAAGCCAAAAAGCAGGCCGAATCCATTCTAAGCAAAGCGCGCAAGGAGGCGGAGGACTACAAGACGAAGGTCGAGGGAGACGTGAAGATGGCCGCCGTCCAGAGCCTTCAGGCCACCAGAAAAGACATCGAGAATCTTATGGTCGGCAATATGACCGACAAGCAGGTGACTTCAGCACTCTCGTCAGCTGATTTCATCAAGGAAATCATCAAGTCTGTGGCCGAGAGGTTCAACGCTGACGAGGCCGTCGATCTGAACCTCGTGCTTCCGGAAAGCCTCAGAAAAGAACTTGAGCCGTTTGTCAGCGGCGAACTGGCGGCCTCCCTCAAGGGCGGAGTCACCGCGGCGTTTTCCAAGAAGGTGGCCGGCGGTTTCACTATCGGCCCTAAGGACGGCTCCTACTTCATCAGCCTCACCGACGAGACTTTCAAATCTCTTATCGGCGACTATCTCAGACCGGCCACACGCAAGATACTCTTCGGCGAGTAATGAACAACTACGAGTACATAATCTCCAGCCTTCCGGCCATCTCACTTGACTGGAAGTTCGGGGAGGGAGCGTCCTTTGACACCTACGTCGAGTGGATCAAGTCACAGCTGAGCGAGTCTGACCAGAAAGTGGCCGACAGGCTGCTGGACGGTTTCAAGGACGAGAATCTCACCAGAGAGTTCTACGAGGCAGCCGTAAGGGACAGCAACAGGTTCCTGAAAGAGTACTTCACCTTTGACCTGAACGTCCGCAACGGCAAGGCACGTTTCCTGAACAAGGCCTTCGACAGGCCGCTGGAACAGGACACAATCAGGCTTGACACGGGCGAATTCGCCGAGGCTCAGAAGCTTGAGGAAGCCCTTGACGCTCCAGACCTCATCAGCAGAGAACGGGGACTGGATTCTCTGATGTGGGACAAAATCACCGAAATCACCACGTTCGACTATTTTGACCTTGAGGCTGTTCTCGGCTTCATAGCGAGGCTCCGAATCATCAGCAGATGGTTCACCCTCGACGAGACGACCGGCCGCGAGATGTTCATCCGCCTCGTGGACGAAGTGCGCGGCACCTTCAAAGGCGTGAAATACGAACCAGCAAAATAACAGAAAATTGAAACTACAAATATGAAGACAAAAGGAAAGGTAACAGGAATTGTCTCGAACCTTGTGACGGTTCATGTGGACGGGCCTGTGGCGGAGAACGAGCTTTGCTACATCACCCTCGCCGGCACCCCGCTTCTGGCGGAGGTCATCAAGGTCAACGGCGACAAGGCCTCGGTCCAGGTGTTTGAAAGCACCAGAGGACTGAAGAACGGAGACCCTGTGGAGTTCGAAGGCAGGATGCTTGAGGTAACCCTCGGGCCTGGCCTTCTGTCCAGCGTCTATGACGGTCTCCAGAACAATCTTACCACGATGGAGACGGTGTTCCTCAAAAGAGGAGAGTACACCGATCCCCTTGACCACACCAAACTTTGGGATTTCACCCCCGTCGCCAAGGTAGGAGACAAGGTTGTCGCCGCCGACTGGATCGGAGAGGTCACCGAAGGATGGCTGCCTCACAAGATTATGGTTCCGTTCTCCTTCAAGGGAGAATACACCGTAAAGAAGATCGCCGAGGCCGGCAAGTACAACATCGATATGGTGGTGGCAGTGCTTACCGACGCCGACGGCGAGGACGCTTACGTCACAATGACCCAGAAATGGCCTGTCAAGGTAGCCGTCAAGGCCTATAAGGAAAAACCGAGGCCACAGAAGATTATGGAGACCGGCGTGCGATGCATCGACACGTTCAATCCTATCGCCGAAGGCGGTACGGGCTTCATCCCTGGGCCTTTCGGATGCGGCAAGACCGTGCTTCAGCACGCCATAGCCAAACAGGGCGAGGCCGATGTCATCGTGATGGCGGCCTGCGGAGAGCGAGCCAACGAAGTCGTCGAGATCTTCACTGAGTTCCCTGAGCTCATCGACCCGCACACCGGCCGTCACCTGATGGAGCGTACAACCATCATCTGCAACACTTCGAATATGCCTGTAGCCGCCCGAGAGGCCTCAGTCTACACGGCTATGACAATCTGTGAATACTACAGGGCTATGGGGCTGAAGTGCCTTCTTCTCGCCGACTCGACATCACGTTGGGCGCAGGCGCTGAGGGAGATGTCCAACCGAATGGAGGAGCTTCCGGGAGCCGACGCCTTCCCTGTTGACCTCAGTTCCATCATCTCCAGCTTCTACGCCCGCGCCGGAATGGTTGTCCTGAACAACGGCAAGACAGGAGCGGTCACCTTTATCGGAACGGTCTCTCCTGCCGGAGGTAACCTCAAGGAGCCTGTGACCGAATCCACAAAGAAGGCCGCAAGATGCTTCTACGGGCTGGAGCAGAACCGCGCCGACCAGAAGAGGTATCCTGCCGTCAACCCGATCGAGTCATATTCAAAATACCTTGAGTATCCGGAGATTATCTCCTGGCTCGACGAACAGGTGGAGCACGGCTGGGTGGACAATGTCACCAAGGCGAAGAACCTTCTGCGCCGCGGCCGCGAGGCGAACGAGCAGATCAACATCCTCGGTGATGACGGTGTCCCGGTAGCATACCACGTAAGCTTTTGGAAATCAGAGCTTATCGACTTTGTATTCCTGCAGCAGGACGCTTTCGACGAGACCGACGCGCTCTGTCCGATGGAACGCCAGAAGTATATGCTGGATCTTGTCCTGTCCATCTGCGGCATCGACTTTGAGTTCGAGGACTTCGAAAAATGCCGCGAGTTCTTCAAGGAACTCATCAATGACCTCCGCCAGATGAACTACACCAAGTTCCACAGCGAGGAATTCGAGAATTACGCCCAAAAGATTCACAAACTCACAGAAGACTATGGCAAATAAGGCTTATCAAAGAATATACACAAAGCTGGAAGCCATCACCAAGGCCACTGTTTCACTCAAGGCCAAGGGAGTTTCCAACGACGAGCTGGCCGTAGTCGGCGGAAAGCTCGCACAGGTCGTGAAGACCAAGGGGGATCTGGTCACCCTTCAGGTGTTCTCAGGCACGGAAGGCATCCCGACCGACGCGGAAGTGACATTCCTCGGAGAGCCGCCTACACTCAAAGTCAGCGACCAGCTCTCGGGACGTTTCTTCAACGCCTACGGCAAGCCGATCGACGGAGGCCCTGAGGTGGAAGGAGAGGAAAGGGAAATCGGCGGACCTTCAGTCAACCCTTACAAGAGACGCCAGCCGTCCGAGCTTATTCCTACCGGAATCGCGGGCATCGACCTCAACAACACCATCGTGTCAGGACAGAAGATTCCGTTCTTCGCTGATCCGGACCAGCCATACAACCAGGTTATGGCGGACGTGGCGCTGAGAGCCGACGTGGACAAGATCATCCTCGGCGGTATGGGACTGTCCAACGACGACTACCTGTTCTTCCGCAAGGCCTTCGAGAGCGCCGGGGCGCTTGACAGGATCATCTGCTTCGTCAACACCACCGAAGACCCTCCTGTGGAGCGGCTTCTGGTGCCTGATATGGCTCTCGCGGCGGCCGAGTACTTCGCCGTGGACAAGAACGAGAAGGTGCTCGTGCTCCTCACGGATATGACCCTCTACGCCGACGCGCTCTCGATCGTGTCCAACCGTATGGATCAGATCCCTTCAAAGGACTCTATGCCGGGATCCCTCTACTCCGATCTCGCCAAGATCTACGAGAAGGCCGTACAGCTCCCGACCGACGGTTCGATCACCATCATCGCCGTGACCACCCTCAACGACGGAGACATCACACACGCCATCCCGGACAACACCGGTTACATCACCGAGGGACAGCTGTTCCTCCGCGCCGACTCGGACTCCGGGAAGATCATCATCGATCCGTTCCGTTCCCTCTCCCGACTCAAGCAAAGAGTGCAGAACGTGAAGACCCGCGAGGACCACAGCCAGGTGATGAATGCCGGTGTGCGCCTGTACGCCGACGCACAGAACGCCAAGACAAAGCTGGAGAACGGTTTCGACCTCTCCGACTACGACCACCGCTGTCTCGACTACGCCAAGGAATATGCCACCAGACTCCTTTCCATCGATGTCAACATCACCATCACGGAGATGCTCGACACGGCCTGGGAGCTGTTCGGCAAGTACTTCACGAAGGCCGAGACCGGAATCAAGCAATCACTGATCGACAAATACTGGAAAGGTAAGTAATGCCTATCAAGTTTCAATACAACAAGACCGCGCTTAACAACCTGCAGAAGCAGCTCAAGATGCGTCAGAAGGCTCTCCCTACATTGCAGAACAAGGAGAGCGCCCTGCGTCTTGAGGTGCGCAAGGCCAAGGAGAAGAGCGAAAGGCTTCTGAAAGACCTCGAAGAGGCCGAGAGGAAGTACGACTACCTTGCCCCTCTGTGGAACGAGTTCGAGCCGGGTCTGGTCTCTATCACGGACATAGACCTCGTCACTGTCAAGGTCGCAGGTGTCAAGTGTCCGGAGCTGAAGAGCATACACTACGAGATCAGCCCGTTCAACACGTTCATCAAGCCCGCGTGGTACATCGACGGCGTGGCGATTCTCAAGGATCTGTCCAGACTCGGCATCGAGTCGGAGGTCTATGAGGAGAAGCGCCGAATTCTGGACTTCCAGAGAAAGAAGACCACGCAGAAGGTGAATCTGTACGAGAAAGTCCAGATTCCGGGCTATCAGGAGGCCATCCGCAAGATCAAGCGCTATATGGAGGATGAGGAGAACCTTAGCAAGGCCTCGTCCAAGATTGTCAAACAGCGTCACGCCGAAGAAGAGGCTATGGAGGAAGGAAGCGATGATTGAGAAAATGACCAAATACTCCTTCATTCTTCTCAGCGGGAAGAGTGAGGAATTTCTTAAGCGACTTCAGGGACTTGGGCTTGTCGACATCACAAGGTCATCCAAGCCGGTGGACGATCGTTCCGCGGCGCTGCTTAATGTCAGCAACGAACTTAGGAAAGCGGCCTCGAAACTTGAGGCGGAGGACTATTCGGACGACCCTGAACTCGAGAGAATCGAGGCGGAAGTTGATCCGGACAGGAAGTACGATGACCCTCTCGGAAGTTTCAAGGAAAGCTACACAAGGCTGGAAGCCCTTGAAAGTGAGCTGGCTCAGGCCAGAAAGGATGTCGAGGAAAGAAAGCCTTGGGGCTGTTTCGACGCGTCGGCGCTCGATGCCCTGAGGGAGAAAGGCTACAGAATCCGCTGGTACAATGTCTCCAAGAAGGTATATGACCCGTCGTGGGCCGGCCTATACCCTCTCCAGGAGGTGTCAGACAACGGAAAGAATGTCAGGTTCGTCACCATTTCAGACGACCCGGAATATTCATTGCCAGTGGATGAGTGCGCCGCTCCGGAAGGTGACCTGCGGTTCGCCGAAAGAAGGGTCGCGTCCCTGTCGGCAAGCCTGGTTTCCTGCAAGGCAAGGCTGCTGGAGCTGAAGGAATATATTCCTGAAATGCTCCGCCGGTGCGACGAAAGCATCGACAGCCTTCAGCTCTATCTCGCCGAAGCCGGATCGGGAAAGGCGGCCGACAACCTTATCACCACTTTCGTCGGATTTGCGCCTACCGAGAACGACGCCACCCTTTGCCAGGAGTTCGACAAGATGGATGTCTTCTACCTCAAGGAAGAGGCCGAAAAGGAGGACAACCCTCCTATCAAGTTCAAAGAGAACAAGTTCGTGAAGATGTTCACGGTTCTGACAGATATGTACGGCCGCCCGGCCTACGATGAGTTCGACCCGACACCGTGCATCTCCATATTCTTCACACTCTTTTTCGCGATGTGTATGGGTGACGCGGGCTATGGAATCGCGCTTGCGCTCATAGGCCTTGCGATGAAGAAAGGGAAGGGGTTCATCGCTTCGATGTCTCCGCTTGTCACCACCCTCGGTGTAGCGACCATCGTGATGGGAACAATCCTTCACACCTTCTTCGGAATGGACACATACGCGGCGACCTGGGTGCCTGACTGGATCAAAAAATGTATGATCCAGGGCACTGTGGCGAGCTACGACGCCCAGATGCTCCTCTCGATTCTCATAGGTATCGCTCACCTCAGCGTGGCGATGATTCTGAAGACAGCATACGCAGTCAAGAGGAACGGATTCCTGGAATCGCTCGGCACAATCGGCTGGACACTCCTGATTGTCGGAGGAGTCATCGTCGGAGGCATAGCGCTCGCCGGAGTGATAGACGCCACGGTCACGAAATGGATTGTCATCGCGCTTGGAGTCCTGTCAGGATTAGGGATATTCCTGTTCAACGACATCCACCGCAATCCGCTCGTAAACATCGGCTCCGGACTGTACGAGACCTACAACACAGTCACCGGACTGCTCGGAGACGTGTTGAGCTACCTGCGTCTCTATGCCCTCGGACTGGCCGGAGGAATGCTCGGCAACGCGTTCAACCAACTCGGGCTTTCCGTCTATGGAATCGACGTGCCGGGAGTGAACATCCTCTGCTTCGCCCTCATCATCGGTTTCGGACACATCCTGAACCTTGCGATGTGCTGCCTCGGAGCATTTGTACATCCTTTGCGACTCAATTTCCTTGAGTTCTTCAAGAACAGCGGCTACGAAGGCACTGGAAAGGCCTACAGCCCGCTGACAACAACTGATAATAAATAATAACAAAATAAACATCAAATCATTATGAACGAAATTTTAGGTTATCTCGGATTGGGTCTTATGCTGGCCCTTTCAGGAATCGGTTCTTCAATCGGAACGACCATCGCAGGCAACGCCGCGGAAGGGGCGCTCAAGGTAAACCCTGAGAAGTCAGGAAACTATATGGTGCTCTCAGCCCTCCCGGCCACTCAGGGTATCTATGGATTCGTGGCGTTCTTTATGTGGCTGGGCAATGACTTCGCCGCACAGGGACCTCTTATGTTCGGTGTCGGAATCTCCGTAGGTCTGGTTTGTATGATCTCGGCCATCCGTCAGGGCAAGGTCTGCGCCAACGGTATCGTCGGCATCAGCCAGGGTCACGACGTGTTCACCAACACCCTCATCTACGCCGCCCTTCCTGAGTTCTACGCCATCCTCGGACTCGTAGGAGCCATTATGGCCTAAACAAAAAGCCTCTCCGACAGGCCCAGGCACCGGATTCACCAGTGCCTGGGCCTGTCGGAGCGAAATAAAGCAAAACACGGGATATATGTCACTTATCAAATCAATTTCCGGCATACGCGGAACTATTGGCGGCAAGCCCGGAGACGGGCTTTCTCCTATTGACATAGTAAAGTTCACATACGCCTACTGCGCCACCCTTCCGTCAAGGAAGGCCAAGCCTAACGGGGAGAAATACAAGATTGTCGTCGGAAAGGACGCAAGACTGTCCGGAGAGATGGTCGAGAACCTTGTGACAGGCACTCTCGCGGCTTGTGGAGTGGATGTTGTGAAAATCGGTCTCGCCTCGACACCGACCACAGAGATGGCCGTTACTTTCGCCGGAGCGGACGGAGGAATAATCCTAACCGCCTCCCACAATCCTCGCCAGTGGAACGCCCTCAAGCTTCTCAACGAACGCGGGGAGTTTCTCACAGCGGCTGAAGGTCAGGCGATTCTCGATCTTGCGGAGACCGAGGACTTCGATTTCGCCGATGTGGACGACCTCGGCAAAATCACCGAACACGACTACACGGACGAGCATCTTGACGCCGTCCTGTCCCTTGAGGCCGTGGATGCGCAGGCGATCAGGGAAGCCGGATTCAAGGTCGTGCTGGACGCGATAAACTCAGTAGGTGGAATCATTATGCCGCGTCTTCTTGACAGACTGGGCGTAGAATGCGTGAAACTCCACTGCGAGCCGACCGGGAACTTCGCCCATAACCCAGAGCCTCTGCCAAAGAACCTCACGGATCTCAGCGAGACCGTTGTCAAAGAAAAAGCCGACCTCGGAATCTCAGTTGACCCTGACGTGGACAGGCTGGCGTTCATCTGTGAGAACGGCGAACCGTTCGTGGAGGAATATACCCTCGTCAGCGTGGCCGCCTACCTCTTCGAGAGAGCCGCGGCAGCCGCGGCCAAAGAAGGCAAGTCCATCGAGGAGGTCACGGCTCCGTACAAACCGGTTTCCTGCTCGAACCTCTCTTCAAGCCGCGCCCTGAGGGACGTGACCGAGGAATACGGCGGACACTATCAGGCAGCCGCTGTCGGCGAGGTCAACGTGACCACCAAAATGCGCGCGACCGGCGCTCTGATTGGCGGAGAAGGCAACGGAGGTGTCATCTACCCGGCCAGCCATTACGGACGCGACGCTATGGTAGGGGTGGCCCTGTTCCTCTCCAATCTCGCCCATAAGAAAATGAAAGTAAGCGAGTTGAAGAAGACCTACCCGGAGTACCACATCGCCAAGAACAAGATAGAGCTTAGCGACAAGGCACTGATCGACAGGATTCTGGACGAGATGAAAAAGGAATATGCCAACGAGGACATCAACGACATAGACGGAGTGAAGATCAGCTTCGAGTCAAAGCGCCAGTGGGTTCACCTGCGCCGCTCCAACACCGAGCCAATCATCCGCATCTACTCCGAGGCCCCTACCCTGTCCGCTGCCGAATCGCTCGCCGAGGAGGTTATAGGAATCGCAAACAGGGTCATCCACTCGTAGCCAGGTATGTTCTCATTCAGGACAACCGCTCTGGAAGATCAGCTGGACAAGGCCTTGCTGGACGGCAACGTCGGGTGTTTCTGCACCCAGAATTGCTGGGACACCGCCCGCGGCAGGTATATGTACGACCTTTTCAGCGAACGCCGCAACCTTAAGGTTGTCTTCAGCCCCAGAGACGCGGAGCTTACACCCGGAACCAACCATATCCGCTTCCAGTCGTCAGACCTCGACGGGCTTGACGCCATCGTGGTGGAAATACAGGACAGCGGGGCAAGATACTTCAACTACACAAAGGACGTGTTCCTGCTGATGGAGATGCTCGCTGGAATGGAGAATCCTCCGTCCCTCTACATCGCGGAC
This sequence comes from uncultured Muribaculaceae bacterium, assembly GCA_964458425.1. Classification (GTDB taxonomy): domain Bacteria; phylum Bacteroidota; class Bacteroidia; order Bacteroidales; family UBA932; genus Cryptobacteroides. The sequence continues at coordinate 14,274 of CAYWIW010000016.1, forward strand.
CACATCAACCCTGCCGGAAGAATCGTGGAAGGGTCAATGCCGTCCGGAGCCGTAGAACCGCACACACCCAAGATTGCGCACAGGCACGGGCTTACACTCGGTGAGCTTTGTAACCTGTGGTACAATGAGATAGGTGCCACTTTCGCCCTACACGTCATCTCGGCGCTCGCAAGTGACTCCACAAGGCAGCTGCTTCCGTGGACAATCGCTCCGGCGTCAGACATCCCGGGGATGTTCACCTGCGAGATGTACAGCGGCGGAGGCCTCTGGAACAACACCACCATCACTCCGGCGATCGGAACAGCCAGGCCTTACGAATACATCGGAGCGCCTTTCATCAGACACAACCGTCTCGATGTACTTCCGGCCCCTGCCGGAGTCCTGATGCGTCCCTGCACATTCACCCCGTCCACAGGACGATACGAGGGTCAGATATGCTATGGCTACCAGATTATGCTCCAGCCGGGTGCGGAATACCACTCACTCCTGCACACATTGCAGCTGATGAGGTTCTTTCTGGAAAGATACTCACAGTTCGAGCTTCTTGAAGGTTTTGAATCAAAGATAGCCGACCCTGTGATGCTGAGCTATCTTCAGGGGGAGATTCCGTACCAGAGCCTCAGGGAACACGTCAAGCTGGAGGAACAGAGATGGATCCGCAAGGCAAAACGCTACAGTCTCTACGACGACCAGCCGTACCGAATCAAATAGGCGGCACTTTATTCTGAATATCCAAGGCCGGCTCTCAGGCGAAGACATCGCTGAGGGCCGGCCTTTTACCATTCCGCCTCCCGATACCCATCTCCAAGGGGACTCTTGCAGAAGCCTTGCGAGTATTCGGGTATGTCATTAGGTGCTAATGGAGTGTCCATCAGGGGGAAAAGCGGGAAAAACATTAAAAAAATATACACACTTTTAAGAAAAATCACTAAATTGCGCACGGATGCCAGTCAAGGATTGCAGGCATCAAGGATTGCAAGGTTCGTTAGCCCGTCAAGGGGCGAAAGGTGTATTAATATGTTTAAGAGGTTAGCCCTTATAGTATTCGTACTATATGGCGGTTGTGCGTTTGCACAGACAAGGCAGGAAATCGTCAAGGATTCTGTGAAAATCTATTTCCGGCAAGGGAAGACGGATCTCGTGCCGTCTCTGAAAAGCAATCAGAAAGCCTTGTCAAGAATCGAAGACAGCCTGAAGGCAAATTATGCCGACTCAGTTTACAAGCTGAAGAAAGTGCTTGTCATAGGAGGCGCGTCCCCTGAAGGAAGCGTCCGGCTCAACAAACTCCTTTCGGAAGAGCGCGCCAACACTCTCTTCAACCACCTCTCACACTACGGGGAACTTCCCGACTCTCTGAAAAGCACCCTGTTTTTAGGGCGCGACTGGAACGGCCTGCTCGAATTGACGGAGGCAGACCCGGATGTGCCGCACAAGGAAGCGACAATCCACTTGTTGAGGAACATCATAAGAGAAACCCAGACTGACAGCGACACTGACGGCGGCCACTGTCGGCAGCTTAAGGAACTCTGCGACGGGAAACCTTACAACTATCTGTACAATAACCTTTTCCCCGAGCTTAGGGCATCCAGGCTCTATCTCACCTACGAAAAAGTACGGTACATAGAGCCACAGCCGCCTGCTCCGCAGCCTGTCAGCGAACCGGTTCCGGAGACAGTCATTCCCGAACCGGAGACAGTCAAGGACACTGTACCCATTCCGGAATCCAAGAAACCATTCTATATGGATTTCAGGACGAACCTTCTCTATGACGCGCTGCTTGTTCCGGGGATAGGCGCAGAATTTTACCTCGGGAAACGGTGGTCCATAGTGGCCGACTGGATGTACGGATGGTGGAGCAAAGACCGTATTCACTGGTATTGGCGCACTTACGGCGGCGGCCTGACTATTCGTAAATGGTTAGGCAAGGCATCGAAAGACAAACCGCTCACAGGGCATCACATCGGAATCAACGGACAACTGTTCACATACGACTTCGAGACCGGCGGCAAAGGCTATCTTGGCGGCAAACCGGGCGGTAACCTTTGGGAAAAGATAAACTGGTCTGCTGGCTTTGAATACGGCTACTCCCTCCCTGTGGCCCGGAGACTGAACCTCGACTTTTCGATGGTCCTCGGCTACAGCGAAGGACTCTACCACGAGTATATTCCGGTTGATGACTGCTATGTCTGGCAGGCGACAAGGCAGAGGCGATGGATCGGGCCGACAAAGGCGGAGATTTCGTTGGTATGGCTAATAGGGCACGGCAACTGTAATATCAAGAAAGGAGGCAGACGATGAAGAATCTATTACTTGGCATTTCAGCGTGGGTGTTGGCTGCCGCCTTTTGCTCCTGCAATCACAAGGAGCTTTGCTACCAGCACCCGCACACCGCATCAATCAGGGTCAAGTTTGACTGGAGAGACGCTGCCGAGGCCGACCCGGTAGGTATGTGCGTGTTCTTCTTCCCGAATCAAGGAGAGGAGGCTCCGATGCGGCGTTTCGATTTCAAAGGCAAGGACGGTGGCTTGATTGACATTCAGGTCGGGAAGTATCAGGTGCTCTGCTTCAATAATGACACAGAGACTGTCCTCTTTCGCGGAACCGAAGGTTTTGACACCTACGAGGCGTTCACCCGCGACTGCGACCTATTCGAGATTGTGTACGGAAGCGCGGCCAGAAGCGGAGTTCCGAGAGCGGCGGAAGCCGAGGCCGAACGTGTCATCCTCAGCCCCGATATGATGTGGGGATGTGTGGCGCGGGATGTGGAGATCACCGATGACGGAATCAGCCTCATCAGCGTTCCTGAAAGCGGAAAGCAGGAACGGACAGGCAATCCGGCCTCCGGTCCGGAGCGGGTGATTACCCTCTTTCCTCACAGCCAGGTCTGCACGTACACCTATGAGATACGCAACGTCAAAGGGCTTGAACACGTCTCACAGATGTGCGGCTCAATCACTGGGATGGCTCCGTCAATGCTCCTTCACGACGAATCGCTCGGAACGGAATGCGTGACCATCCCGTTCGGGGCAAGCGCGGACGGGCAGTCCTCCATCATCGGCAAGTTCCTTACTTTCGGACACAATGAGGATAACAGCGGGCAGCACCGGATGATGCTTTACGTATGGATGGACAACGGCGAGAAGTACAGCTACGGCGCAGAGGGCGAACGATTCAACGTCACAGGGCAGATACACTCGGCTCCGGACAAGCGCAACGTCCACATCATCATAGACGGGCTTGAGTTTCCACAACCGTTCGGAGGAGGAGACCTTGACACCAAGGTGGATGACTGGCGCGAAATCGACGAGGACATCCATTTTTAAGAGCAACTACATTATTACCAATATTTTAAGTTCAGTTTTAACAAAAAACAAAAAAGATGAAAACCAAGTATTTGTTTGGAGCGCTTGCGACCCTGATGGTGGTTGCGTGCTCAAAGGACGAGCTGGTAAGCGTCAAGCAGGACGGAATCGCTTATAGCGTGACCGCCGCGACGCAGACCAGAGCCGCGGACTCTTACTGCAACAACACCCTGCCTGAGGCCTTCAAGGTGTGGGCGAAGACCGCTGACGGCAAACTCTACATCAACGGCGACAAGATTGTCAACAACTCAGGAGTGTGGACTGACGCCGACGGAACCCGCTACTGGCCGGACAACAACACCCTCGACTTCTATGCTCAGGTGAACGGCGACAACGAGTTCAAATTCAACGACGGAGCTCCTACATTCGAGAACTTCACCGTGAAGGATAATGTCAGGGAACAGCTTGACCTCCTCTATTCAGTACGCAAGGAGCAGTCCAAGCCTGGCGACGGCAAGGTCGTGCTCAACTTCCGCCACGCTCTCTCGCAGGTATGTTTCAGGGCAAGAAACAATATGAAGAATATGCAGGTCGAAATCAAGGGGGTTTCCGTAGGCCACCTCGCCAACGTTGGAACATTCGCATTCCCTGCCGGGGACACAGACATCAACTATGAGCACCACAACGACAATGTTGACAGCACGACCATACTCAACGGAGGTGTCTGGACTATCTCGGATAACGCTCTGTACAACAAGACCTACAGCGTAACTCCTATCGGTGGCAGTGTCACCCTTGCCGCTGACTCCAAGGAAACCGGCAACCTCACCTGCCCGGCCGACCAGCACGTGAACGGCTTCGAGCAGGTGCTCACGCTTCTTCCTCAGACAGTCGCAGCCTGGAACCCGGAAGAGAAAGGCGAGGACTTCAACGGAGCATACTTCCTCGTGGACATCGTGCTCTCCAACATCGTGAAGAACGATGACGGTGAGAATGTCGCCACTGTTGTCTACGACGGTAAGGCTGCCATTCCTGTGAGCATTGCCTGGAAGCAGGGCTACCGCTACATCTACACATTCGTATTTGACGAAGGCGGAGACGGAGGCTGGACACCTGACCCGTCAGACCCTAAGCCTGTTCTGACAAGCGTGAAATACGATGTCACTGTCGATGATTTCATCCCTGTTGAAGAGGACATCACAATGGACACCGGCAAAGAAGACACTGAAGAGGAGGAAACTGTTGTTGACCATACCAAAAACCCTCTTCTCAAATGGGCCGAGACGGATCTTGTCTACGACAAAGACTCCAAGACAAGCGGTTTCGCTTCTTCTTACACTGTACAGGGAAGCCTTTACCAGTGGGGAAGGAATCCTGGATGGGCCGACTACTTGGACGCGATGAACGAGAAGACAGGTAAAAAGTACTATTACGCCACATATGACAAGACCTATTACACCGCCACGGGAATGACGACTTCCAACGGCCAGGACTATCATAGTGAATACTCATACAGAGAGAATGACAGTTTCGCCGAATACGATTATTTCTTTATGAATCCAAACGGAAATGATTATTGGATCGGTGAAGGCGGTGGCACAACGTGGAACGAGAGGGCTTCAGCCTGCGGCATAAAGACAAGGATGTGCCCGGAAGGATGGCGGATTCCAAACAAGGCGGATTTTCTTGAAATAAAGCCATCCGAAGCTTTGAAAGGCAACGGGGATCTGGCCTCGGTAGCCGCACGTACTGAACTCAGGAAAATTGAAGGCGTATGCACGTATGCCATCCGTTGGTCGGCAGAAACCAAAAACAGCACCAAGACCTACCTGCGCATTGACGCTCTTGTCGTTCCGGGCGATTTCGATGAAGAGTCTCTTGCCTCTATCGACTGGGCAGGTGAGAACGTAGTCACCCGCTATTTCGGCGCCAATGGCTTCATAAACGCTTTTTATCACGTCAACGTAGTGGGTAACAATTACATCAGCACCACCAACTTCCCGGTAGCCCGTCCGATGCCTGGCACGGAAACACACGTTGACAAGTTGGAGCAGTACAGAAATGGCAGCTTTACCGTGCTTTGGAACAACATCATTGACTATAGTGTCAACAACGAAGGCTACTACTGGATGGCTGACGAGAAGTCTGCGTTCAGGTTCCAGGACAACACCAGAATCAAGGTAGCTCCCGGAGCGGACAACTCCAGACCTTTCAAAGATACCCAGTCGTTACTCGGGATCACTTCGGTCGATGCGCAGGACTGCTGCTCAATCCGCTGCGTGAAAGAGACTGAGTAAGAATGGATGTAACCTTGGCAAGGTAGCGGTTAACCTCGCCGGAAACTGAAAAGGGGGCTTGACTGACAGTTCAGCCGCCCCTTTTTTTCATTTCCTCCAGTCACTCCAGAAAGTCAGATACCGTAACAGAAGCGGCACTGAAAGGGTTATTGCCGTACCAGCACGCGCTCGATGCGGCGTGGAACGGATGTCATTATCTCGTAAGGGATGGTGCCAAGGATGCCAGCAAGCTCACTGACAGTGGGATCCTCACCGAAAATGGTCACGGTGTCCCCTGACTCGGCCGAGACCCCGGTCACGTCGAGCATACACATATCCATACAGATGTTCCCGATTGTCGGTACACGATGGCCGTTCAGAGAAAAACCGGCGCGGCCGCAGCCAAGACGCCTGTCGATGCCATCTGCGTACCCGACCGGGATGGTGGCTATCCGGGTGCCCTCCGGAGCGATAAGCCCCCTCCGTCCATAGCCGATGGCTCCGTCTTCCGGTTTCAATTCCTTCACCTGCAAAATCTTGACTTTCAGCGAAGCAACCGGTTTAAGCCGGACATCAGGCAAGGCGCTGATTCCGTATATTCCCACCCCGAGACGAACCATATCGTGCTGGAACTCAGGAAACCGTTCAATGCCTGCCGAGTTAAGAATATGCCACATCGGGTGATAGCCAAGCGCCTCGTCAATTCTGGCGGCATTGGTCTCGAACATAGAGACCTGCCCCAGAGTGAACCGGTCCATCGCCGGGTCCTCGGCAACCGCAAGATGTGAATATACCGACCTGACCTTGACCTCCGGACACAGCCTGAGGTATTCAATCAGGCCATCCAGCTCGCTTGTCATAAATCCGAGACGGTGCATCCCGGTGTCCAGTTTGACGTGGATCGGGAAATCCTTGATGCCACGCATCCTGAGAGTGGCCACAAGGGCTTTCAATGTGTAGAGATTCGGGATTCCTGGCTCAAGATGATTGTCGATGATCTCATCGAAAAAATCAGTGCCCGAGGTAAGCACAAGGATTGGAAGGCTTATACCCGAACGCCTTAGCTCAACACCCTCCACAGGAAGGGCCACAGCCAGATAGTCAGCCCCGGCGTTCTGCATCATCAGCGCGAACTCAACAGCGCCGTGGCCATAGGCGTTGGCCTTGACAAGCACAAGAAGCCTGGTGCCTCTGTCCAGTTTGGAACGGAAGTACCTGTAATTGGACAGACAGTTCCGGAGATTCAGCTCCAGCCTTGAGAAATCTGTTATGCCGTTTGACATATTCAAAAGTAAATTCTGACAAAATTACTGTTTTTCTGTCAAAACTCTGACAAAAACAGTATATTTGAAATCTGGCCTGTTAGTTGATAATATTCCAGACGGTGGGCAATCACCGAATTAGCGTTTGATAACAGACGGGCAATTGCCGGCCCTTTTAAAACTATTGTAATAATTATGAGCACCGGTTCTATCTGGATCATTATGATTGCCGTTATGATCCTCAGTCAGATTGTGCAAAGTATGCTTCAGAGCAGATTTGAGAAGTATTCACGCATACCGACCAACAATCGGATGACAGGAGCGGAAATAGCGGCTAAAATGCTGGCGGACAACGGAGTGACAGACGTAAAGATTACCTGCGTTCCAGGCAGGCTGACAGACCATTACAACCCGCAGACAAAGACAGTTAACCTCAGCGAGGCGGTATATGGCCAGTACAGCATAGCCGCGGCGGCGGTGGCCGCCCACGAATGCGGACACGTCCTCCAGCACTCCAAGGGATATCTTCCGCTGAAACTGCGCACGGCTCTCGTGCCTGTCGTCAGCTTCTCCAGCAGGATTGTGCAATGGGTTCTCCTTGCGGGAGTCCTGATGGTCTCGATGTTCCACAGCTACCCGGTTCTGATCTGCGGTGTCGTCCTCTTCGCACTGACGACACTGTTCAGCCTGGTGACCCTTCCGGTCGAAATCAACGCCAGCAGCAGAGCCGTTGGCTGGCTCGAGAACGCCGGAGTCACCAACTACGAGACAAAGCCGATGGCCATCGACTGCCTCAAATGGGCGGCCTACACCTATGTCATCGCGGCGGTAGGCTCACTCGCCACACTTCTCTACTATCTCTCATTCCTCAACGACCGGAGATAGCCTCCTTTCAAAAGGCCCGGGGAGTGTCCACAAGCGGACAGATGATTGGTCAGGCTTCCGCAAGACCTTAGAACAAAGTAGGATGGCTGTCATCAAGCTGAGAGAGAATCCTCTCCATCGCAGCCTCGCGGAACAGCGTCGAGCGTTCCTTGACACCGAAACGGTCGCAGTACTCTTGTACGGCGGCCATTTCTTTATCATTCAAGTAGATGACCTGCCGATGAACGCGCCGAAGCGAAGCTCTACGCTTTTTGAGATAATCCGGATCTGGAGCCGGAGAACTTTGCTTTTTTCCCGCCAAAACTCTTATATTTAGCCAGCACACATTGACTGATTCGCACAAAAATAGTTATTTTTGCGGAAATAATAAGCAATACAAGTCAGATGAGCAACAAAGTACTGATTTTCTCCGCCCCGTCGGGATCCGGCAAAAGCACGATAGTGAACCATATTCTCGGAATATACAAGGATGGTATGGAGTTTTCGATCTCCGCCACTTCAAGGGTTCCGCGCGGAACCGAAGTGAACGGCAAGGAATACTACTTTGTCACACCGGAAGAGTTTAGAAGACTGATAGCGGAGGATTCCTTCGTCGAATATGAGGAAGTCTACGAGGATCACTTCTACGGCACCCTCAAATCAGAAGTTGAAAGAATCTGGGCCGCAGGACACGTGATCATATTCGATGTGGATGTGAAGGGAGGAGTCAATCTTAAAAGATATTTCGGAGACAAGGCCCTGTCGGTCTTTGTCCAGGCCCCTTCAGTCGAGGTTCTGAAGGAAAGGCTGGTCAAAAGGGGCACGGACTCGCCCGAAGCGATCGAGGAGCGCATAGCCAAGGCCGCCGAAGAGATGACCTACGCTCCGAAATTTGACTATACACTTGTCAATGATGACCTTAACACAGCCTTTACGGAATCGGAGAAGGTTGTCGAGGACTTTCTTGACGACGGAAAGCTGAATTACTCAACGATTATATAGAGCGGTCGTGAAGATAGCTGTTTACTCCGGATCGTTCAATCCGCTCCACATCGGCCACCAAGCCATAATGGAGTACCTGACAAGGGAAAAGGAATATGACTGGGTCTATCTTGTCGTGTCACCCAAGAACCCGTTGAAGGACTCAATCAGCGCCGATTCGGGAGAAAGCCGCTACGAGGCGGCCGTTGCCGCGGTCAGACGCCATCCGGAACTTCACGTCTGGGTGGATGACATAGAACTGCGGATGGATCCGCCGCACTACTCGATCAGGACTCTTGACGCATTGAAGCAGCGCGAGCCGGACAACGATTTCACATTGGTCATCGGAGCGGACAACCTTCAAAGCATCCGCCGATGGAGGGATTTCCCGAGAATACTGTCCGAATACGGTGTGGCTGTCTTTCCTCGGAAAGGGTACGACATCGAAGAGACAAAACGCCGGCTGATCAAGGAGTGCCAAGCTCTGCCAACGCCTTATGTCCTTGATTCCGAGGAGATTTCCCCCAGCGGAATGAGAAGTCTGGAAGAGACCTTGCTGCGCTCCTACAACATAGAAATAATGGACGCTCCGATTGTGGACATCTCCTCAACCGAAATCAGGGACGGTCTCCTTGCCGGAAAGGATATGTCCGGATTCCTGATGTAAGCGTCCCGCGTCAAAAGAATCAGAGCCAAGTCGCAAAGTAAGGGAGAAAATATTTTGAAAATTACAACAAAAGGGTTAAATTTGCAGTCCATTTTGGAAAATTAAAAATAAGAAGATATGAAAAGGACATTTCAACCATCCAGACGCAAGCGCGTGAACAAGCACGGATTCCGTGAGAGAATGGCTACCGCCAACGGTCGCCGCGTACTTGCTTCCCGTCGCCGCCACGGACGCAAGAAGCTGACTGTATCATCTGAAGACAGGTGGTAGTCGGTCAGACGACATTTACCGGCAGGTCATTCGGCCTGCCTTTTTTTTGTACCGGAAAGGCAACGGAATCTTAGAAAATGAACGTTGACGAGAAATATATGGCCGAGGCGCTCAAAGAGGCGCGTCTGGCATTGGAAGAGGATGAGATTCCCATAGGGGCGGTGATTGTGTGCCAGGGAAGAATCATAGCAAGAGGCCACAATATGCCCGAAAGGCTGCGCGACGCCACGGCTCACGCCGAGATGATCGCACTCACGGCCGCAACCGAAGCCGTGGGCGGCAAATACTTGAACGATTGCACGCTATACGTCACTGTCGAGCCGTGTCCGATGTGTGCGGCGGCCACAAACTGGGCGCAGGTAGGCCGCATCGTCTATGGAGCCGGAGATTCCAAAAGAGGTTATTCCCTGTACTCCCCTTCCCTGCTTCATCCGAAAACCCAGGTTCTGGCCGGGATACTCGAGGAAGAATGCTCCGCTCTGATGACTGATTTTTTCCGGTCAAAACGCTGAACGCTGATTTCGGAAAGCACTTCCAAATTAACGTAAAATAGAGGGGGGGGTGACTAAAAATCGCAATTTTTAGTCACCCCCTCACTATTTTATAGTCACCGCTCGATGGACGAGCGGACATATTCATTGATTACTGCTCATCCGGGCCTTGATCATCCGGGCCGTTCTGCGGGTCTTGCGCGCCACCCTGAGGGCCGTATGAGGCCTGAGATCCCTGCTGGGCACCGGCCTGCGCGGCACGGTTCATATCCTCTGATGCGGCGTTCCAAGCCTTGGTAAGTTCTTCCGTATATCTGTCGATGTCGGAAAGAATCTGGTTCTTGACAGCCTCTTTGAGAGAACCGAGGGCTGACTCGATGGCTGACTTCTTGTCAGACGGAATCTTGTCGCCGTAGTCCTTGAGATTCTTGTCGGACTGGAAGCAGAGCGAGTCTGCATTGTTGATCTTGTCGACTTTCTCCTTCGCCTCCTTGTCGGCGGCCTCATTCGCCTTGGCCTCGTCGCGCATCCTCTGGATCTCATCGTCAGACAGACCGGAAGAAGCCTCGATTCTGATGTTCTGCTCCTTGCCCGTAGCCTTGTCCTTGGCGGAAACGTTCAGAATACCGTTGGCGTCGATGTCGAACGTAACCTCAATCTGAGGTATTCCCCTTGGAGCCGGAGCGATTCCATCAAGATGGAACAGACCGATCTCCTTGTTGTCCTTGGCCATAGGACGCTCTCCCTGAAGCACGTGGATCTCTACGGACGGCTGGTTGTCCGCCGCGGTCGAGAACACCTGTGACTTGTGTGTAGGGATGGTTGTGTTGGACTCGATGAGCTTTGTCATAACGCCTCCGAGAGTCTCGATACCGAGGGAAAGCGGAGTGACGTCGAGCAGGAGCACATCCTTGACATCACCGGCAAGCACACCGCCCTGGATGGAAGCGCCGATGGCGACAACCTCATCCGGATTGACACTTCTGTTAGGCTCCTTGCCGAAGAACTCCTTGACAAGCTCCTGAACCTTAGGGATACGTGTGGAACCTCCGACGAGGAGAACCTCGTCAATGTCGGACGCATTCAGGCCGGCATCCTTCAAAGCCTGGCGGCAAGGTTCGATGGATCTCTGGAACAGATTGTCGCAGAGCTGCTCGAACTTGGCCCTGGTCAGCGTCTTGACAAGATGCTTCGGGATTCCGTCAACAGGCATAATGTAAGGCAGGTTGATCTCTGTGGAAGTCTGGTTGGACAACTCGATCTTGGCCTTCTCGGCGGCCTCCTTCAGTCTCTGGAGAGCCATCGGGTCTTTCTTCAGGTCGATTCCGCCGTTCTCTGAAGCGAACTCCTGAGCGAGCCAGTTGATGATTTCCTGGTCGAAGTCATCGCCGCCAAGATGCGTGTCACCGTTGGTTGACTTGACCTCGAACACTCCGCCGCCCAACTCAAGGATGGAGATATCGAAAGTACCGCCACCGAGGTCGTACACAGCGACCTTCATATCCTTGTTCTTCTTGTCTAGACCGTAGGCAAGAGCCGCCGCCGTAGGCTCGTTGATGATTCTCTTCACATCGAGTCCGGCAATCTTTCCGGCCTCTTTGGTAGCCTGACGCTGGGAGTCAGAGAAGTAGGCAGGAACTGTGATGACAGCCTCGGTGACTTCCTGGCGGAGATAATCCTCGGCGGTCTTCTTCATTTTCTGAAGAACCATCGCTGAAATCTCCTGAGGAGAGTAGAGCTTGCCGTTGATGTCAACGCGCGGAGTGTTGTTCTCTCCCTTGACTACCTTATAAGGCACTCTGGAGACCTCCCTCTGCACCTGGTCGTAAGTCTCTCCCATAAATCTCTTTATAGAGAAGATGGTGTTCTGAGGGTTTGTGATGGCCTGTCGTTTCGCAGGGTTACCGATCTTCCTTTCACCGCCGTCGGTAAAGGCTACTACAGAAGGGGTTGTTCTTTCACCCTCGTTGTTAATTATGACGGTAGGCTGGTTGCCTTCCATGACCGCGACACACGAATTCGTGGTTCCAAGGTCGATTCCAATGATTTTTCCCATATTCTTAATCTCCTATTATTCTATTCGGCCCGCCTCCGTTCCGAAGCCGGACGACGGGACTATTATCGAATGTTATGCCATTCCGACGAATATGCCAAATTGGCAGGAACATCCCGGTTTGTCATACTTTCCGGAACTGACAGACGGTCGCCACGTCAGTCCGGTGACCGAAGAAAGCCCAGCCCAAGGCCAAAGCACAATCCTTTACGGATAGTTCTCTCGTAGCCCGATTTGTCTTTTTGGAATAAAAACGATATATTTGCGACGAATTTGATATAAAGCAAAGGATGTGTCATAGATTCCCCCTTTGCCACGCAGTAAGACAAACCATTATTAATCAATAAATTACTGTATGAAACTTTTTTTATCAAAACTGTCAAGCTGGCGTGTTATCACGCTGGCCTTGGTACTTTTGATTTCTGTTCCGGCAACGGCGCAGAATCTGACGGTACAAGGCAAGGTTGTTGACGAGAGCGGCGCTCCTCTTCCTGGAGCCGGAGTCGTCATCGACGGAACCACCAACGGAACAACAACCGACGTGGACGGCAAATTCACGATTGTTGTCAAGCCTAACAGCGTGCTTGTAGTGTCGTTCATTGGTTTTGAGGACGCTCGCCAGGAAATCGGGAAAGCCTCTCCGGCAAACCTGACAATCACCTTGAAAGAGGACAAGAACGTCCTTAACGAGGTTGTCGTGACCGCCCTCGGTCTTCCAAAGCAGGCAAAGTCAGTTGGTTACGCTACAACAAGGGTATCCACCGACGAAATCGAGCGCACCAACTCCATCAACCCTGTCAACGCACTTCAGGGTAAGGTGGCCGGACTTCAGATCAACACCGGTGGAGCGTCAGGTATCACGTCTTCTTCCGCTATCACAATCCGTGGAGCCAAGTCAGTGGACAAGAACAACTCCCCTATCTTCGTCATCGACGGAATGATCATTCAGGAGGCCATCACCGGCAACCTCGACGGAACTGACTGGGGATCACAGCTGAAGAACCTCAACCCGGCTGACTACGAGAGCGTGACCGTCCTCAAGGGAGCCGCCGCCACAGCCCTCTATGGATCACGCGGAGCCAACGGAGCCATCGTGATTGTCTCAAAGGGTGGCAAGTACGGCAAGCAGGGACTCGGAGTCGAAGTCAACCAGACCGTTGAGATCACCGATGTTTATAAATCTCCTGTCGATCTGCAGAACGTCTACGGAGCCGGTTACACCTACAACGGCTATCAGGGCGACTACCACCCGGACGGCTCTCTTGACAGAGTGGCTTCTATGAGCTGGGGTCCTAAGATGGACGGCAGGGTGATCAACCAGTATATGCCTAACGGCGAGAGCACTCCTTTCTCTCCTCACGAGAAGAACTGGAAAGAGTTCTACCAGACCGGCATCAACAATGTCACCAACGTGGCCATCAGCGGAGGTGGCGAGAAATCATCCTTCCGCCTTTCCTACGGCTACAACAAGACAAGGGGTGTGTTCCTTAACAATGATTTCCAGAGGCACAACATCTCCTTCAGAGGCAACACCGAGCTTAACAGCATCTTCTCGGTTGAGCTTGGTATCAAATATGCGTTCTCCTCAGCGAAGAACGGAGCCAGCCAGGGCGGTTGGGACTGGGGCAACAATGTCGGTATGATCACCGCATACTACCTCCCACGAAACCTTGACATCGCAGCTTACTACCAGCAGTACCGCGACCCAGAGACCAATGCGGTGGAAAGCACTTCCATCTACAGTGCGCTGAGAGGGTACTTCCACACCCGCGACACCCAGCTGGACAAGCGTAACGAAAGCTCCATCCTCGCCGACCTTACCCTCCACGCAAATCTCGCGCCGTGGCTCAGGGGAAGTCTCAAGGCCAACTACAACTACTACGGCATCAGCACAGAGAAGCACTGGGTCGGAACAGGCGAGAACTACGGCCCTTCAGGATCCGGCGGCTACGGACGCGGAGGCAGCAATTCCGGCAACTACAACTTTATGGGTATGCTTAGTATGCCGGAGCAGAACGTCAACATCGCCGGCGAAGACTTCACTATCGCCGCCATTGCCACCGCGGAGCTTTACGGCAACACCGAAAGCCACTCGTGGAGCAAGCAGACCAACGGAGGTCTCGTGACCCCGGGAGCGTTCTCCTTCTCCAACTCTGTCAATCAGATCGTACCTGTGTACAACTACACACCAGCCAACCAGATGACATTCGGCCTTGCCGGAATCGTCAACCTCGGATGGCGCGACCAGGTCTTCCTTGAGCTGACCGCCCGTAACGACTGGCTGTCAACCCTGACCTATCCATCCTACGTCCTGACAGGAAAGAACAACTATTCCGTGTTCTATCCTTCAGCCAACCTTTCCTGGGTGTTCACGGACTCCTTCAGGAACGACATTCCTGAATGGTTCTCCTTCGGTAAGATCCGCGCCTCAATCGCGCGCGTCGGAATGGGCACCTCCGCCTACGCCACAACCCGCGGCTACGGAGTGTTCAGCCAGAATTCAATCTACACCGCTGACAAGAACTTCTCTGTCAATGCCGCCAATCCGAACCTTGGAACCAACTACAACGATGACCTTAAGCCTGAGATCCAGCAGTCCATCGAGCTTGGTTTTGACACCCGCTTCTTCGATGAAAGGGTGAACATCGACTTCGCCTGGTACAAGAGCAACACCTTCAACCAGATTATGTCAGTGGGTTCTGTGGCAGAATCCGGAGCCAGCTCAAAGCTCATCAACGCAGGTAACATCCAGAACAAGGGTATCGAGCTTCAGATGGACGTGACCCCAATCCGCACAAGCGACTGGAGATGGACCATCGGAGGAAACCTGACTGTCAACAGAGGCAAGGTTGTCGAACTCGACAGCGAAGTCAAGGAATGGCAGCTTATGGGAGGCTACGACGCCGCTCCTGAGATCTGGGCCTATGAGAACGGTGCGTTCGGTGTGCTTACATCGTACCAGAACAGCCCTTATATGTCTCCGGTTCTCACCTGGGAGGGAGAGGACGGTGACCCTCGAAACGGAAAGATGGTCATTGAATACTACACTGAATACGGAGCACCAAATTCAGTTTCAGCGTACTATCCGCTCACTCTCTACGACCGTGGCGAGGAGGGAGACCGCGACAGGCACATCCTTGGAAAGGTAGAGCCTGACTTCACATTGAGCCTCAACACTTCCGTTTCCTACAAGAACCTTGACCTTTATGTACAGGCCGACGGACGTTTCGGAGGAAACTACTTCTCGAATATGTGGAAGTACGCCATCCCTAACGGTAGCCTCAAGTCCACCCTTGAGGGACGTGACAAGGAACACGGAGGTATCGCCAGAATCAACTACAAGGGAGAGACCGTTTACGACGGTCTGATGCTCGACGCTGTTTTCGCCGAAGGCGCGAAGGCCCCGACACAGAATCCTGACGGATCGGTAGGAGCGTTGATCGATGTAGGCGGAATGACTTACAAAGAGGCTGTGGAAGAGCACAATGTACGTCCGGTTATGACCGGTATGTGGTATATGATGAACTACGGTTGGGGTATGCCAGCGATGCCAGGCTCAATCCAGGACAACACCTGGTTCGCACTCCGCGAGATAACTCTCGGCTACAGACTTCCTGAGAAGTTCTGCAAGAAGTTCGGAGCCAACTATCTGCGTCTCGGATTCACCGCCCGCAACATCTGCTACATCATCAACAAGCTGACTGACGGTCTTAACCCGGCCTCCATCTCAAGCAACAACCCACTTAGACCGATGGACATCGGAGGCGTTCCGTTCTATCGTACCTATGCGTTGAACCTGACTGTTAGATTCTAAAAAAGGAAAAGACAATGAAAACAATAAAATTTCTCATAGCGGGAGCCTGCGCGTCACTGGCGCTCACCGGATGCCTTGGCAAGTTCCAGGATTTGAACACGGATCCGGAGCAGCTCGGCACGACCGACCCGGTAAACGTGTTCACAGGAGCTACCCAGAACTTTGACAACTGCAGCAGATCCCATCTGACCGGCAAATACAGCGGTACGATGATTTATATGCAGTACCTCGTCTCCTCCAGTGGAGCATCCAACGGCTCGTACATTTCGCCGTCTTCGCCGAACAACCATCCTCAGCCGTATTCTCCGTCTTACAGTTTTTACTATTCCTCCAACGGAGATGGATTCGGAGCGTTCGGACTGCGTCTTGACTATCTGATCAACAACGTTATCCCTGCCAATGATCACGCGGAGAAGTACAATAATCTGAAGGCCATATCCCAGATTCTTCTCAACTACCAGCAGTGGAGAATACTTGACACCTACGGAGCGGCTCCGATCACGGAAGCGTTCAGATCACAGCAGGGAGTCAAGACACCTCGCTACGACCTCTACCAGAAGGGCATCGACGGAACACCGATGTACGAGAAAATCGACAAGGAGGTAAAGGCTGCGGTTGAGCTTCTCAAAGCCTCTGACGCAGATCAGGCCCAGCTTGGTTTGAACGACTTTTTCTACAATGGTGACATCCAGAAATGGATAAAGTTCGGCAACACCTTGAGAGTGAAGATGGCGCAGCGTCTCGAGAAAGCGGACGCGGCGTTCTACAACTCAGTGATCAACGAGGTGCTGGCTTCGCCTGAGAACATCATCTCAAGCAGCGAGGAATCACTCATCTATCATCACTCCAACGAGTACAACAACAACACCGACGATATCCAGAACATCACAAAAAGTTATGTGGCTTCCGCGGCGTTCGTCAACTTCCTCAAAGCCTACGATGACCCTCGTCTCCCGATTCTCGTAAGACGCAACGGCTTCGGCGACGGCAACAACAACGACGAAAACGATTCCTGGTTCGAGATTTTCGAGAAAGAGTATCCTGACTACAAGACCCGCTATCCTCAGTTCATCGATCGCTACGTTGGAATGTCCGCAAACCCTGACAGTTCCAACACGACTTTCCACAAAGACGCTTACCTCACTCTCCCTTATCATAAGGAGGACGGAACAGAGGCTAATCTGGAGATTCGTATGCACTCACAGGTTGAAAGCCGCTTCTTCGTAAAGAACGGAGGTATCATCGGCAACAACAATATGCCTGCAAGAGAGATCGAAGACGAAGATTACTACATCAATCAGGACAATATGCACACCTTCACTCCAATCCTCACCTATTCAGAGACCTGCCTTATGCTGGCTGAAATCGCGCTCAAGAAGGGTGCGGCTGTCGCAGGCAAAACAGCTCAGGATTGGTTCAAGGAGGGAATCAAGGCTTCGCTGGAGCAGTATAAGACTTGGGCTACCAATATGTACGTCGTAGCGCAGACCGCAGAGGCGGCTCCTAACTACAACCCGATTGACGATGCGAAGATCAACGCTTATCTCGCCCGTCCTGAGTTCGCTTCAGTGACATTGGAGAAAATCATCTCACAGCAGTGGGTGAACCTCTATATGCAGCCTGAGGAGATGTGGGCGACCTGGAAGCGTACCGGACTTCCTGCGTTCAAGGATCAGCCTGTTCCTGAGAATGGAGTTGCTTTCCTTGAGACAATCCAGGATGCCGGGAAGACCCTGATCATCCCGAGAAGGAACTCGCTTGGAACTCCTAACACTCTGAACCTTGACAACTACAATACAGCTATCGAGGCTCTCAAGAGCGACACCAAGTACGGTTCGGACACCGACAAGACCGAAGGACGTATCTGGTGGGATGTAGAGTAGGATTGACGGATTACCATCTTAAGAGGGTGTGCGGCTTTTAGTCACACACCCTTTCTTTTACTATTGTGATTTTCTGATTCAGGCCGAGTCGGATTGATGGATTATCGCTTTTGAAACTTGATCTTACCTCAGCCCGGAGCGTGACAAATCCTAAGGGGAAAGAGTTCCACGATAGTCGCAAGGCGCGAATCACAGGGAACAAATCGGACTATAACTGAAGCCTCGCAAGGGTGAAATGCCACAGCACCACTCCGGCGGAAACGGATATATTGAGCGAATGCTTCGTGCCGAACTGAGGAATCTCCAAAGTGAAATCCGACGCATCAACAACTTCCTGAGACACCCCATCCACCTCATTACCGAAAATCAAAGCGTACTTCTTATGGCAGGCAAAACGAGGCACGAAGCTGTCGAGGCTGACAGAACGCACCGTCTGCTCGACACTGACAATCTCATAGCCCTCGGCCCGAAGCCTGGAGACAACTTCAAGAGTACTGTCGGAATGCTCCCAAGGCACACTGTCCTCGGCTCCTAATGCGGATTTATGAATCTCGGCCGATGGTGGAAGCGCACATATCCCGCAAAGAAAAAGCCGGTCTGCCTTGAAAGAGTCGCAGGTGCGGAACACCGAGCCGACATTGTGTGCGCTTCGAATGTTGTCGAGAACCACAACGACCCCTGTCTGAGGAAGTTGCCTATACTCTTCGGGCGACACTCTCCCCATTTCAATGCTTAAGAGTTTTCTGTCTTTCACCATAGTATTCTTTTAGTGGCACAAATATAGCAAAAATGGTTTTTTAATCTTACCTTTGTAAAGCACCTGTCCATAACGGACGGATAAACTAACTACAGAATTTTATGAAACAGGATCTTCAGATTTTTGATCTGATCAGAAATGAAAAGGAAAGGCAGTCTTCCGGACTCGAATTGATTGCATCAGAAAACTACGTGAGCGACAACGTGCTCGAGGCAATGGGCTCCATCTGCACCAACAAGTACGCTGAAGGCTACCCGGGCAAGAGGTACTATGGCGGTTGCCAGGTCGTTGACCAGATCGAGCGGCTTGCCATCGACCGTCTCTGCAAGATCTATGACGCCGAATATGCCAATGTTCAGCCACATTCGGGAGCACAGGCGAATATGGCGGTCATTATGGCGTGCCTTAAGCCGGGTGACACATTTATGGGACTCGACCTCTCTCAAGGCGGACACCTTACTCACGGCTCGCCGGTCAATGCGTCAGGAATCCTTTACAACGCTGTGGCCTACGGGCTCAACGAGGAGACAGGCACCATCGACTATGAAAAGATGGAGAGCATAGCGAGAGAGTGCAGGCCTAAACTCATCATCGGAGGCGCATCCGCATACTCCAGAGAGTGGGACTACGAAAGGATGAGGGCGATAGCCGACGAGGTCGGCGCTCTTCTGTGGATAGATATGGCCCACACAGCCGGACTTATTGCCGCCGGTCTTCTCAAGAATCCTGTGAAGTACGCTCACATCGTGACCTCCACAACGCACAAGACGCTCCGCGGGCCAAGAGGCGGCATTATCCTGATGGGCAAAGACTTTGACAACCCTTGGGGGCTCAAGACACCAAAGGGCGAAGTCAAGAAGATGAGTGCCATCCTCAACTCAAGCGTTTTCCCTGGAGTTCAGGGCGGCCCTCTCGAACACGTCATCGCCGCAAAGGCTGTGGCTTTCTACGAGGCAATGCAGCCTGAATACGTCGAATACCAGAAGCAGGTGATGGCCAATGCCAAGAAAATGGCGGAGGAGTTTGTCGCAAGAGGCTATAAGGTAGTTTCCGGAGGCACGGACAACCACCTTCTTCTGATTGACCTCAGGACCAAGTTCCCGGAAGTGACCGGTAGAATGGCTGAAAACGAGCTGGAAAAGGCGGAGATCACCCTCAACAAGAATATGGTTCCGTTCGACTCTCGCTCCCCTTTCAAGACCTCCGGAGTAAGAATCGGCACACCTGCCATCACATCCCGCGGCTTCGTTGAAAAGGATATGATAGACATTGTTGAACTTATAGACACAGTCCTCAACGCCGTGGCGAAATATGCCGATGTTGTTAACGGAGTCACAAGTGAAGGTGCGGAGGAGTATGAGAAGGTTCTTGAAACCGTCCGGCACAAAGTCCACAATATGACCGCAGGCCGTCCTCTCAACAGGTATTAGTACGCCGCCGGACTGAATATGAAAGATGAGGGGGGGGATTATCAGTTCCCCCTCATCTTTATTACCATCGTACTTGACAACAACACGATTGAATTTACTTCTGTTCAATAACTGGACTAATTAGGCGAAAACGTAGTTGTCTTTATTTATAACGGTCTGATTCTGACCGCAAATGTAAATTGCAATCCGTTCGCTTTCAAATCGCCCATAACAAATTGAATTTCAAAGGACTCCTATGTTTTTTTTGAAAAAAACCATATATGAGTTGACTAACAGTTGTCAGAGTCGGACCGACTCACATTCTATGATTGCCTTGGGGGATGAATCGCCAATGGAATGGTGTCATTTAGCGTTTCAAATGCCACGATGGAATTATTAGTCAACTTATACAAGTAATAATCTATCAACCCAAGTCAACCTAAATCAGTCAAATACACACTAAAGAAAGGAGACATAAAATGAAGATAAGACTTGAACGGCCAGAAGACTACCGTGTAGTGGAGAATCTGACAAGAGAAGCATTCTGGAACGTCTATCGTCCCGGATGCCTTGAGCATTATGTACTGCACAAGTACCGCGACAACCCGGACTTCATACCGGAACTGGACTTCGTGATGGAGGAAGGCGGAAGAATCATCGGCCAAGTTATGTACTCAAAGGCCGGGCTTACGCTTGAGGATGGAAGCATTTTCCCCGTATGGACATTAGGTCCTATCTGCATACTTCCCAAGTACAAGCGCAAGGGATATGGGTTGAAGCTGCTGACATATTCAATCGAGAAAGCTCGTGAAGCCGGTGTCGGGGCTGTTTGTTTTGAAGGGAACATCGATTTCTACAAACACGCCGGGTTCGTTGTGGCAAGTTCCATCAGAATTCATTATCATAGCGAGCCGAAGGATAGCGAAGTTCCGTATTTTCTTGCGCGTGAGATTATTCCCGGCTATCTTGACGGAATAGAAGGGACATATTGCCCGCCGAAAGGTTATTCTGTGTCGGAGGATGACCCGGAAGGATTCGAGCGCTACGAAGCGACTTTCCCGCCAAAGGAGAAGGATTTCAACGCCGGACAGCTTCCACAGTTCTGCCAAAGCTGCGGAATGCCGCTGACAAAGAAAGAGGACTGCGGGACTAAAGCCGACGGCAGTACGGATTTCGACTATTGCAAGTATTGCTTCGGGAACGGGGAGTTCCTTCAGGAGTGTTCAATGGAAGAGATGATTTCGCATTGCGCCAGCTTCGTGGACGAGGTCAACAAGAATCTGCCGGAACCCATCACCGTGGAACAGTACAAGGAACAGATGCGGCAGTACTTCCCTATGCTTAAACGCTGGAGATAAAGGTTCCGTTCCTTTCATAACGGTACCCTATGATGCTTTGGCGTTCCAATGGGAAACTAAGCCTACTCCTATATGGTTTTCAAACTCAATTTCAATCACAGACTCTAAAAATTGCCTAAACTATCATATCCAATAAAGATGTCCGCTCCCTCCAGAGGGAACAGGCTGCCCATAACATAGCGTGTAATGGATCGAGAGTAGCCGAGCCAATTCATCTTGGCGGTACAATCATTACTGTCTTTCTTCAAAGTAAGCTTGAGACTCCTAGTTCCCCCACTATGCTTTAGCTTTACGTCGACTATGGTATCACCTTTCTTGTTGGTGGATACTCTATAATCAGAACCAGTACATTTTGAGCTATGATGGTCGCTTAACTGAACTATGACTTTGTCCCCGTCAAAAAGTATAAAGTGTGTCAGGGGATTGCATCCCTCTGTTCTGGAGGTCCGCCAAGACAATCGGTCAGCTTTCAATACGAATGATTTGTTTTTGATCGCCTCTACCGCCTTATTATGCGAGAGACGGTCTTCACCAGTCTGTGACGCCTTTATCGAGTCCCTCCTGCTCTGTGTTCCGTGAGTTTGCGCCGCAACCGGATTCAAGAAAGAAAACAAGAAGATGACGTACAATACAATTTTCGCTTTCATACCGAATATGGTTATTTGTTAATACAAAGAATGCTCCTCGTTTTGCGGATGAGGTTCCGTGGAACAGAGCCGGCTCTCGCAAGGTCAATTCCTTTGGGACTTCAGCACATCGGTTTAACTAGTTACATTCACTTGCTATAATACGATTTATTTTTCTAATATGCAACAAGTTTGTTAAATAAAGGGAACTATATAGAAGTTGACTAACAATGTCAGAGTTGGCACCGTTAGCAATCCATAACAGTCTCAGGCTATCAAGCAACCAATTTAAATGGTGTTTTTTTGATGTTTTAGGCGTTTCAATAGTAAACGTAGTCAACTCCTATATAGTTCCCTAAATAAATATATCAATAGCCAAATTATCAGCATTAATCCGGACGTAGTCACTGTCGCCGATTCACGTCCGCGCAGCCGAATCGGACACACCTAACCGCCACAGAACGCCTAGCATCGCACTTCACCGTTCCCGACTTTTGCATACTGTCCCACTTCACCGCTCCAGACTTTTGCATACTGTCCCACTTCATCGTTCCTGACAATTGCATACTGTCCAGTCACATAATTGCAATAAAATCAACGGGAACGCCAACACTTGCTAAAAGCCCGTGGAAGGCACTTCACCGTGTCCGATTCACACTTTCGCAGCCGAATCGGACACACCTAACCGCCACAGAACGCCTAGCATCGCACTTCACCGTTCCCGACTTTTGCATACTGTCCCACTTCACCGCTCCAGACTTTTGCATACTGTCCAGTCACATAATTGCAATAAAATCAACGGGAACGCCAACACTTGCTAAAAGCCCGTGGAAGGCACTTCACCGTGTCCGATTCACACTTTCGCAGCCGAATCGGACACACCTAACCGCCACAGAACGCCTAGCATCGCACTTCACCGTTCCCGACTTTTGCATACTGTCCCACTTCACCGCTCCAGACTTTTGCATACTGTCCAGTCACATAATTGCAATAAAATCAGCGGGAACATCAACCTTTGCTAAAAGCCCGTGGAAGGCACTTCACCGTGTCCGATTCACACTCTCGTGAACTGCGCCCCAAAAGTTGGACATAAAAACACGAGTTTATGCCACAATCAAAATCAAGTATCGAAGATCGATACGCAGCAGTGATGGAGTTGAAAGGAGGGGCATCCATATCCTCGGTCGCAATGAGGTATGGCATACTGTCCAGTCACATAAACGCAATAAAATCAACGGGAACACCAACCTTTGCCAAAAGCTCTTGGAAGGCACTTCACCGTGTCCGATTCACACTTTCGCAGCCGAATCGGACACACCTAACCGCCACAGAATGCCCTGCATCCCACTTCACCGCTCCAGACTTTTGCATACTGTCCAGTCACATAATTGCAATATAATCAACGGGAACACCAACACTTGCTAAAAGCCCGTGAAAGGCACTTCACCGTGTCCGATTCACACTCTCGCAGCCGAATCGGACACACCTAACCGCCACAGAACGCCTAGCATCGCACTTCACCGTTCCCGACTTTTGCATACTGTCCCACTTCACCGCTCCAGACTTTTGCATACTGTCCAGTCACATAATTGCAATAAAATCAGCGGGAACATCAACCTTTGCTAAAAGCCCGTGGAAGGCACTTCACCGCTCCCGACAATTGCAAGTGGAATCGGCTTTTAATATTGATGTTGACTAACTGTCAGCAGACTTGGGATGACACGCATACGGCAATCGCCTTGAGACACCAAACCGTTGACGAATAGTAACATACAGCACTCCGATGAGATAAGTGGTCAACTTCTGTTAGTCTCTGTAGGATAAATGAAAAAGGAGGCCGACTAAGAGTATTAGTCAAGCCTCCTTTTCTCGATTATCGGTGAAGCCAAGCATCTGTTGGCTGTCAAATCCTCAAGATTTATAGAGTAATTCAGACTATTTAGCTGTCCTCAAATTCCGGCGATTTGCCGGACTATGGAAAGCCTTAGTTGCCGGCCGATCCGTGCCTGTACCCGTAGCAAAATGCCGCGGAATCACGTAGGGCCTTAGTTGCTGACAGGTCTTAGGACGAAACGGAATTCCCGTTCGGCGGCAGGGAGCATATAGGCTTTAAGAGGAATGGTTCCCCAGGAATTGATGCCTCCGACTCCCATCTGGGCAAGATCGAAATTGACATAGGTGGAACCGTTCGCCCTGTCGTTCTCGTGAGCCTTAGACTTGAGGTTCAGCGAATGAAGCGCAGCCCCGTTCTGGACATTGGACTTGTTGGCCCGGACCGGTGTCCCGTTCATCAGGCAGTCCATATCACTCATCCGGAACGGAAGAGCGGATGCGGAGAACCTGTCGTCGGCGGAAATCTCTAAACCGGTGCCGTTGGAATCAAGAACACGGAAGTACCTCAGACAGGTCTTTGTTCCGGATTCCTGGGCGCGGACGTATCCGTAGTGGTACTGGTCGTTGACGCTCTGGACATAGCGGCCGACTACGGCGGCGCTGTTCCTGTCGCTATAGTTCTCCCAAGGACCCTTACCGTAGAAATCAACAGTGGAGAAGCGTCCCGGCATCGCAAGTTTCATTCCGTAGCGCATAAGGGCGGGAGTCTTGGCAAGATTGCCGGCGTCCTTCATCAGCTCGACGACCTTGATGGAACCGTCCGGGAAAACCTCATACGACATTGCGACAACGGCAGCGCCATCGGCAATCGGCTCATATTCAGCGACAAGAATAACAGAAACGACATCGCCGCCGGCATTTTTCACATTAGCGGCCTTCAGGAAACCGTCCTTCAGCCTGAACGAAGGATATCGCCAAGCCTTGTACATATCACGGATCCAGCCGGAACCCATATCATTCTCTGTCGGAGCCCTCGCAAACTCCGGAGTAAGAGGCTCGGAAAGCATCGGGACACCGTTCACAGTGTAGTCTGACAGGAAACCTGTCGCCTTATCAAAGGTCGCGCTCCAGCCGGCCACACGGTCAGCGGCCGTTCCGGCGAAACAGAACGAGCCAGAGAAGATGTAGGAGTCAGCAGTCTCGACCCGGGCCAGGGATTCGCCGGAAACGGCCATTGAGCCGGCGTTGAACGCGGCGGCGGCCTTCTCCTTCAGCGGAATCTGGTCATAGGCGACCTCAAATCCGGCAGGAAGCACTCCGTCAGCCGATTTGAGCACATAGGACACGTTAAGG
The DNA here is from genome assembly GCA_964458425.1 of uncultured Muribaculaceae bacterium. GTDB lineage: Bacteria > Bacteroidota > Bacteroidia > Bacteroidales > UBA932 > Cryptobacteroides. The sequence continues at coordinate 39,473 of CAYWIW010000016.1, forward strand.
AATATGTCAGCGTCGGTTTCAGGGATTGATTTGAATCCAAGATCCACGGTTTCGGTCTTCTGAGGAGAAACATTCAGATTCTCGACCACTCCGGATGACACCGCAACGCCGTCAACGGTAATGTCCCAAAGCATTCTATACTGGCTCAAATCCTTGAAGAAATGCTCGTTATAGACATTCACCCTTCCTTGTCCGGCAAGCGAGGTGAGGATGTTCCTGTGCTGGTAGCGAACCTCGTAGGCGTGAGGATGAAGGGTTCTGTCAGCCGCGATCACACCATTGCAGTTGAACGAGCCATCCGAAGGATCATATTCATTGAAATCTCCTCCGAAGGCGAAGATGTGGTCGGTGCCGCCCTCTTCTGACGGCCAGCGAAGCGCCTGGTCAACGAAGTCCCAGATGAACCCGCCCTGATAGGTCGGGTACTTGCGGATGAGGTCCCAATATTCCTTGAAATTACCCATCGAATTACCCATTGCGTGGGCATATTCACACTGAATCAGCGGTTTGCTATATTTGCTGAGGACTATCTCCTCGCATTTCTCCGGTGAAACGTACATCGGGCAGATGATGTCGGTGTTCTTTCCGCCGCCGGCCCTTTCGTACTGGACAGGCCGCGAAGGATCGTTTTCCTTGATCCACTGGTAGCAGGCCGTGAAGTTGTCGCCATCGCCGGCCTCGTTGCCAAGGCTCCATACGATAACGGACGGGTGGTTGAAATCCCTGCGCACCATCCTCCGGTCACGGTCAAGATGCGCCGCCTTGAAGTCGGCCCTGTGCGCCAGGGACTCTTCGCCGTACCCCATTCCGTGGGACTCGATGTTGCCCTCATCCACAACGTAGAGGCCGTACTTGTCGCAGAGCGCGTACCAACGAGGGTCATCAGGATAGTGACAGGTACGCACCGCATTGATGTTCAATTCCTTCATTATGCGGATGTCGCGGATCATATCATCCTCGGAAACCACGTATCCCTTGTCAGCGTTCATCTCGTGACGGTTGGCTCCTTTAAGGAGGACCGGCTTTCCGTTGACAAGAAGCTGGCTGTTCCTGATTTCCACGCTTCTGAAGCCGAAGTCTATCGAAGCGCTCTCAGCCGTGCCATTTTTGCCGGAAGCAAGCACCTGAAGACTGTAAAGGTCAGGAGTCTCGGCACTCCAAAGACGCGGGTTCTGGACGGTCCCTGTCAAAGTGGCCACTCCTTTGACAGGCTTTGCCTCGCAAGAAGCGACCTGCCTGCCGTCTTTCTGAATGACCGAGATACGGACGTTCCTTACCCCTGCGGTAACCTTGGCCTTGACGGTGAAGCCACCGTCCATCCCGGCTGTTACATTCACATCCTCAATACCCTCTTTCTCACGGGTATAGACATAGACACCGCGGGCGATTCCACTGAGTCTCCAGAAATCCTGATCCTCAAGATAGGAGCCGTCGCACCAGCGGAATATCTCAAGCGCTATAAGGTTCTCTCCTTCCTTGACAAACTTAGTGATGTCGAAGCGGGCCTCCAGCTTGCTGTCCTCGCTGTAGCCGACCGGCTTTCCGTTGACCCAGACGCGGACGTTGGATGTAGCCGAGCCGATGCACAGGCATATTCTCTTGCCTATCCAGGACTTGTCGATGTCGAAAGTCCTGCGGTACTGTCCGACATAGTTGTGTTCAGTCGGCGGATAAGGAGGGTTGTTCGGGTAGTGCCCGCGCCAAGCGTAGCCGACATTGAGATAGACCGGATCGTTGTACCCGTTCAGTTCCCACATTCCGGGAACAGGTATCGCCCCCCAATCCGCATCGTCGAAACCAAGAGCCTCGAACCCTCTGGTGCGGCCTTCGATCGTCTCGTTCCATTTGAATTTCCACACACCGTTAAGCGTCAAGGTCTTCTGCTGGTCCGTGGTGAATGTGGCGCTCATCGGCAGACGGTTCTCCTCGAACACGTTCGGATCCTGCCAAGGCTCCATCCTGTCGTTTTTCTCCGCAAGAATCGGAGTTGCGGCCAGAACTGCCGCCAGAATCAGTAGTTTCTTTTTCATATAATCAACAATGTTTCGTTCCTTATGTTTTGGATTCGCCAGAGAGGCGGTTAAACCACACCGCCCCGGCGAAAGGCAAGGCCCGGCCACAGAAGTTTGCTTTCGCAAAGGGCCGAAGCCTCACACTAACGTCTAAGCAATGTCACAGTACCGTCCATTGTGGAGGCAAGGATGTAGGTGGAGCCGCCCTCTGTCCAGACATCCATCGGATTCACAAGGGCTGTGGAAATCTTCCTAACCCAGAGACGGCTGCCGTCCACAGCACTGAAACAGATGAGATTACCCTTGTCCGTAGGCATTATCACCTCATCACCTATGCGCACGATAGAGGTCGGAGAAATCTCATAGCCTGCCCCGGTTTCCGCACACCAGTCTATTTCAAGCGTGGACGCATCGACGGAAGTGATTGTGTGCCACATAGATTTGCAATAAACCTTCTTTCCGTCAGGAGACACTCCGACTGCCTCTCGGGCTGAACTGTCAAAGTGGCGAAGTTCCTTTCCAGTCGAAGCGTCAAGCGCATACAGTCTTCTGTCAGGCACGGCGATGAATATCCTGCCTTCCGCCTTGACAGGCCACACAGCCGCCGGCGAATACATTCTCGAAGGCTTTTCACACTTCCACTCCCACTGCAAGGCACCGGTCTGAGGGTCAAGCGAATAGAGACGGTTGCCCCAGCTGCCGAAAACCACCTGCTCGCTATCGACGAACGCACGGCACTCGATGAATCCCTGAACGTCTGAATATGTCCACACGGCCTTTCCCTTCTTCAAGTCAAGCGCCCTGAAGCAGCCGTCCGAAGCCCCGATGTAAACCTTGCCATCGAATATGACAGGGCTGCCGAGGACGGATTTTCCGGCCGCATATTTCCAGATTGTCCTTCCGGTCTTGGCGTTCAGGGCATAGATGTTTCCGTCGGTGCAGCCGAAGACAAGGTACTTTCCCTGAACCGCAGGTGTCGAGAATATCTTGCCCGGGAATCTCTTGGACCATATTCGCGCGCCGTCATTGACGTTCACGCAACGGACGTATCCGGAGGCGGTCGTGTACCAGGCCCTGCCGCCGTCGCGCGCGAATCCGGCCACGATGTTGCTGTCGTCCTTGAGTTTCCATACCTCCTTTGCCGGGCTGCCGGCGTTCACATCGTAGCGCATCCAAGGATAGCCGGCCGGAAGACCGTCCGCATCATAGGTCACCGTGTCCTTGACTTCTGTCAGCCTGTTAGAGTACCACGGCTCAAACTGAACTGTCGTAGAGCCGTAAAGTCTTCTTTCAGAGATTGTAACATTATCATTCTGGATTGTGTACACATTGTAGCCAGGCTGCTTTCCGGCAGTGAGTGTCGAACGGTTCAGGACACCCGGGATTCCGTCATAATTCAGCGCGACATTCCTGTGCCAGTGGCCGCCGACCTGCAAACGGGTACCGATCCTCTTGAGTTCCCTTAACACATCGAAATAGTTCAGGACAGAGGTGTCTTGCGGATAGTGATTGACGAAAACCGTCTTTTCCCCGGGTTCGAGTCCCTTGAGCCATTCCATACTTTCCTGAGGAATGAGCGCCGGAGCCATCCTCATATCCGGCCCGCTGTTGCAGCCGATAAACCTCCACCCTTTGCACTCAAACTCGAAATTCTCGTACCCGAAAACCTTCAGGAAAGTATTGCATCCGCTCTCGGACCATTTGGCATCGTGGTTGCCGGCGACGACATAGTACCTATACTTGAGTGAGTCAAGTATCTGCTTGACTCCTGCGATTTCCTCATCAGTCCCGAAATCCGTAAGGTCTCCACCAACCAGCACAAAATCAAGGCCTTCCAAAGAGTTTACATCCTGTACGCACCGGCTGAGATCCTTGACAGAGACACTGCCGGACGAATAATGGGTGTCCGTAAGGAAAGCGAACCTGACCGGTGATTCCTGTGCGCAAAGAGTCATAGCGGCAGCGCACATCGCCGCAATTGAAATCAAAATTCTCCTCATAGAATTATCTTGGCATTTAGCATTATTAATCCCGATAAAAAACCGTCCCCGCCATCGAAGCCACCTTGCCCGGCTTCCCTCCAAAAACATTCTCGCTCCGAAAGCGGACTTTACAAATTTACTCATTTTTATGTGAATATCCACCGCCCTTCCATCGGGAACCATACAGGAGTTGACTACGTTGTCTTTTGAAACGCCTAAAACATCAAAAAACACCATTTTAATTGGTTGCTTGATAGACTGAGACTGTTATGGATCGCTAACGGTGCCAACTCTGACAATGTCAGTCAACTTCTATATAGTTCCCCTTCCATCCACCGCCTCCAAGAAATTCCGTCACGACGCTTCTCCTCCAATCGGCTACTTTTCATAATAACATCCTCATCTCCCGAGGAACACCTCCGTTCCGACAGGGCTTTTGAGCCGCCGAGCATCTCACAAGCATCTCACAAGCATCCTCCGAGCATCGCACAAAACCCACAAGGCAAGGCAATCGAAAGAAATATTTTGCAGATAAGAGAAAAAGAGTTATCTTTGCATTCCAAAAACAACGGTGCTTTGGCCGAGCGGTTAGGCACAGGTCTGCAAAACCTGCTACAGCGGTTCGATTCCGCTAGGCACCTCCAAAAGCGCCTCTGAGAGTATCTCAGGGGTGTTTTTGTTATATTTAAGAAGCTGTTTAGATTTAGGGAACGGCTCATTGGAACCATATAGGAGTTGACGAACCTCCGTTCCTTGAAACATCGCACAGATTTGCATTCCACCCGGTTCCACGTCCACCTATGACGCACACGCTGATGCAATTCTGTAGGAGCTGAAACACTCCATACCTACTCGACAGTTCTCCAAGAATCGGCAATTCCAACCGACATAACGGTCGGAGTTGGATACTGACACGCCTATTGCCCCTTTGCGACAGCGGCGGCAAGGCTCTTAGAATTGGCGGAAACACCATCCTCCACCCAAAGGCTTTCAGGAGCGGCCGCCGTCCCGATTCTCTCATAAAACGCAGTTATCGGAACGGCATTGTGCCTCTGACTGCAATCGGCCGCACATCACCGTACCCGCCAATTTCAAAATGGACTGTGATGGTTCAACGGTTGTTGATTCAGGGCGACTTTCCGGGAATCTTCCCAACCACGGTCAAGTTCGCGGCCCGGAGAGCGGGCGGTCAGAAAGCCAAGGATAGAAAATGGCGGAGCGCGCGGGTGATGTTAGCGCGGGCAAAGACGGGGTCAAGGGCATCTGGAAGCGGAGTTCCGTCAGGGGTGACCTGGAGGACAGAGGCAAACCCCGCGCTCTTAAGCGATTCCTTGTCAGACACTTTCCCGGCAAGCAGGACGACAGGAGGACTTTCCCGCGATGTGGAATGTCTCCTGACATATTCCAACACCCCGAAAGGAACTTTGCCCCGGAGGGTCTGGGCATCGGCCTTGCCTTCGCCGGTTACGACAAGGTCGCATCCTTCCAACCTGCGGCCGAATCCGGTGAGTTCCAACACCTTGTCGATTCCCTGAACCATAGACGCTCCAAGCACGCCGTAGAGAGCGCCGCCGATTCCGCCAGCCGCACCGGCGCCGGGACAGCAGATGATTTCCTTTCCCGAATATGCCGAATAAGCCTTGCAGACTCTTGCGAGGCAGGCATCCAGTGCCTCGGTCATCTCCGGGGTCGCGCCTTTTTGCGGCGCGAACATTCTTGCCGCGCCTCCGCTGCCGCAAAATGGCACTGAGACATCATAGAATCCCGTAATCCTGCAACGGCCCAAAAGCCCGCCGCACCGAGGCGATACTCCCGTCCCCCCGGTGAACGGCCCGCATTCTCCCGGCTCAATGAGGGGCGAGGAGCTGTGGGGAAAACCGTAACCGTCAGGGAAGCCGCCACCGTCAGGGAAACTGTAGCCCAAGGCACGGAGCAGGCCGGTTCCTCCGTCACAGGTCGCGCTGCCGCCAAGTCCGAGCCAAATCTCCACGACACCTTGTCCTAGAGCGTCAGCCACCAGCTCACCGGTGCCGAAAGAGGTGGCTGCCAGAGGGTTAAGTTCTTCCTTGCGAAGAAGTCCAAGGCCGGAAGCCGCGGCAGTCTCGATAACGGCCGTTTTTCCTCCGTTGACCAGCCCGTATCTGGCCTTTATCCGCCGGCCGAGGGGATCGTGGCAATCAACCGTCCTGAAAACTCCGCCAAGAGCCTCGGTAAGGATGGTAGAGAAACCCTCACCGCCGTCAGAAACGGGGACAACACCCACCTCATCTCCCTCAGGAAATGCATCAAGGGCCGCCTGTCCGGCCTGAACGGAGGAAAGGCAACCCTTGAAAGAATCTATGGCGACAAGAGCCTTCATCATTCCACCGGATGTCACCGGGTTCTTCCCGGATATTCCTTGAGACCGGCCTCAAGGGCATCGAATGCCTTTTCAAGTTCCGGAATCTCAAGCACATAGGCTAGCCTGACCTGATCCGTTCCGACTCCCGAGGTCTTGTAGAAAGACTTGGCCGGAGTCACCATCGTCGTCTGCCCTCCGAGCCTGAAATCAGTCAGCATCCATTTAGCGAAGCTCTCGGCGTCGTCAACCGGAATCCTCGCAACCGTGTAAAACGCTCCCATCGGAGTCGGTGAATATACCCCATCCATCGCGTTGAGCCTCGAGACCGCATAGTCGCGTCTGGCGGCATATTCATTCTTGACCTGTGTGAAATATGACTGCGGCGTGTCCAGCGCCCCGATTGAGGCTATCTGTCCGTAGACCGGAGGGCAGAGGCGCGACTGGGCGTATTTCATCGCGGCGGCCATAACTTCCTTGTTGTGGGAGACGATGCATCCGATACGGCAACCGCAAAGATTGTAACGCTTTGAGACCGAGTCGACAAGAATCACGTTCTCTTCCAGTCCCGGAATATTCATAGCCGAGAAATGCGGCTCGTCGGTGTAGCAGAACTCGCGATAGACCTCATCGGAAATAAGGAAAAGTCCGTGCTTTGCAGCCACCTCGCCCAGAGCCAGAATGTCATCCTTGCCGTAGAGTGTTCCGGTCGGGTTGCCGGGATTGCTGATGAGGATCGCCTTGGTGCGAGGGGTGACGAGTTTCTCGAACTCTTCAGCCGGAGGAACCTTGAAGCCGCTTTCGATGTCCGTGTGGACAGCTTTCAGCTGAATCCCGTTCTGAAAGCAGAAAGTGTTGTAGTTGGTGTAGAACGGCTCGATCACAATCAGTTCGTCGCCTTCGTCGCAGGTTATCTGGAGAGCCAGATTCACCGCCTCGCTTCCGGCCACGGTGACGATTATCTCGGACGCGGCCACATCTATTCCGACACTACGGTAGTATCTGTCCGCCAACCCCTTGCGAAGTTCCGGCAAACCTGCCGAGTTGGTATAGGAAATGTGGTCAAGCGTGTTTTTACGCACAGCGTCAAGAGCACATTCGGGAGATTTGATGTCGGGAGCGCCGACATTCAGATGATAGACCTTCACGCCGCTGTTTTGGGCCTCGTCAGCGAACGGTACAAGCTTCCTGATTGCCGACGCCGGCATCAGACCCGCTTTCTTTGATATTTTAATCATCTTTGAAAAGTATTTTATACACAACCATCTTCAAAGATAGTGAAGAATTTTTTACCTTTGCATTCTGAATCGAATTTTTTGTTTAATCTTTAAGCAACCCGGATGCCCTTGCATCCGGTGAGCGTTTGATGACAGTGAGGAGTTTTTTATCGTTCATACCGCTGGTTTTGTCAGTCATCGTCGCCGCTTCAGGCTGTTCAAGGCGGGTTGAGGGAGGCTATAAGACGATAGCCTTTGTCAACACGCTTCTCGCCGACTCCCTGCCGGAAATGCACAGACTGGCAGGCTTGAGCGGAAAAGCCGACGGCTCGGTTGTCCTGATCGGGGAGCCGTCCGTCTGCCTGCGTACCGTTGAAATGATGATGGTATGCGATGAATTCGACAACATTGACGCAAGAAAGTCAAACGACGGACTTCCGGATTTCGCGGGAGAGACGCTCGTACCGATTCTGGATTTCTCAGACACTTTGTACGGCCAAGGCGCATCGGACAAAAAGAGTCAGGACAGACTGCGGGAGAGAGCTGTCAGAAACGCCGTGGCAGCCCTTCGGGTCCCTCACGGCTGCAAAATCATAGTCATCTGCTCCCCTGCCCTTTCCGAATATGGCGGCGGGGATGTCACTGACCTGTTTGAAAGAATCGGATGCGACGTTCCGGTCATCCATTCCGCCGACACAGCATATTCACTCACCGGAAACTGTTTCCTTAAAATGAGGGAAAAGAACCTCTTCACCCACAACATATCCTACCCTTGCGCAAGTTTGCTTATGGCGCTCCCTGACTCTTCAGGGGCCCGTAGCATTGTCTTGCCTTTCGTGGACAGCCTTGTTCCGGCGTCGTTCCCTGACACAGTCGGGGTACTCGCTCCAAATACTTATTATTCCTATGTCGTACAAAATCAGCATTAGTCCGGAGGAAATAGAACAACTGGAGCCATCAAGCTTTCCCGGAAAGATAAAGGTAATTGATTCCCAAGGTCTTGAATATATGAAAGCGGTGGCTTATCTGAGGAGACAGAAGGTGATAGGCTTCGACACGGAATCCAGGCCGTGCTTTTCCGCCAACCAGCCTCACTACGGGGTATCACTGCTTCAGCTTTCCGGCAAGGAAAGGGCTTTCCTGTTCAGAATCAAACTAATGGGAGGCATTCCGAAATCTTTGAGAAGGATTCTTGCGAGTAAAGAGATAATCAAGGTTGGAGCCGCGGTCACCGATGACGTGCGGGGACTTAAGAAACATCACGATTTCGAGCCGAAGGCTTTCGTGGATCTTCAGAAAATGGTCTGGGAATACGGGATCAAGGACAAGAGTGTCAAGAAGATGGCGGCCATAATCCTTGGTGTCAGAATCTCCAAGACGCAGCAGCTCTCAAACTGGGAGGCGGAGGTTCTTTCGGACTCCCAGCAGGCCTACGCAGCCACCGACGCGTGGATCTGCCGCGAGATGTACTATAAGCTGATGGCCTCCGAGAAGAATCCGCTGACTCCGGAGCAGATGCTTCCTAATCCTCCAAAACACACTGAAAATGACAAAGATAATATTAAAGAAAGGTAGAGAGGGTTCTCTCTTGAGGTTTCATCCGTGGGTTTTTTCCGGAGCCATAGCCCAGATTACGGGCGAGCCTTCGGAAGGAGACATCGTAGGTGTGTACTCACAGAGCGGAGAGTTTCTGGCGTACGGCCACTATCAGGTCGGCTCCATCGCCGTGCGGGTTCTTAGTTTCGCCGGCGAGGATGTACTCGCTCCGTCTTTCTGGAAGAATATGATAGCCCGCGCCCTCCGCGTCCGCATCGCCGCCGGTCTCGCCACCGCCGTGCCAGCCGAAACGCCGGCCACGGGCTTGCGCGGAGCCACAGATTGCTACCGCCTGATCCACGGTGAAGGCGACGGACTTCCCGGACTTATCATAGACTACTACAACGGTGTCTGCGTGATGCAGGCGCATTCCGTCGGGATGTTCCGGGCTAAGGGAGCCATCTGCGAAGCCTTGAAAGCCGTTTACGGCCTGGCCCTTAAGGCGGTATACGACAAGAGTTCGGGAACCGCCCCGTTCAAGGCGGGTCTTGACCTGATAGACGGCTACCTGTATCGCTCCGAGAGTTTCTCCGATGACGAGCAGATCGTGTCCGAGAACGGCCACAGGTTCTTCGTGAACTGGACCGAAGGCCAGAAGACAGGCTTTTTCCTCGACCAGAGAGAGAACCGCGCGCTTGTGGGGAAATATTCACAAGGCCGCAATGTCCTGAACCTGTTCTGCTACACCGGTGGATTCTCCGTCTACGCCCTTGGGAACGGAGCCGCTCACGTCGATTCGGTGGACAGCTCGCGCAAGGCCATAGATATGGTCGAGAGAAACATCGCGCTGAACGGCTTTGATCCATCGCTGCACGCGGGCTACTGCACCGACGCCATAGATTTCCTGCACAAGGTCCCGGAAGACAAGTACGACCTTATGATTGTCGATCCGCCGGCCTTCGCAAAGCACAGAGGCGCCTTGGACAATGCCCTGCGCGCATATCAGCGACTGAACGCCGCGGCAATCTCCAAAGTAGCTTCCGGCGGGCTGGTGTTCACGTTCAGCTGCTCCCAGGTTGTTGACAAAGAAGCGTTTGCATTAGCGGTCTTCTCGGCCGCCGCTCAGACAGGACGCAGTGTGAGGATCCTGGATCGTCTCAACCAACCGGCGGACCACGCCGTGAACATCTACCATCCTGAAGGCGAGTATCTCAAAGGACTGCTCCTTTACGTCGAGTAACGGAAGGGCAAGCCCCAGACATAATTGTGTGATTTAATTATTTGTACGGCGATGGACATCAACGACCTTACTTGGAATCCCTGGCACGGCTGCCATAAGTGCAGCGAAGGGTGCCAGAACTGCTACGCCTTCTTTTTGGACAAACGTTACGGACGCGACACAAGCCACATCTCACTCAACAAGTCGAATTACGACCTTCCGGTCAAACGAGACAAGGACGGCAATTATAAACTGCCGGGAGGCTCGTTTGTGCGGGTATGTATGACAAGTGACTTCTTTATTGAAGAGGCCGACGAGTGGAGGGGCCGCGCCTGGCGATATATCCGCCAACGTCCAGATGTCACATTCTCGCTGCTTACGAAACGCGCCGAGCGCATACTCGACCACCTTCCCGTCGACTGGGGCGAAGGATGGGACAACGTGCAGTTCGCTGTGTCGGCCGAAAACCAACGCCGTGTAGACGAGCGTGTCCCACATCTGCTGAAAGTTCCGTCAAAACACAAATGGCTCAGCATAAAGCCTTTCATCGGAGAGGTTGACTTGTCACAGTACCTTGCCACAGGCGAGATCGAGACCGTCTTGGCCGGCGGTGAGAACTACCTCGGCTCACGTCCTCTACACTACGAATGGATCAAGTCGCTCAACGAACAGTGCAAGGCTGCCGATGTACGCCTGATTTTCGGGCAGACCGGCAACATATTCATCAAGGACGGAAAGGAATATAAAATCCGCAACCGCACCGAGCAGATGATCCAGGCGCTCAAATCGGGCCTGCATTATCCGGAAGTGGACATCGATGCGGAGATTGCGAAAATTATGGAGCGGAAAGAGCGTATGAAAGCTCTACGGTGCAAATGAGACGGTCTTCTACTCTGTAACCGTACCGACTTGCCCGACCCTGAATCTGTACTCCTTACCGTACTCGCGGAGTATGGCAAGACGGACAGACCTGTCGGTAAGGTTGTATAATGCCGACCATTGGGTCTGCGATGTAGGGTCACCTGTTGACGGCGGTTGCGACACAGCCTTAAGCAAAGACATCGCATCATCGGGCTTCAAGGCATATCCCTTTATCCTCAATGTGTTCCTAAGGGTTTCATAACGGGCCTTTCCGTGTTCGGAACCCCAGCCGTCCTTGGAGCCGACCATCGACGGGGAGACATAGAAGTTAGTCACACAGCGCAGCGTGTCGTTTCCGGTAAAGACTTCCATCTTGGAAGGATTAGGCAGCTCGTACAGTCTGTTTCCGTAGGTATATTCGATAATCGCGAAATCACCCGTAGCGTCCGCCATATAGTAGTGGTAATTGTTTTTCTTTCCCGGGATATTTGTCATCTGCATATTATACTTCCTCAAGGTGTCAATCGCCTGCTTCACCGTAGAGCACCTGTCGAGCAACAGACGTATGGCTATGGTGGTGCTTATAGAGTGCTTGCCCGAATCGTTCTGCTTTGTCGGCGCCTCATTGAGTGAAAGCACGCCCATCGCGAAGCCATCCTCATTGATGCCATCCAGCACTCCGTAAGGCAGGGCCATCAGCAGGGAAATGTCACTGTTCCCGTCCGTCGGCATACCTTTCCTGAACTGGAAATTGTTCCCGTCGACAAACGATATCGATTTCTTTCCACCGACCGGAGCCGTATGGACCACAAAGGCCGAGATAGGGACATATTCACCGCCCGAAGTGTGGCAGAAGTCATAATTGCGTCCCATAAGGAAGTCAACACTCTCCGCGTCAGGAACAGCGAAGGCGCTGCATCCAGGGATAAACGAAGCCTGGGCGCTCTGTGAAGGCTCCCACTTCTTGTCGAACAGATGCTCATTCACGAACTCGGTCAGATCCGGAGTGCTCGAGATGCCGGCCTTTATGGCGTCATCGAGCCTGTAATCAACCGTGTACTCCAACTCGTAGAGACGGCCTGTGCCGTCAATGTCTCTCAGAGAATGAAGCATATTCAATTTCTCGGCGTCAGTGATATAGTCTGACGGATTGAACTTTGCATCCGAACCCGACATCGGGTCGTCACCGGAGCACGAAACCGCAAGGGCGGCGCAGGCAAAGAGCGCGGCCAGCCCGGAACGGTTGAGGAAATCAGTATTAATCATAATAGTATATTTAAATATTCTTTCAATCGTAATATCCCGAATAAATCCGCATATTCCTCGCCGTCCTCACTTCCACAGGCTCACTTTCGTCAGACTTGCACTCTTTGCCGTCAAGTTTGAAGGAAAGGCTGTATTTCCCTATAGGGAGTTCCCTCTTGTAACGCATACCTTCGCCGTATGCGCTTGTGGTGATGTCAGGATATGCTATCTTCGTTTCCAGATTTGTGTAAATGATGTCGGACATCAGCTTCTCGGTGTCGTTTTCAATATCGACAGAACCGCTGAGTATCCTGTTAGGCACCGGCAGTTTCAACTCCTTTTGGATAGAAGGGAAAACCTCTGTCACTTTAGTCTGGTTAAAGCTTCCGATACCTTCGTAAGTAAGATTCGCTACAGAGAGATTCATCACATATCGGGTCTTTTCGTCATTGGCTTTCACATTAGGGAGGTACCAGACCCAGGAGAAATGGAAATCCAATGTGGAGTGGCTTATGGCCGGAGCCGCCTCGCTGGCCTTCTGCGGCAGGTTGTTCACGCTTACCTTGTAGCTCACCAGCCCAGTTCTCTCACAATAATTATTGATGGTCAGGTCACTGATGTTCCGCGTCTTCGAACTTGTATAGGAAAAGCTGGCCTCGACGGTTCCACCCACACCCTTTTCACCTCCGGAGACAACCCCGTTGATTCCCCACGTCACACCTGAAGTGTATGTCGTAGAGGAAATTGTGGTCTCAGGAGCGGGAAACCTGTCGAACGAGACACTTTCGGCCGCCCCGTCTGTCCTTTTCAAGGTAGCCTGCACATCGAAACCCTTGAGGTACAGACCGCAATATGTATACGATTTGTTGCTGTTATCGAACTTGAATGATGTCGGCGGCGTGTACATATCCTTGGACGCGATCGAGACGGTAGCGTCAACGATATAGTACTCCCCGGAAGTCTTTTCCTCGGCCTGGTGGACATACAGAGGAATGACAGAATAAGTGACGGACACCTGTCCCTTTCCACTTATCTTCTTCTGCCTGGAAACCAAATCGACTATGACCTTGTCCTTGTATGAGATATTCTCGATCGCATTACCGTTATATGCGTTAAGAAGCTTTTGGTAATCAGTGTTAACGTCATACGAATTAACGCTGCCGGGAATCCCAGGCTCCTCTATGCCGTCCCCGCCGCACGAGCAGAACAAAACACCGAAGGCGGCCATAAGCGCCGGTAAAAAAATGAATGGATTTCTCATAGCTTTCTATTCCTTTTCAAATTCTTTCTCACTGGTTGACCGCACGATTGTCTCGCCCATCAGCACATTCACTTTGTTTTTATAAGTGTAATCGCACGTCTTGCCGGAGCTTTCCGCATCCCTCCCCTTCATCCTGCATTTAAGAACATACTCACCCTGAGGAAGATACGTCACGCAAGTATCTTGATACTTATACTGGTTGCCTGTTTCTTCGAACATCTTCTTGCCTTGATAGGAAACGTATGTAAGGTAGCAGCCCTTTATGTTGTTAAGGATTTTCACGCTGCCGACAGGATAGCGCACCGGCTTCCTCAACTTCAGGAGGACATCCTCATTGCCTATCTTGAAATCGAGATTGTGATAATCAGCTTTCGAAGAATAGAAGTAAGACGCCCCGTATATGAAGTCGCGAAGACTGATCTTGAGGCAGTACTCCGTGTTCTCGTCATTGTCAGCCGTAGGAACGGCCCATATCCATTGGCTATAGAAAACGGCTGTCGAGACAGAGATGTTCGGAGGATTATTGATTCTCATACCTCCGGTGTTGTAGGACGGAAGATTATTGATCTTGTATTGGAATTTCACAACGTCATTATTATGGTTGTTGATGATCTCACAATCGCTGATAGTCCTGCTTTGCGACGAAGAGTGGGTGTACCCGAACTTTGAATTGACGATGTTCGGGCCGGTGGATATGCCGCCTTGATAGTTGAACCCGGAGCTTGTCGTGTATGTGGTCGCGCCCTGTGTCGTCGCAGGAGTAGGCACAGACTGGAAAAATACGCCGGGGACAGACTTGCCCTTTGAGTTTGTCACGCTCGCTTCGATATTCAGGTTCTTGAGATAGTACCCGCAGATGCGGGCCTTCACTCCTCCGTGCTTTTTGGTAAAGTTGCCGCTATACATACCCTTTGACTGCACCGTGGTCGTGAGGGTGACAATATAGTAGTCCATAGCCTTGTTTGTGCCGGAAGACTCAAAACCGTGCAACGGGGTCACATCGACCCTTACGCCGATGTCGTATTTGCCCCTCAAATAGTCCGGCTTGGACAAGGCCACATTGCAGATCTTATTGTAAATCTCGCCGGTATAACTGGCTCCATACGAATCGTCATCCTTTATGAATCCGTTGGCGCTTGACCGGGTGGAATAGTTAATCCAGCCGACCAGCGAGTTCAGGGACGCCGACAAGTCACTGTCGTCTTCAGGTTCACCGACCAGGAAATGTCCGCCGTTCTTCTGCAGACCGACACAGAGGATGTCTTTCTCTCCGGCGTTCTCGCCGAACCCTGTACAAGTCCGGCAGACGGGTCATATACAATCGCAATCCTGCCGTCTCCAAGCTCGTCCGGATTGTAGCCCCGAGAGTCGGTGACGACTACTGCCGCGTCATCGGACGAATTCACCACATCATCAACACGCTGCCTGACAGCCGCCGCAAACTCAGACGGGACAGAAGGGCTGATCCACGTGGAAGCGGCGACCTTTTCGTCACTCGTCCACAATGCGGACTCGACATAGTCTCCCTCTATTACAACATCCTCTTCGGAAATGACATCCTTTTCACCAGAGCAAGAAAACAGAAAAAGCGAAAGCGGTAGCAGGCAAGCATTAAACAGACAAAAAAAGTTTTTCCTCATTTTCAACAGCTTTATGTTTCTTTGATTCCAGACAACGGCTGACACCTTGTCTTTCGCAAAAATAAGTAAAATAATGGCTTGTTCCAAATAAAAGGCCACTTAAGCAGGGCAACCGCATCAAAATAAACTCCATCTGCCAGAAGAAGCCAGGTCGAGA
>CAYWIW010000017.1:0-52576 GCA_964458425.1 uncultured Muribaculaceae bacterium
AAACTTGCCATCGCCTTCATTTTCTTAATTTTCAACTACTGATTCAAATAAATAATATGAAAGCAAAAATTCTTACTGCCTGGATGTGTATGACCGCGACAGTCGGCAGTATGGCACAAACCGTAGAATCATTCCGCCAGCCGTATCCGGCCGGAGAGAAAATATCGCCCAATCCCAACTTCAGCGGTGAGGTATGGCTCGCACCGCTCAGTGGACAGAAGGAACTGAACGTGCCTATGTTCAACGTGACTTTCGCTCCGACCTGCCGTAATAGTTGGCACTCGCACACTGGCGGACAAATACTGATAGCCACTGCCGGAATCGGCTACTATCAGGAAGAAGGGAAACCTGCACGCCGCCTGTTTCCCGGCGATATGGTAGAAATACCCATCGGGGTGACGCATTGGCACGGGGCCGCACCCGACAGTTGGTTTGCCCATATCGCCATAGAATGTAATCCAGAGACCAACAAGGCTACTTGGATTTGCCCTGTAAGCGATACGGAATATGCTGAAGCAACCGCCCAATCCGTAGAACGGTATGCCGAAGTCAACCGCACGCTGAATGACCGCGAACAGGCCATCGTAGCAATCGCCTCCTATACCGGACACGGCGACCTGGAACATCTGCCGCTTGCCCTCACCGAAGGATTGAAGGCCGGAATGACTGTCAACGAGATCAACGAAGTGCTTATTCACGCCTATGCCTATTGCGGTTTCCCTCGCAGCCTGCGTGCCATACAGACTTTCGAGGCTCTGATAAAAACACGTCGTGAACAAGGCATTGAAGACCCGATGGGACGTGAAGCGTCGCCTATCACAAACAAGGGATGCCGCTACGAGCGGGGACGTGACATCCTTGCGGAAATCTCCGGCATATCCGCCGATGCGCCAAAGACGGGTTACGCCGCTTTCGCTCCCACCATCGAACGTTTTCTGAAAGAACACCTGTTTGCCGACATCTTCGAACGCGACTTGCTGACCTACCGGGAGCGTGAGCTTGCCACCGTTTCCATCCTTGCCGGTGTAGGCGGCGTCGAACCGATGGCATACGGGCATATGGGTATATGCCTACATTTAGGCATCACACCTGAACAGCTCACGGCATTGTTGGACATTGTGGAAGTAAACCTTGGCCCGGCAAGCTCGACGCCGTTGCGAGAAGTACTTAATAGGGTCACATCACTCTGATGTTCTGACTCATTCTCATAACCGGCCGGCAAAGAGTCCGTCGGGGGTCGATTCCTATGTCTTGGCAGATTGTCCGGCTCCGTGCAGGACTATGATTTCACAGAACGCAGATTGATTTGCTGATATTACGGGAATCTTTCGATTAAGCCGAGAGAAGAGAACGTTTACTTTCTATGCCGAGGCTGAGAAAGCCGCGCCAAAAGCGAATGATTTCATAACGGATATATCAGTCGGCAAGAAACAGCCAAAAAGTAAAATATCACGGAGATATTTAAAATAAGCGACAGCCTGTCAGCTACGAACTTTGCAAACAAAATCAAATAATAATCAACAAGATAGCAATGAAAGATTTTACATTTAGAAATGACACGAAACTTCTCTTTTGCAACGACATCAGAGAAACGGTCGCAGACATTGCAAAAGGCAAAAAAGTAATGGTGGTTTATGGCGGCGGTTCCGCGAAACGAAACGGATGTTATGAGGACATCACCGGAGCTTTGGCAGAAGCGGAGATCCCTTTTGTAGACTATGGCGGCTCGTCGAGAGAGTTCGCAAAGATAGAGGAAGGCATCCGCACAGCGAAGGCGAACGGCGTGACGATGATTATCGGCGCAGGCGGAGCGAGCGTGATGGACAGTGCCAAACTGATTGCATTCGGCTGCTATCACGAAGCCGACCTGTGGGACTACCTGAAAGGGAAACCGTCTTACGGATTGGAGCGGATGCCGCTCGCACTGATTCCGACCTATCCGTCGAGTGGTTCTGAAAACGGCTTGGGTGCCGTATCGGTCGATTCACGCAACGGAGACTTCGGAACGGCATACGGCATCCCTGCCGACTACGCGATTCTCTGTCCCAAATATTCCCTGAGTCTTGGCAAGGAGATGACCGCCTATACGGGACTGGTAACACTGGTGCAACTATCGGCGTCCATTCTCGGCGACCGCAACAAGATGTCATACGACGCAGGTATCTCCTACATAAAGAATGTATTCGAAGCCACCTGTACCTTGAGGGAACATCCCGATGACCTTGACGCACGAGGAACCATCTTGCTGGGTGCGTCGCTCTCAACGTCATCCCGTCTTGGCATTGGAAAAGTGGAGCAGTTCGCCTACGACATCTACGAGTTGGAGTTCCTGCCCGAAGTGCTGTTCGGCAGCACCTACCGCCGCAGTCTGACCACGGTCTTCCCCCGCTTCCTCCGTGTTATGGGTAGACATCACGCCGAAGACATCCGCCGCTATTTCCTCGATGCGTTCGGTTTCGACTCGTCCATTGAAGAATCTTCACACAAATTGACGGAGTTGTTCGCCTCCTTCGGTGTACCGATGTTCTACGAGGGAGAAGTCAGCCACGAACAAGTGGATGCCGTTCCTTGCCAGACCGAACTCGGCAAGGAAGAGGTGTATGAGATAATAAGCGGCTTGATTCGCAGATAACGAACAATCCAAAACTCCTACAAGGTTGATTCCAAGATATGTAACAGGTGGTAATGGAAAAGACAGGACTGATTTCCGTTACCGCCTGTTATAAGTCTTCGGCATTCATTGACACACTCAACCAATCGTATGATACGCAAAGAAGCGGCCTACTCCTCAGGAATATTTCCACGCTCATATTCATCAAGGGCGGCTGACATCAGCTCGCGGCCCTTGGCGGCGATTTCCTCGCCTTTGGCGTAGTCTGGGATTGAACCGTAGGTGTCGAAGTTCATATTCACAAGAACATCGGGCTTGTAGAGTTGGATGGCCTGCATAGATATGGTGCGGTTCATCAGAGAGAATGTTCTGGTGAGAATCGAGTAGTAGTTGTCACTCATCGGGATCTTGTCGGCCTGTGCCTTCTGCTCGATCAGCTTGGTTTTCCTGTCCATCACGCGCATTTCCTTATAGGCCTTCCTCGCCTCGTCACCAAGAAGCCTTACACGGTCGATCAACGGGACATCCTTTCTTGACGCCAAATCACCGAGGGTGTCCAAAGCATCGGACCTCAGCTCGGAATCTTCCTCCCGCACCTCCTCAAGCCTCTTCAGATAGTCTGCTATCCTTTTCGAGTCAATCTGGTTAACGTCAAAGGCCACGAGTATGTCGTGACCGTTCCTTACAGCCTGGCTGAGCGGGGTCGTGTTGACGATTCCGCCATCAATCAGAGTGTGGTAGCCATACTTGACAGGGCGGAACAAGGAAGGAATCGAAATCGAAGCCCTGATCGCGTCAAAAAGCCGTCCTTCGCTGAAGACGACTTCCTCGCCGGTGTAAAGATCTGTGGCCACGGCCCGATAAGGAACCGGAAGATCCTCAATCCTGACATCAGGGACAACCTCCTTTATGGCTGAGATGACTTTCTCGCCCTTGACAAGATAACTCTTGCTTACAGAGAAGTCAAGAAGCGACAGAAGCTTTATGCTGTCAATGTTGAAAAGCCATTCCTTGAACTCATCCAGACCGCCGGCCGCATAGACACCACCGACCAGAGAGCCGATGGAGCATCCCGTGACTGAGGTGATGCGGTATCCCCTGCTTTCCAATTCCTCGATAGCACCGATGTAGGCGAAGCCTCTTGGGCCTCCGCTCGAAAGAACCAAAGCGACATCCTTTGTCATAAGGCAGTGATTTATAGGCATTAATATGTAAGCGGCACGGAAACTCACCGACAGCCGGAACAGTCCGCGGACGCGCCTGTCAGAGCCGCAATAATCTTACCAAAACTATCCGAGTACGACATCCAAGACCATCATCAGCACGAAACCTACAGCGAAGCCTATAGTCCCTATGTTGGAATGCCGACCCTCGGAAGCCTCAGGTATAAGTTCCTCGACAACTACATAAATCATCGCTCCTGCCGCAAACGCCAGAAAATAAGGAAGTACAGAGGTCATCAGCGAAGCCAGCAGGATGACCAAAGCCGCACCCACAGGCTCGACGATTCCGCTCAGTCCGCCGATCAGGAATGATTTCCAACGGGAGTTGCCCGCCGCCCTCATCGGCATCGAGATGATCGCCCCCTCCGGGATATTCTGGACAGCTATTCCCACCGCTGTCGCCAAAGCGGTCGCGGGAGCGATACCGATTCCATCCTGCAAGGCTCCGGCAATCACGACTCCGACCGCCATCCCCTCAGGAATATTATGTATCGTCACGGCAAGAGCCAGCATAGCGGTCTTGGATATCCCGGCCTTCAGCCCCTCCGGCTTCTCTTCGCCGATGTGAAGATGCGGGGTCAGGTAATCCACCGCAAGGAGGAAACAGATTCCACACACGAAGCCTACGGCGGCCGGAACCACGGCTCCTACCCCTTCGGCCGTCGACATCTCCATACTCGGAATCAGCAGAGACCAGACGGAAGCCGCGACCATCACTCCGGATGCGAATCCAAGAAGAGCCTTCTGCAGCAAAGCCGGCATCTCCTTTCTCATAAAGAAGACAAACGCGGAACCGAGCAATGTTCCTAGGAAAGGAATAAACAAAACGGCTATCATCACTGAGTTCATATTCATTGAATCAATTTTACACGAATATAGCGATTTTTGCCGGAAGCTGTTTAAATTTGCATTCCGAAATCGGTTTGCGGGATTTTCCGTCCGGTCCGACCCGGGAAGAAAGAGTACCGCCCGCCACAGCGGATGACGGACCGGACGGGAAGCAGCGCAAAACGATGACGGAAGACAAATCAAACAGCTTGTTATGGCAGAGACAGACAACACGACAGAGGTTTTGGAAGTAGCTTCGATAGCGGGACATATCCTGCTGGAGAACGGTGCGGAGATTTCTCGGGTTGAGGACACTATGGAAAGGATCGCCTCCAACTACGGAGTTGATTCCGGGCATTTCTTCGTTCTGAGCAACGGAATCTTCACTACCGGGTCGCTTGGAAGGTACGCCAATGTCGAGTTTATTCCCATTCGAGGCATACAACTTTCCAAAGTAGTAGCCATCAACAAGTTAAGCTACGAGATTGCAGCCGGAAAACACACGCTTCAGGAAGCCCGCGTCCGGCTTGAGGAAATCCGGTCAGCGCCGCCGAAACCGGCCTGGGAACAGATTGCAGGATCGGCTTTCGGAGCCGCCGGTTTCTGCGCCGTGTTCGGAGGGGGCTTCACGGACTGTGCGGCCGACTTTGTGATAGGGGCGCTGCTCTACATCTTCTGCCTGTTCGTAAGCGGTGCGCTTTCAAAAATCGTCGGCGGAATCTGCAACGCACTCGTCGCCACGATTCTTTGCCTTGTCTCGTACAGGCTCGGATTCGGAGAGAGCCTCAGCAACATCATTATCGGAGCGGTTATGCCACTTATTCCAGGAGTCCCTTTCGTGAACGGAGTGCGGGATCTGGCCAACTCAGACTATATCGCCGGAATCACCAGGCTCACAGACGCAATGCTGGGATTCATCTGCATAGCTTTGGGAGTCAGCATAAGTTTCCTTGCCGACGGCTGGGCATTCGGCGGGATGATCAACCTCACCGGAATGACAGTGAATCCTGAGACCGCCGGAATCGGATGGCAGTGCCTTGCGGCGTTCGTCGGGACACTGGCTTTCGCCATCCTGTTCGGAGCGCCAAGGAAACAGTACGTCACAGCCGGGGCAATCGGAGCGATCGGATGGGTAGCCTATCTTGTTCTCACAAGGTTCTGCAATTCCGGCCCGACTGTAGCCATCATCGCATCCACGACCTTGGTCTGCATCCTTTCCCGCTTCGCGGCGGTCAAGGACAAATGTCCCAGCACAGTCTTCCTGCTTTGCGGAATATTCCCGCTCGTCCCGGGAGCAGGAATATTCTGGTTCACCTACTATCTGGTTTCCAGCAAGTTCATCCTTTCCGCATCAGCCGGATTCACCGCCGTCAAGGCCGCGATAGCCATAGTGCTCGGAATCATCGTGGCAATGGAGCTGCCACAGAGAGTTTTCTCCGGCGGAAAGCGATAGGAAACAGTCCGGGGCATCGCAGCCGAAAATCCGGAGTCAAGACCTGTTTTTGTCCTTTGCGGGAGGAAGCGCTTTCTTCTTGCGGAAGACGACCCTTTCGTTCATAAAGAAGTTAAGACCTCCGGAGACGCACAGAGCCAAAAGGTTGCACCATACGACATTCCAGTGGAACATATTCTGGATAATGAGCAGGAATGCCAGCTTCACCAGAAACGCGCCCACACAGGACAGGTTGTAGCCGCCCAGATGGCGGAAAAAGGATCTTGTGTTCCGGCACGAGACCCTGTCCCGCCAGATGAAAAAATAAGCCACGGCGAAGTTTGTGACAGCCGCACACTCGAAAGAAATGGCCGGAGAGATTATGTACTGGCCGACATACGTGTCGAACAGCCACTTTGAGCAGACCCAAAGCACGGCTGTGTCAACAATCGTACCCAAAAGGCTCGAAGTGGAAAACTCCGCGAATCTCTTGACTGTCTTAAACCACGACTTGGCCATCTTCATCAATTTGGGAACGGGGACATACAAGCAATTTCCGAATTGCCGGAAACAGGACGATTAGTCGACCACGACATATTCAGGATTCAGATAAGGTTTCAGTTCCTCCAAAGGGACAGTCGTTTCGATTATTCCCTGGGAGTATGGGGCAATCTCATAAAGCTGGTAGTACCAGGTCACACCGTCACCGGAAACCCCGTATTTGCCGTTAGGAACCACCTCGTTCACATCGAACAAGTCATCCGCGACGCAATCATTCCCCCACTCTCCGTTAAGAGACCTCTTTATCAGCTCCGCGACCGGGGCTTCGTAGCCGGACAGGAACAGCTCGCTTTCCGTCACAATCCCCCCGGTACGCAGGTCAATGACGTAAGGAAGCCAATAGTGCATTCCGTGCGCTCCGCCTTGATAATACTCTGAATAGACGAGATATGTCAGAAGTTTCCCGAATACGCCTGCGAATGAACCGGATGTGATGTTATACCAGTTTAGCGTTGCCGGAGCATAGTTTGAATTGTTACCGTTTGCTTTGGCAAAGGCGATGCCCTCATCGTAGTATCTAACGGCATACACCTGATAATCTGCCATAAGCGAGTCAGACAGCGCGTCAGAGGCCTCTTCCACAGTCAGTCCGGAATATTCATTGCCAAAACAAGCCTCAACTATAAAGTCGTTGATCTTTCCGCGCAACTGACGGCCACCCTCGAAAGAGCGGTAGTATTCGACTTTATGGCTGATCTTGACCGTACACGAATCGTTCTTTTCCAACGCCTGCTCATAATTGTTTTCATAAGTGATTGTCTCCGTCTCTTTTTCAGAGCAGGAGAGAGCGGCAAGCGACACCGCGGCTACAACTGTCATAGTCAATAACCCAGTCTTCATAATTTGTGATTTTATATTATTCACAAAGGTAAACATTATTCCCTAAATTACTAACTTTGCAGATGATTATGGAACGGACTGACAATAGACGAAAAATGAACGGCTGGCTGGCGCTCAGCCCGCTGGCGGTATTCCTTGTGACCTATCTGGTGTCATCGCTGGTGGCAGGAGACTTTTACAAAGTGCCTGTCGCTTCGGCATTTCTTATCGCATCCGTATACGCGATGCTGATCACTAAAGGAAGCGTGGCCGAAAGGACGGGGATATTCTCGTCCGGAGCCGGCAACAAAAACGTGCTTCTGATGATCTGGATTTTCGTGATGGCTGGAGCGTTCGCAACAACAGCAAAAGCAATTGGCAGCGTAGAGGCCACTGTCAATCTGACGCTTACACTTCTTCCGGGCAAATGGTTGCTTGCCGGACTGTTTTTGGCGTCGTGCTTCATCTCGATGTCCATAGGCACGAGCGTCGGGACTGTCGTGGCACTGGTTCCGATCGCTTCGGGCATAGCTGGTCAGGCAGGCCTTTCTCCGGCTATGCTTACAGGACTGATTGTAGGAGGCGCCTTCTTCGGCGACAACCTGTCCTTCATCTCCGACACGACGATTGCTTCGACCACTACTCAGGGATGCTCTATGTCGGACAAGTTCAAGGCCAACATCTGGATCTGCGGACCGGCGGCAGTCATCGTGACCGTCATTTACCTCATCATCGGACTCAACCACGGAGCCACTCCGGAAATAGGCGGAATCGAATATGTCAAACTCATCCCGTACCTTATGGTCATAGTGCTTGCCCTGTGCGGTATGAACGTGCTGCTGGTTCTCGGGATAGGACTGCTTTTTTGCGCCGCCATCGGATTCCTCGGAGGGATGAGCTGGATAGGCTTCCTCGGACACGTCGGCGAGGGAATCTCCGGAATGGGAGAGCTGATCATCGTCACAATGCTCTCCGGAGGAATGCTGGAGCTGATCCGGCATAACGGAGGGATTGACTTCATCATCAAAGGCTTGACCAAGGGCATCAAAGGCAAGCGAGGGGCGGAGTTCAGCATTGCGGGGCTTGTAGGGCTTTCCAATTTCTGCACCGCGAACAACACTATCGCCATCCTCACTACCGGTGACATCGCCCGCGACATCACAAAAAGGTTCGGACTTGACCCGAGGAAGTCAGCCAGCCTTCTGGACACATTTTCCTGCGTTGTCCAAGGGATAATTCCCTACGGAGCGCAGCTGCTTATGGCATCAGGATTCGCCGGTATCTCCGCAGCCGAGATAATCCCTTGCCTGTTCTACCCGTTCGTGCTTTGCGCGGTCGCCTGCCTGTCCATTGTTTTCAGGTTCCCGAAACGCTATTCATAATGGACAGGACGCACAAAGTGACGGCTGTCACACTGACAGGAGCGGTGGTCAACATCATCCTGACCGTTTTCAAGATTGCCGCCGGAATCATAGGGCGCTCCTCGGCTATGATAGCGGACGGAATACATTCGCTGTCCGACCTCCTTAGCGACATCGTCGTGATTGTCTTTGTCAGGGTGTCGGCCAAGGGACGTGACAAGGACCACGACTACGGACACGGAAAGTTCGAGACATTCGCTACATTGATAATCAGCCTGATGCTGATTGTCGTGGCGGCGAACCTTATGTCCGGGGGAATCGGAAAGATACGTCTGATTCTTGAAGGCGGAGAGGTCAGCCCGCCCGGAATGGTAGCACTCTGGGCCGCCGTGCTGTCAATCGTCCTGAAAGAAATCCTGTACCACTACACCGTCATCCAAGGCCGCATCCTTAACAGTCCTATGATGATAGCCAACGCCTGGCATCACCGCACCGACGCATTATCATCCGTCGGATCCCTGCTCGGCATCGCCGGCGCCATATTCCTTGGAGACAAATTCGTCATTCTGGATCCCGTCGCCGGGTGCGTGATCAGCGTCTTTATCTTCGTGATGGCCGTGAAGATGTCCGTGCCTGCCATCAAGGAACTGCTGGACGTATCGCTTCCTGACGATGTGGAGGCGAAAATTGAGGAGACAGCCAGAACCATCCCTGGAGTCATTGACCTTCACGAACTTAAGACCAGAAGGGAGGGTCCGGGCATCATAATGGAAGGACATCTCGTAATGGATTCCGGAATCTCCCTCAGAGAGGCCCACGACATCTCAAAGAAAGTGGAGGAAGCCCTTCGCAAGGAATTCGGCGAGGAGACCCAAATCTCCCTCCACCTTGAGCCGGAAGACGACTCGGAGTAGGAACTTCCCGCACCCTCAAAGGAATAAGCCTCAGACCTTGAGGCAGCGCATCGCATTCAGAACGGCGAGGACAGTGACACCTACGTCGGCGAAGACGGCCATCCACATTGTGGCGAGGCCTGCGGCGGCAAGAGCCAGCACAAGAAGTTTTATGAATATGGCGAAGAAGGTGTTCTCCCTTGCTATGCGCAGTGTCTTGCGCGCGATTCCGACTCCGACTGAGATCTTGGATGGCTTGTCATCCATCAGAACAACATCCGCGGCCTCTATGGCGGCGTCCGAGCCGAGACCGCCCATCGCTATTCCAAGATCGGCACGGGCCAGCACAGGAGCGTCGTTGATGCCGTCACCGACGAAAGCGAGGGTCTTGCCAACCGGTTTATGTGCGATAAGCCCCTCTATTTCAGAGACTTTATCCACAGGGAGCAGTTCAGCCCTGAAATCATCCAATCCGATGGCCGAGGCGACATATTCAGCGACCTCGCGCTTGTCGCCGGTCAGCATCACGGTCTTTGTGACACCCTCAGCCCTAAGCGTCTTGACAGCGTCGGCGGCATCCGGCTTTATCCTGTCCGAGACCACGATGTTCCCCACATAGACACCGTCCACGCTGACGTGAACGATTGTGCCGGTTTTCCCGCAAGGCTTCCATTCCGCGCCGACCGAATCCATCATCTTAGTGTTGCCGACACAGACAACCTTTCCGTTTACGTCAGCGCGGACACCGCACCCCGCAATCTCCTCCACATTCTCGACCAAGCAGCCGTCATCCACCTGCGGACAGGAATTCTTCAACGAGACAGCAACAGGATGTGAGGAATATCTTTCCGCGCAAGCCGCCAAACGCAGAAGTTCCTTTTCATCAATGCCTTCCGGATGGATGTCGGTCACATCGAAAACGCCTTCCGTCAACGTTCCTGTCTTGTCAAAGACCACGACGCCGACCTTCGCAAGAGCCTCAAGATAGTTAGCGCCTTTTATCAGGATTCCTTTGGAGGACGCTCCGCCGATGCCTCCGAAGAAAGACAAAGGAACGGAAATCACAAGCGCGCACGGACAGGAGACAATGAGGAACGTCAGCGAGCGGTAGAGCCACAGCGGAAACACCTCGCCGAAATTTCCGGAGAAAACAGGGGGCAGGAAGGCCAACGCCAAAGCAGCGATGACAACAACCGGCGTGTAGATCCTTGCGAATCTTGAGATAAAGCTCTCGCTCCTGGACTTGTGCCCGGAGGCATTCTCCACGAGGTCAAGAATCTTCGAGGCTGTGGACTCTCCAAAAACCTTGGCCACCCTTACGCGGATGACACCGCCGAGATTCACACAGCCGGAAATGATGTGATCGTCCTTGGATACTCTTCCCGGTACGCTCTCACCGGTCAAAGCCACGGTGTCAAGACTTGATGTTCCTTCGACAACGATGCCGTCCATCGGAACTTTTTCTCCTGGCCTTATCACGATGGTCTCCCCCACCTTGACATCCTCAGGACTGACAGTCAGCACCTTGCCGCCACGCTCGACATTGGCCGTGTCCGGCCGTATGTCCATAAGACGCGAGATTGACCTGCGGCTGCGTCCCTCGGCGATTTCTTCAAACAGCTCTCCGATCTGGAAGAAGAGCATCACGAAGACAGCCTCCGGAAACCGGCTTTCGGCGCCGGGTAGAAATCCGATGCAGAGAGCGCCGATCGTTGCGACGCTCATAAGGAAGTCCTCGTCGAACAAGTCTCCTTTGACGATCTTCTCCACAGCTTCAGACAAAGTGTCGTAACCGGCGATAAGATAAGGGATAAGATAGACAAGAAGAAGTTGCCCGACACTCAGCTCCGAACTCTTCTCCACTAAGACTGCCACTGCCAGCGCCGCAGCTGAAAGAATGATTCTTGCTAATCTGATTTTGTTTTCCTTTTCCATTATATTCTTTCTTTGACTTGGTTTCAATGCCGCGAAGTTCTGAATACTTTCCCGCAACCGGGTTGCAAAGTGACGGCCCGAAGCAAAAAAAACAAAGCCAGGGCGGCGTCAAAGTGACCGGCCGATGGAACAATTAGCATAAAAATGAGTACATTCGCGTAAGAATCAAGAAGCGACAGGCACAGTATGGCAAGAATAGAACTCAAAGAACTTCTGGAAAGCCACGGGGTGAAAACAACGCCCAACAGGCTGATTGTGGCCGGAGCTCTTCTGGCCGGGGAACGCCCGCTGAGCCTTATGGAGCTTGAAGACAGAATCGGAACAATCGACAAGTCCGGGATATTCCGGAGCCTGACCCTTTTCAAGGAACATCACCTTGTCCACATAATCGAGGACGGAGGGGACGGCACGCGCTACGAACTGTGCCTAAGCCACAACCCGGAGCTTGACGAAGACACTCACATCCATTTTTTCTGCGAGAGATGCCACCGTACATTCTGCCTTGAGAATCTTCACATCCCGCCGGTGACTCTTCCGGAAGGATATTCAGCGACAACGGCGAACTACCTTGTCAAAGGGATATGTCCGCAATGTTCAGACTACGACTATGGAAAACAGTAATATAAAAGGGCATCTTGCCCTGCTTGCCGCATACACGATCTTCGGGGTCAACATTGTCCTGACAAAGGACATCTCCAACTCCGGCGTGGTCTCCCCCATCGCCCTCTTCACTATGAGGGCACTCGGAGCCACCGCTCTGTTCTGGCTGATCTCGCTTTTCCTTCCGAAGGAGAAAGTGCCGGCCAAAGATCTCGGTCTGATGGCTCTCGCATCCATATTCGGGCTGTTCATCACCCAGTACACGTTTCTTAAAGGCATCACGATGGCCACCACCATCGACGCGTCTATCATCGGAACTCTCGGCCCGGTCTTCACGATGTTCTTTGCGTTCATCTTTGTCAAAGAGCCTATCACGGCGAAGAAAGCGGTCGGGGTGGGAATAAGCTTTGCGGGAATCTTATTCCTGATATTCAATTCAGTACACAGCCACAACGGGGTAGAGGCCACCAAGCCGCTCGGATTCATACTCCTGTTCCTTAACAGCATCAGCTTCTCCCTGTACCTCGGTGCCTTCAGACCGCTGATCCGGAAATATTCAGTGGTCACGTTTATGAAATGGATGTTCCTCTTCTCGCTCCTTATGTCACTGCCGCTGTCCGCCGGAGACCTTTTGCACACCGAATACGCCGCCATCAGGCTTCCGCAGGCCCTTGAGATAGGGTTTCTGGTCTTTTTCGCCACTTTCGTAGCCTATTTCCTCATTCCATTCGGCCAGAAAAGCGTAAGGCCCACGATTGTCGCGATGTACACGTATCTGCAACCGATCCTCGCCTGCCTGCTCAGCGTCCTTGGAGGGATGGACACAATGAACTGGCAGAAAATCGCCGCCATCATTATGGTGTTCGGAGGAGTTGCGGTTGTCAACAGAAGCCGCGCCGCGTCGCACCCGACAATGTCCATCAATAAAAACCAATGAATATGAAGAAAATCATTTCGACCCTGGCCGCTCTTTCGATAGCCGCCTCTGCTTTAGCCCAGGATGTCATCAGGCTGCCTCAGCCTGAAAAGAATGTCCCGATGCCGCTTTATCAGGCACTCAGCCAGAGAGCCTCCGTACGTGAGTATTCCAAGACGGAAGTCAGCGAAACGGCTCTTTCCCAGCTTCTTTGGGCCGCCATCGGAGTCAACCGCAAAGACGGAAAGCTCACCGTACCGTCCGCTATGAACACCCAGGAAAACCAGGTGTATGTCTGCCGCAAGGACGGAGCCTGGCTGTACAACGCCCAGGAAAACACCTTGACGAGAGTATCCGGCAAGGATCTGCGCAAGGACCTCGCCGGCAGGCAGACATCGGTCGCCGAAGCCCCTGTCTTCCTGGTAATTGTGTGCGACCTTAACAAATACAAGTTCAAGGATGAGAGAACCGCCATATTCGGTGCCATTGACGCCGGCTACGTCTCGCAGAACATCTGCCTTGCCTGCGAAGCTCTCGGGCTTGCCACTGTTCCGAGAGGAAGTATGAACCACGAGGCCGTGCAGGAAGCCCTCGCCCTTAGGAAAGGGCAGGAACTTTTGCTGAACCACCCGGTGGGCTACGAAAAAAAGTAACACGCCTTACCATTTGCAAAAAAGGGTTTAACATCCGGTAGAGCAACTTCTTAGGCCTTGTCACAAATTTGTGGCGAGGCCTGATTTAATATTATATGAAGCGGATTTATGTGATTTTTTAGTATATTAGCAGTTTGATAAGAATAAGAAGCAATGGCTATTACAACCAAGGAAGTGATCAGCAGACAGGATTTGAGGCGTTTCGTCAGATTCCCGAACAAGCTGTACGCTGGCAATGAATACTACGTCCCTCAGATTGAGTCGATGGAAATAGACACCCTCACACCCGGCAAGAACCGGGCCTTTGAGGTTTGCGACGGCAAATACTGGCTGGCTTACGATGATGAGGGGAAGGTTGTCGGCCGGGTCGCCGGAATCATCAACTATAAGTATAACAATAAAATCGACAAGAAAATCTGCCGTTTCGGGTGGATTGACTTCATAGAATCACAGGAAGTGGTCCACGCCCTGATGGAGAGAGTCAGGGAGTTTGCCAAGGAAAAAGGAATGGAGGTCATCGAAGGGCCTGTAGGATTTCTGGAGTTTGACATCTCCGGAGTGCTTGTGGATGGCTTCGACCAGCTTCCGACCGCTTACGGAAAATACAACGCCCCATACTACGAGCCGATGCTTTTGGAGGAGGGATTCGCAAAAGAAACTGATTTCGTCGAATATAAGATTACGGTTCCGGACAATTTTGACAGGTACTTCCACTTTGCCGAAATGATCGGAGAGCGCTACAATCTCCGCGAAGGCGACTACAAGAACAAGAACGAGCTGCTTCACAAATATGCCGACGGGATATTCCGCGTAATGAACGAGTGCTACTCCGTCCTGCACGGATTCTCTGAACTCTCCCCCGCGCAATGCGAGGATCTCAAGAACCAGTTCTTCCCAAACCTCAATCTGGATTATGTCTCGGTGATTGTCGATAACAGCGACAAGGTTGTAGGATTCGGAATCACGCTTCCCTCCCTCTCCAAGGCGATGCAGAAAGCGAAGGGGCGCTTGTTCCCGTTCGGTTTCATCCACATCCTCCGGGCGCTTAGGCACAACGACACGATCGACGCTCTTCTGATAGCCATCTCGAACGAGTACAAGGACAAGGGTGTCAATGCGATGATCATCTCGAAAATCGGGAAAGGGATGCACAAGAACGGCATTAAATATGTAGAAAGCACCCGGGAGCTTGAAGAGAACCACAATGTGCAGAACCTTTGGGGCAGATTCGAGCACCATCTCCACAAAAGAGCGAGGATTTACACACAGAACATCTAATACACATTCAATATGGCGGACAAGAAAGCGGAGAGAATACAGACTTCGATTCTGAACGGGGTCGAGAAGAAAGCCCTTGTCTGGCTGGCCGAAAGACAGCCTAAGTGGGTGGTTTCCGACACTCTCACATTCATCGGCACACTCGGGGCGGTTATGATCGGAGCCGGCTACATCCTATGTGGCGTCAACATCAATTTCCTGTGGCTGAGCTGCTTCGGTTTCGTCGTAAACTGGTACGGAGATTCTCTGGACGGGACTCTCGCAAGAGTCCGCAAGACCCAGAGACCGATTTACGGCTACTACCTTGACCACACTGTAGACTGTATCAACGAGGCTTTTATGTTCATAGGACTGGGGCTGTCATACCTTATGCGCCTCGACATCGCGCTGATGATATTCGTGGTCTATCTTTGCCTGACGGTGAACGTCAGCGTGAACGCTCATCTAAAGAGCGAATTCCGTCTCACCTACGCCAAGCTCGGGCCGACGGAGTTCAGGGTGATAGCGATCATCCTGACATCCTTGTTCATATTCATCAAACCGCTCAGGGAATTCGAGACAACGGTCAATGTTTTCGGGAAAACCGTCGAACTTCATTCGCTTGATGTTGCGGGAGTGGTGATTCTGGCCGTGCTGGTCATCATCTATCTCGCGACCATCATCTCCGACGCAAAGGGCTACGCCAAGATTGACCCTATGCCTAAAAGAGACGACAAGTAATGCCCCTTCTTCCAGTCGAACAAATACAGCAGATTGCCCCGGTCTTCAAAGGAAAGTTCGGCGGCGCTGTTGCCGCATCACTACGGAAACTCTTATCCATCAAGACCTTATCTGACATTTACGACTCAATCGAAACGAACAAGGGAGCGGATTTTGCCGGTGCGCTTTTGGACAAATTAGGGGTGGATTACCGGCTCGGCGGTTCCTCAAGACTTTCGGATCTGCCGGACGGCCCGTTCATCACCATCAGCAACCATCCTTACGGAGGGATGGACGGAGTTATCCTAATCGACCTTATCGGGCATCTCAGACCGGGCTTCAAGGTTATGGTGACAGAGTTTCTCGCACTTGTGGA
The DNA here is from genome assembly GCA_964458425.1 of uncultured Muribaculaceae bacterium. Lineage (GTDB taxonomy): Bacteria > Bacteroidota > Bacteroidia > Bacteroidales > UBA932 > Cryptobacteroides. The sequence continues at coordinate 16,186 of CAYWIW010000017.1, forward strand.
ATCACTCAGGCCAAGCCTTATCGTTGTCAATCCAAAGAACAACCTGAACAAAGTTACTACGGCCAGAAACATCCAGGGGGTACGTGAGGTTATGGGAAGGCTTCACGATGGCGAGCCTGTAGGGTTCTTTCCGTCCGGAGCCGTCTCTGACCTGAATCTCAAAGAGATGAGTATCAGGGACAGGGAATGGCAGGAGGCTGTTCTCAGGCTTATACAGAAAGCCAGGGTTCCTATTATCCCGATCAGGTTCTTCGACCACAACTCGCTTTGGTTCTATAACCTCGGCCTGATTGATTGGAGAATAAGGCTGCTACAGCTGCCGCACGAGCTTGTCAACAAACGGCATCGCAGAATCAGGATCGGCGTCGGCGAGACAATCAGTCCTGAGGAACAGCTTGAACATCAGGACATTAAGGACTTCGGAGCATTCCTCAGAAGCCGGGTTTATGATATGCCGCTCCCGGAAGATTTCGTCAGATACAAGGATTTTGTGGCTTCCATAAGATAAACTCACCGTTTATCGGCGCAATTTGACACTTTTCGGCACGCATTTTCTGTCGTCCGCTCTCTTGTTATATGATTTTTTTCGTATATTTGCAGTCAATAATGGGGTATTAGCTCAGCTGGTAGAGCGCAAGGTTCGCAATCTTGAGGTCAGGAGTTCGATCCTCCTATGCTCCACAAATCAAGGATTCAGGGTAAAACCCGAGTTCTTGATTTTCTTTTTGTTACAAACTTATCTTTCGCATCTTCAAGGATTTACGCCCTTTCGGTGTCTAAATTTCGTCCGCAAAACGCAGTCAGGACACAGACGCTTCCGGTCGACTAGTTTGTGAGCAAGGTGCAACCGAAACAGGAACTCGCACCTTAGAGGTTAAACGGGAGTTTGATGCGCACTATGATGATGCCTGCTTCTTTCTCGTAAAGCAGCACGAACGCCTCACCGGAGATTGGATGTACTCTTAATATGACTCCTTCCAAACGGCATTCAAGCGGTGGCCGAAGCGACAGAAAAAGGAGAGCCGGAGCTCTCCCTAAGCCAGAAGGCGAAGCAGAACACCGTGAGGTGGCGGTCACATTCAGTGACTACTTAGCGTCCCCAAACGCAGCGGTAGTATGAACGGACTTTCTCGACCTTGCGATTGCGAACACGTGTGTACGCTTTCACTTTGACAAGTTTGGGGATCCTGAACTCTAAGCACAGGCTCAACCCGAATCTAAAAAATCTGTCTTGCATTTAAGTGTGATTAACCTCTGTAAGATTTTTGGTGGGGGCTGAGGAGCACTCCTCCGGCTCTCTTTCTATGAGAAAAGGCACTTCAGTTGGGGCTGAGGTGCCTTTTAGATTGCGAGACTAAGCATTAGTCACTTAAATGCAATACAAAGATACAATTATTTCCACATTCGGCAATCATTCCTCAGGATATTTTCATCTATTCGAGCGATACCTGCCGTAGGCTCCACGATGAGCGCAGAATTCTCTACCTGCTCAGCGACCTTTATGTTGATGACGAAGTGATACGAAAGTATCAAACTAACTCGTGAGTGCAGCTCACGAGTTACAAAGAGTACATGGCGATCCGAAATCGGTTGCCGTCGGCGGCATTGCAGCTGCGAAGTCATCCTTTCTCGTGGATGCGGTCAAATGTCACGAGGACACTCACCCGACCTTCGCAGCCTGTTCCCGGCCAACAAGGGCATAAATCCTATGCCGAGCCTCAATACGGTGCGCCTTACTATTTGACTTTTACTGTTGTGACAGCATTGTACACAGCGTCAATGTTCTCGCGGTCATTGGCATCCGGCTCACGGAAGTTCTTGTAGGTAGCCGGATATCCGGTGATAGTGACGCTCTTGACTTTGACGAAGCCGAACAATCCGGCCTTTCCGTTCAGATAATATGAGACCTTCACAAGCTCATCAGCATTAGTTTGCTTCTGCAAAGCCTCATAGGTGGCGTTGCTAACGAGCTGCGAGACGGACAACCTGCGCTCCTGGCGGTTTGGATGATAAGTGTAAGTGATAGGCTTTTTCGCTACTTCAAGCGAAACAATGGTAGTGGAAACCACAGGAGCCTGGACTGAAGTCGTGGAAACAGCGGCACGATTGACAGAACAAGACGCAAGCACCATCACAGCACTGAAAAAGACTAGAAATTTCTTCATAATACTACTGATTTTTTTTTAGTTGAACATACGTTTTACAATCATAACATAAAGATACTCCCAAACACTCAAATATCCAAATATTCCTGTTTGTTTCCACAACAATACACGTCTCTAAAATGCCGGGAAAAAACAGGTCCGGTTGTGGCCGACATCGCCGAAATAAAGAAAGGGGCTAGACAAGCTCATTCTTGCCAGCCCCATTTGACTTGTTCATAAAGAGTTAAACGCCAAACTCAATGATGCGTCCCACAATCATACGCACAACTTACGGCCTATTCCTTAATGCAGCGGACTGAATAAGCGTCGGCGCGGCTGGCCGAGCCTGAAGGGGAAGCGGACACTCCCGCGGCCTCGCACATAAATGAAAGCACACAGAAACTGTTGCCGGTAGCGGTGCCGTATGACTTGGCAGGAGCATTTCCCCAGTACGAACCCCAGACTCCACTCTTTGAGCCCATCAGCATAGCGTACGAGCCATCATAGCGCGCGACAGCCGGGAAGAACTGGCTGCCTTCCTTCATCTTGAATGACCATCCGTAGTTATAGTCCTGTGAGTCAATCACTCCGTCGCCGTTGATGTCCTCGACATCAAATGCGGACGGATCCTGCGAATAGCCACCGGAAGAAGTAAATGACCTGAACACATCTGCCGGAGGCACGCGGTATCCGACAGGACAAGGGTCATAATAAGACTTGGCGCCCTTGTTGACATAGTTGTTCTCGGAATCCCTCTCGGCTCCGTCAGGATTGCCCCACAACGCGTCATTGCTGTCGGATGATTTCAGCCAGTCGTGGCAAGTACTGAACTGGGCATAGTTGGAAAGGCACTTGGTAGGATTGGCGATTGAATATTCAATTGTGTTGTTGTCCACAGAACTCCAGAGCGAATTCTCGAACTTGACTTCCTTGCCGTCAGGCCCGTAGGCTGGAGAACCGACCGTATTGACATCACCGGTAAGGGTCGGAGCCGCCGGCAGCGGATCCTTGCGTCCCCACTGGTACAGCAGACCGTATGGCCTTACGTCGGGAGTGGAAGAAAACTTCGAGGTCATAGCGCCGAGATTCATCGTCATCACCTCATAGCCGGTCTTTGTCTGAGAGGTTGCTATCTTTTCCTCCGGGGACCATATATGCCAGCTCCATATTATTCTCCCGTCTGCGGAATACGCTGCGACCAGAGCGTTGCCGGTCTTTCCGGAGGCTTTGAATATTATCTTGCCATCCTCGAACCTGACATCCGTCACCATCCCTTTCGAGGTCTCCCAGACAAGGGCAGCCGAATCAGGAGCCATCTTCTGGGGAGCGGCCAGCCCTTCCGTCGCCGCGCCGTTTCCCCTTACGGTGGCGTCGAATGAATAGTCACCCTCTTCCCCGATTATATAGCAGTTGGACGTTCCATCCTTGCTCAGATTCTCCGCCACAACGGACGGGGTCGGCTCCGGCTCAGGTTCCGGGGTCGGTGTGGGAGTGGGATCAGGGTCGTTCTTGCCACAGGCAAACGCAGCGAGGAGCACCGCTCCCCAAGCGAAATTTCTCAATGTTCTTTTCATAAACAGTTCGTTTTACAAATATACGCCGCTATTTTAAGAATATTTTTTGGATTTTCCTCGCCCCACGAACTTCGGCCGCCCGAAGAGCCTAATTAAAGAATAAACCGCAGGCACACCTCAGACTTTAAAAACACTATTTGTTTAACTCCTTGTTTTTACATATTTTTGCAGCGGACAGAATATCAGTTACAAAATGGAATATTGTTTTTAAAGTAAATTTAAATGAAAAAAATCACTTTTTGCGCAGTTGCGGCCTATATGGCACTGTCAATTGTATCCTGCGGCCCTAAGCCGAACACCCTGACTTCAGCTGAGAAGGCAGACGGATGGGTATTGCTCTTCAACGGCGAGAACCTTGACGGTTGGCGAGACTACAACGGAGACTCGCTCACAAACGGATGGACTGTGGTTGACGGCTGCATCCAGGCTTCAGGTTCAGGAGCCGATGAGTCCGGCTACATCGTGACCGACAAGAAGTACGAGAATTTCGAGCTTTCCTGGGACTGGAAACTCACTCACGGCGGCAACAGCGGAATGCTGTACCACGTTGTCGAGCTTCCGAAATTCAAGGTGCCTTATGTCACAGGCCCTGAATATCAGCTCATCGACAACGAAGGATGGGAGGAGGTGAACGCTCCGGCCAAACTTGAGGAATGGCAGAAACTCGGCGTTGACTATGCAATGCACCTTCCTGACTATGACAAGATGAAGGTCAACCCGCAAGGTGAATGGAACAATTCAAAGATCGTCTTTGACAACGGTCACGTAGAGCATTGGCTCAACGGCGAGAAAATCCTTGAGTTCGAGTCCTGGACTGACGACTGGTTCGAGAAGAAGGCCAGCGGCAAATGGGGCAACGCCACCGAATACGGTCTTGCCCACGAGGGTGTCATCTGCCTTCAGGACCACGGAGACCCGGCTTCTTTCCGCAACATCAAGATCAAGGAGCTTCCTCGCAAATCCGGCAAGGAGGTTGAGTTGTTCAACGGCAATGACCTCCACGGATGGGAGCTGTTCGGAAGTATGCGCACCAGCGTAGACGAGGAAGGGAATCTCGTGACAGAAAACGGCGAGGATCTTCGCTATGGCTACCTCGGCACCCGCGAGTACTACAAGGACTTCGACCTTACCGTTGAGTTCAAGCAGTGTTCAAACGGCAATTCCGGTCTTTTCTTCCATTCTTTCGTGGAGGGTGGCTACCAGAACAATATCGTCAACGGATGGCAGTGCGAAGTGGCTCCGAAGGGACAGGACACCGGCGGAATCTACGAGTCATACGGACGCGGCTGGCTGATTCAGATTCCAGACGAGAAAGAGGAAATCCTCAAGGAAGGAGAATGGAACACTCTGCGCCTGCGTGTCGAGGGTGACAATGTCAAGACTTGGCTTAACGGCGAGCAGATGATAGACATCAACGATGAGCTTATCGGCTCGAAGTCAGGCCGCGTTATGCTCCAGATCCACGATGGAAACAACATCAAGGTTCTCTGGCGCAACTTCCGCCTGACCACTCTTTAGTCAGAGCCGGACAAAGTCAATCGGCGTAAAAGAGAAGCCCGCCACGGCTCGACGCCGGCGATGAAAGAGACGCCGGACAGAAATGCCTTGAATGGATTAGCGTCCCGTTCGGACTGGCTGGGCGGTATAAAGCAAACTACCCGAAATTTGGTAACGTGCAAATTTCGGGTAGTTTGTTTTATGACGCCTATCGTTTGCTTTGCACTGCCCTGCAATAACGGCAGCCCAGTCTATCCAAGCATTAAAGCAATCACAGACGGATGCGGTTGTTAAAACCTCAAAAGGCTGTCATCCAGCCATTTGGTTCCGACAAGGGCCTTGTAGTCACCGGTATCCCTGCCGTTCCTGAAATTACGCAGGTAACGATTCTCAGACACGACCTTGCCATCGGTGGAAGTAAGCGTTAGGTCAACTATGCAAAGCCCGTCTGGCACATCGGAGACATCTATGGCTGAGACAGTGGAATCTTCCGCAGAATCAAGGACAGACGACTTTGAATATGTCACGTCACCGTCATGATTCCGAAGTGACACAGAAGCAGTCAGACCACACAGGTCTCCGCAACAGGCATTCACAACCTCGACGCACCCGGAAGCGGGATTCAACTGAATATGCAATGGCTCACAGGCCTTTCTTACAGCAGCGCAAGCGGCGGTAGGACGGAACCAATAGTCGTAAGTCTGCCAGGCAAGGCTCGGCCAGGCACTGTGTGACATCCAGATCAGCAGTCCTTTACGCCCGACATTATTCGCCTCGTACATCGCGCGGTAGCCGTCGTAATTGATCCATTGGGCGTACTTGGCGAACACCTCGGCGGATTCCATAGCCTGATCGCCGAAACGGCGGCGGACCATACCGACAAAGGCCGTGTCCCCCTGCGCGCCGGTTCTGGTGAAATCGTGCTGTCCCCATACATCGTCTGCAGGCCAAAGATGGTCGGAAGTCAACATCCGGGACAAGCTCTCATATTCCATAATGGCCGGCATTCCCCTTTCGCTGTGGAACTTCGTCGTAGGATTCTCGAAATAGAAAGAAGGCTCCACCGCGCGGTAGGGGCCGTGTCCGCTGACACCGTCATCAGCCGAATTCGGAATGTAAAGAATGTCAGCGTGCAAGTCACGGACTGTCTCGGACAGACCTTCATTCAGCTCGGCAGGAGGATAGCCCTCATTACGCCCGCAATAGATGCCGATGCTCGGATGCCTGCGGATAAGGCTGACATAGTCACGGGCATTGTCCAGAAACATCACGTTGTCATCCGGATCAGGCCCGTCCGCCGGGTTGGCAAGCCAGAAATCCTGCCAGACAACGATGCCGTACTTGTCGCAGGCATCATATAACTCCTCGTTGCCCGTCTGGCCGACCCAGTTACGGATCATATTCAGATTCATCTCTTTGTGCATCCTGACCGCGGTGTCATACTCGTCCGCTCCGTAGCGCAGGTTATACTCGCTGAAGCCCCAGTTGCCACCCTTCGGGAAGAAACGCCGCCCGTTGATGTACATCTTCAAATCACTCATCTCATCCTTGTAGGTAAACTCACGGACACCCGCCTGCCACTCGACGGATGCAGAAGGCTCATCAACCCCGTCAGGTATGAAAGAGAACGACGCCTTGTGCATAACCGGCTCTCCATAGCCGTTAGGCCACCATAGAGCGATTCTCTTATCCTTAAGCTGTGGATAGTCCTCCGGAGAGAAAGCCACAGTACTTCTCTCCCCTGCCTTCAAAACGACATCCTTTGAGAAGACAATGTCACCCAAGGTTCCGCGGAGGCTTCCGGCCAGTTCACCGGAGGTAATGTTTGAGGCCACCACGGAAACGGTCATTGAGGCAAGGTCGCCGGAAACCCGGCTCTGAACCAGCGGATCACTCAATTCCACCGACTTGCAGCTCTCGAAACGGACATCGTTCCAAATACCTGCGTCACGTCCTCTGACAGAAGGAATCCAGTCCCAGCCGATTGTGGCGTGGAATGTCGGGTTGTCGGCTCCGAGCTGACCTCCGTTGAAGTCCGGATTCTCGGCGTTCTTCTCTTTGGCGGCACCGTAGTGGGCATTCTTTATTATGCGCACGGCCACGACATCATCTTTGCCGTTGACAAGATCGGTGACATCAAAACGAGCGCGCCTGAACGCACCGGCAATGTCGCCGACACGATGACCGTTGACATAGATCTCCGCTTTCCAGTTTATTCCATCGAAGCAAAGAATGGTGCGGCTGCCGAATACCTTATAAGAGTCCTGCCCCTTCCGCAGGCGAGGTGTCCACCTGTACCAGAAATCAGAATTGAAATAGGACTCGGAAATCTGCATATTGTTGTCCGCGATACCCGGATCGGGAACCGAACCGGCGGCAATATGGCTGTAAAGCACGGTTCCTGGAACGACGGCAGGCATCCAGCCCGAATCGTCATATTCATTGGCGGAGATTTCCTCGCCGCAGGCGGTGACAGCCGAAGAGCGTTGCAGTTTCCACTCCGAAGCGGCAACGGACTTTTCCGGGCCGGCGGTCCCGATCACCTCGAATTCGCTCAGAGTGAAATGGCCGCTCTTGTCAGCACCCTCCATCGAAAGACGGACATAGCGGCCGCGCCCTTTCGCCTTGAATGAATATGCCAACGAATCCACCGCGGGAAGGTCGGCGCATTTCTTCCAGTTTCTGTTGTCGTCAGAGACCTCAACGACCCCGCTCCCGGCCTTGTGAATCCAGTGGAGACGGATTTCGCTGAATCTTTTCTTTTCTCCGAGATCCACCGTAATCCATTGTGGCTGAGCGTCGGCACTCATCCACGCACTTGAAAAGTCCTCTGACGGAAGGACATTGAAGCCCCGCGCGTCCCTCGAGTCGTAGGGACCCGTGTCACTGCTTTCACCGAAGGATGAATCAGCGGAGAAATCAACGGAATTGACTATCCAGACAACCGCTCCAGCCATCTTGAACTCAATCCTGAACCGGCTGAAACCAGCGGCTTCCTCAATCGGAATCTGAAGATTCAGTTCGCAGGCCGGTTTGGTGATGGTCTCCGTCTGCTTGTTGGGATCGGTTATGACAGCCGGGCGCGACCGTTTCCTCCCGGGAAGGCCTTTCCCGCCGATCGAGCCGACAGGCTTGAGTTCTCCGTCAGAAGCCGCCGCATAGCAGGTCACAGACCAACCGTCGGCAGGTTCCTCGTAAAGCACAGTGCCGCGCACCCGGACACATCCGGCCGAGAACTTCCGCGCGCTCCATTCATATTCAAGGAAATCCCGTTCGCCGGTCAGAAAATTTCTCGAATACGGGCCAGCGTCAACAGTCCAAAGCCTTTCCCGGCAAGGAAGCTCACCGGACGACGCGCTCACTTTCAGCCAGGCCGGCTCCGCTGTCTCTACAATTCCGTCGGTCACCAGCTGGGCCGTGAGGTTATAGTCATACGATGAAGAAGCGTAGGCCGCCCTGTTCAAGGCGACATTTTCCGGTTCAACACCGGTGGAACAGCCGAACGAAATCGCTACGGCCAGTGCGGCGGCAGCGCACCCGAATCTACCTGTCAGCATAAATTACAGATTATTAGAACAGTTGTCAAAAAAACACTCACAACAGAAAACCGTCGCCAGACTTCTAATTCACGACAATCTCATCAATGAATATAAACGCGTGGCGAGGATTCTTGGTCAAGTCATCCCGTACAGCCCTGTACTTGATGTAGCGGGCCTTGGCGTTGACGACAGAACCCAAGGTGTTCAACAAAGCGCACGAATCGTGGTCCGGAACCTCAAGGAGGCATATAACCGGCTCCGTGAAACTGATTCCGTCCTCCGAGAAACTCACCTCGGTCCTGACCGGGAATCCCACATCAGCCGAAGTGTGGGAAAGGAACGTGGCTCCGACATAATGGATGTCCTTCGTCCGGCCAAGGTCTATCGTGACATCAACGTCGCACAGGAAGCCCTGCCAGCGGTTGTCCTTGTAGAACCAGCCGCCCAACTTACCGTCGGTGAGGGCATTGTCGCCTCCGGCGGAATAGCCTCGGTAGTATTTCTTGCTGTTATAGACCACTTCAGCCCCGGCGGCCAGATGCTCCAACGGCTTCAGAGACTCAGGGCGAGGGCCTATCTCGTTCTTCAGGTCAAAGGCATTGTAGCCATTGGAGCGGAGAGACTCAGCCAGCCTTACGGCGTTCTCCTTGAAGCGGGAATAATCCTTGTCCTCGGCGCGGCTCCAGCCTATCTCGGCAATCGCGAACGCGCGCGGATAGAGCAGATACTCCATATACTCCCCTGTCGGCACATACTCGGACCACAGGTTGGCCTGAAGACCGAGAATGAACGGGACATATTCATCATCAATGCCGTCAGTCGGATTGAATGAATACACCTGCTCCAGAGGACGGTAGCCGCTGAAGGACTTAGGCTGCGAGAAAGGAGCGTCCTGACTGGAGTCAAAGTAGCAGTAGTCACCAGGGGACATCACAACATCGTGTCCCATAGTGGCCGCGGTAATGCCGCCTTTCGTGCCACGCCAGGACATCACAGCCGCTCCCTCGGCGAGGCCACCGTCAAGGATCTCGTCCCAGCCGATGGCGTGTCTGCCCTTGGACTCAAGGAACCTTGTCACCCTGTTCACCAGATAGCTCTGCAGCTCGTTGACATCCTTGAGATTCTCGGACTTCATCCTGCTGAGGCAATCCGGGCACTCCTTCCAGTGACGCTTAGAAGCCTCATCGCCGCCGATGTGGACATATTCATAAGGGAACATCTCTATGACCTCGCCGAGAATGGACTCGAACATCTCGAAAGTCTTGTCCTTGCCGGGGCAAAGGTCTCCCGAGAAGCGGCGGGTGTGGCCGTCAGAAGCGAGACAGGCCAGTTCGGGATACGCGGCCAGAACCTCACCGGAATGCCCGGGAAGCTCTATCTCCGGAATGATGTCTATGTGACGGGACGAAGCATATTCCACAATCTCTTTCACATCCGCTTTGGTCAGATAGCCTCCGGATGCGAGAGGAGCGCCCTCGGAGGAATACTTCTTGCCTCCGGCCACCCATTCCTCATAAGCGCCGCCGACCCTCCAGGCAGCCTTGCGGGTCAACTCCGGATAAGAGTCGATCTGTATTCTCCAGCCTGCGTCATCGGTTAGATGCAGGTGAAGTGTGCTCATCTTCAGCATCGACATCACATCCAACTGCTTGAGAATAAAATCCTTGTCACGGAAATTCCTGGAAATGTCCAGCATCAGTCCCCTATGGCGGAAACGAGGATAATCCAGAATCGAGCATCCGGTCAGCGTAGAATCCTTGTCCAACATCATCCGAAGACTGGTTCCGGCGCGGTAGAGTCCGGTCTCCGAAACGGCGAAAATGTCGATTCCTTTCTTGCCTACGACAAGTCTGTAAACCTCGTCGAGTGCGAACGCCGGAAGGTTCAACGCCTTGACTTCCTTAAGGAAACGCTTGTCCCCGAGATGGACGCGGACATCACTTCCGTCGGATTTAGGTGAATACTCGCAGTCAAGAATCTCGTACTTCACAGGAGCCGGGATGATGTCCTGCGGGCCGGAAGAGGCGGATGCGGACGGCAAGGCTGATGCCAGCGCCACGACAATCAAATATATTCTTTTCATAAACAGGAATTTAAGATTGCGTTATTTGTCAATCAGAACACTTTTAAGCCTTTTGAATATGTCTGTGTTGTCCATCACTCCGCCGAACTTCCAGGCAGAGGCGCCATAGGAATAAAGGAGCACAGGAGAACCGGTGTGGCTCGTAACAGAATAGTCTATTGCGAGTCCGCTCTCGCCTTGGGTGAAATCTTTGCTTCCCGGTACGAGCGAGATTCCGCCCGTCTCGTGGTCGGCTGTGACTATCACGAGAGTTCCCTTGTGCGTGTCGGCGTAGTCAAAGGCCGCGTTGACAAGCTTGTCAAACTCTTCCATCCACCAGAGAAGCATATCAGTATTGTTGGCGTGGGCGGCGTGGTCGATGTGGGAGCCTTCTATCATAGCGAAGAAACCTTTCCTGTTCCTGCCGAGAATCTCATAAGTGTGGTCGGCCAGGTCGGTCAGAAGATCCGAATTGATCTCCGCCTCGTCAACAGTGCTGCCTTCGTCTATAAGTCCGAGAATCGGAGTGGTCCACGTCGAGAAGAACTCTTCCGGGGTCTGCACATAGGTGAAACCCTCGCCCACGGCCTTGTCCAGCAGGTTGACATCAGTGTACTTCTTCTGAGTGAAGTACTTGCGGCCTCCGCCAACTATCACGTCCGGTCTGAACGCAATCAAATCCTCGGCGACTCCCTTCCTGTCGTTCCGTTTCGCCACGTGCGCATAGAATCCTCCCGGCGTGGCGTCAAGCACATAGGATGTCACCACAATGCCGGTCGAAAGACCCTTCTCCTTGGCAAGTTCCGCTATGCTGGCCGGCTTTGTGCCGTCAGGAAGCATCCCCAACATACTGTTGTCGGTCTTGTGGCCGGTAGCCATCGCTGTGGCGGCGGCAGCCGAATCGGTCGTTCTGTTGTTGGCCGAGTTAGTTTTGACCACAGCCGCGTTCATAGCTCTGTCGAAGCAGGTCGGAGCGTAGTTCTGGCTGACCATCCAGGAAGCGGTGGCTCCAAGCCCCATTCCGTCCCCGATAATCAGGATGACATTCTTTACCTTTTCATTCTTCGGAGCCTTGTCCCCGGCCATTGAAGGAACTGCGGACAGAACTGCAAAGATAATGATCGCAATTGTTTTTCTCATTGTCAGTTTATTATTTTTCAATTATTTACGCAAGAACAAGAAACACACACGGCCGCTTGCCGATTGTCAGGGATGACTTCCTCCACTCGCCGACGGTCTTAGTCAGGATGGTCTCGCCGGGCAGCGTTATGTCAGCGGCTATGCAGACGCGGGTTCTCGGCTGGAGGACTTCCAGCAGGTCGGCCATCATAGAGTCATTGCGATAGGGAGTCTCGATGAAAATCTCAGTCTGGTTCAGTTGGGAGGATCTTCTCTCGATTTCCCTGACAGCCCTGCGGCGCTCGTCCGTCTTGGCAGGAAGGTAGCCGCAGAAAGCGAAACTCTGGCCGTTAAGACCGGAACCCATCAGCGCGAGCATCAGCGACGACGGGCCGACCATAGGCACGACCTGTATTCCGTGAATATGACAGAGCGCGACCAGTTGCGCCCCCGGGTCGGCCACTGCGGGAAGTCCCGCCTCGGAGATAAGTCCCACGTCAGTCGCAGACCCGTCAGGGTCAGAGAACAACGAGAGCAGCCCTTCGACCTCTTCCGGTTCGGTGTGCTCGTTAAGCTCCCTGAATTCCAGCTCGCCGATGTGCCCTTTGAGTCCGGCGGCTGAAAGGTAGCGGCGGACGGTGCGGGTCTCTTCTACAACATATTTACGGATGCTTTTCAAGCGCTCCAGAACAGGAGCGGGAATGACTTCCGAGGGAGCATATTCCCCTAACGGGGAAGGTATAAGGTACAGTTTTCCTTTTGCCATAATAGGCAAAGTTACAAATTCATTTTGACATTGCGGCATAGTCCGTTCGGAGAAAGGCCTCGGAATCGCTCCGGCACACTGGCAGAACCGTCATTCGGAAGACCTGCCGCCGCCTTGAGTATTATTCAAGCCGGTCTGAATGATTTTAAACATATTCTTTTTTCCGTTAGTGGAGGATTTTATCTAAATTCGCACGGAAAAAGACTGGATCATTAAAACCGCCGCAGGTTTGGCAGCCGACCGCGAAAGCGAGATAAACCCTCACTCCACAAGCAGTTGCCCCACCCTGCAAGCTTAAGTATCAATATATGAACCGCAACGGATTAATAGAGCTGGAAGGGATGGAATTCCACGCCTGTCACGGATGCCTGGAGAAAGAGAGAAAAGAAGGGAACACCTTTCTGGTGGACATACACGCGGAGACGGATATGGAGAAAGCGGCCCAAAGCGACAATCTCAAGGACACCGTCGATTATGGCCGGATCTACGACATAGTGGCCGGACAGATGGCCATCCCGTCCGACCTGCTGGAGAATGTCGCGGGAAGGATTCTGGACGAAATACGCAAAGAGTTCAAGGACATCATATTCATTAAAATCAGGGTTTCCAAGAAGAATCCTCCGGTGAACGGGCCTTGCGCCTGGTCAAGGGTTACGGTCAGCGACGGGAATCCGACTTGGAGGTAACGGGATGACAATAGCGTTTCTGACACTCGGCTGCAAGCTGAACTACGCCGAGACTTCCACTTACGAGAGAGGGTTCGTGAAGAATGGCCTTGAGGTCATCCGATGGGAGGACAAGGCTGATGTCTATCTGGTAAACACCTGCTCGGTCACCGAACGGGCCGAAAAGAAGTGCCGGAATGTCATCCGCAAGGCGCACCGCACATCTCCGGACGCAAAAATCATAGTGACAGGATGTTACGCCGAGCTTCGCAGGGCTGACCTGCTGGCGATAGACGGTGTCTCGCTCGTGTTCGGAGCCAAGGAAAAATCCAAGGTCGTCCCGGAGACGATGAGCCTTCTGCAAAACACGACAGGCAACGGGAATGCCGCGGCGGCCCTCGATTCCGCGGAGGAGAGACCAAGCCCGGCCGCCTGTTACAAGGAAATCTCCAAGGAGACAATGGCCGCCTACTCTTCAGAGGAAAGGACTCGGTCGTTCCTGAAGGTACAGGACGGATGCAACAACTTCTGCGCCTACTGCACAGTGCCTTACGCAAGAGGCAATTCGAGGAATATCCCGATATCCGAGGTGGTGGGACAAGCCCGCAGGATAGCCTCGTCAGGAATAAGGGAGGTTGTAATCACCGGAGTGAACACCGGAGACTTCGGCAGGAGCACAGGCGAGAGCTTCCTCGAACTCCTGAAGCGGCTGAACGATGTGGAGGGAATCGAACGCTACAGAATCTCGTCCATCGAACCGAATCTGATTACAGAGGAAATCGTTGACTGGATAGCGTCCGGCACGAAGTTCCAGCCACATTTCCACATTCCCCTGCAATCCGGCTCGGACACGCTTCTCAAAAGGGTCGGACGGCGCTACTCCACAGAATTCTTCGCGGACAGGATTGACTTCATACGCTCACGGATGGACCCGCAGACAAACGACACGACAAAACCTTACGTTTTCTTCGGCATCGACGTCATCGCAGGGCTGCCCGGAGAGACGGACGAACTGTTCGAAGAGACATATTCATTCCTCAGGGACCGCGTCAGGCCGGCGTTCATCCACGTTTTTCCTTATTCCCGCCGCCCGGGGACAGTAGCCGCCGGATGGAAAGACCAGGTCAGGGATTCCGTCAAGACAGAACGCGCCTCTAGGCTTGAATCCCTTTGCGCGGAACTGCACTCCGGATTCGTGGAGAAAAACCGGGGACGCAGGTCACAGGTGCTTTGGGAATCTGATGTGAAAGACGGTCTGATGGGCGGCTACACAGGCAATTACATAAGGGTGGAAAGACCGTACGATCCCGCTCTCGTGAATATGATAGAGGACATCACAATCTGATGCCGAATGCGGGGCGGACAGAACGGGCATTACTAAAAACAAGCTGAAAAACAACAAATTATGGGCAGGACAAGACTGACATTTCTCGGAACGGGAACCTCGCAGGGAGTTCCGATCATAGGCTGCAAATGCGACGTTTGCAGATCGGCGGATCCGAAGGACAAAAGATTCCGCTCATCCGCCCTTGTCGAATATGAGGGACTGAACATCCTGATCGACGCGGGGCCGGATTTCAGAATGCAGATGCTTGCCCGGGACATATCCCACCTGGACGCCATCCTCCTCACTCACAACCATAAGGATCACACCGGAGGGCTGGATGACGTGCGCTCGCTGAACTACATCGACCGCCGCGCTGCGGAAATCTACTGCGAGAGAAACGTCGTCGAAGACCTTATCAAAGAATATCCCTACGTCTTCGCCTTTCCGAAATACCCGGGCGCTCCGGAGTGGCATCTGCACACTATTGACGAAAACCCGTTTCTTGTCTATCCGAACGCCAAGGATATGGAACTTGTCTGGATACACGATGTGGGCTACCACTACAGACTGCCCGACGGCACGCTTATTCCGACAGGAAACAAGCTTGAAGACATCATCGACAAGGCCGACCCGGTGTCGATGGCTCCGTCTACCGGGGGTGTGGCCGTCATTCCGATCCGGGGGATGCACGACAGGCTGCCCGTGCTCGGCTTCCGCTTCGGCGACATAGCGTACATCACGGATATGAGTTCAATCCCCGAAAGCGAGTTCGCCAAGCTGACCGGTCTCAGGCACGTGACCCTCAACACGGTAAGCTACAAGAAGCACCACTCTCATTTCAGCCTGGACGAGGCTCTGGCGCTGGCCGACAGAATCGGCGCCGGGAACACCTGGCTTACGCACCTTTCACACACATTCCCTTGCCACGGACGGTTCAGCGAGGATTTGGAGGATATGTGCCGGGAAAGGCACATCCGTTCGACAGTCCGACCGGCTTACGACGGTCTGGTCATAGAATAGGGCCGGAGTCAGGGAACGGAAGTCAGGGACGGTAAACCGGAACCTCTCCGTCATCGATAAGCTGGCGTAGAATGTCCAGATAGTCAGGGGAATAGTCCTTGGACGGGTTACCGAACTCGGCGACAATCCCCTCAAGGGAATAATCCCCGTCCCTCTCATCGATATATTCAATCAGCCTTTGCCGTGTCATCTGCCGGAGCGTGCGGACGGGACGTTCGACGGACGGGGCGGAAGAGAGGCGGGCGCGGCAGACATCACAGGTGCCGCAGTCGTCGGTCTCTGTCTGGCCGAAATAGCGCAGAAGATAGCGTGAACGGCATTCCGAAGTCTCGCCGGCATATTCAAGCATTGCCTCGCTTCTGGAATGGAAACTCTCCTTGAGCATAGCGTAGCGGGACGGCATCAGATTCACATTGCCCGGGCGCAGGCGGTCGTGGTGGATATAAACCACATCCGAATGATCTGCGGGAACATAGCTGATCACGTGGGCGAGCGACAGGCCGTAGAGCGACTGCCTCAGCCGAGGGACGGTCTGGCCGGCGCGGCGGGCGACATATTCCTCGTCAATCTGCTGTAGGAAAGAGAATATGCCCGTGTAGCTCCGCATCAGGGCCTCAAGCGCATTGGCCTGCCCCTGATCAGCCAACTCGATGTCATAGAGGGACTTCCTGTCAACGTTGATGCGGACTTTGGTAGGGATGTCGATTTCTTCCGAATATGTCAGGTGCTCAGTGCGCTCAAGGTACTTCAGGGCATAGGACACCGGCGCTCTCTGGAAAGAGAACCGCTTGCAGAAATCCTCGATACGGAACTTCAGCTGGCGGCCTATTCCCGAGTCATAAGGAATCTCGAAGAAAATATGGAGTTTCTGATAGACATCCTCGATATATTCAAGCGAGGGGAAGGAGACATCCTCAATCTGCTTCGCACGACGGACATCCACCCCGTTCCAGAGCTGGACGGCGTAGGATCTCCTTCCGTCTCGTCCGGCACGTCCTGCCTCCTGGAAATACGCCTCCGGGCTGTCCGGCAGGTCGTAATGCACCACAAAACGCACGTCCGGCTTGTCTATTCCCATTCCGAACGCGTTCGTGCAGACCATAACCCTTATCTCGCCGCTCTTCCAGGCCGCCTGCCGCTCCGCCCTCGTCTGCCCGCCCAGTCCGGCGTGGTAGAACGAGGCCGAAACTCCCTGAGACTGAAGGAATGATGAAAGCTCCTCGCATTTGCGGCGGTTTCGGGCATAGACTATCCCTGTCCCCGGCACTCCGTTGCAGATGTTAAGAATCTGGGAGTATTTGTCCTCGACCTTGCGAACTATATAGCTGAGGTTCGGACGCTCGAAACCGCTTTTGAGCAGGAGCTTCTCCTTGAACCCGAGACGTTCCATTATGTCCTGCGCCACTGACGGGGTCGCGGTGGCGGTGAGTGCGATGACCGGGGCGTCAACCCTCTCCCTGATTCCGCCTATCCTGAGGTAGTCAGGTCTGAAATCGTAGCCCCACTGCGAGATGCAGTGAGCCTCGTCAACGACGATGAAGCTGATGTCCAGAACATCAAGATAGGACTGGAAAAGCTGTGTTCCAAGTCTTTCCGGAGACAGGTAAAGGAACTTGAAATCTCCGTAGGCGGCATTGTTCAAAGCCAGATCCACCTCCCTTCGGCCAAGCCCGGCGTGGACAGCGATCGCCCTCACTCCCCTGTCGTTAAGATTCTGGACCTGATCCTTCATCAAGGCGATGAGCGGGGTGATCACGAGGGTTATTCCCTCCTTCATCAAACCCGGAACCTGAAAGCAGACCGACTTTCCGCCGCCTGTCGGCATTATGGCCAGAACATCCTTCCCTTCCAATGCGGCATTGATGATCTCCTCCTGCATCGGACGGAAACCATCATAGCCCCAGTATTCTTTCAACACTTCTGCCGGAGACATATTCAAAAAGACTACAAACCGTTTTATATCAATTCTTTGCGCGCATCGATGGCAAACAATTTGCAGTGATGCACCAGCGCGTGTGACAAATGTACGAAATTAATCGCTTACACATTTGAGGAATGCGTAAAAATTCCGTAAATTTGCCGCGCATTTTTAAGGAAAGAATAGGTTTAACTTTATAAAAACACATTTTAACTATGCCTAAGATGGATTTAAGCAAGTACGGAATCAAGAATGTGAAGGAAGTCCTTTACAATCCGACTTACGAAGTTCTCTACAACGAGGAGACAAAGCCTGAGCTGGAAGGCTACGAGAAAGGTCAGGTTACCGAACTCGGAGCTATCAATGTTATGACCGGCATCTACACCGGCCGCTCTCCTAAGGACAAGTACATCGTTATGGACAAGAACTCAAAGGACACCGTTTGGTGGAACACCCCTGAGTACCCTAACGACAACCATCCGATGACAGAGAAGACCTGGAAGATCGTAAGGAAGACAGCCCAGCAGGAGCTTTCCGGCAAGAGGCTCTTCGTAGTCGACGGCTTCTGCGGAACGCACAAGGACACCAGAATGAAGGTTCGCTTCATTATGGAGGTAGCTTGGCAGGCACACTTCGTCACCAATATGTTCATCCGTCCGAAGAATCAGGAAGAGTTTGACCAGGAGCCTGACTTCGTTGTTTACTGCGCTTCCAAAGCAAAGGTCGCCAACTTCGAGGAGCTTGGTCTCCGCAGCGACACCTGCGTGGCTTTCAATGTCACCAGCAAGGAGCAGGTAATCCTCAACACCTGGTACGGCGGCGAGATGAAGAAGGGTATGTTCTCTATGATGAACTACTACCTCCCTCTTAAGGGCATCGCAGCGATGCACTGCTCCGCTAACACCGATATGAACGGTGAGAACACCGCTATCTTCTTCGGTCTTTCGGGAACCGGCAAGACAACCCTTTCAACCGATCCTAAGCGCAAGCTTATCGGCGACGACGAGCACGGCTGGGACAACAAGGGCGTGTTCAACTTCGAGGGCGGCTGCTACGCCAAGGTAATCAAGCTCGACAAGGAGTCTGAACCGGACATCTACAACGCCATCCGCCGCGACGCCCTTCTCGAGAACGTGACCGTTGACAATGAGGGCAAGATCGACTTCAACGACAAGAGCGTGACCGAGAACACCCGCGTTTCCTATCCTATCTATCACATCAACAACATCGTACGTCCTGAGTCTCACGGACCTGCCGCCAAGCAGGTAATCTTCCTCTCAGCTGACGCTTTCGGTGTTCTTCCTCCTGTCTCAATCCTGAATCCTGAGCAGACAAAGTACTATTTCCTCTCAGGCTTCACCGCCAAGCTGGCCGGAACAGAGCGCGGCATCACCGAGCCGACCCCTACTTTCTCGGCTTGCTTCGGACAGGCTTTCCTTGAGCTTCACCCTACAAAGTACGCCGAGGAACTCGTGAAGAAGATGAAGAAGAGCGGAGCCAAGGCTTACCTCGTGAACACTGGCTGGAACGGAACCGGAAAGAGAATCTCAATCCGTGACACCCGAGGAATCATCGACGCCATCCTTGACCACAGCATCGACTCCGCCCCTACCAAGACCATCCCTTACTTCAACTTCGTGGTTCCTACACAGCTCAATGGTGTTGACACCAACATCCTTGACCCTCGCGACACCTACGCCGAGGCCTCTCAGTGGGAGGAAAAGGCAAAGGATCTCGCCGCAAGGTTCATCAAGAACTTCAAGAAGTACGAGTCCAACAGGGCCGGCAAGGCTCTCGTAAAGGCTGGTCCTCAGCTCTAATCGACACATACATTTTACACATAAGGTGGTGGCTAACAATTGCATATTTAGCCACCACTTTTTTTTTAAATCTCCACCCAGTCGCTTGCGCGGCACCCACTGGAGGTGACTAAAAAGTCGGATTCTTAGCTTCCGAGGGCGATTTTATTCGTATCCCCCTATCCGAGAACGATTTCAAATATTCGATTCTCCAGAAGATTAAATGACTTTTAGTCAAGCTCTTCTGCCGCACTGCGACAGGTTCTGCAATGTTTAGTCATCCCATTATCATAGCAGATAATCAAATAATCCTTGACAGTTGAGCGCCCAGATAAAGAAACAACAAACCAACGGCAAGGCTTAACCCGGCATACAACACGGCATTGAAAACCTCTCCGCCCTGGAGCATCGTGAAGTTCTCGTTGATGAAGGTCGAGAATGTCGTGACTCATACTGACGTTCCTTGACGCGACTCCATAGAGCAAACCGATCAGAAAGCATCCTGCCACATTGGCGGCCATTGTGCCGAGCGGCAGGGTCGCTGCGGGGAAAGCCTCTCGCAGCTGATTTTAACCAAATACCTTACGATTCCTCCGAGGAAGCCGCCCCCTCCGACGAGCAATAAAGTGCGGATCATTTTGTCACCTCCTCTTCAAAAATATTCTCGAATATGTTCCTGAGGCGTTTCGGGGCGTGAATAATGTCACGAAGACGCCTTAGACCGGCGGCGTTGGCGGATTCCGGGATATAGAGTTTGAGATAACCACCGAAGTCATATTTCTCCGCCAGATGCTCGCCCATCCTTTGCCAATGGCCTTCCTTGTCCTGTTCCGGATAGTGTTCCATTCCGAACTGCACGGTCCTGCGCAGAATCCTCATCGGCTCGATGTCACGGTCGGCCTCTGCGACAATGCGGCCGTAGATGCTTCTCGGTTCTGTTCCGTTAGATGCCCGGTGATCATCGGCGGCCTGGGCAATTATTTCTATCTCACTTTCAGTAAACCACTTCCGAAGACGAGAGTCCTCACGGATGATCCTTCCGGAGACCAGATGGTGGTTCTCCCTGCCTTCGGACAATCCAGTGTCGTGGAATGCTGCGGCGGCATACAGGATGTTCTGATCCACGTCGTAGTGAGTGGACATATTCATAGATTCCTCGATCACTTTGCGGACGTGGTCTTCCTGATGGGCCTTGTCGAAGAAGGCGTACCTTGGAATCACTTCTTCCTCGATGTAGCGGACTAAGTCTTTGTCAAGCATATTCGTTCAATTTGTATAGTTCCGGGCGCTTCGGCATTTCGACAGATTCAGCGACCGCAATCTCAGCGACCCGAACCATTTTCTTGAATATAAACCAGCCATCGAACTCCTGCGGATGTTCCAGTAGCAGACAAAAACACACTTTTCATATTCCGCAAAGTTAACATTTTTCAAATGATTCACATAGAGTTCCTCCCACCATAGAGCACAGGTTTGCAGCGGCAACTCCCCCGCACAACCACCGATGCCACATCTCGCCGCACATCTCGCCGCACTTCTGTTTCGCCACAACGCGGCAGAACACACAAGGAAGCCCTTGGGGAAAAGGTGTCAAGGCCATCGGCATTAAAGGGCAGAAGCCAGAGCATCTTTCAATTCGAACATCGGGAATGACCTGACACACAATTTTATCGCTTTTGCACTACAAATATTCAATTACAATTTGTACATTTGTTTTTTGGCTTCAGCTTCGAGACAATGATTATTGCGGAAGAGGGAGGATAGCAGCAGCTATGTAACCGATGAAGCAGAGATTATTGGACGGAAAGACCAATAAAGAACGATAGTGATATATTTCAAGAGGGTGGCTGAAAAGTCGGAATATTAGCTTCCGAGGGCGATTTATTCGTATCCCCCTATCTGAGAACGATTTCAAATCTTCGATTCTCCAGAAGGCAAAATGGCTTTTTAGTCACCCTCCGGAAACGCGAATGTAGATATTATGAATTGTATATCAGTCATATTCAGAAAGTTGTCCACAAGGGGCATAGCCTGTGCGGTCATATTCATTATGGCGCAGATCGCCGCGTCGGCGCAAGGGGTGACGCTCACCGGAAAGGTGACGGACACGGACGGAGCGCCGGTGATCGGGGCGGGTGTCGTGTCGATGCAGAAGACCTCTTCCGGCACGACGACGGATCTGGACGGAAGGTTCAGATTCTCCATTCCGGCGGGGACGGAAACCGTGCTGTTCTCCTCGGTCGGAATGAAAGACGTTGTCTATAAAATCGTTCCGGGCAAAACAGAGAACATCACGGTCGTGATGGAATGGGAAACCACGCAACTGGATCAGGTTGTGGTCACGGGATATGCACAGACATCGGTGAAGAGAATAACCGGCTCCGTGGCCGTGATCGGTTCCGACAAGTTCGAGGCAAAGGCCGTCTCCTCGGTTGACGCCCTGATGCAGGGAGAGGTGGCCGGAGTCGCCGTGTCAGCCACGTCTGGCCAGCCCGGAACGCAGTCCAGAATCCGGATAAGAGGGGCGAACAACCTCTCAGGGGCAAGCCAGCCGCTATGGGTAGTGGACGGAGTGCCTATGCAGAGCGACTCCCCAAGCCTCAGCTCCGAACAGCTTGCCACAGGAGGCTTCGACAACATATTCGTCAATGGTGTCGGCAACATCAATCCTAATGACATCGAGAGCATCACCGTCCTGAAGGATGCAGCCGCGGCGGCCATCTATGGCTCAAGAGCCGCGAACGGAGTCATCGTAGTCACCACGAAGAAAGGCGAGGCAGGCAGGATGAGGGTCAGCTACAACAACACGTTCACGATGTCGATCAAGCCTCAGAGAACCCTGAACCTGATGAACTCGGCAGAGAAACTCGCCTGGGAGGACGAACTGTGGAACGAGTTCTCCGCGGCCGGATACAAGGAATCCCTGACGGACAACACCGTCGTGTATCCGGTAGTCGGAATAGTCGGGCAGATCAGGGCGGGTCTCGGAGATTTTGCCCGATTCAAGGGCGACACCGCGGCGCAGGACGGCTACATAGCCTCGCTCAGGAACAACGACACCGACTGGTACGACCTTATGTTCAGGAACGCTTTTTCTCAGGGGCACCACCTTTCGCTCAGCGGAGGCTCGGAGAAGAACACGTACTACGTGGCTCTCGGAGTCAACGACGAGGACGGAATGCTGATCCACAACAGCTACAGGAGGTACAGCATCAGCACGAAAATGACACTGAAGCCGGTGGAACGAATCAGAATCGACATCGGCATAGAGGCGGCCAGGCAGGAATCCAGGATGCCGTACTCCAGCGTGGACCCTTTCTACTACGCCTACTTCTCAAATCCTTATGAGAAGGCGTACAATGACGACGGCTCCTACGCGGCCGACAACACCTGGTTCACTCTCGGCTACTACAACGGACGCGGGGTCGAGCAGGTGATGCCGAAGAACGGATTCAACATCATCCGCGAGCTGGACAGCAACCACAGCTCCACCAAGAACACCAACGGAACGTTCAGGACGCAGGCTGATCTGAAAATAGCGGAGCCTCTGCACTTCGTAGGACTGATGTCATACTCGTTCGCCGGCAACGCCACCGACAAGGTGATCGACAAATACACCTACACCGCATTCAGGGACAGGCTGGGAAGCGATGACCGCTCGCAGACAAATCTCTACGGCAACATCTCGCAGAACAGGACGGACAGAAACAGCTACGTTGCCCGCGGGCATTTCGCCTTCAACAAGACCTTCGATGAGATTCACACGGTCAATGTGCTGGCAGGAGCGGAGTTAAGAGGGTCAGACGCCAACACCATATTCACCAAGCGCTACAACTATGACCCTAAGACCGGCACCACTTCCCTGCCGTCGATAAGCGGCCCGCAGGACGAATGGGTAAGGGAGGTCGAGAAACTCAACGGGGAGTATTTCAGCAAGACGCGCTACGCTTCGTTCTACGCCTCGGCCGACTATTACCTTGGCAAGACCATCGTGCTCAACGCCTCTTTCAGAACGGACGGCAGCTCCAATTTCGGAAGCAACAGACAGTTCAACCCTACCTGGAGCGCAGGGGCGGCCTGGCACATCGGAGAGGAGGGATGGATGAAGAACTCACTGCCGGCAGTCTCGCACGCGACCCTCCGCGCGGCCTACGGATTCACGGGCGACGTGAACACAAGCACCTCCCACCTGCTCGTGATGCAGTACCTCCAGCAGCAGTACCGCTACTTCGGCGACGACACCTTCAACCTCGGCACGATACCTTCCGCGCCAAACCCTGACCTCGGCTGGGAAAAGACCCGGGACGCGAAGGTAGGGCTTGACTTCGGCCTGTGGAAGGACAGACTGACGGTCAACACCGAGTATTACTACCGCCTCAGCACGGATGTGGTCACTTCGTCACCTGTCCAAAGCACGACTGGCTTCACCTACGTCTATTTCAACGCCGCCGACATCGTGAACAACGGAGTGGAAGTCACGCTCAACGGCAAGATACTCAAGAAAAAGGACTGGACTGTCGGCGCAGCCGTGAACTTCGCCTACAACTACAACAAGGTCGTGAGATACACACCGGTTTCACAGAGCGGCGTCACATCCAAGGATCGTTATGTGGAAGGGTACCCGACAGGGGCGATCTTCAGCGGGAAGTATGCCGGAATAGCAAGCGACACCGGACTCTACCAGTTCGACCTGAGGCCGGACGCTCAGATCTCCACCGCCACCGACCTCAACAAGCCGGACAACTACCGCTACTTCCTCGGAACCACGATCGCCCCATACACAGGCGGATTCAACCTCAACGCCTCGTGGAGGCAGGTCAAGGTCAGTGTCAGCGGGATGTTCTCGCTCGGCTCCAAGACCTTCGAAAAGATGCGTTACCCGGCCAGCTACAGCAACACCTCCCACAACGGGGTCAGCACCGAGACAGTACAGTCCCAGTTCAGCGACCTCTACGGCAACCACCTCAACGTGGAGAAGGACAGGACGGACAGATGGACTCCGTCACGGACGACCGGGGTCAAATATCCCAGGATCTACGACTACTATAACGCGTCCTATAACTTCTCGTCCTACAATCCGATGGATTCAAGCATCATCGACGCGGTATATCTGAAAAACAATTCCTACGTCCGGATCAAATCGATAATCCTGACTTACTCCCTGCCGTCCGCCGCCGTGAAGAAATTGGGAATCAGAGGCTTGAGCTTCAACGTCTCCATTAACAACTTTTTCACTTTCACCGCCTACGACGGAATGGATCCGGAGATACCCGGCGCCACCTACCCTACCACAAGAAGCGTCTCCGGAGGCTTCAATGTCGAATTCTAATGACAAGAAAATGAAACACACTGGAATATTCAGGAATATGCTTCCTCAAACCGCCATCGCGGCTTTCGTACTGACAGCCGCCGGATGCGACGGCTACCTTAACGTCAAGCCCCAGGGAGAGGTCATCCCGGAGACGGACGAGGAATTCACAGCGATCATCCACAACCGGCTGCGCGACATCGAGGGCGGCGGCGACGAATATGTAATCGGGAATATGGATGCCCTCAAGCATCTTGAGGGATGCGCCGACAACCTCGACGCCAACCTGCGGGTAAGCCCCAACCTTACATTCTTCGCCGGAGAGGAGATAGACAGCCGTCAGAGAGCCTACGAGGAGAGCTGGGAGATTGTCCGGGACTGCAACATCGTGACAGAGAACCTGAAAGGCAGGGATACGGACATCGCCAAAGGCGCGCTTGCGGCGGCATATTCGATGAAAGGGATCGTCTATTACAATCTGCTCCGGGAGTTCTGCCAGCCGTGGGACAACTCCAAGGCAGGTGAGCTGCCAGGGATTCCGATTGTGGAGAGGTTCGGCATCAACGACAGGCCGGGCAGGGGCACCATAGGCCAGACCTACGACTACGCAAAGGCACAGTTCGAGGCCGCGCTTGACCTTGAGCCGACCAAGCCTGAATACATATTCACAGAATGGATCATCAAGGCTTATCAGGCCAAACTGGACTTCTGGTGCGAGAAGTGGGACAGTGTCATCTCAACCTGCGAGGACATCCTTGCGAACAGCGGAATCTCACTGACCCCGATCTCCGAATATGCCGGGATGATCAACTCTCAATATGATGCTTCGGGAGAGGTTCTGGTCCGCTCCCACATCAACAACTCAAGCGAGTTGGACTGGTACTTCAGCTACACGAAAAGCTATCTTGCGTCCAGGCCGGTGAGCGCCAGACTGGTCAGGCTGTTCGGAGAGAATCCCGAAAAAGATGTGAGATACGCCGCCAGCTTCAATTCCAAGAGGATGAACGTGAAGACACCTGAATGCAAGGTCAGGCTCTCGGAAATCGTACTTATGCTTTCCGAATCCTACTGCCACAAGGGAGACAGCGAATCCGCCCTGAAATGGCTTAACGAACTGAGAAGGAACAGAATCGAGGGTGTAGCCGACCTGACCGCGTCTTCCTTGCCGCCGGTCAGGGAAAACGACAGGATAGTCGTTGACTGCGAGGGGAACGCTGTCACTCCCCTTCTCCAGGCGATCCTTGACGAAAGACGCAAGGAACTCTATATGGAAGGAGACCGCTGGTACGAGCTTAAACGCAACGGATGCCCGGAATGGTGGGTAATCAACAACGGATTGAAATACACAACGAAAGCCTACCTTTACACCTCCCCGATCTCCAAGTCCGACGTGGATCTGAATCCGGAACTGGAACAGAATCCGGGCTATGTGTATTGATGTCTGCTTATAATTTTTAAGGAAAATGAGAACAATAAAGAATATAATTGCTATATTAGCACTCGCCATTGCAGGCGCAACACTTTGTGGGTGCAGCTATAACGAGCTTCCTCCGAAGACTTCCGACGCATCAAAGAGCTATATCAAACCGAAAGGTGAGATTCCGACGGCAGCTGAAAGGGAGGAAGTCAAGGCTATAAAAGCCGAGTATGAATCCGCGATAAGCGCAGTGGATGGCAATTAGGCTTACGATTCGTAAGCATCCGGTGCGTCCGGGACAGTAGTGTATTATGGTTTTAACATTTTATTCAGTATGTTTGAAAGGATTCTGACATTTGTGGCAGCGGCGGCAGCCGCAGTCACCATCTCATCCTGCCAGAAGGATGACAAACCGACGGTCGAGTTTGAGAAAAGCCTCTACACCGTCTATGCGCAACGCAGCGTGGATGTGGGCATCATAGTCAGCGAGCCGCCGACTGACGACATCACTGTAAGAATCGTGGCCGCCGGCGCGGTCGAGGGCACTGACTTCGAGCTGACAGGAAACCCGGTCACCATCAAGGCCGGAGAGACCTCCGGCACATTCCGTGTCAAGAACTTAGCCCTTACTGAAAGCAAGGCTGTCACCCTCGGGATAGAGTGTCCGTCGGGTTATGAGCCAGGAAGCAAGTTCGTCACAGTCATAACACCGGACCCTGAGGAGACGTTGGTATATTCATTCCAGACCACCAAGGCCGACGTTCTCGGTTCCTATGTCGCGAGCATCAATGTGACCGGCGTCACATCGGGAGACAAGCTGTCACTTGGCAACGATGTGGCCATTCCACTCAAGATTACCGGCGAGGCTGCGGAGTTTGTGGCCTTCGAGTCTTTGAAGACAAGGGAAAACGCCTCTTATTCAGGGCCTTTCGCCGTTCTTAAGGCCGGCAAGTCTACCGCCACCTTCAAGTTCTCGCTAAAGGACGGATTCAAGGACGGGGACAAGGTCAGCATTACTGTGGACCTTGCCAAGGCCTCCCGTTTCATTCCGGGAGAGAACGAAAGCGCTGAATACACCCTCTATTCGGTTAACGTCCCTGAAGCCATCCTTGGCACTTGGACATTCAGCAAGGTCTTCGCCAAGGACGAGCTGGATTTCTGGTTTGAGGAGGTGGAGGACGATCCGGCGCTTCTTCCGACCAAGAACGAGGGGTTCACCCTGACATTCACCAAAGACGCTTCCGGGGTCGTCACTGTCACCCCTAACGACAAAGGAGATTTCGCCAACTTCTTCAGGGAGGCGACCGTGACTCCGACCGAGCCTAAGAACTACTCCAGCGAGGGAGTCGTAACCGGCAAGAACAGCGTCAGCGAATGCTCTATGTTTATGGCCTATGACGGCTACAGTGTCCACACCAACACGTACTACCTCCTGTCAGCCGCCAACAGGGCTTTCAGCAAAGACAAGGAGACTATCGGAGAGGCTGTGGTTGTCTTCACGATAATAGACGGAAAACTGGCTGTCGAGTTCCGCGACTACGACACTCCTCCGTTCGGCGCGGAATGGTGGGGGGACGGCAGTAAATTCGATGCCGATATGTTCGGCTTCGCCTCGCTGTTCGTCAAGCAATAGAAGACCCAAATGGAATGCCCCGATGAAAGAGGGGAAGTGAATTGTCAGCGGACAGTAATGTTTTTGAAACAGTATCAAGAGGGTGGCTAAAAGTCTGAAGACCGATTAGCCACCCTCTTTCATACGCGGCAATGCCGTCCGGAAATCCACAGAGTATTGCCATATACGACTGATTCTCCGGGAATCACTCCCCTGACAAAACAGTCCGGAAATCCACAGTATCCTAAGGCACAGGCCCCCAGACACACAAGTGAGGGACTACCGGCTCTGTAAAGTCAACCATTAGCATCTGAAATGCGTCAAATCCTTCAACTCTATGTATAGTCGTGTATGGATTTGCTTGGTTATCTCCCGATAGGATTTCTGTTTCTCCTTCGGGAGCATTTGGGTAATCTGCTCTCGCACTTCTCGCCAATTGTTCAAGGCTGTTTCGTAGTAGCGAAGCATTTTTGCAGTTTTAACGTAAAAATCGCCTTCGTCGTCATCTTCCTCACTATCTTCACTCTCTGACACATCTTCTCCACCTGTTTTATTTACCCTGGACTTGAAGTCCTCCAACAACGTATTGAACTTATTGGAAGAAATATCTTCAGCGTTGCTCTCAAAAGGTTGTAAGTCATTCGTACTACAACAGATATCCCTCTCTGACTTAAGTTCTGCAAGGCGTTCTTTTGACCACTCCTCAAATGTATAGTTTATATCTGCAGGGACAGATGAATAACGTGCCGGTGCATAAGAATAGAAACACATAATACCATTCGCCGCATTGTTGAGGTCGAACCACTCCTTAAACTCACGATAATAAAGAGCCTTCAACCGGTCGTCCCAATCGCTATCTTTATTATGATCATCAATAGACTCGATAAGTCGATAATATACGTATGTAGCCTTATAGTGCATCAAGATTGACCCGACATAAGTTGCAGTGTTAATTTCAGGCTGATTGGCTCCTTCGTATATATCATTAAGCTCACTAACAGCATCGCAAGCCGCATCAACGGAACAAATCTTATGCACGAGACGATTGTTATACTCCTCTATGCACTTGTTCATTGCGAGCATCCAAGCCCAACCGTCATCAGCAGTCTCGACCAACTGCACCATCAGCATCATACGGTTCAGCAGCCAATATGCATTAGGGTTTTCTGCTTGAAACTCTGTATCATAGGAGAACATAAAACAAGCAATGCTATCATCAATGGCCAACATCTCCTGTTTCCTGCGCTCAATTGCCTTAGCGTTGGCAGTATAACGACCAGCTTTATCGTCAATGACCAACATCTCCTGCCATCCTTGATCAACAGTAGCATCTTTGGCGGTATAATAACCAAATACGCTATCAACACCATCAACTTCATCAACAATATCAATGCTATCAACCATTGAAGAGGACTTCATACCTTTGCTTTTTGTTGTATTCGTGCAGCACGAAGCAACGAGGGAAATAACCGCAATCGTGTAAGCAAAACACCTAATAAGTTCTTCTTTGTTATTATAGAGTTGAACTTATTCCAAATCTATCAATAAGAGCATATTACTTTCGCCAATGCCTGCTGGTTTCATCTTGCGGCAGCGCTCGTACCACTCCTGCTCCTCGGGTGTGCTTATGGGCGACTCCTGATCATATTTCATAATACGCTTTGTTCCATTGTCTTACTATTTAAAATTCCAATCTGAATCCTTTCTGTTTCAGTTCAGTATACTTCTGCGAATTGAAACGGTACTTTGTCGGTATTCGGCGGGAAGCATTTGCCGGGCGAGGCTCAGCCTCTGTGAGAACGCCGAGTTTGAGCATCTTATTGTAGAAGTTGCGGCGGTCAAACCTAACCTCCAAAATCGCCTCGTAGAGATTCTGCAACTCGGTCATAGTAAACACCTCAGGCAATAGTTCAAAGCCTATCGGCTCGAAACAGATACGCTCTTTGAGGCGATTCACCGCCAAACGCAAGATCCGGTCGTGATCGAAAGCAAGGCCCGGCACTTCATCCATTGCGAACCAACGGGCAGAAGCCGCATCATCTCCTCCCCTAACCTCAGAAAGTCTTACCAAAGCATAGTGTGCCACTGTAATTACTCGTTCACGTGGATCACGGTTCACATCCGAGAAGGTGTGGAACTGCTCGACGGCAGCATTTTTCAGTCCCGTTTCCTCCTCCAACTCACGCCTTGCGCACTCCTCCGCAGTTTCATCCATATTCATAAAACCGCCCGGAAATGCCCATTTCCCTTTGAACGGCTCGATACCTCTCTGAATAAGCAACACTTTGATACTTACCCCATCGAAGCCGAAAATGACGCAATCCGCCGTAACAGCCGGATGCGGGTATTGGTAAGTATAAGCCCCTTTGTTCATTTCCTTAGTTTTCTCTTAGCCAGTCACGCACTTCCATCAATGCGCAGCCAAGCAGGTTTTCTCCGTTCCATTCTTCAACACTGCCGTTTAATGCAGTCTCTCTATCCAAGCCTATTCCCCAGATTTTATCATAAGGGCTTGCCTCTACCAGAATGGCATTGCCCGTAGCAAGCAGGAATTCTTTCAAATCCGGATTCTGGCCGAACTTGGCTTTGTTTCCCTCTACTACAATATCTAGTTTCTTCTCATCCCAAACAGCAGCATCAAATCCTTTCACATTTCGCCCCGACTTTTTGTATTCGGCAGGCGAATCTGAATTCATTATTTCCTTCCAAGTATCTTCATCACCAAACAGCCGCGCTTTGCTTGCCATCTGGTATTGTTCAGTTGTGTGATATTGCACTCCATCCACTTCAAAGTAAACATCATACCACTGACTAAAGCACGATTTAGTTATTTTCCTGGGATTAGGTGTGTGTCCCCAGAAATAAATAATCTCAGTTGTTGGATTCTTGTCAAGGATTTCCTTTATCTTTTCAACATTGTATCTCATTTTACTTCTCCTTTCCTCTTATTGTCATTAATAATTCCAGCTATACCTTCGGGTTGCGGTAATACAAGATGAGGGTTAAAACTTCCTCCTATGATTACTGTTATTTGATTCCTACTTTTCATTTATGCGTAATTTTTACGCAATATTACGCAAATATTTTAATTTCGCCAAATTAATTGCGCAAATTTTACGCAAATGAATATTCTTTTATATTACCAAGTTGGAAAAAAGGAAATTCTAACACAATATAAAGTCTCACGTGAGAAAGGATTGCTGAGTGAGCGGACTCAAGGAGGCGTATAGATTACGCGATAGCGGATAACCGCTTCTATGTCATAAGCGGTTGCCTTTAATTGATTATTCTATACCGTAGGTTTAGTTTAAGCAAATATAAGCAACCGTTCTATTGCGGATATTAAGAAAAGCACTATCCTTACGGTTGAATTTAATCGGAAATTATAAACTATAAGCATAGAATATCAAAGCAAATTAAACCGATTACTCGTGTTAGGCAAAAAAACGGACTCGAAAGTATCGGCAATCCGGATGACTTGCGACTTTGGACAAAGGGGTTATGTATCGTACCGGAGATTCATTATCTTCATTCGCTGCTTTGTCTTGTTACAATGAGCAGTTTAATAAAAATGTGAGATGGCCGCACATTCGGCATTGGAACTCTTCGGATTTAATAAGGGAACTATATAGGAGTTGACTACGTTTACTATTGAAACGCCTAAAACATCAAAAAAACACCATTTAAATTGGTTGCTTGATAGCCTGAGACTGTTATGGATTGCTAACGGTGCCAACTCTGACATTGTTAGTCAACTTCTATATAGTTCCCTTTAATAATTATGTCCCGATGGGAAAACCTTTGCTTTTGGTGGCCATCATAATTCCATCATTCCTGAATGGATGACAAGTGATTCTTTTGATAAGAATCTCAAACCATTTAGTGCCAAAATGATAGATGTCCCACAAACCAGTACCGTACAGATAGAAGGTGTTTTAAATAGCATTGCGCCTCGTCACGGTCAGCTATTCCATAGTAATGAGCCCGGCTACTGCACCCAAACATCGGAATTATGGGAATATGTTCCTGATCCAGCGATTGTTTTTCCGTCCGATCTTTACTTCTTCCAAGACCTGATTGTATCCGCAGAAGTACGGAACATCCTATGCTTCGATAAAGCGGTTGATATCAGTTTCAACCAAATTCCTCATAGCTATAATTTTGAGAATTAAAAGATGCGATGAAAGCCAGGTTCCACCGCATCTAAGATTGATATAGTGCACTTACTATCCTTCTACCAATTCATACTCGACACCGAACCACTCATTAAGTGTCTTATCGACCTTTGCGTTGATTTCCGGGGTAATCTTATCCTTAATCTTCTTGTAGACAAAGAGCATTGCCACACCATCATCCAGAATGCCCAGGAACTTATAGATAGCACTTGGAATGAAGTCTATTGGCAGAATAGTATAGATAATGGCCGCGTAGATTAGTATGCGGTCAAGGGTCGATGTATTTTCATCGTCCATCACATAGTAGAACTGCAACAGCGGACGAGCAGCCGCACGACCTGCCTTTAATGCCCACGGACGCAATTTGTCCATCAAAGCGTTAATCTTACCACGCCAATCGATGTTCCTTACACGCTCCAAAAGCGGCTTAATATCCTTACCCATAATTAGGTAAGCAAGAATCATAAGTGAAATAGCAATCAACATATCGCTTAAATTTTATTGTTCGTTTTATAGTATAGAGAAAACCTTCTACCAAAATCTATCAACTTTGTTACGGGGCGAATAGTAAGACCTTCGTATGGATTTGCGTAAGAGCTGTAATGACCGAATTCGAATTCGTTAAATTGAAGACACAGAGCATCCCAATGGCAATCTTCGTCACTAAAGTAACCGGTCCAATAGTATCCACATTCATTATATTCTGGATATTCAGGATCAGAGGTGCCTGCTGGCGGAAGAAATATACTATTGCCGTTTGGTCCAATAACTTTATAACCATTAACACCATTTATGGTAATCCATTGCCACAAACAGTCTCGAAGCAGTTCATATAATTCTTCTTCATCAGGCAAACGCCATTCTTCTCCCCATTGTTTGCGTGCCGCATCGCATTCTGTTCCTGAGATTTCTGTTCCGGTATCAATAAACTTCTGATTATTGGCCACATCATAATACAAATAGGATTCTTCTGAGTATACATCTTTGGGTGAGGTTTCTCCCCAAGCAAAGTAATCGCCGCACTCTTCAGGCCTGATTGCTCCCACATTGCAGGTTGCCCACTTGACGCTCAACCCCAAATCCACCGCCTCGTGGCCGTTGATGATTATCTTTTTCTCTTCCATTCACAATTCGCTTTATGGTATAGAGTCCTGTACAAGGCAGAATCTATCTTTTGTCAGTATCGAAAGAATGCTCAAACTTCTCAATCACCTGCAAGATGTATTGGCCTCGCAGCGATCTTCAGCACATCTTTGCACCAATACCAACTGGCTTCATCTCGCAGTAGCGTTCATACCACTGTCGCTTCTCGGGAGTGTCGATAGGATCATACTCACTGATAATGCATCCCGTCGAGAGGTCGTCAGCAAGAGCGAGGATAATCTCCGAAAGTTCAAGAGTATCTTCAAACAGTTTACCCTCGGGGCAGAATATATCACGTTCCTTGATATGCTCATAGCCATAAATTGCGCCCATAATATTACCGCAAACGGAGCCCGTCGAGTCACTATCTCCGTCGTGGTTGACCGATGCAATTATTGCATCCTCTACATTATCTATATGGCGAATAGCGCAATAGAGTGCGATAGCCCAAGTCTCCTCTGCAACCCAGCCTTCACCTAGTTCACGGATAGCGTCTGCATCAGAGAGATCTGAGTGAGCCAAACGCACAGCCTTGTTCGTCAGTTCCTTTAAGTATTGCTTGTCGGATTCGTACCTGCCTTTGTATATTCGGTCGAGGATATTCACGGTATCAGCGACAATGCCGTCAATCTCCTCGCGAACCTGCTTGGGTGACATCGGGACAATTCTGTATAGTAGCACTGTAAGAAGTGATGCGGGCAGGAAACCAAGTGGATGTTTGTGGGTAACCTCTGCTATCTCGCCACCAGCCTCTGCAAGTTCTTCGACAGAATATCCATTTTTGTTTCTTGAGGCATATCCTGCATTGAGCAAAGCCATAGGCGCAACACGCATAATGCCGCCACAACCCTTACTGTTGTTTTGTACCCTTTCACCCCTTAACATACTCTCACAAGCATTCAAACAGGTATTACCCGGAGCACGGCGGTGTGCCATCTCGGGCAGGTCTCGCAACCAAGTTGGATGCCAATCGTCAATCAGTATTCCACGCTTTTTGCCTGTCTGCGTGTAATACCAATCAAGGTATGCTCTGTCAACATACATTTCAGGACGGCCACCGATACCACGCATAAACCCACGGGTAAGGCCCATCAGCATACCATTCGCTGTAAAGAGCGTCATCTGCGTATCATCGCTGACAAGAGCCTTGCCATTGTCGTCAAGAGCGAACTTGGTGATGCCCTGCTCACCAAAACGAGAGAGAATCGAGCGACGACTCATAAACTCAACCTCATAGCCGAGTGCGTCGCCTGCAGCACCTGCCATCAGCGAGCCTCGAATACAGTCAGGAACTCGCTTGTCTTTTTCTTTCTTGTATGACTTGCCGGCGTTTATGAATTGCTCAATAAAGTCTATCTGCTCCTTCGTTTCCGGGGTTTTTCTATAGGCCGATTTTGGCATCTCTGAGAAATTTCTACGGAGGACCTCTAATGTGTGGTTCAAATCAGGCTCTTCCCAATATTGAGAGAGGTAGCAAGCGACAATTGTTCCAGTGCGACCTACGCCACCCCAACAATGCACATATACATAACCCTCCATCTTCTTAAGTTCCTCAATGCGCAACAATAGGCGTTGAACACTTTCAACACTCTTAGGCGCGCCACAATCTACTATCGGGAAACGGGTATATGTCGTATCACTTGGCAGCAAATGGTTGTAAGGATGAAGTTCACCCTCTTCAGTAAGATCGATGAAGTGTCGGATGCCAAAGTGACACATATGCTCAATCTTTTGCTTGGCAACCTCTTCATTCTTGTCTCCTGGGTATTCGCCTGCATAGATAATTCCGTTGCTACAGATTTCGTATGACTGATTCAAAGGGCGATTGATGAAAGCCAAGAAACGGTCATTTATATCAAGCAAGTCGGGAGGAAGTAACTCTCGACACTTGTCTTCAATCTCGTGTGAGAGGCTACCACCTCTAATCGTATGTGGTCTCTCTGCGGTCGCAATTGAGGCTGTCATACAACCGATAGTATCGGAATCGCCACCCATTGACACTGCTAAACGGATTGCTTTCTCCGCACGATACGGCTCTTGTAGGAATGCCATAATAGCAATAGGAACACTTCCTTGACAGGTGACATCGAAAGTGTAGTTCTGACGGATTTCCCTTAAATCGGCATCGAGATTATAACCAAATTCCTGTTCAATAAAACGTTTTATCTTACCTCTATCATCAAACATTTCAGTTCGTTTCAGATAGATTGCCGCAGCAATAGCTTGTGCCCCCTTGATACCCTCGGGATGGTTGTGGCTTACAGAAGCCGTGATGCGAGCAAGTTCCAAAGCCTCCTCCATAGAGTTAGCATACAAACCAACCGGACTAACACGCATAGCCGAGCCATTCCCAAAGCTATTATATGGCTCCGGATTCTCGGCTGCGAGCCACCTGCTGAACATTCCACCGTAACCGGCATTAGGATATTTGCGCCCCAAACGCTGCATACACTCAATAAGCGCACTCTCGCTATGCGAAGGGTCGGTCATTAACCACTCAGCAACTGCCAAGGTCATCACAGTGTCATCTGTAAAACAACTACCTTGTGGCAATAATTCAAATTCTTCAGTTTTGACATTGTGCCATTCGCGAGTTGAGCCGATAATATCGCCGACTATTCCACCTAATATTTTATTGTAATACATACTTTTTCCTTTTATAGTGACAATATTTCACCCTCTTTTGTTATTCCAACAACATTATATGATACAGATGAAGGAATTCGCAAACTGTAATCAAAACCGCCCGGAAATGCCCATTTACCCTTGAAAGGTTCAATGCCACGCTGAATCAACAACACCTTAATGCTTACTCCGTCAAAGCCGAAAATCACACAGTCTGCCGTAACAGATGGATGCGGATACTTATAACAAAATTTCTGCTCGTTCATACCTCAATGCGTTAATTTTACGCAAAGTTAAATAGAGATTTTGAAGCCGCCAAATAAAATGCGTGATTTTTACGCAATAATCGTGGTTTTATCAATAATACTTTTTAATTCGTTGCTATTATGAAGATTCACAACGATACATCTGTCCTCACAGTTATGTTGTTTGAGAACATCAAGTTCAGCTCTGAAAGGATAGTCATCTAACCAGAAAAACTCCTCATCAAAATTAATGGCATCAGTTTTCAAGGCATCCCAATTAGTGGGGTTTATGCACTTAATTTTCTCCATTACTTCTGCGGGAAAGTATTCAGCCAAATGAGGGTGACCCAAAAGTACAAGGGTTGCCCTCTTTGTTTTTACAAACACCCAACCTCCCATCCACAAACAAGGCCTGAAAAATGGCCTTCGGTATGGC
>CAYWIW010000018.1:0-50131 GCA_964458425.1 uncultured Muribaculaceae bacterium
TATCGCCGTCTACCTTATTATTAAAGGTCAAGTTTAACAAAAGTTTAAGCTTATGGGTAAAAAATTACTAACTATCGCACTTTGCCTCATTTGCAGCATCTGCACAGCTCTGGCACAGACACAGAATGTTTCTGGCGTCGTGAATTCGGATGACGGGCAGCCGGTGGCCGGCGCCTCCATCATCGTCACAGGAACAACAATCGGAACCTACGCAGACGCAAACGGAAAGTTCTCGATTCCAAACGTTCCCGCCAACGCCACCACTCTCGAGGTATCCTTCCTCGGAATGAAGTCCCAGACAGTCAAAGTCGCTCCGTACGTGTCTGTCACACTGCTTGCGGAAGCGAACTCAATCAACGAGACAGTCGTGGTTGCCTACGGTACCCAGAAAAGGGAGTCCATCACAGGTTCCGTCTCACAGATTGATGAAAAGAAACTCGAGCTTCGCACCACTACCTCAGCCACGGGAGCGCTTGAAGGCGCAGCCCCTGGCGTACAGGTCAACAACACCTATGGTGAGCCTGGAGCCGCTCCTACAATCCGAATCCGCGGATTCGGTTCCGTCAACGGTTCCAACACTCCTCTGTTCGTACTCGACGGCGCTCCGTTCGAGGGCAACATAGCCGAAATCAACCCTGCCGACATCGCCAGCATCTCCGTTCTGAAAGACGCAGCCTCATCCGCTCTTTACGGAAACCGCGCCGCCAACGGAGTCGTCCTCATCACCACCAAGTCAGGACGCGGCTCGACAGACCCTTCCATCACCGTGAAGATCAACCAAGGCGTATACACCCGGGGTCTTCCTGAATATGAGACGCTAAGCGCCGACGAATGGATGGAGGCATCCTGGACAGCGATGAGGAACTACGCGATGCACAGCTCCCTCAAGCTTGACCAGGCCGCGGCCGGCACCTACGCAACCGAGCATCTCATCGCCGACTACGCCAAGCTCAACATCTACGACGGAGCCGACAAGGCCCTGTTCGATTCGAACGGAAAACTCGTCGCGAAAAGAAAGAGTGTCTATGACGACCTCGACTGGTTCGACGCCGTGGAGCGTACCGGCTACCGTCAGGACTATTCAGTGTCCGGAAGTGTGGCTTCAAGCAAGTTCAACGTCTATGCCTCACTCGGTTACACCAACGAGCAGGGTTATATCGTGGCCAGCGACTACGAAAGAATGACCGGACGTATCAACACCACCTTCACTCCTAACAAATGGTTCAAGGCCGGTGTCAATGTCAACGCCACCGTCTCAGAAAGAAACTTCAACGACAACGCCAACGGAAGCTACTACGCCAATCCGTTCTACATCGCGAGATACACCGCTCCTATCTACCCTTACTATCTCCACAACGCCGACGGCTCATTCGCGCTTGACGCAAACGGAGAAAAGCAGTACGATACCGTAGCGGACTATCTGGACAACAGAAACATCGCCTACGAGCTCAGGACAGACAAGCAGAACACGCACCGTAATGTCCTCGGCGGCCAGGCGTTCGCCACCATAACATTGCCTTACGGCTTCTCAGCCACCGTAAAGGGCATCGTCAACCACTCCACCACCGCCACAGAGAAGTACAACAACCCTGAAATCGGCGACGGAGCCACCAACAACGGACGTTTCACCGACACACACTACCGCTACCACGACTACACCCTTTCACAGATGCTGAACTGGGAGCGTGATTTCGGCGCTCACCACGTCGACATCCTTGCGGGTCACGAAAACTACTCTTATCTCCGCAAGTACCAGAGTTCAATGAACACCAATATGGCTGTTCCCGGCAACATCGTGATGGGCAACTTCCTCACTGACTCCTACACCACTGGTTCAAACGACAACTACAGGGTAGAATCCTACCTTGCGCGCGTCCGCTACAACTATGCGGAGAAGTACTACTTTGACGCTTCGTTCCGCCGTGACGGCTCCTCAAGATTCCATCCTGACAACCGTTGGGGCAACTTCTTCTCAGTCGGAGCGAACTGGAACATCAAGAAGGAAAGCTTTATGGAGAACGTTGACAAGATTGACGCCCTCAAGCTCCGCGCCGCATTCGGAGAGGTAGGAAATGACGCCGGGGTAGGCTTGTACGGCTACCAGGCATTGTACGAGATTGACAAGAACGGCGGAAAAACCTCCCTCATCAAACAGAGCCTCGCCGCCAACGACATCAGCTGGGAAACCACCCAGACTTTCGACGTCGCCGTTGAAGGACGCGCTTTCGACAGAGTCAACTTCAGCTTGGGCTATTTCGACAAGAGATCCAAGGATCTTCTCTTCGACGTTCCTCTCCCTCTGTCAGCAGGATCGTGGTCACACGGCGATGACTGGAATATGACCATCAGCAAGAACATCGGTTCTGTTTCCAACCGTGGCATCGAGTTCTCCGCCGATGTGGATGTGATCAGAAACGGCCACTGGCTCTGGAACGTAGGTCTCGACGCCACATTCCTTAAGAACAAGATCATCACCCTTCCGGATCACGAGCCTATCACTGTCAGCTCTATCCGCAGATACGAGGAAGGACATTCAGTCTATGAGTTCTACGCCTACAATTTCGTCGGTGTTGACCAGACAAACGGATATTCCATCTACGAAATAGACGCGGACCAAAAGGAAAAAGCGGCGGCGGCCAATGAGCTTGTGACCATCAACGGCACTGACTACACCTACGACTACAACTACGCGAAGCGTGACTGGTGCGGTTCGGCGATTCCTTGGGCCTACGGTTCATTCAACACTTCCCTCACCTGGAAGAACTTCACTCTCAGCGCCCTCTTCACCTACAGCCTTGGCGGAAAAGTTTACGACAGTTCCTATGCGAGCCTGATGTCAACGAGCAGCGCATCAAGCGCCAGCCAGAACCACAAGGACATCCTCAAGTCCTGGACAGCCCAGCCTGCCGGTCTGACCGAGGCCAACAGAATCGATCCGGACGGAATTCCGATCATAGACTTTGAAAGAAGCAAGTACAACAACGCAGCGGGAAGCCGTTGGCTTCAGGATGCGTCCTACTTCGTAGTGAAGAACATCAACCTCGGTTACCGTATTCCTAAGAAGCTGACTGAAAAAATCAACGTCAAGGGCATCCTTATCAATGCCAGCGTGGAGAACCTTGTGACATTGACATCCCTTAAGGGTATGAACCCTCAGTACTCCTTCACCGGAAGTTCCGATGACACCTACGGCACAGCGCGTGTGTTCAACATTGGTGTAACTCTCGATCTTTAATCAAAACCATTAAACCAAGGAATTGAATATGAAATCATTTGTAAAAATATTAGGCGTGTTCGCCGCCGGAGCTTTCATCGTGTCATCCTGCGGCAAGGACTATCTTGACACTGCTCCGACAAGTGCGGTAGGTGCTGATCTGGCTGTGACCAACTTCCAGAACGCATACGCATCCCTGAACGGAATCGCCGAGACAATGTGCAGCCAGCAGTATATGGGCAGCCAGGGAGACTGCGGCGAGAATGCTGTGATAAGGCTCTTCGAGAACTATCCGAGCCAGAACTACACATACAACGCCTACGCCAGCGGATGGTCAACCGTACATAATATGGGATTTTGCAACAACAAGACTTCCAAGTATCTGTACTACGCCTGGTACTATTACTACAACATCATCGGCCAGGCTAACACGATTCTTGCGAAAATCGATGACAGCGCGGCCACTGACAGCGAAAAGGCTTTCATAAAAGGAGCGGCTCTTAC
The DNA here is from genome assembly GCA_964458425.1 of uncultured Muribaculaceae bacterium. Classification (GTDB taxonomy): domain Bacteria; phylum Bacteroidota; class Bacteroidia; order Bacteroidales; family UBA932; genus Cryptobacteroides. Next base: position 3,719 of record CAYWIW010000018.1, read on the forward strand.
CTTCAGGGCATACGGCTACCAGAAGCTCCTCCAGTACTACGCCAAGAGATGGGTGGATTCAGGCAACGGCGCATCCGATGGTGTTCCGCTCAGAATCGATGAAAGCACCGGTGACCTCGCTGCTTCCTCACAGGCTGATGTCTACGCACAGATCTACGAGGACTGCGAGACTGCCATAGCTCAGTTCAACAGCACAACCGTAACCCGCGAGCAGGGCGATGTCTGGATTCCTAACGTGAATGTGGCCCACGCGGTATATGCAAGAGCCGCCCTCACAAAGCAAGACTACTCCAAGGCTCTTTCAGAAGCGAAACTTGCCGGGGAAGGATTCCCTCTCGTGAAAGGTTCAGCCTACAACGACGGTTTCTGCACCCCTAACAGTGAGTGGATATTCGGCAGCTTCGGCGACGAGACCGAGAATCAATGGTACTGGACTTACGGAACTATGTTCTCCTGCAACGGCTACTATGCCAGCGCTTCAAGCAACGGAGGCGGTGGAATCAATACCGAGCTTACCGACAAGATCACGGACAATAACGATGCCCGCAAGGCTCTGTTCATCACCACAGACAAATTCCCGTCATACAAAGAAGGAGATGTGGACGCGGGACAAGGCTACCTTGGATTCACGGTGAAAAACAACAGTAAAAACATCACCAACAAAGACCTTTACAATGAGATACAAGCCTACGTCAAAAGCAAGGCAGTAAAGGGCTTTTCCGCCCCTTATCCAGCTGGTTACTACAGACTTGGCGACCATCTCAAGTACTATGTGTTCGGAACTCCGGGAATCGGTTACCTTGCTTTCATCAGGGCATCGGAGATGGTTCTCATCGAGGCTGAGGCAAACTACTACCTTGGAAACGAGAGCGCCGCTCAGGCCGCGCTTAACAAACTGAATGTGGAGACAGGCAGGACCACCTACACCTGCACCAAGACCGGCGAGGCTCTGATCGAAGACATCAGGAACTACCGCGGGCTTGAGCTGTGGGGAGAGGGATTCGGATTCAGCGACTACAAGCGCTGGAAACTGCCTATCAACAGAAAGGGACTCAGCAAGGGTGGAAACGTCCACGACGCAATCGCCATAGAAATCGGCGTTGACGAGAACAACGGATGGACTTACGCCTACCCGGAAAGAGAGACCCTCTACAACAAGGCTATCGGCGGAGGAAGCAGCACCGCTGAATAGGTTGAAAAAGGTTTTGTAATTATTAAAGGTTGGCCACTGGAATTCAGAAGTGGCCAACCTTTTTTCTATTACCTGACCGACTGGCGTCGAATCAGTTGACAATTGACAACAAAGCAAGCCAAGATTACCCGCTTAGGCAAGCCAAGCGGCCGGACAGGCATCAGCGGCTCTCGAGAATCTTGTTCTGCTCGGCTACGGAGGCTTCGTGGATGGCAGTGAAGAAAGCGGTCACAAACTCCTCGGAAAGGCCGTAGTCCTTTCCTTTCTCGATCATCGACGACAGGATGCTGTCCCATCTTGAGGCCTGGACAATCGCGATGTTGTGGGCTTTCTTGAACTCACCGATCCTGCGGGAAATCTCCATCCTGTTCCCCAAAGCAATCAGCAGATTCTCATCTATGACATCAATCTGGGAGCGAAGCTGTTCAATGCCCTCATTGTAATCCTTGTCGTTGGTGACCTTCTGGCGTACTGTAAGAGTTTCAAGCAAAGACCTAAGGTCAGATGGTACAAGCTGCTGCTTGGCATCGCTCAAGGCACAGGAAGGATCGCAATGAGACTCGATCATCAAACCGTCAAGACCAAGATCCATAGCCCTCTGCGACAATTCCTTGAGGCACTGTCTCGAACCACCCATATGGCTTGGGTCGGCGAAGAACGGCAGCAATGGATATCGGGTGCGAAGCTCCACGGCCAAACGCCAGCCCGGCAGGTTCCTGTACGGAATCTTCTCGGAGGTGGAGAAACCTCGGTGGATTACTCCTAATTTCCTGACACCCACCCTGTTGAGCCTCTCCAGCGCACCAACCCACAGATCGATGTCCGGATTGACCGGATTCTTCACAAGAACAGGGATGTCCGTGTCCCTCAAAGCCTCGGCAATCTCCTGCACGAGAAACGGATTGGCCGTGGTACGCGCCCCGATCCAGACCATATCGACACCATATTTCAGACACTCATAGACGTGTTTCTCGCTGGCCACCTCAGTGCAGACTTTCATTCCGAACTCGCTTTTGACCTTCTGAAGCCATTTAAGCCCGGGAGTGCCGACACCCTCGAAAGATCCGGGATGAGTGCGAGGCTTCCATATTCCGGCACGGAAAACGTGGATGCCGAATTCAGCAAGGCCTTTGGCCGTCATCATAACCTGTAGCTCGGACTCGGCGCTGCAAGGGCCGGCTATGACGAGAGGGGGAATGCTCTCGTCGAAGAATCCCCACTCGGAAACGGGGATGATGTCAAGTGTACGTTCCATAACTATCTAATAATCTTTTTAATTCTGTTTGCTTTGCGGATTAGTTCGGTGATCCGTCCGCCATCGTAGTCAGCTATCGCATCACGGAAAAGCCTCATCTTGTCCAGGTATGTGTCAATGACTCGCAGCACATTGTCCCTGTTCTGCTCAAGAATAGGAGTCCACATCTCGGCCGAACTCTTGGCAAGCCGCACCGTGGAGGAAAATCCTCCGGACGCAAGGTCAAAGATGTGCTTCTCGTCCTTTTCCTTGTCCAGAACCGTAAGCGCAAGGGCGAATGAAGTGACGTGAGAGATGTGCGAGACATAGGCCGTGTGGATGTCGTGGCTGTCGGCGTTCATATAAATAGGACGCATATTCAGTGTGTCGTACAGTTCCTCCGCGACCTTTACCGCCTGCGGGTCGGATTCCTCGGTGTCGGCGAATATGCAGGCACGTCCGTCAAAAAGGTTCGGCATAGCAGCCCAAGGCCCGGAATATTCAGTGCCGGCCATCGGATGGGTCGCCACAAAACGCCGTCGCACAGGATGATAACGGACAGCCCGCACCACGTTGCTCTTGGTGGAGCAAGTGTCGATCACAATCTTCTTTCCATTACCCTCCTCATTGAATATGTCGAGTATCCTGGGCAGCATCCTCACAGCCGAACCGACCGGGATGGCAACCACCGTGACATCACTGCGGCGGACGCAGTCCTCAAAAGACACCACCTCGTCCACGAGTTCCATCTTACGTGCCGCGGCAGTGTTCACCGGATCGGTCTCGACACCGAGGACAGTCCCGGCGAATCCTCTCCGCTTGAGGTCGATGGCCATCGAGCCTCCGATAAGGCCAAGGCCTATTACTCCTACTATCATAATGTCTGTCTTATCTGTTTGCGGGACGACCCGATCATCCTTTCTATCTTCCTGTTCGCAAGTTCAAGCACCTCAGGCTTGGCGCAAAGTGAGACGCGGATGTAGTCATCGCCGTTCTTTCCGAATATGAAACCCGGAGTGATGAACACTCCAGCCTGATGCAGAATGCGTTGGGAGACCGCCTCACCGGCGGTCAACCCATCGGCCGCACAAGCGGACGGCACACGTCCCCAAAGGAAAAGACCGGCGGTGTCACGGTCGTAGGAAGCTCCTATGGTGTCAAGGATTCTCCCGGCGGCCACACGTCTGCGGACATATTCAAAGTTAAGCTCCTCAAACCACTCCGGAGCCTGGTTCAACGCCTCTATGGCGGCGAGCTGCAACGGCTTGAACATCCCGGAATCCATCTGGCTCTTGACTTTAAGCACCTCGGCGATCAGCTCCGGAGAGCCTCCGATCATCCCGATTCTCCAACCGCTCATATTATGTGCCTTGCTCAAAGAGTTCAGCTCAAGGCAGCACTCCTCCGCCCCGTCCGCGACAAAAATAGACAACGGCTTTCCACAAAGGATGAACGAATATGGGTTATCATTCACTATCAATATCTTATGCTTCAATCCGAAATCCACCAGCCTTTGATAAAGCTCCGGAGTGGCCTTGGCGCCGGTCGGCATATTCGGATAATTCGTCCACATCACTTTCACCCCCTCAAGACCAGTCTTCTCCAATGCGTCGAAATCAGGCCACCAATGGTTTTCCTCCTTCAGGTCGTAGGTGACGATTTCAGCGCCGACGAGCCTGGAGGCGGACGTGTAGGTCGGGTAGCCCGGATCCGGGACAAGCACCTTGTCGCCCGGATTCACATAAGCCATAGAGACCAGCAGTATTCCCTCCTTGGATCCGACAAGCGGCTGGACTCCACCGTCAGGATTCAAGGTCACTCCGTAGTAGCGAGAGTACCAGTCGGCGAAAGCCTGTCTCAACGCAGGCAGCCCCTTGTAGTTCTGGTAGGCGTGGTTTCCCGGTTTGCGGGCGGACTCGACAAGGGTCTCTATCGCCTCCAGAGGCGGCATTCCGTCGGGTGCCCCTATACCTAAATTAATAATCCTGTCCTCGCCGCGGGCAGCGCGCTCGGCGTTCAGCGCGTCAAGCTCCTTCTGCTTGCGGGAGAAGTAATATTCCTGGACAGACGATGTCCTTTCCGCTGGTTTGATTATCATATCGATTTGTATTCTCCTAAAATGTTAAGTCCTTCCATCAGAGGCCTGACGGCCCTGAGCGCCTGGCGATAACGGCCATATTCAGCGAACTTTATGTCCGCATAGAAGAAGTACTGCCACTCCTGTCCTGGAATCGGCAGCGACTGGATCCTCGTCAGATTCATCTCATAGAACGAAAGAATCGTCAGCACCTGCGCGAGAGAGCCAGGCTTGTGCGGCAGGGTGAAACAGAGCGAGGCCTTGCGGATCTCCCGCCTTGGCACGATGACCGAGTCGTCAAGGACAAGGAAACGGGTGAAGTTCTGCCTGTAGGTCTCGATGCTGCGGGCAAGAATCTCCAGGCCGTTCTGTTCAGCGGCGAGTTCGGAGGCGACCGCTCCCACACCTTTCAGCCCCCCGGCCGCTATGTCAATGGCGCTCTTTGCCGTGTCTTCCGACTCAACCATCTTGATCCACGGGCAGTTGCGCTCGAAATACCGGCGTGTCTGGTTGATGGCCATATAATGCGTCCGAACCTCCCGTATGTCACTGAGCTTCTGACCGGGAAGAGCCATAAGGTTCTGGTGTATGGGGATATACACCTCTCCTTTTATCTTATAGGGATTGGAACGGAGAAGCTCGAAATTGGGGATGAGCCCTCCGGAAATCGTGTTCTCGATGGCCATAACAGCCGCGTCCGCCTCACCAGAGGCGACCAGCCTGAACAGCCCGTCGAAGGTCGGAGACTCCACGATGGAGATTTCCTCCGCCCGCGCGGAATAGAACTCCCTCGCCGCTTGTTCGTGGAAGCAGCCTCTGTAACCCTGTATCGCAACTCGTGTCATATTTGTTCTGTCCGTCTATAAAAAAAGCTGTCCGGAAAGGTACCGGACAGCCATATATTCATCTATCTTTGTTCTGAATACTTCAGCGCACGCCCGTCCGGTCCTCTACCTGCCGCGGTAAAAGAAATAAAAACCGAAGGAGTAAAATCGTGTGCTTATCATCATAACGGCGCAAAGATAGTAAAAAACGCGGGAAAATGTACTTTTATACAGTCATTATCTCCTTTTCTTTCGCATTCACCAGCTCATCGATGGCCTTTACCTTGGCGTCAGTGATCTTCTGAACCTCGTCCTCGCCCTCCTTGCGCACGTCCTCGGAGAAGTCTCCGGCCTTTTCGGCCTTCTTCAGAGCGTCCACTCCGTCACGACGGGCATTCCTGACAGCCACCTTGATGTTCTCGCCGGTAGCCTTGGCCTTCTTGATAAGCTCCTTGCGCCTTTCCTCGGTAAGAGGCGGAACAGGGCAGCGGATGACCTCGCCGTTGTTCTGAGGGGTGAAGCCGAGATTGGCATTGAGGATAGCCTTCTCGATGGCAGGAATCATACTCCTCTCCCAAGGCTGGATAGCGATGGTCCTTGCGTCAGGAACCGTGACCGAAGCCACCTGGGACACCGGGGTCGGAGTGCCGTAGTAATCCACCGACACATTGTTCAGAATGGAAGGGTTGGCCTTGCCGACACGGTAGGTCTTGAGGTCTTCCTCAAGGAACTGGACAGAGTCTTCCATCTTTTTCCTGACTCCGCTGATGATTTCTTTAGCTTTGTCTGTAAGCATAATATATTCTGTTTAACTGTTGATACCTTTAAATTAAGGCGGACCCTACTTGTGGACAAGCGTCCCGACCTTTTCGCCGTTCACCAGCCTCAGCAGGTTGCCCTCGCCGTTCACATCGAACACTATTATAGGCATATTCCCGTCGTTGCAAAGGGCATAGGCCGTCTGATCCAGCACCTTAAGATGCTTCGCCATAGCCTCGTCGAACGTGAGTTCCTCGTACTTGACAGCCGTAGGATCCTTCTCAGGGTCAGCGGTGTACACTCCATCGACACGGGTTCCCTTGAGCACGACATCGGCCTTGATCTCAAGCGCGCGAAGCGCCGCTCCGGAATCGGTTGTGAAGAACGGGCTTCCGGTTCCTCCGGCGATAAGGGCTACTCCCCCCTCCTCCAGCACCCTGACTGCGTTGTCACGGTTGTAGTAACGCACGAGTGGCTCCATCGGAGTGGCTGAGAAGACCTCGGCGTTCACGCCCTCGTCCTTAATGAACTGACTGAGTGCCAGAGAGTTTATCACAGTGGCAAGCATTCCCATACGGTCTCCCTCGACACGGTCGAACCCTTTGTCAAGCCCCTGAAGGCCTCTGAATATGTTCCCTCCGCCGTTGACGATGGCTATCTGCAAACCCGCCTTCGCGGCCTTGGCGATTTCCTTTGAATATTTCCGCAGACTCTCCGGATCAAGCCCCTTTCCCACGGAACCACCCAGACTCTCCCCGCTCAACTTTAGCAGAACTCTCTTGTACATAGCGTGTTAAAGAATCATTTACGATTAATTGCGATGTCCGGAGCCTTGCATCAAAGCATTCCGGAACCATCTTACTGACAAATATACGAAAAAAGTCGGACTGTCAACATTGACAATCCGACTTTCGTTGGGTGCCCAAAGCCGGGCTCGAACCGGCACGTCTTTAAGGGACATTGGATTTTGAGTCCAACGCGTCTACCAATTCCGCCATTCGGGCATTTCAAGCAGACTTTCCGCAGGAGTGTCCCGCGCCGCAAGCGGGCGATACGACTCGCACAGGGTTACAAAGGTATTGATTTTCCACCGATATTCCAAAGAAAAATTCCATTCTTGTTTTGAATAAATGAAAGATTTCCACCTCGGCAAACTTTTTAACCGCTTCTTACAAAAATCTGCTATCTTTGTAAAGTTTTAGGACCATACCACACAATTATGACCTCACGTCCAGAATTCGCAAGACGACATCTTCATTCCGCACCGAAGCGGAAGCAAGCGGGGCTGACGCACGCGATTCAGACCGGCAATGTTCCACGGACGCGAGCCAACGAATTATAAGGCAGGCGGTTGCCGGCTTGCTTGATTTAGGATTATGAATCTTGACGGAAGACGCGAAAGCACCAATGTAGATGACAGGAGAGGAATGGGAAGAGGAGCCAAGGCCGGGTTCGGCCTGGGCGGAACCATCGTGATAGCGCTGATAGTGATGCTGTTGGGCGGGGATCCTTCGACCGTGCTGGAGGGAGTGTCCTCAATCCAGGGGACAGAACAGGCTGACGGGACAGCCGGATTCTCGGCGGAAGAACAGGAGCTTGCCTCGTTCGCAAAGAAGATCCTTGCCGGGACAGAGGATGTCTGGACAGCGATATTCGCAAAATACGGCTACGAATACGATCCTCCGAAGATGGTGCTTTACTCCGGTGCCACCACCTCCGGGTGCGGGGCGGCCAGCTCATCGACAGGGCCGTTCTACTGTTCCGCGGACCAGAGCGTCTACATCGACCTCAGCTTCTTCACATCGATGAAAAGGCAGATCGGAGCCGATGGAGACCTCGCCTATGCCTACGTGATAGCCCACGAGGTAGGACATCACGTCCAGTACCTCCTCGGCACGCTCGGACAGGCCCACCAGCAGATGAACAGGGTCGGCAAGGCCGAGGCCAACGCCATAAGCGTCAGGCTTGAGCTTCAGGCGGACTACTACGCCGGGGTCTGGGCGATGAACGACGACAGAAGGTTCGGCTCGCTGGAGAAGGGAGACATTGAGAACGCGCTGGAATGCGCATCCAAGATCGGGGACGACTATCTTCAGAAGAAAGCGCAGGGCTATGTGGTGACGGAGTCGTTCACCCACGGGACAGCCAGGCAGCGCTACTCCTGGCTCAGACGCGGACTTGAGTACGGTGATCTGGAACACGGTGACACGTTCAGTGTCGCGGCATCCAAATTGTAGTGATTCCGCGCGGTGTCCGCCGGTCGCAGACCCGCGGAGGCCACATAGAGCTTAAGTCCGGAAACGGACAGCGAAACATATCATATACAACGAAATATAAAGCTCAAAAAATGAAGCACTTTTCTTTACCAAAGGATGGTGGACTGATTGAGGAGAACCTGCCGAAGAGCATTCTCCACTCATACGAGAAAATCACCACCGAGATTTCCGATGACTCCGCAATCGGAAGCGAAAAAGTGGCCGACATCATCGTAAAGGCCATCAACGACCACGAGAAAGCCGCGCTTCCTCGTCCTTTCAAGCTCGGTCTCACGACCGGCGGCACTCCTGTGACCCTCTACACCAACCTGACGGAGCGGTTCAAGGAAGGCAAAGTCTCTTTCGCCAATGTAGAGGTGTTCTCTATTGACGAGTACTACCCTTGCGGCAGCGACTCCGTGCAGAGCCGCAACCACAGGCTGCACGCCGAGTTCCTTGACAATGTGGATGTCAGGAAAGAGAACGTGCATATTCCTGACGGCACTGTCACAAAAGACGAAGTGTCAGACTATTGCGCCGAGTTCGAGAAAATCGCGAGAGGCCTTGACCTGCTCGTGATGGGCGTAGGCGAAGGCGGCCAGATCGGATTCAACGAGGCCGGTTCGGCCGAAAGGAGCCGCACGCGCACCGTTCCGCTCTCCTACCAGTCAAGGAAGAGACAGGCCCGCAATTTCAACGGCGACATCAACGTCACCCCGAAGACAGCCATCACAATGGGCATCGGCACGATGATGAGCGCCCGCAGGATAATCCTTATGGCCTGGGGAGAGGACAAGGCCGAGGTTGTAAAGAGGGTGGTCGAGGGAGACATCGACTCCTCCTGCCCGGCATCCTGGCTTCAGGGACACGACAACATCACTTTCTTCACTGACGAGATGTCAGCCTCAATGCTGACAAGGCTTGTCGCCCCTTGGATGGTCGGCCCTTGCCAGTGGACAAACACACTCATCCGCAAGGCTGTGGTATGGCTCTGCCAGAAAGTCCACAAGCCGATCCTGAAGCTCACACAGCAAGACTACCTTGAGAACTTCCTCGGAGAGCTTATCGAGCTTTACGGGCCGTTCGACAAGATCAACATAGATGTATTCAACGACTTCCAGCACACCATCACAGGATGGCCGGGCGGAAAGCCGGACGCCGACGACACCACAAGGCCTGTCAAATCCACTCCGTTCCCTAAGAAGGTGCTCATCTTCTCCCCTCACCCGGATGACGACGTGATCTCAATGGGCGGCACATTCATCCGCCTTGTCCACCAGGGACACGACGTGCACGTCGCCTACGAGACTTCCGGAGACCTTGCCGTCCACGATGACGTGGTTCTCCAGCATATGGACGCGGCCTCACAGCTCGGATTCGGCGACAGGTTCGACGAGGTGAAGAAGATCATCGACTCCAAGAGACCCGGCGAGCCTGAGCCAAGGGAGCTTCTGGACATCAAGGCGGCGATCCGCCGCAGCGAGGCCCGCGGGGCTGACAGGAGCTTCGGTCTGAACGACAAGACCAACGTACACTTCCTCAACCTGCCGTTCTACGAGTCCGGCGGTGTGACAAAGCTTCCTCGCACGCAGGTGGATCTTGACATCATCAAGGCATTGATTGTCAAGCTGCGCCCTGACCAGATCTATATGGCCGGAGACCTCGCCGACCCTCACGGAACCCACAGGGTCTGCACCGAGGCCGCCCTCGAGGCCATCGAGCAGCTCAAGGAGGAAGGCAACGACTGGCTGAACGACACCACGATCTGGCTTTACAGAGGGGCCTGGATGGAGTGGGAGCTGTGGAGGGTGGATATGGCCGTTCCGCTCAGCCCGGACGAGCTTATCGAGAAGCGCCACGCCATCTTCCGTCACCTTTCACAGAAAGACATCGTTCCGTTCCCGGGAGACGACCCGAGGGAGTTCTGGCAGAGAGCCGAGGAGCGCACGCAGAACACCGCGAGACTCTACAACGAGCTTGGAATGGCCGAGTACCAGGCCATCGAGGTTTTCCTCAGATTAAAGTAAATAGTTTAAAATCATACATATTATGAAAGTAATCATCAGAGACACCAAGAAAGAAGGCTCCGTTTGGGCAGCCCATCACATCGTAGCCGCCATCAAGGCAAAGGCCGAGAAGACCGACACACCGTTCATCCTTGGACTTCCTACAGGCTCCACCCCACTGGACGTGTATGCGGAACTCGTCAGGATGTACGAGGCCGGAGAGGTTTCCTTCAAGAATGTCATCACATTCAATATGGACGAATATGTGGGACTTCCTGAAAGCCACCCTGAGAGCTACCACAGCTTTATGCACAAGAACTTCTTCGACAAGGTTGACGTTCCTGCCGAGAACATCCACATCCTCAACGGCAACGCCCCTGACCTTGCCAAGGAGTGCGAGGACTACGAGAAAGCCATCGTGGCCGCCGGCGGAATCGACCTGTTCCTCGGTGGTGTCGGCGAGGACGGACATCTCGCGTTCAACGAGCCATTCTCCTCACTCAATTCCAGGACAAGGGTGATGACCCTCACCCAGGACACCCTTGAGGTGAACTCACGCTTCTTCGAGAACGATGTGAACAAGGTTCCTAAGCAGGCTATGTCAGTGGGTGTCGCCACTGTCTGCGGTGCGAAGGAGGTTCTCATCCTCGCGTTCGGAGGCAAGAAGGCCAAGGCTGTCAAGGATGCCGTGGAAGGCCCTGTAAGCCACTACGTCACCCTCTCCGCTCTTCAGCTTCACGAGAACGGCGTAGTTGTGCTCGACGAGCCTGCCGCCGGTGAGCTTAAGGTGAACTCCTACCGCTACTTCAAGGCTGTAGAGGCCGCCGAGAACAAATAGTTTGCAAAAGCCAAGTAATTACAAATCAATGTAATAACCGAATCCTCCCGCCTTTTGCGACGGGAGGATATTCATAAAACAGACAATCCGATATGCTACTGTCAACGATTGTTTCCGTCCTGCTCGCCGCAGCGGGCTTTCTGGCGCCGATAGGGTCGGGCGACCTGGGCGGAAGTGTCCGGGCCGCTCAAAAAGAGGCCGGAGTGAAGGAAAGGTGCGAGAGGTTCACGATGATGAACCAGGGGCTGGAGAGGGAATATTACCTCTACCGGCCGCAGGGGCTGAAGTCCGGCGCTCCGCTTGTGATTGTCCTCCACGGCTACGGAGGATCCGCCCTCAAGGGGAAAAAGGCAATGATGGATGTCGCCGACAAGAACGGATTCGCGGTCTGCTATCCGCAAGGAATCAAGGCTCCGAAAGGAAAGACCGGCTGGAACGTGCGCTACATCTCGCAGGAAGGGATGAAGACCGATGACGTCAGATTCCTCATCGCCTTGTCAAAGGAGGTCGGAAAGAGATTCGGCCTGAGCGGCAAGAACGTGTTCCTGACCGGAATGTCGAACGGAGGTGACATAATCTATCTGACCGCGATGAGAGCGCCCAAGGCTTTCAAGGCAATGGCTTCCATCGCCGGATTGCAGCTCGGATGGATGGAGAAGGAATATTCCTACAGGCATCCTGTTCCGTTTATGGAAGTCCACGGGACGGAGGACAGGGTCTCCGAGTGGCTTGGCGACCCTGAGAACAAGGGCGGATGGGGCGCATATCTCCCTGTTCCGGCTTCCGTGGCCAGAATCATCGCGGTCAACGGCTGCACAGAGGAATATGTCACCGAACTTCCCCGTAGGGAGGGCTGCAATCAGGTCACCCTTTATCAGTTCAAGGGTGGAAAGCCGGCGGAGAAAGGAGGCAAGCCCACAGAGGTCTGGTTCTACAAAGTGGACGGCGGCGGCCATACCTGGGCCGAAAAGGATATGGACACGTGCTCCGAAATATGGCGATTCTTCAGCCAGTGGTTGGAAATGTGAGGTTAAAAGGCTAACTTTGCGATAGTCTGGCAACTTGTGTTCCGACGTGAATTGAAATTGCCAGCTTGCCAATGATAAGTTAAACAGAACTTGCAAAGATGTCCAATTACCGCATTTTCGTGGAGAAACACCCTGAGTTTCAAGTGGAGGCCAAAAGTCTTCTCGCTGAGCTCAACGAGAATCTGCAGCTGGAGCTGAAAACGCTTCGGCTGCTTAATGTTTATGACTTGTTCGGATTCACGCCCGAACTTCTGGAAAAGAGCCGCTACAGCGTCTTCGGGGAGATTGTGACTGACTCTGTCACAGACAGCATCGACCTTGAGGGGGCGAAGTACATCGCCGTGGAGTACCTGCCCGGCCAATTCGACCAGAGAGCGGCCTCAGCCGTGGACTGCGTCCACCTCATCGAACCTTCGGCCCAAATCAGCATCAAGAGTTCCAAGCTCCTGATTGTCGATTCCGACGCCTCCGGGGAGACACTTGAGAAAATACGCCACTACTACATAAACCCTGTGGAGTCCCGCACAAAGGATCTCGGCAGGCTGGCCGACACAGAGCTTGCGTCAGTCAGGCCGGTCCCGGAGCTGGAAGGGTTCAGGAATCTCCGCGGAGACGAGCTGAAAGCGTATTGCAGGAAAATGGGGCTGGCTATGAACGCCGACGACCTCGCCGAGGTAGTAAGCTATTTCACCAAGGAGGGCAGGGATCCGAACGAGACGGAGCTTAGGATTCTGGACACCTACTGGAGTGACCACTGCCGGCACACCACATTCACAACCGAACTGGAAAGCATCGACATCGAGGATTCTTTCATCAAGGAGGACATCGAAGGCACGATGAGCCTTTATCTGAAGATGCGCTCCGAGACCGGCAGGGAGAAAAAGGGGCTTAACCTGATGGATATGGCAACCATTGGAGCCAGATACCTCAGGAAGAAAGGCCTGCTTGACGATATGGAGGTCAGCGAGGAGAACAACGCCTGCAGCATCTTCATCGATGTCGACGTGGACGGACAGACGGAGAGGTGGCTGCTGATGTTCAAGAACGAGACACACAACCATCCTACGGAGATCGAGCCTTTCGGAGGAGCCGCGACCTGTCTCGGCGGAGCGATCCGCGACCCGCTCTCGGGACGTTCATACGTCTACCAGGCGATGCGTGTCACCGGAGCCGGAGACATCTACAAGCCAGTCGGCGAGACCATTCCGGGCAAGCTCCCGCAGAAGGTCATCACGAAGAAAGCCGCGCAGGGGTATTCATCCTACGGCAACCAGATAGGACTTGCCACGACACACGTGCGCGAGATATACCACAACGGCTACACCGCCAAGAGAATGGAGGTCGGAGCCGTGGTCGGAGCCGTGAAGGCCGATGATGTCAGAAGGGAAAGCCCGGCGGCGGGAGATGTCGTCCTGATGATCGGAGGACGCACGGGACGCGACGGAATCGGAGGAGCCACCGGCTCGTCAAAGGAACACACGGAGGAGTCCCTTGAGACTTGCGGCAGCGAGGTACAGAAGGGCAACGCTCCTGAGGAGAGAAAGCTTGAAAGACTTTTCAGAAGACCTGAGGTCACCAGACTGATCAAGAAATCCAACGACTTCGGAGCCGGAGGAGTGAGTGTCGCCATCGGTGAGCTTACCGACGGGCTGGACATCTACCTCGACCGTGTTCCGGTAAAATATAGCGGAATGAATCCCACCGAGCTGGCCATCAGCGAGTCACAGGAAAGGATGGCCGTCGTTGTGGAGGCGAAGGACGAGGAGGAATTCAAGAGGCTCTGCCACTCCGAGAACATCGAAGTGACCCACGTCGCCGATGTCACCGACACGGCCAGGATGAGGATGTTCTACGCCGGAAAGCCGGTTGTAGACCTGAGCCGGGCGTTCATCGACAGCGCCGGGGCCAAGCACTACTCCAAGGCCACCGTCGGAGCGGTCGAGGACAGGAATCCTTTCCTGCGCGACGTTCCGGGCAGAAACCTCAAGGAAAAGATGTTCGCCAACCTCCTGGATCCCAACGTGACCAGCCAGAAAGGCCTGATAGAGATGTTCGACTCCACAATCGGACGCTCTACGGTGCTGATGCCGTTCGGAGGAGAGCTTCAGACGACAGAGACACAGGTCTCCGTACAGAAGCTCCCGGTCAACGGCTACACCGACACGGCCAGTATGATGGCTTTCGGGTTCAATCCGGACCTTTGCGAATGGAGTCCTTACCACGGCGCGGCATATTCGTTCATCGAGGCTTGCAGCAAAGTCGTGGCCGCGGGAGGACATTGGGAGACAATGAGATTCTCCTGCCAGGAATATTTTGAAAGGATGACAGCCGACCCTAAGGTCTGGGGCAAGCCGACTGCGGCCCTGCTCGGCGCGCTGAAGATGCAGAATGAGCTTGGGCTTGCGTCCATCGGAGGCAAGGACTCGATGAGCGGCTCGTTCGAGACAGAGAGCGGTACTATACACGTTCCGCCTACCCTTATCGCGTTCGGTATCACTCCGGTAAAGGCTGACAAGGTGATTTCTCCGGAGTTCAAGTGGGAGGGAGACCGCCTCTATCTGGTAAAACACACTCCGCTTGCCGACAGGATGCCTGACACAGAGCAGCTCAAGAGGAACTGGAATTACATTCAGGATAAAATCAGCGACGGTACCATCGTGGCGGCGTGGGCTGTGGGATTCGGCGGTGTCGCCGAGGCGCTTTGCAAGATGAGTTTCGGCAACGCTTTCGGATTCGACGTGAAGCTTTCCGAGGAGGAGCTGTTCAGCCTGAGCTACGGTTCGATTGTGGTGGAGACAGACGGCTGCGCACTTGATTTCGAGAACGCCATAGAGATCGGAACGGTGACCGCCGGAGATGACGGCAATGTGCGCGTCAACGGGACGAAGATCGCCATTTTCGAGTTGATGGACTTCAACGCTTCCCTCTTTGAGAAGGTCTATCCGTCGACAAGCGGGCCTGATTTCTTCAGGACGCGGCCTGACGGGATGGAGGGCGTGAAGCCGTTCAAGGCAAAAAAGGCCGACCTTGAATACCACGGTCCTAAGGTCGAGAAGGTCATCGCCTATCTGCCTGTGTTCCCTGGCACCAACTGCGACTATGATTCGGCAAAGGCGTTCCGCAAGGCCGGAGCGGAGACACGTACCTCCGTGTTCCGCAATCTTACGGACAAGGACGTGTTCGAGTCCATAGACGAGATGAGGAAGAACATCGACGAGTGCCAGATTCTGATGCTAAGCGGCGGATTCTCTGCCGGAGACGAGCCGGACGGAAGCGGCAAGTTCATCGCCAATGTACTGAACAACAAGGACATCTCATCAGCCATCGAGAGATTGATCGCCAGAGGCGGTCTGATTCTTGGAATCTGCAACGGATTCCAGGCTCTCGTGAAGTCCGGCCTGCTGCCTTACGGTGAGCCGGGCAAGGTGACCAAGGACTCGCCTACCCTGTTCCGCAACGACATAAACAGGCACATCTCCCAGATGGTCACCACCCGTGTGGCCTCGGTCAACTCTCCTTGGCTCAAGGGGATGAGCGTGGGTGATGAGTATTCCATCCCGGTCAGCCACGGCGAGGGCAAGTTTATGGTAAGCGAGGAGCTGGCCCGCGAATTGTTCGCCAACGGCCAGGTGGCGTTCCAGTACGTTGACCCGCTGACGGACGAGCCTACGATGGAGTCGCCTTACAACCCTAACGGCTCATACTACGCCATAGAGGGAATCATCAGCCGCAACGGTCAGATTCTGGGCAAGATGGGTCACAGCGAAAGGTACGAGAGGAATCTGTTGAAGAACATCGAGGCGGACCTGGAGCAGCCACTGTTCGAGAACGCCGTCAGGTACTTTACCGGTAATTGAACATTTACTTGACAAGAGATGGAAAAAAGGAATATAATCCACGATGGTGTGTCCATCAAGATTTTTGACACGGATGACCCGCGGAAAGTGATCATTCATTTCACTGACGAGATAACGGCCTTCAACAAAATCAAAAAGGCCGTGATAAAGGACAAGGGTATCTACTGCAACGGGATTTCCTGCGAGATCTCAAGATTGCTGCAAAAGGGCGGAGTGCCGACACATTTCATCGAGCAAATCTCTGACACCGAACAGGTTTGCTGGAAGTCGGACGTAATCCCGATGGAAGTGATAGTGCGTAATGTCATCGCCGGCTCAATGGCCCAGAGACTTGGCCTGGAGGAAGGCATCGTCCCTGACGAACCGGTCTATGACCTATGCTACAAGTCGGACATCCTCTGCGATCCTATCATCAACGACTACCACGCCGTCGCCCTCGGCCTTGTAAGAAAGGACGAGCTTGAACGGATATATTCATTGACAAAGCAGGTCAACAGGATTCTGACTCCGGTCTTCAAGGAAATCGGCATCACACTGGTTGACTTCAAGATAGAGTTCGGGCATCTCTCTGACGGAAGTCTCGTGATGAGCGATGACATAACCCCGGACAGCGCCAGATTCTGGGACATCGCCACCGGAGAACGCCTTGACAAAGACCGCTTCCGCAAGGACAACGGCCACATCGGGGACGCCTACAAGACCGTCTATGAGAGGCTGACAGGGCGGAAAGCCTGAGGCATCCGGCCGAGACACTGACATTCAGAACATTACGGAATATGAGAAATCTATTTTTGACAAATACTCTCACAAGGAAAAAGGAGCTTTTCACGCCGATCCAGCCGGGGCACGCGGGGATGTACGTCTGCGGGCCTACCGTCTATGGCGAGGCTCATCTCGGACACGCCCGCCCGGGAATCACCTACGACATCCTGTTCAAGCTGCTCAGGCATCTGGGCTACAAGGTACGCTACGTGCGCAACATAACCGACGTTGGTCATCTTGAACACGACGCGGATGAGGGCGAGGACAAAATCTCCAAGAAAGCCAGGCTGGAACAGCTTGAGCCTATGGAGGTTGTGCAGACCTATACTTTCCGCTACCACGAGGCGATGCGGCAGCTTAACGTGGCTCCACCGTCAATCGAGCCAAGGGCCTCGGGACACATCATCGAACAGATAGAGACTGTCCGAAAGATTCTCGACGCCGGCTATGCATACATTTCCAACGGCTCAGTCTATTTCGACGTGGAGAAGTACAACAACGACCACCACTACGGGATTCTTTCAGGCCGCACCCTTGACGACACGCGCGAGGGCACGAGAGATCTGGACGGACAGGGGGACAAGAAGGCCCCTTACGATTTCGCCCTATGGAAAAAAGCCGAGCCCGAGCACATTATGCACTGGCCGAGTCCTTGGAGCGAGGGATTTCCGGGATGGCATCTGGAATGCTCCGTGATGGGCGAGAAATACCTTGGCAACGAGTTTGACATCCACGGTGGCGGGATGGATCTGATGTTCCCTCACCACGAATGTGAGATCGCCCAGAACGTGGCAAGCCGCCATACACAAGGTGTCCACTACTGGGTACACAACAATATGATCACCATCAACGGTCAGAAGATGGGCAAATCCCTCGGGAATTTCATAACCCTGCCGCAGCTTTTCAGCGGACAGCACGAAAAACTTGCCCAGGCATATTCGCCGATGACGGTCCGTTTCTTCATTCTTCAGGCCCACTACCGCAGTACGCTGGATTTCAGCAACGAGGCGCTTCAGGCAGCCGAAAAGGGGCTGAAGAGAGTAATGCAGGCCTACAAGGATCTGCGGGCGATGGCCTCCGCCGCCGGAATCAATGACACGTCAAAGGGAACGGAAGGAAATCCTGCGGATGCGATGCAGTACGGCGAGTTCATAAGCTCAGTTGCCCCCGACACCTGCCCGGCCTGCTCGGAAGAGATAAAAGGCATATTCGAGAGTGTCTATGAGGCTCTCTGCGATGACATCAACACTCCGATAGCCCTGTCGCACATCTTCGACGCAGTCCGCTTCATCAACTCCGTGAAGGCCGGTGAGCTTAAAGCCGGCGAGGGTGACCTGGAGACTCTGCTCCGGCTTTTCGATGACATAGTGTTCGGTGTGCTCGGACTGAGGGATGAGGCGGCGGCTGAATCCGGCAGAAGCCAGGAGATAGTCTCAGGACTGATGGAAATGGTTCTGGAAGAGCGTTCAAAGGCCAAGGCCGCCAAGGACTGGGCCGCCAGCGACGCCATCCGCGACCACCTCAAGGCTCTCGGCATCACCGTCAAGGACACAAAGGACGGCGCGGAATGGACAATTCAATAAACTAAATAATTTAAATAAAGAATGGCACGTAAAAGATACATTTCAGTCTCAGTGATGTGTTCTGACCTGATGAATCTGGGGCAGGACATCAAGGCGCTCGAGGAAAACAAGATTGATATGCTGCACGTGGATGTGATGGACGCGCATTTCGTCCCGAACCTGACATTCGGTCCGGATATGATCAAGGCTTTCCAGAAAACATCCCCTCTCCCTGTGGACGTACATCTGATGATGGAGGATCCGGAGCTTGTCATCGACAAGTTCACGACAAGGAAAGGAGACATAGTCTCTATCCACGTGGAGATTGACAAAGACATCCGCGGAATCGCCGGAAAAGTCCACGAAGAGGGAGGACTCTTCGGCCTTGCGGTTAATCCGGAGACCCCTGTCGAGTCAGTGGAGCCTTATCTTGACATCCTTGACACAGTCACCCTTATGCTCGTGCATCCGGGATATTCCGGAGCCAAGATGGTGGAGGGAATTATGGACAAGGTTGCCCAAATGCGCGGCTTCCTTGACAGCAAAGGCCACGAGAACATCCTTATCAGCGTAGACGGCAGCGTCAGCAAGGAGAGGGCGCACCTTATGGCCGAGATGGGAGCCGACATATTCGTAGGAGGCACCGCCGGAATCTATAGAAAAGGAATGACCCTCTCAGAGACCGTTCCGGAGATGCGGGCGGCAATAGACTTCTAAGAAGCCGTAAACCAAAGACAATCAACACCCGCTCGAACCGTTTGCCGCGACTGGCAGAAATGACACGCAGCCGGTTGTGCGGGTATTGATTATATCCATCAGTAATATGAATCGTCATTCATCATTGTTATCAATCCTTGGAGCGGGATTATGCGCCGTCATTTCGGGATGCGGAGGCTCTTCCTCCACTGACAGCCTTGAGAGATTCGGCCTTGTCGGGGACATAGAGTCAGTCAGGACGACCATCAACTACGGAGAAGGGGATGAGGGCAGCCACCTTGCGGAATTCTCTCCGAAAGGCCTGCTGACAAGGGTCACGAACTACGCTCCGGACAGTTCGGTCTTTTTCTCAACAAAGTATGAATATGACTCCAAAGGGCGTGTCACAAACATCTGGGAGGCCGATATGTCCGGAGAAGAAATCGGCGAGTACAGATACACCTACAAAGGGGATTTTCTCAGCCTGTGCATCCATTTAGGCGAGGCCAACGAAGAGGATTGCCGCTGGGAACACGAGAACGACGGGAAGCATATTGTCAAGACGGTCTTCTACAGCGAAGGAGCGCTCGAAACCATCAGCGAGAGCACTTGGGACGGGATGACGCGCCGGGAGGTTGTAAAGTCTCCGGAAGACTCTCTGATAGGCACGGCCGAATATGTCTACCTTAGTAAAGACAAGCCTCTCCGAATCACGTCGGACAACACTGACATCTCGATAGAGTATAACGAGAAAGGGCTGCCGTCCAAGTGTGTGAACGTCCTGCTTACAACAGACGGAAACCTGAGATGGGATCCCCGGATTGTTCAGGGTGAAGAGAACATCTACAAGTACGAGTACGACTCCAAAGGCAACTGGATCAGACGGACAGAGTACCTCTCCAAGGCCGGAATCCTCAGCTCGGACATCTCAAGGACAATAACTTACAGGTAAATAAAAATCCCCGGACACTTAACCAAGCATCCGGGGATTACCGTATGGCTACTTGCCACCGTATTGATTACTGAAAGCAATGAAGACTGCTTACGGCAGCATATCAGAACTCAGAGTAGTCGGTTGTCAAGTCAGCGCGGATGAATGTGGTAGTGTAGCCGCTTGACGGAATCGTCCTTGTGGCTCTGACCTCCCAATCGCTCTCGGAGGAAGGATTGCCTGAAGCCGGCTTGAAATACCAATAATGGCTGGCGGTTCTGGACGACCAGGTTGTGGAATTCTTGCCAAGCTCGTTGAAATAATAGGATGCGACGCAGACGTTGGCGCTTTGTCCGTTGGCGACTCTCGTGAAATTGCCCACTTTCGCACCGTTCTGATAGAACTCTACCTGCCAGTTCCTGTCGTCATCATCAAAGATTTCCACCACAAAGGAATTCTTGAAAGAAGCATTACCCCTTGTGACTATGCTGGAGGAGCCTCCCTTATTGGAGGTATTGTACCAATTGTACTTATACCCCTTAGAACCGGTATAGGTCTGGTCTCCGTCATAGACTCTGAGCTGGTAAGACTCCGGATGATTGACACCCTTGCTTATCCAATTGTGAACCGAATTGCCTTTGACCTCATAGACGGAATAACCGTTAGGTCCGCCGATGACGGTAGAGTTGCTGCTCCACCAGGCTCCGCAGGCAGCGCCGTGAACGTGTTCGTAAATCGGCTGGCCACCCTTGCACTTATACTTGGCGTGAATCCAATTCTGGTTGTAATGCGTATGGCCGATCATTATATGGGCCTCGTTGAAGTCTGTCAAAAGCTTGAGCACCTCGGCATAATGCATATCCGTGCTCACGGAAGCTCCGCCGCCGTTGGCCGCGCCACCGCGGAAAGGAATATGCGCACAGAAAAAGACAACTTTGTCCTCTTTGTTCTGGACATAGCTGAGATCCTCGACAAGCCATTTGTACTGAGCGGCAGTAAGGCCGCCGTTGTACTGCCAGGTCTTGCCGGAATTACTTGAGGAAGAAGACTTTGTCGATGTCACAGCCACATCATCCATAACGATGATATGAGCCTTTCCGATGTTGAACGAATAGTCGGTAGGGCCGAAATAATTGAAGAAATTATCGGTCGCCTTGTAGTCGTTCGCCTCGGCGGCATCGTGGTCGTGATTGCCTATACACTGATAGAAAGGCAGATAAGAGCCGTCCTCCAGCTTCACATTCGACATCGAAGCCCGCATCGGATCCCACCTTGTAGTGTAATCGAACGTGATATCCCCGAGAGTAATCGCATACGGATGGGCGAACCTTGCCTTATCCGAATTCAACTGGCTCTGGATGTCGGGAATAGTCTCTTTGACATACCTTTGCACATCACTCTCTGTACGGCACTGCGGATCACCTATCATAACGAGTGTGAAGTTGGTCTCGTCCTGTGCCGTAGGAGTAAGCACAAAGTCATTACGGTTGACTTTGGTGCGGTCAATCGCCTTCGTGGAGAAGAACTCCGGAAGATGATTGGTGCCGTCAAGATTGGTCTGGTAACCTGATGGGAGGGAATAATACACCTTGCGGCAATACCTGTTGGCCTCCATCTGATAAACACCGTTGCCATCCGTGACCGTGAAGGTGTACCCGTCGGTAACGGGAACGCCAGGGATTCCCTTTCCTGTCTTGGAATCAGAAATGAGTCCGACAAGGTTGTTCCCCTCGCTGATGGTCGTACCATTGATCTCAGTCACGGAGACAGGTACATCAGGGTCAGGATCCGGGCCCGGTTCCGGGTCCGGGGTGTCCTTACCACAGCCGACGGCCATCATCATAACAATGACGGCCGCAGCTGATAAGTGATTGAACAAAAGATTTTTCGCAGTCATAGTAACAAACTAATCCCAACCGAAGTTCTGTCCAAGCTTAGGGTTAAGGTTCGATGCAGAGACCGGAATAGGTCTTGCATACATATGATCCAGCCACTCAAGCTTGTAGTTATAGATGAGATAGTAACCGGCACCCGCAGGAGCGAATGTCCAGTTGGAATTCTGGGCGGTCGTAATAGGATACTGTGTTTCTTTATTACCGCTCTTAGGGAAGGTATAGTGCTTGCCTGCGAAGTCGAAACCGTTCTTGGCCTCGTCGGCTGTAACCCAGAGACCCGGCCAGCCCTGATGCTCGTAACGTTTCTCGATGAGGTCGGCCTGATTATAACGATAGAGGTCGGAAGCGCGCATACCCTGCTCAAGAGTAAGCTCGGTGACTCTCTCGCGGCGGATCTCGATGTCGATGTTGTCGAGATTCGGACGATACTTGAGGTCGGAAGCGGTGTAATACTCCTTGAGCCACTTGTCTTCTACATATCCGGCGTTGAGAGGATAGATGTTCTTGACTCCGGCACGCTCACGTAGAGCACCGATGGTCTTGTTCCAGATTTCCTCTGTCATCTCACCAAGCTCCTTCTTGGCCTCGGCATAGTTGAGGAGAACCTCAGCATAACGGAGGATAGGAAGGGAGTTGTTGTCAATGGAGTTCTGGAAATTCTTATCGTCCGGGATACACCACTTGACAAGCATATAACCTGTTTTGCAAGACGTAAAGTCCAGTGGCTGAGGAACCAGGCTGCCAGACTTATCAATGTACTTACGCTCAGGGCCGAGAACAGTAGCGGAAAGTCTGGCGTCACGTCCGGCGAACTCTTCATTGATGGTCTGTTCTCCGGTAAGGACAGGCGTACCGTCAGTCTTCAGATACTGGCGGACAAGGAACTTGGTTCCGGAATACTGCTGTCCGAGAGTATTGGAGTTGAAGTAACGGGTAAGGTTGTGACGGACACCGAGTTCCTCGCTGTAAGAGCGTCCCCAGATCACCTCGTTCTTCTTGAGAACAGGGCTGATGAACAACTCCGAGTAGTTGTTGTGAAGAGAGAAGCCGCCATCCTTGATGACCTCCTCCGCGCAATCGGCGGCAAGACGGATAAGCTCGTCAGCTGTCTCGTACTTGTTGTTCCAAGGCTGGTTGGTGGCCGGGTTGACAGAGTGGTTCTTTCTGAAAGTACCCTCATAGAGGAAGAAACGTGAAGCATAAGTAAGGGCAACCCACTTATTGATGTACACGCGTCCGTCAGTGTTGTACTTGGAATCACCGAGGCAGTTCGCGCAGGCGAACTTCAAGTCCTCGACCACGTTGTGATAGACAAACTCACGGTCGTCACGAGGTGCGTAAAGAGCGGTGGTGTCAGTAGGGTCAAGAACCTTGTCAAGCCAAGGAACGTCAGAGAAAGTGTTGATTCTTGAGACATAGTAATAGGCTCTCCAGAATCTGGCCACACCCTCATAGTGGTTGTACACAGGCTCTGTGACCTTACTCTTGGCATTGGACATATGCTCGAGCATATAGTTTACCCTTCTTGCGAAAGTCCAGGACCAACCGCCCTGCTTCGTGGCATCCCAAATGCCTGGACGATAGTAGTCAGTTGAAGTTTTCGTGGCGATAAGGTCATTGTAAACACTTCCGCCGGAGTAGCCGATGTCATCCATTGACGGCATCCAGGAGTTGATCATTCCGTCCGTATACATCTTAAGCTCCGCCTCGCTGGCGAAATATGTTTCGGACGAGAATTCGTTGATCGGCTCTCGAGTAAAGAATTCCTCACAGGAGACAGTCGCAAGCAACGCAGCCGCGCCAACAAGTATTCTAAAAATATTTCTCATAATCTACAATCTGTTAAAGGGTAATGTTCACACCGAATGTGAATGTTCTGAACATAGGATAAGAATAACCTTCTCCGACTCCGCCCAATCCGGCATTGCCGGCGGATACTGAACCCGAATCGAAGTCAGTGTCACCGACACCGATAACCTCCGGATCAAACATCTTGGTGTGCTTGAACATAGGAGACCAGGTGAAGAGGTTTTCCATTGTCACGTAGAACTTGACATTCTGGATATGAACCTTATTGACAACTTTCTTAGGGAGAGTGTAATCAATGGTAAGGTTCTTAAGACGGATATATGCGAC
Source organism: uncultured Muribaculaceae bacterium (assembly GCA_964458425.1). Lineage (GTDB taxonomy): Bacteria > Bacteroidota > Bacteroidia > Bacteroidales > UBA932 > Cryptobacteroides. The sequence goes on from CAYWIW010000018.1 coordinate 27,771, forward strand.
ATTCTGGATGTAGTGGTCATTCTCCCAAGAGAGAGGTCCTACGTTACGGTTGGAGGCGTAGGCGACACGACGTGTCCAGTAAGGATTGTCGTCATAGTTGGTGACAACCCAGTTGCTTGTGCTGTAATCAACGACAGCATAGTCCGTTGTCTGTGATTTCTGGAGATAAGGAGAATAAGGTCTGTTGTAAGAACCCCAGAAGAAGCCTGTCTCTGAGTCAGGATACCAGTCACGATGGCCTACACCCTGGAAGAACATACTGAGACCGATTCCGTTCCAGTTGAAATCGAGGTTGAGACCGAACTGATACCTTGGAGCCTGGTTACCGATTCTTTCGAGGTCGCCGTGGTCGTCAAGCGTACCCTTTCCATAGTTGATGTCACCGTCACCGTTGACATCGATGAACCTAAGGTCACCGGCGTACTCCACGAAGTTGGAACCGTTCTTGTGGAATGAGTCCTTGGACCAGCTCAGAGCCTCCTGATTGTCACGGAAGATGCCGTCTGTACGGAATCCCCAGATTTCACCAAGCTCCTTGCCAGGATAGAGGCCGAGGATGTTACCGTCAAGAGAGGTGTACTCCTTAACCCAGGTCCTTGTGTCCCAGACGCTGGCCTTGATGCCATAGGTAAGATCCTTTCCGCCCACATTGAAAGCGTCCCTCCAGGAGAGAGTCAACTCCCAACCTTTATCTTGGAACCTGGCGTAGTTGCCCGAAGGCGAGGAAGCTCCATACACGTCAGGAAGCTGAGGACCGGCGGTGATGACGTCCTTGGTGTCCTTCAGATAAATGTCTCCCGAGAACGAGAGCCTGCTTCTGAGGAAGTCAGCGTCAATACCGAGGTCATAGGTGGTCACGGTCTCCCAGGTAAGGGATGTAGGGATAGGTGAAGGAATGGATGTGTAGTTCACATAAGTGCCGTCAAAAAGAAGTCCGCTCTTGGACAGCCCCATTGTCTCAAGGAAAGAGTATGAGCCGATGGAACCGTTTCCGAGGGAACCGGCGTTGGCGCGGAGCTTGAAGTTGTCAAGCCAATTCTTAGACCACTTCATCCAAGGCTCCTCTGAAAGTCTCCAACCCAAAGACGCTGAAGGGAAGAAACCCCAACGGGAGGCTGAAGGGAACTTGGAAGATCCGTCGTAACGGCCTGCAAGCTCGACGATGTATCTTCTGAGGAATGTGTAGTTGATACGGCCGAAGAAACCTACCGTGCCGTAGTTGCTGTCATCCTGGGTGAACGATGTGCTCTCGATGCCATCGAAAAGTTCAAAGGACTGGTACTTGTCAGGGAACAGCATACCCTTTCTCTGAACATAGAAACGGTCATACTTGTAGTCCTCGAGGTTCCATCCGGCCACTACGTTAAGTTCGTGTTTCTCACCGAGCTTCGGAGTGAATGTAAAGTAAGCGTTGGCAGTGAGATAATCAGTGTCATAGCTCCAGCGGGACTTGTAGGAATTGGCCTGTGTCACATATTCAGTGCTGCTGTTGTCAGAAAGCCAGAAAGTAAGAGGGGCGCGGTAGCGCTCTTTCCATTTGCGGATCGCCTTGTAAGAGAAGTCTCCGCGGAATTTGAGGACATCCTTGAAGATGTCGATGTTGAGACCGGTGGTGGTGACGATGTTGAGACCGCTGTCAGTCTGACCGGTGTTACCGTCAATGAATGAAGCGAAACCTGTCTTGGCGGCAGCAAGCGTGTAGGTGCCGTTCTCGTTGTAAGGAACGAACACCGGCTGTCCGTGCTGGTCGATCTGCTTGCCGAGAACAGAGCCTGTGGTGAACATCGACTGCTTCTGCTTAGAGCGATAAAGAGATGTGTTGTTGTCGATAGAGAGCCAGTCGGTGATGTTCAGCTTTACCTTTGAACGGAGGTTGTACTGGCTGAATTCGTCATCTCCGATCTTATAAAGACCCTCCTGGGTGAAGAAACGGCCTGTAAGAGAGTAGTTGATCTTCTTTGAAGAACCGCGGACACTGATGTCGTGGGTGGTAGCGGAAGTCTGTCTCTTGTAGAACTCCTCAAGCCAGTTGGTGCTGCCGTAGTAAGCATAACCTTTGTTGTAAACATCGTAGATCTCAGTGTTGCCTGCGTCTCTTCTTGCCTGATATCTTTCGAGAAAATCGGTACCGGCTTCGAAAGTATTGATTTTGGCCGGAAGGTTACCTGGAGAGTTCGGAGTCACAGAGTCACCCGCATAGAATTCATAGAATGCCTTCGTCCACTCGAGACCATCGCTGATGATGTTGTCCTCCCACTTGATGGAACGGTCATTGAGCGAGTAGGCTCCGTTGTAGGAAACGGAGAACTTGTCTGTCTGAGCCTGCTTCGTGGTGACAAGGATAACGCCGTTGTAGGCCTTTGCTCCATAGATAGAGGCTGAAGACGCGTCCTTGAGGACGGCGATAGTCTCCACATCACTCGTGTTGACCTGGGAGAGGTCGCCCTCGACACCGTCGATAAGAACGAGCGCGCCGCCACCGGAACCGATAGAGTAAGAACCACCGGCACCGTTGGTCATAGACTTACGGGTCGTATACTTATGGGTGTTCGTTCTGATGTAGATGTTTCCCGAGTGGCTTGCCTTACCGTCGGTCTGGATAATGTTAAGACCGGCGATCTGTCCCTGGAGCGAACGAGCGATGTTCACGTTAGGACGGTCGGCGATCCTCTCACCGTCGAGGTTCTCGACGGAACCCACGAGCTGGGTCTTCTTCAAAGTACCATAACCGACAACGACAGACTGATCAAGAGTCTGAGTATCTTCTTCAAGAGCAAAATCTATCTTGGTGCTGGCACCAACGGTAATCTCGACTGTCTTGTAACCGAAGAACTGGCACACGATAACCTCGCCCTTGGATGCGCGCAGAGAGTATGAACCGTCCGCATTTGATGACACGCCTCTTGTAGTTCCTTTCACCATAAGAGCCGCACCGACAACGGGTTCATTGGTCTTCGCGTCGCTTACGACACCGGAGACCGTTCCTGTTTGAGCCTGGAGACCAAGAGCCGTCACGAACGACAGTACAATGGCCAGCAGACACATCTGTAAGTGTTTCATGCTAATTTTCATTAAAGTTACCTTATTGATAATGATTGTAAGGTGCCCTCCCCGTTGGAGAGCTGCTGTGCAAATCCCTGATCCTGAATCATCGTACAACAGGCTCAACTTTACTTGATTTTTTGTCTTCTTTTCTTAAAGTGTTAATTTAATATTTATTCTGGTTCACTATTTGTCATCATTACATCTTTCCGCCCCGTATCGAACCATTTCTCAAGGCAGAAAGGCGACCGATTGACAAATCCAACCGGCAATTTGCAAATTTACGTGTTTTTAAGTGGATTTCCTACCCCGCAAAAACAATTTTTTATTTTTTAATCCCGCCGGTAACAGCCACAAAGCCCGCTTCCTGTGATCCGGCCGGATGGTTTCTTACCGCCCGGCGGACATATTCGCCGCAGCTCCATTCCGGAAACCGCCTCGGCCCCCGATAACGCCCGTTCTTTCACATTTTGAATATTTCCGAAGATTTTTCAAAAAAATATTTGGAAGTTTAACGTTTTTAGCGATATATTTGTGTCGCAAATCCGCCCGGAAGGGCATTCTGAATCTTTTCGTGTAATCAGGGCTCGGTAAAAAACCAAGACCTTTTTATCTTATTTTTACACGTAAATTATTTTATTAACATGAAATTCAAAAGAATCCTCGCGATTTCTCTGGCAGCGGCGGCATTCGTTTTCGCATCCTGTACTAAGGAAGATGTGAATTCAGGTGTTGATGCCTCCAAACCGGGCGTGACAGATCTCGCATACGACGACATCAACTCGTCGAAAGACGCCCTCGCGTTTACGTGGGATGCATCCGAGGCAATAGCAGCCGGAGCTACGTCCTTCACAGTCCAGCTTATGAAGACCGTGGACGGAAGCGATGCCACCAACTACGACAACAAATTGTCGCAGACTGTCCAAGTGACAGACTCCCCAAACGACGCTGTGATCATCAGCGGCCACTCAGCAGGACAAAAGTACACGGTACGCGCAAGGGCAAACTATCCGCGCTCAGTCTATTCAGACTGGTTCTGGCTTCAGAACGGTTCTGAAATGGCTGTCGTCAAGGTAGGCACGGGCATTGTCAACGAAAGCCTCAACGCGCCTTCCATCCTTTCCACAGAGCCTACGGACAAGTCCATCAAGGTTGTATGGGATGAGATTGCAGGAGCGAAGAGCTACACCGTTGAGTACAAGAAAGCATCTGACTCCAACTGGTCATCCCTGGAGGCCAGCGGCAAAAGCGCGACCATCCAGAATCTTGAGGAAGGCACCGACTACCAGATCAGAGTCTGCGTAACCGGCACCACAGAGTACTCGACCGTTGTGGAAGTCACCACTCTCGTTCCTGTAGGACTCCGCAAAGAAATCTCCACAGGCGCCCAGCTCGTTGAATGGCTCTCTCTCGTGGACGCCACCGCAAGCGACACCTACAAGCTTACCGCCGACATCGACCTCAAGGGTCTCACTGTCGAGCCGGGCAAGGCCTTCTTCGGCACATTCGACGGCCAGGGCCACTCCATCAAGAACTGGAACTCAACAACTCCTCTCTTCGAGACCAACTCCGGTACAATCAAGAACATTGTCATCGACGCAAGCTGCTCATTCAACGTGACAGACCTCATCTTCGGCACAATTGCAAGAGACAACCAGGGCACAATCTCAGGATGTACCAACAACGCCGCAGTCAAATTCACGACCGACGACGAATTCGAGCTTGTGCTTGTCGCAGGTATCGCGGGACAGTCCAAGGGTGACATCACCGACTGCGCCAACAACGGTGCCGTCAGCGTTGTCTCAGCCCAGGGTCTCGCTGGCGCCGCAGCAGCAGGTATCGCAGCTTACCAGGCCGGTAAGGTTTCCGGTTGCACCAACAAGGGCGACATCACCCTTAAAGCTCTCTACACCAACGCCAAGATTGACATCAAACTCTATGATATCAACCTCGAAGGCACTCAGATTCCTTCAGTCGGCGGTATCGTAGGTTTCGGTGGAATTGGCATGTCTATCGAGAAGAGCAACAACTATGGCACTGTTACTTTCGACCACAGCCAGATTGACAAGAACCCTGCAGGTGCAAACCTCAACAGCCATATGATCGGTGGTATTATCGCATCTGCCAACGGCGACATTACAGATTGCCACAACTATGGTCCGATCGTAGCAAATGCCAAGAGCAGCGACGGAGCCGCATACACAGCCGCCGACTACAAATTATATGTAGGTGGTATCAGCGGTGGCGACTACAACGCAAAAGGCCAGATTGCCACAAGCATCATCAATTGCTCTAACGAAGCCGCCATCACTTATGAAAGTAACTCCGACAAATCAAATTCCGCGGTTGGCGGTATTGTCGGCTGGCCTGGCAAAGAATCCGATGCTAAAACCAAGGTTTCCAACTGCGTTAACAGCGGAGACATTACCATAAAAGGCAACTCAACCGCCCGTATCGGTGGTATTGAAGGAGGTAGCGGTAACGTTGATGACTGCACAAACACAGGTAATATCCTTGTTGAAGGTGCTGGTGTAAAATCAGTAGTAGGTGCTATCGCTGGATTCCATTCAGGTGGATACACCTTTACAAATAACATTGCCAAAGGCTCAGTCAAAGCTAACTGCGCTATTGGAGGTGTAGCAGCTCTTATCGGAAACATCGGTAACGCTGCTCATAAGGAAGGTGTCATTGCAGGCTGCAAGGTAGACTGCAACGTTACCAGCCAGGACGCTGAACTTGCGACTACAGGTATGATTGTAGGTTTGTTCAATGGTAACAGTGCGAAGATCAATCTTGGTACCGCCGCAAGCCCTATCAAGGTCAAAGGTTCTGTCAACGGTACAGTACTAGATGCTTCAAACTTCGCGTCTTACCTTCACGGTTCTTCTAAATACAAGGAAGGAACCCACGTATTTGTAGCTGAATACGGCGAGTAATCCGAGCATTGATATTCACACGGAAAGGGGATGGTCAACCGGTCATCCCCTTTTTATTAAAACCGCTTCAAAATGAAAAAAACAGCCGCAACTTTAATGTTGTCTCTCATCGTTCTGGCCGCCTCCGCGCAGAGCAAGAACGACTATAACTTCACCGAGGCGTCCGGGCTTACAATGATAGGCAAGCTTATGCCGGACACCCCTAATCCTTACCACAGGGTTGACACCGTGAGATTCAAGGGATTCACCACCACCGAGAACAAGCAGGTCAGGATGTCCTCCGGACTTGCGGTGGCATTCAAGACCGACTCAAAGGTCATCACCATCAAGACAGAGTACCGCGACAGGTCGTTCCCTGTGCACACAGGCGGACTGTCGGCCCGCGGCTACGACCTTTACATCAAAAAGGACGGAAAATGGCTCTGGGCAGCCTCAGCCGTCGCCAAGGACAACAAGCCTGACGAGAATGTCACTTTGATCAAGAATATGGACGGGACAATGCACGAGTGCCTTCTCTACCTGCCTCTGTTCAGCGAGGAATCCTCGATCAAAATCGGCACCGAGAAGAACGCGGCCATCGCGGCCATCGACAATCCATTCCGTCACAGAATCGGAATATTCGGTTCAAGCTTCACCCACGGCACAAGCACATCCAGAAGCGGAATGTCGTATCCCAACCAGCTCAGCCGTATGACCGGCCTGCAGTTTCTGGGTCTCGGATGCTCCGGCAACAGCAAGCTGCAAAGCTACTTCGCCGACGTTCTCTGCGCCGCCGAGGTGGACGCTCTCGTCTTCGACGGATTCTCCAATCCGGAGGCTCCTATGATCGAGGAAAGGCTCTTCCCGTTCATCGAGAAGATACAGAAGGCCCATCCGGGGATTCCGCTCATCTTCCAGCGCACAATCTACCGCGAGTACCGCAACTTCAACACAGACAGAGACCGGAACGAGACCGTCAAGGCGGCAATGGCCGACAGTCTGATGAAGATTGCCGTCAAGAAGTACAAGGATGTCTATTACGTGACCACAACCTGCGCCACGTCTGAAGACCACGAAGCCACGGTCGACGGCATTCATCCTTCTGACTACGGCTACACTCTCTGGGCCAGATCAATCGAGAAGCCTGTCAAGAAGATTCTCAGAAAATACGGAATCAGATAGGCCGGTTTAAGGCAAAGGGAGCGACTGACTGAAAAGGTCGCCTGACCTCATAGAAAAAAGGGCTGACTAAAAATTGCAGAATTCGTCGCAACGCGACAGAAGGGGTTTCGGGGAAACCTTTCCCCGTGCCCCCAGGGGCTGTCACGCGAGTGACTGGGGGTTGAATAAAAGAGAGGAGGTGACTAAAAATTGCAATTCTTAGTCACCTCCTTTTTATTATTACTCAAGCCCCGGTCACCGCGTGACAGCAGCGGGGGGCACGAGCCACAATACTACTTCTTCTTGTCGAACTTCAGGCTCTTGACCTTGACACCTGTCTCGTCAAAAATGTCGATACGGATGCCGCTCTTGTCCACAACTGCATCCAGGCGCTGGCGGTTGGCGTTGCAAAGCACAGGGAAATCAGTCCCCAACGTACCCGGCTCATCGAAACGGTACCTGTGAATATGGGCGCAAAGCATCAGATCCAGTCCGGTCCCGTTAAGCGCCTGCACCAAATACTTGCTGACCATAGCATTGCCGTGCCATCCCTTTTCAGAAGGAGGGATATGACAGAACGCTATCTTCATTTCGGCGTTCTTGTACTCGTCGCTGGCCACAACACTCTTCAGCCACTCGCCTTCTTCCTTGACATAGTCCTTTGTGATCATAATGTCCAGATTCCTGATGTCGCTGTCAACCTTGTCCTCGCCGGAATCAAGGAACAGGAAGAAATACTTGCCGTATGTCGCTGTGTAGTAGGTTTTTCCGGTAGGCGTCTGGAAATAGTCCGTGTACTTGATGGCGTCATTTCCCCTGTACTCGTGGTTGCCGCGGCAGAGATAAAGCGGAGTCCCCGAGGCGAAGAGCTTGGAAGCCGTGTTCAGATAGTGCATCTTAAGCATAGCCACACTGTCCACCGCAGAGGTCATATCCCCGTTGAAGCACACAAAATCGTACTTGTCCTTGGCATCCTTGTAAAGAACCTGCATCACGCTGTCGTGCTCGTGCATATCATTGACCACAGAGAATCTGACCTTGTCATAGTCAAGGGATTTGGTAGTCACCTGCGTAGGCCTTTTCTTGAGGTCAAGACCGTAGCCTTCGTCGTAAATGATTCTGGCTCTGTTCTCCTGAGAGATGACACCCTGGCACATAACACGGTAGCGGTATGTGGTACCAGGCTTCAGCCCGGAAATCGTCACCTTATGGAGGGTTCCGATAGGTTTGCGGCCCATTCCCCTGAGGTCGAAGTATTTAGGCCTTTCAACATTGTAGAAATGCGTGCCGTCATCCGGAGCCAGCTCTATCCAGCCCACAGCCGGGCCCGTAGTTGTCCAGACCACCGTGAAACTGTTCTCCGTTACATTCTGAAGATAAGGACCGCAGTCCACTTTCACCTGCGCTGATGCGGCTGCAACTGCGCCGACAAGCAGGAGGATAGACGAGATTACTCGCTTCAACATATTCATTGACATATTAATGATTAATAATTCGTTAGATGTTTTCCACCGCCTTGTAGGCTTCGGTGATCTCCGCCAGCATCGGGTCGCCGGCGCTTATCCCCGTCATCTCGCTGACGGCGCACTCAAGTCCTTTGGTACGGATCAGGTCGAGCATCTGCACACTCTGGGGATCCTCCGGGTTATCGAAATGCAGGGCCGCTCCGACACCAAGAAGAATCTTGTCGTAAGGCAGTCCGAATCCTTTGGCTGTCATAGCCGGCTTGATCAGTCTGTCATCGGCTGACAGCTTGCGCATTGGCTCGCGCCCGACACGGTTCACATCGTCCTGAAGGAAAGGATTGCGGAAACGTCCGATAATCTTGTCGATGTACTTGAAATGTGCGTTGCGGTCAAAGCCGAACTGCTTCACAAGAGCCTCTCCGCTCTGTCGCATCGCGGCATAGACGACGGCGTGGATCTCCGGACGGCTGATGCTTTCCAGAATCGTGGCACAACCTTTCAGTCTGCCCAGATATGCGGTTATGGCGTGGCCGGTGTTCAAGGTGAACAGCTTCCTCTCGATGTAGGCGAGAAGGTTGTCCGCCAAGTTCATTCCCTCGATCTCCGGGACCGGGCCGACGAAGGCCTTCTCCTCGACATTCCACTCGTAGAACCTTTCCACAGCGACATCGACAGGATTCTCGCTTCTTACCGGAGGCACGATGCGGTCAACGGAGCAGTCCGGGAATCCGACACGGCCATCGCACCACGCTCTCATCCCTTCGTCCAGATGGGAATATACCGCTTCCTTGAGCCGGGTCGATGCCATCAGTCCGTTCTCACAGGCGATGACGTTCAGAGGGGTGTCTGTTCCGGACTCCTTGCGGGCGATGATTCCCTTGGCTATCGCCGGGGCGATGAACGGAAGAATCCTGAGTCCCACGGCTGTGGTGACCAGCTCGGCCTCCTTTATTCTTTCCACCACATCGTCAGTCGAAGAATCGACGGCGGAAACGCCTGTGATAAGAACATCCTCGCTTTCAACGTCCTTGATGTGCACGGTATATTGTCCGTCAGCATTGATTCTGTCAACAATCTCTTTGTTGACATCGGCAAACACGACCTGATAGCCGGATTTCGAGAGCACTGCCCCGATGAATCCACGGCCGATGTTACCGGCTCCGAATTGGATCGCAGTCTTCATTGTGTCCTGTATTTTTTGCTAAATTAACACTTTAACATAAATCCCAGTTCTTTTGGCTGGGGCATAATATCTTACAAAGATAACGAAAAACATTGTGCCTTTGGCTAATTTTGGCTAATTTTGACGAATACAAAAAAGAAGTCACAGATGGGAAAATGTTTTTTTAGAAGGCTGGCGGCACTGGTTCTGACACCGCTGGCGGCACTGACGGCAAACGCCCAAGGGATGCTTACAGAGCAGAACTTAAAGATTGTCAAGAATGTGGAGCTGAGCGCCGATGTCGTTGTGGCGGGCGGTGGCCTGGCCGGAGTCTGCGCCGCGGTTTCGGCGGCAAGGCACGGAGCGACTGTCATTCTCGTCCAGGACCGCCCTGTTCTGGGAGGAAACGCATCCAGCGAGATCAGGATGGGCATAGTAGGGGCCAAGGGAGACCAGAACGCCGAAGCCGGCATCCTGGAAGAGATTCAGATGCGGAATTTCCGCTTCAATCCGCTGCTCCGCTACACTCTATGGGATGATGCGATCTACTCTACCGTGATAATGGAGCCAAACATCAAGCTCCTTCTCAACACATCTGTGGAGGACGTGGTGATGGACGGAGACAGGATTGCGGCAATAAAAGCGTGGAACACAAACGCTTACACCAAGTACTTGATTAAAGGGACGATATTCGCCGACTGTACCGGCGACGGCATTCTCCGTCTTTCCGGAGCCAAGTTCCGCCACGGCAGAGAGTTTCCGGACGAGTTCGACGAGACTTTCCTCGAAGAGGGCGGAGACGCAAAGACAATGGGCAACTCCATCCTGCTACAGCTGCGCAAGACCGACGAGGATCATCATTTCTCGGCTCCGGAGTGGGCCTACCACTTCACGGACGAGGATTTCAACTATGACCAGCCGAAATCCACCATTCCGGGAGTAAAGTTCAACTACAAGAAGCTTTATCCGCACGACAACAACTTCTGGTGGATAGAGTTCGGAGGCAACCTCAACACTATCTTCAACGCCAACGACATCCAGTTCGAGCTTAAGCGTATCGCCTACGGAATCTGGGAATATATGAAGAACCATCCTGACGGCCGCTGCAAGGACTACGAGCTTGACTGGATCGGCTCGCTTCCAGGCAAGCGCGAGTCCACCCGTTTCATCGGCCCTCACATCCTGAACCAGAATGACGTTATGTCAGGAGGACATTTCCCTGACGTGATCGCCTACGGCGGATGGACATTGGACGACCACCACCCGGACGCGTTCCACAAGAAAGGAAGAATCTCTGTGGAGTACACGACCCCGGAACGATTCGGCATCCCGTTCGACTGCCTCTACTCGGTCAACGTGCCTAACCTGATGTTCGCGGGACGCGACATCTCGGCCACCCATATGGGTCTGTCATCCACCAGAGTGATGTCCACCTGCGCTCTTCTCGGGCAGGCCGCCGGCACAGGAGCCGCAATCGCCATCAAATACGGAATAACACCAGCGGAGGTCAGAAAAGACCACATAGCCGAGGTTCAGGACGCTCTTGAGGACGATGACAGTATGCTTCCTTACAGATGGAGGAAACCGTCGGCTCTGACTATGTCCGCCGTCACAGCCGAAGCCAACGAGCCTCTGCGCAACGGAATAGACCGCAAATGGGACGGCGAGGACAACGGCGTGTGGGTGTCCCCGGGCGAGGAAAGCATCACCTACAGTTGGAAAAAGCCTGTGGAGATCAGCGGAGCGCGCATAGTCTTCGACTCCGACTTCAAGTACAGAAGCAAGAGGATGCGCAAGCTTGAGGCCACCACCGAGCGTGTGGAGATGCCTAAGATGATGGCCAAGGGATTCAAGGTAGAGGCCAAGGTAGGCAAAGAATGGGTGACTCTCTACGAGGACGATGACAACTACCTGCGCCTCCGCAAGATCACTTTCTCCGAGCCTGTGAAGGCCAAGGAACTCCGCCTTGTGGTGACATCCACGTGGGGAGCGGAAAAGGCACACATCTTCGCATTCGACGCGAAATAAGGGATATTCAGAATCCGGTGTCAAGAATATGCCGCCGGATTCCACCGCATAAAACCAGCGGGCCGGCTTATTGGACATCAAGCCGACCCGCTGTTTTTTTATTCAATCCTTTTATTCAATCCGGCATCATTCCGGACTTCCTGCCATTATTCGGTTTCGTAACCGTCTGTCTTTTTGTTCCAGAGGGTCATCAGCGTGGCAAGGCCGAGGACAGCGACAAATATCATTATCTTGAAGACACCTTCCCAGCCGAATTTAGGATTGTCGGCGATGTGGCCGAACACGAAACCGGAGATAATCGGGCTGAGATAGGCCACAAAACCGATGATTCCGTTGGCTGAAGAGGCTCCGCGGCGAGTCACCTGATTGGATGCGACCACTCCGATAAGGGCCTGAGGGCCGTACAGGAAGAATCCGATGCAGGCGAGAACGAGCATCAGAATCGCAGGATTGGTCGAGGACGGAAGCAGGCAGAACACTGTCAGGAACACTATTACGCCCACCATACACAAGGCACAGGTTCTCTGCGCCCTGCCGTTGAACAATTTGTCCGAGACGATGCCGGCCACCACCATTCCGGCCACTCCGAAGGCCTCGAAAATCGCCACCGTCCAGGCGGACAGCTCAGGGGACAGTCCCCTGCTCTCCTGAAGGAACGACGGCCCCCAGTCAAGGACGGCGAGACGGACAACATACACGAAGAACACCGACAGAGACAGAATCCACACTATCGGATTCTTAATCACCTTATTGAGTATGAACTGATTGAATTCCTTGCGCTCATTCTCATCCTTGGTCTTGGAAACCTTGGTCCCCTCAAGCTCGGGAAGTCCCACGGACTTAGGAGTGTCCCTGAGGGTGAAAATGATGAAAATCACACCGAGGACAGCTATGGCCGCCGGAATCCAGAACGCCCACTGCCAGGCTCCTATGTTCTGGAGGGCATTGTCCACATAGGCCTGCGCCGATGCCGGATCCATCGAGGATGTGATGTTAGCCGTGTTGGCCACGACTTGTTCCCGCATCGCGGGATCTGCGCTCATATCCGTGCCGGTGTGTCCCATAATGTAACCGCAAAGGACAGCCGCCAGAAACGCTCCGACAGAGTGCGAAGTGTTCCAAATCGACATCTTGGTGGCCAGCTCGTGAGGTGGTACCCAATGGGTTATCAAACGGTTGCAAGGAGGAAAGCCGCATCCCTGGAACATATTGTTGATCACATAGAGCACGGCGAACAGAATCACGAGACAGTGCACGAAACGCGGGCCGTTCGAGGCTCCGGTGAAATAGGCGCAAATCATCGCTCCGGCTCCGAACAGTATGTTGACGAAAGCGCTGACAGACAGGCCTGTCACCATATGCCACCGGCCGTTGAGACGGTCGGCAAGAAAGCCGTTTATCAGCTTCGACACACCGTAGATAAAGCTTGCGATTGCAAGTATAGCTCCGAAAGTGGCCTTGGTGATGCCGTACTCGGCGGTCAGGCCGGGAATGGCGAACGAGAAATTCTTACGGACAAGGTAAAAAATCGAGTAGCCTATCATCGTCCCGATGATTGTACGCCACTGCCAATACTGGAAACGTTTTTTTTGTTCTGGTGTCATCATATTATGAAATTCTGACAAAGATAGTTCTTTTTGCGAAAAATGCCTACCTTTGCCGGGATTCTCTGAAAACATTAGTAAAAAGATTAGGAATAATGGACAAACAGACAGAAAGGAAGTATAACTACTGGCAATGGCGCACTCTCATCACCCTGATGATAGGCTACGCCCTGTACTATTTCGTAAGGAAGCACTTCAGCGTGGTTATGCCGGCTTTGGAATCGGAGTTGGGGATATCCAAGGTTCAACTCGGTATATTCCTTACGCTTAACGGTATCATCTATGGAATATCGCGTTTCGTCAACGGATTCCTTGCCGACAGGTTCAGCAGAAGAACGTTGATGGCACTCGGCCTGGTACTGTCAGCCGTGACCAACTTCGCCATCTGCTTCAGCCCGTCGATGAACTCTTTCGTGAACGTGCTTGACACCGACGGGAAAGCCACGATGACACTGGTCTACATCATCGGTTCGCTGTGGGTACTCAACGGCTATTTCCAAGGAATGGGCGTGCCGCCGTGCATCAGCCTTATGTGCCACTGGATCAAGCCTTCAGAGCTGGCCACCAAGCAGTCTATCTGGAACGCCTCACACTCCATCGGCGCAGGACTTATCAGCGTGATCTGCGGATTCCTTCTCAAGCACTACGGCTACAGCGCCTGGCAGCTTTGCTTTGCGGTTCCTGCAGCCATCGCCCTCGTCGGAGCGATAGCGCTGTTCTTCACCCTGAAAGACACCCCGTCCTCCGTCGGGCTTCCTGAAATCGAGGATATGGACAAGGACGAGAATCAGAAAAAAGAGGCCGAAGCATCTTCTTCCGCCGATGATATGTCCGGAAAATCATTCAAGGCTTTCGTCCATAAGATGGTGTTCGCCAACCCGCTAATCTGGATTCTCGCCGTCTCCAACTTCTGCATCTACGTCGTGAGATTCACGATTCTGGACTGGGGAGCTACCTTCCTGACGCAGTACAAGGGAATGGAGATTTCCACCGCCGGAACCGTGGTGGCCGCTTCCGAACTTGTAGGAGGCATAGCCGGAATGCTGCTGGCAGGATGGTTCACTGACAGGTTTATGAAAAGCCGCGCCCACAGGACGTGCTTCATCTGCACTGTAGGAGCGACCCTGTCATTCTTCCTGTTCTGGAAATCGCCAGAGGGAATGCCTTGGCTGTCAGCCATATTCATCTGCCTGTCAAGCTTCTTCATCTACGGGCCGCAGGCTCTTCTTGGCACCTCGGCCTCCCAGCAGGCGACAAAGCACGCCTGCGCGACCGCGAACGGCATCCTGGGAATATTCGGCTACGCCAGCACCGCCATCTCCGGTGTGACCTTCGGTTATCTCGCGGAGCATTTCGGCTGGGATTCCGTGTTCCTCGTGTCCGTGATTATCGGTCTGGTCGGAGCCGCCGTAGTGGCCTTTATGTGGAAAGCGCCCGCTGACGGCTATGCAAAAGCCGAGAAAGTGATGGCGGAACTCACAAAAGAAGAAAAAGGAGTGACCGCGGAATAATCCCGCAGGGATAATATAGGACTCGTCGCAGCGCGACAGAAGGGGTTTCGGGGAAACCCTTCCCCGTGCCTCCAGAGGCTGTCACGCAAGTGACTGGGAGTTGATTAAGAGAGAGAGAGGGTGACTAATAATTGCAATTTATAGTCACCCTCTCTCTTATTCTTATTGCCTCCCACAGCCCGACGGGCACGGGATTATTCAGTCATCTTTTCCGCTTTGGCGGCTTCGATGGCGAGATGCTCGGCTTTGGCGCGCTCCACCGAGACAGACTTCTTGAGGACGAAGCCGGAGCCAAGGTACTTCGTGCGGACATCCTCGTCGGCCGCAAGGGACTCCGGAGTGCCCTGCTGGAGAATAGTTCCCTCGTAAAGCAGATAGGCGCGGTCGGTGATCGCAAGGGTCTCGCCGACATTATGGTCGGTGATGATGACACCTATGTTCTTGTACTTCAGCTTGGCGATAATGAACTGTATGTCCTCCACAGCGATAGGATCGACTCCGGCGAAAGGTTCGTCGAGAAGGACGAACTTAGGGTCTATGGCCAAGGCGCGCGCAATCTCGCAGCGTCTCCTCTCACCTCCGGAAAGCTGGATTCCGAGACTTTTGCGGACTTTTGAAAGATTGAACTCATTGATCAGATCCTCAAGCCTCTCGCGTCTCTCGGCCTTGGACATATCCGACATTTCCATCACGGACATAATGTTGTCCTCCACCGACATCTTACGGAACACAGAGGCCTCCTGCGGAAGATAGCCGACACCCTTCTGTGCCCTTTTGTACATAGGAAGCTCGGTAATGTCCTCGTCATCAAGGAACACACGGCCTCCGTTAGGGACAATCTGACCGGTAATCATATAGAAGCTGGTGGTTTTCCCTGCCCCGTTAGGCCCCAGAAAGCCGACTATCTCACCCTGGTTGATTTCCATTGAAACGCCTTTGACCACGGTTCTGATGCCATATTTCTTGACAAGGTTCTCGCAATGAAGTTTCATCTTATCTCAAATCTAATTGTCAATCGTTATTTTGTCTCAAGTCCGAAATCCTTGACAAGGTTCTGGACCTCTCCGTTCCGCCCCATCAAGGCGGTGGCCTTCTCCTGATCCGTGTATGGCTGGACGGCTTTCTCCACGGCAGGAATGACCGCGACTTCCAGACGGATTCTTGAAGAGCCGACTTTCTTCCGCAAATTTCCTTCCAGATCCATAAGGCGGTTCTCACGGATCCACTTTTCCTGGGCGGAGTTGCTTACTTTGAATATCAATTCCTTGTAGCCGTCCTTGCTCTCGACCAGCGCCTCGGCGTTCCGGAGAGTGTTCGCAAGACGGGGACTCGACGCGTTCTCGTCCGGAATGGTCTTCCAGGCCGCAAGCACTGCATCGTCATCTGGGATGACATCCGCCACCTGAGCGGTCTCCTTGACGGTTTTCTTGTTTTCCTCCTCTTCCATTATGGAGTTGAGGGACAGGGCTGCTCCGGTCTTGGCCGGTTTCTTTCTCGCCCTTGGTGACGGAGGAGCGGACGGCACGGCAGACGCGGTTTCCGTCTGCGGCGGCAGGACACTTTTTTCCGGTTCAGAGTCATTCTGTCCGGGTGCCGGGACACCTTGCGCGGATGTATTTACCATCGACACATCCTCTTTCCGGACCTCGCTTTCAGCCACTTTTGAAACGTCCGCCGCCTCTGCCGGTGAGACTGCCGGCGAGACAGGTTCCGTGACCGGAGTGACCGGAGAGGCCGCCTGTCCAACTGACGGACGGACAGGTTTTGCGGCAGGAACCGGCTCGGAAGGCTGGCCGACAGGCATTGAGGCCGCCGGAGACTTCACAAGGAAGCTGAGTTTCATCAGGGCGAACTCTATGTGCAGCCTCGGATTGACAGCCTGTTTGTAGCCGGCCTCACAGGCCGAGGTGACAGACAGCGCGTCGTAGAGGAACTTGAGCGAGCAGCGGGAAGCCTGTCCGGCATACCTTGACTTCAGCGAATCCGGCAGCTCCAGCAAAGCGTCAAGGCCTCCGTTCTTGGCCACCATCAAATCCCTGAAATGCGAGCTGAGCGCGGCGCAGAAATGAAGGGCGTTGAACCCTTTGGAAAGAATCTCGTCGAACTTCAGGAGCGCCGAGCCATAGTCACCATCAAGGAAAGCGTCCACAAGGTTGAAGCTATAGTCATAGTCCAGGACATTGAGGTTCTTCAGGACATCCTCGTACCTGACATCAGTCCCGCAGAAAGCCACAGTCTGGTCAAAGATCGTAAGCGCGTCACGCATAGCGCCGTCTGCTTTCCGGGCCACTATGTGCAAAGACTCGTCATCAATGCTCACTCCCTCCTTTCCCGCTATCATACGGAGATTGCCGACTATGTCCTGAACCGAAATCCTGTTGAAATCGTAGGTCTGGCACCGCGAAAGGATGGTCGGCAGAATCTTGTGCTTCTCGGTTGTCGCAAGAATGAATATGGCGTGTGCCGGAGGCTCCTCAAGAGTCTTGAGAAAGGCGTTGAAGGCGGCGGTGGACAGCATATGCACCTCGTCTATGATGTAAACGCTGTACTTCCCCACCTGAGGCGGAATCTGGACCTGATCCATCAGGTTCTTTATGTCGTCCACTCCGTTGTTGGACGCGGCGTCCAGCTCGTGGATGCAGTACGACCGTCCCTCCTGAAAGGAGCGGCAGGACTCGCACTCCCCGCAAGGATCCATTTCCGGCGAAGGGGCGGAGCAATTGATGGCTTTCGCGAATATTCTGGCGGTGGTGGTCTTCCCGACTCCGCGGGGGCCGCAGAACAGGTAGGCGTGCGCCAGTTTTCCTCTGATGATGGAGTTTTTCAGGGTCTGCGCTATATTGTCCTGGCCGATAAGGGACTCAAACGAGTCAGGACGGTATTTTCGTGCCGATACTATGTATTCAGACATAACTACGTGCAAATCTTAGGGAGTGGTTGTCCGCGCCAAGTTTTGTAAGGCAAATTTACGCAATATTTTGTACATTTGTGTCGCGCGGCACGAAGTATGGAGCTTTTTGCCGTCCGGCTAGGAGCCGAAGTCCCGGATCACGGGGCAGGCTCTCGGCAAAGAAACTGATAAACGAACAGATATGAGACGAACATTTAAGATCCTCGCCTGGGTCATCGCCGGTCTTCTGATAGCGACCGATGTCTTCGGGCAGGTACAGATCACGACAAGAAGGGAGAAACTGAAAGACTTCACTTCAAAGACGACAAAGGTTGTCCTCAGCGGCGATGAGTTTATGGATGAGGCGATCAAGGAAAGCGTCGCGGCCACCTGGACCGTGACTCCTTATGAGTTCTGCACGAACGAGGAGTTCCAGAAACTGAAGACTGACGCCAATTTCTATTTCCTGATGGTGGTAAAAGGCCAGTTCCGCAGGGAATCGGAGCCGGGAATAGATATGCTGACACTTGTCAAGGGCGGAGAAGGAGCCGACACATCCATCAACGATATGTTCGAGGTCGTCAGCTTCCCCATACGGCCTTCTGAGGATCCGTCCGGACGGGAGTTCGTGCTTCTGCCGGCCTTCCTGAAAATCATCCAGAGCCACACCCTGGAGCTGACCGAGACCGAGATGAAGGCATATTCAAGCATCGGAGCGAAAGATGCGAAAAAATTGAGAATCAAAAGGATATACTTTTGGTCGGAGGATTTCGCCCCTCAGGTGGACGAACAGACAAAACGGTCTTTGGACGAGGACTTCATCATCAGCGAGGACGAAGACGAGATCGACGAGATTTTCTCCGAGGGCACTTTCAACACAGTCGTAAGCTACGTTGTGGCTCCTTCCGAGCCGGTCAACGGCTCGGTCTGCTACAAGATGCTCATCGGGGCTGACAACCACGAGCTGTACTATTTCAAGAAGCACAGGATAACGGCCAAAAGCGGAAAGGGCTTCCTGGCCGGAGACATCAAGGCAATCAAATCTTTAAGGAAATGATCACCGGGACGGCGGACTGTGGACTCAGATATGCGGTGAAGAGAAGCGGCAATGCGGTCGGATACTGTTCACTGACAATCAAATGCGGAACAAGGGACGAGGGGGATTTCCACAGCGGAATCGCACATTTCACCGAGCACACCATTTTCAAGGGCACGGAACACAAGAGTGCCAAGGTGATCAGCGGCTTCCTTGACAGATTGGGCGGAGAGCTGAACGCGTTCACCACAAAGGAAGAAATCGTCATTCACTCCACGGTGCTGAAAGAGGATCTCGGCAAAGCCGTGTCGCTGCTTCTCGAGCTGGCGACCTGTCCGACGTTTCCGGACGAGGAGGTGGCCGTCGAGAAAGGCGTGGTCATCGACGAGATCAATTCCTACAAGGACTCCCCCGCGGATGATGTCTACGACAGATTCGAGGAGGCGCTCTTTGACGGACATCCTTTGGGGCGCTCCATACTCGGGACAGCCGCAAGCGTGAGAAAAATCACCGGCAATGAGCTGAGGCAGTTCGCGAAAGAGCATTTCACGCCAAGGAATATGGCGCTGGCGATAGTGGCCGACATCGATGAGAAAAGGCTTGAGGACAGTGTCTCCAGACTGGCGGCGAAGTACTTCGACGGCAAGGCTTCCAGCGGCGGAGAAAGGACCGTCTCGCCGTTACCTTCCATAACGGCCTTCAACCGCCGTGTGGAGAAAAGGAACCACGAGGTCAACGCGGTTATCGGCAATTTTGCGCCCTCACTCTTCGAGACAAGGGAACGCTTTGCCGCTATACTTATGGGCAACATCATCGGAGGCCCCGCATCCAACTCCTTGCTCAACAGCCTCTTGAGGGAAAAGAACGGTTGGGTTTACGGAGTGGAGACATCCTATTCGCAGTATATGGAGACAGGAATAATGACCGTCAGCCTCGGATGTGAGCGTGGGAATCTGGAAAAATGCCTTGACGCTGTCCGGAAAGTGATACACAGGATGCAGGACGAGGAATATTCCGCCGCCAGGCTCAAGGCCGCCAAAAAACAGATTCTCGGACAGCTTGCAATAAGTTCCGACAACGGGGAGGCGCAGTGCCTGTCTATGGGGAAAAGCCTGATGTCGCTTGGGACCATATTCACTGACAGGCAGAACCGCGATTCCATCGAGGCTGTCTCCGCCGAGGAGATAAGGGATGCAGCCGTCAGGATATTCAATCCCGAGACCACATCTTCACTGATTTATCTATAAAATCATCATCAATATGAAAATGAATCGTTTGACTCTTACAGCGGCGGCTCTGGCGATAGTGGCCGCAACCTCCTGTGAAAAAGGGACTTCGCTACCGCCCGAACCATTCGGCCCGACACCGACCGCCAGACAGCTGGAATGGCAGAAGATGGAATTGAATATGTTCGCCCACTTCGGGCCCAACACTTTCACGGGACGCGAATGGGGGCTTGGAACCGAGGCCGAGGATGTGTTCAATCCGACGGATATGGACTGTTCCCAGTGGACTTCGATAGCCAAGGCCGCCGGTTTCAAGGGAATCATCATCACCGGTAAGCATCACGACGGATTCTGCCTGTGGCCGAACCCTGTCTGCGAACACACAGTGGCCAAAAGCCCGTGGAAAGACGGTAAAGGCGACGTGCTGAAGGAACTGTCCGAGGCCTGCGCCAAGGACGGAGTGAAATTCGGGGTTTACATCTCACCTTGGGACAGAAACGACCCGACCTACGGAACAGCCGCATACAACGAGGTCTATACCAAGACCCTTGAAAGCGCCCTCGGAAGCTATGGGGAGATTTTCGAGCAATGGTTCGACGGAGCCAACGGCGAAGGCCCTAACGGAAAGAAACAGGAATATGACTGGCCTCTTTTCAACGGCACTGTCAGAAGGCTTCAGCCGAACGCCGTGATATTCAGCGACATCGGTCCTGACTGCCGCTGGGTCGGCAATGAGCGCGGATCCGCTGGCAGAACCAGCTGGGGCAGACTCGACACCGACGGGTTCACGCGCGGTTCGGGAGCGCCTTCGCAGGACACCCTCAACTGCGGCAACGCTCTCGGCGCCGAGTGGATTCCGTCCGAGGCCGATGTGTCAATCCGTCCGGGCTGGTTCTGGAGGGAGAGCGAGAACGACAAGGTGAAATCGGTCAATGAGCTTCTCAGGATATATTACGAGAGCGTCGGGCGCAACTCCCTGATGCTTCTGAATGTGCCGCCTGACACGACAGGGCGTATCCACGCCGCCGATTCGCTCAGGCTGATGGAGTTCCGCACCGCACTGGACGGAATATTCAAGGACAATCTTGCCGAAGGTGCGAAAGCCGAGGCCACAGCCATCCGAGGCCGTTCCTTCAAGGCCGGAAACATTCTGGACAATGAATATGACTCCTTCTGGGCCGCACCGGATGACGTGACCGAAGCGTCCATAATTTTCTCGCTCAAAGGCGAACGGACATTCAACCTCATCCAGATTCAGGAATATATTCCTTTAGGTCAAAGAATCAAGTCTTTCACTGTCGAGGCTCTTGGCCCGGACGGTGTGTGGTCCGAGATCGCTTCCGAGACCACAATCGGCTACAAGCGCATCATCCCTGTCCAGGATGTCACCGCCTCGAAAGTCCGCCTCAACATCACCGGAGCATTCGCCTGCCCTGTCCTCAACGGCTTTGCATTGTACAGGGACACCGTCAGCGGCCGGATGAATTGACGAAGGTGTCTCACTGAAGCCCTCTTCGAAACATTTCGAAAGCGAATTCCGCGACAATCATTTCTTAAAGGACACAAACGGATCAAGAATGGAATCAGCAGCAGACAAATACCTTCGCGAGCATTCCTCAAGGCAGAGCGAGGCCCTGGATTGGATAGAAAGACAGACCAACATCCACACGAACTATCCCCGGATGCTGTCCGGGGCCGTTCAGGGCCGTCTGCTGACGATGCTTGCGGAGATTTCCCGCGCGAGGAGAATCCTTGAGATCGGCACGTTCACCGGCTACTCCGCCACCTGCCTGGCCTATGGTCTGCCGGCCGACGGACAGATCGACACCCTTGAGATCAACGACGAGCTTGAGGATCTTATCCGCGAAGGTTGGTCAAGAGCCGGTGTCGCCGACAAGATCACACTCCACATCGGCGATGCCAAAGAGACCCTGTCCACCCTTGAAGGCCCTTATGACCTTGTCTATATGGATGCCAACAAGAGAGAGTACGTCACGTACTACAATCTTGTCTTCGATCTCGTAAGCCCGGGCGGCCTGATTCTCGCCGATGATGTCCTTTGGGACGGCAAGGTCTGGCAGGATCCTGTCCCGCAGGATAAGCAGACCCAAGGCATCATCGCATTCAACGACCTCGTTGTCGCCGACCCTCGAGTCGAGTCCGTCCTCCTTCCAATACGCGACGGGCTGAATGTGATCCGGAAACTGTAAACTCTGCGCGTCAATTAGAGATGAGGACCGTGGGGAGGCGGTCAGAAAAAACAAAAGAGGCCGGGTCAAAAGAGATTTTGATCCGGTTTTCTTATGTCCGCTATTTCCTG
>CAYWIW010000019.1:0-44052 GCA_964458425.1 uncultured Muribaculaceae bacterium
CCCCGAAACCCCTTCTGTCGCGCTGCGACGAATTCTGCAATTATTAGTCAACCTCTCTATGTCTGTCTATTAATAAGTAATTTATGCTCAGAGATTTATCCTCTACGACGATTTTTACCATCCGGGATGCGCAGCCATCGGACGGCAGTTTCATCGCAAGAAATGTCCTTGCGGCAATGGGTTACGATGTCTTTTCGGATGCCGGGAACGCTCCCGGAATCGAGCTTGGCTCCGTCACGTATTCTGTGCCGGACACGGTGGCGAGATTCGGTGAGCTTTGCGCCCGTCCGGACACTTTGTATTCATACACCAGGACGAGAATCGCCTGTGTTGACGGCATTTCCGCCGGATCGCTTACCGCATATTCGGGAGATGATTATTTGCGTCTCCGCGAGTTGACCTGGGGATTGCTGGATCCGACAGTCCGACATCCGGAACCGGAATGCCGCCCCGGCGAGTTCTACCTCGACTGTATGGCCATACTTCCCGAATTCCGCGGACGGACTTTTGAATATGCCGGTTCGACCGACCGCATAGGTCATCTGCTGATGCTTGACGGCATCGAGGAGGGGCGGAGGAAAGGATTTCCGCTCATCAGTCTTATCGTTGACAAGGAAAAGCCGCGTCTTTTCGCCTATTATTCGGCTCTCGGTTTCCGTCCGGACGGCGAGATTTTCTTCTTCGGCCATCTTTATGACCGTATGGTCAAGGAAATAGGTTAGAAGTCCCGGAAGCCTTTCCACCTGCGCATGGACTGCCGCGGGGTGGCGGATGAAGGCATAAACCGGTTCTCCAACTCACGGAGCGGCTGTGTGTATCGGATAAAAGGAAAGAGAGGATGACCGGATGAAGGTCTTCCTCTCTCTTTTGAGAGCCACTCATCAGGCTCGAACTGACGACCTGCGCGTTACGAATGCGCTGCTCTACCGACTGAGCTAAAGTGGCTTGCTGCATTTCTCGTGGAAATGGATTGCAAAGATAATCATTTTTTCTGATTTTGACAGATTAATCTAAATATTTAACTTTGTATTTCCGGTTTTGCATAAGCTATGCACCGGACATCTCCACCGCCCGGCGGTGAAAGTCAGGCATCTTCTTCCATCGGATAGTCGTGTGGAATATGAAGGGGCGTGAAACAATGTGGGGTGGGCAATCACCTTCGGACGTGAGATAAGATTTTTATCAGCAAGCAATTGCCTACTTGCGAAAGTTGAGGGAGTATATGTATTCAGACATTGTCATCATCGGAGGCGGTGCGGCTGGACTGATGGCCGCCTATGGGGCTGTGAAGGCACTTCCGCTCGGAAGCCCGGCCCGAATCACGGTTCTTGAGAAGATGCCGCGTCCGGGCAGAAAGATTCTTTTCACCGGAAAAGGACGTTGCAATTTCACGAATCTCAAGGATTGGAACGAGTTCTCCAGACACATACGCACGAATCCTAATTTCGTTAAGCCTGCGTTCTACAACTTCACTCCCGAGAACGTTATAGATTTCCTTGAGAGCAACGGGTTGGAGACTGTGGTGGAAAGGGGAGACAGGGCGTTCCCGTATTCGCACAGGGCTTCCGATGTGCTGGACACTATGGTTGAGGTGGTTCTGCGCCGCGGAGTCACACTGCTGACCGACAGGGAGGTGACCGACATACTGCCGGGATTCTCGGTCAGATGCGCGGACGGAGAGACGTTCGAGTGCTCGAAGCTGATTCTTGCGACAGGAGGGCTCTCCTATCCTGGAACCGGTTCGACAGGAGATGGCTATAAGTGGGCTAAGTCATTCGGCCATAGTATCGTACCTTGTTTTCCGTCCCTTACGGCGCTGGTTCCTAAAGGGTACAAGATTATCGACAGGCCGGAGACTGACCTGAAGGGGCATATCCACAGAGAGACACCGATGACGGGGAGCGGCGAGGCCCTGAAGGGAGCGAAGCTCAAGAATGTGAACCTGACCGTGACGTTTGACGGCGGCAGGTCTGAGACCGAGTTCGGCGATGTGGATTTCACAGACGGAGGCATCGAGGGTCCGATTGGTTTTCAGGTCAGCCGCAAATGCGTGAAAGCCTTGATGAACGGAAGCAGAATCACTTTCTCGCTTGACCTCAAGCCCGGTGTCTCGCAGGAGGAGCTGACAGCCCGGGTCAAGACCCTTTGGGATGAAATCAGGAACGATCCCCGCACAAGGCAGTGGAAGGACGGGCGAGGCCTGAATGGCAAGGAAATGTACAGGATTCTTCTGGGCAAGCTGATGCCGTGGGAACTGATTCCCGGCTTCCAGACCTGGAATCCCGACATACTCAAAATCGATCTGAAGAAGTCCGAATATGCCGGCGACCGTTTCGGCCGTCAGCCCAGGCGCTATTATGACGTCAATCTTGACTTGCTGGCCAAGACGCTGAAAGACTGGAGATTCGATATAGTCGGCTTCGTGGGTTACGAGCGTTGTGTGATTACTGCCGGGGGAGTGTCTGCCGACGAGGTGACGCCGAAGACGATGGAGTCCCGCCTGAAGCCGGGCCTTTACCTTTGCGGAGAAGTTCTGGATATGGATTGCGACACCGGCGGTTACAATCTCCAGTGTGCGTTCTCCACCGGCTATCTTGCCGGCGAGTCGGCCTCCAGATCCCTTGGCACAGCCGATACCGTTGTCTCCGGGCAGTAGCGTTCAGAAGAATTGGTCTCTATGAATGTGCCGTGTGTCAATAGACACCGGAACCGAGCATCTCACCGTCGCCGGAGTACCAGGCCGCGAACTGGCCGTCTGACACTCCCCGCTGAGGGGTGTCGAACAGCAGGAACATACCGTTCCGCCTCTTGATGAGGAACGCGTCCTGAAGCGGCTGGCGGTAACGGATGCGGACACGGTATCTACGAATCTCTCCGTCAGCCATCACAAGGTCTGTCCTGATCCAGTGGACATCCTGATTAGCTATCCGCAGGCAGCCGCGCGACAGCCCCTTGTGGGTGTGGCTTTCGCCGACGTAGATGATGTTGCGGGAGACATCTGTGGCGATCACGAAAATGGAATCCTTGTGTCCCCCGATGTTGAGGCCTTTCCTCTGGCCGATTGTGTAGAACTGCGCTCCGTCGTGTCTGCCGACGATTCTGCCGAACGGATTGTCCTTGTAACGGGTCTTTCTTATGTGCTTTTTCCCGGATCTGTAGGTCTCGGTCTCGAACTTGATGTCATCGTACCTGACAGGCTCGGACAATCTCATAAGCTCTTCGTCGCTCAGCTGGGCTATCTTCCTTTCATCGAACTCGTTACGATGCGTGTGCCTGATTCCTGAGCCGCATTCGCAGTCGGCGGGTCTGCTCCCTTCGGCTGCCGCGGCCTTTTCACCTGGCCCGGTGGCCGCATTGGCTTCCGGGACTTCGGGAACGTCGGGGACTTTAGAGTCAGGGGCGCTGATCCTCCGGTTGTTGAATGATTTGCCTCCGGAATCCTCGGAGGAATATTCGGTGACCATCATCGGCTCTCCCGGGGTCTTCAGCAGGGAGGCGAGCGTGTCTCGGATGAAACGGTATTGCCCGCTTTGGGCATAGTACCCGTCATAGACTTCCACGACATCGCCCTCTTGGGGCTTCAGTTTTTGCTGGAGGAAAGTCGGAAGATCAACTTTCCCTACAAAGCATATCCCCTGGGAGTCCTTTTTGCCGGCCGACGGAAGGTCAGCCAGACGGGCCGCCTCTCTTACTTCGGGCTTCGTGAGGTGTCCGATAGGGAAGAGCGCCTTGCCAAGCTGCTCCTGGGTGAGCTGGCAGAGGAAATAGCTTTGGTCCTTGTTGGGGTCCACTCCTTCGAGTATTCTCCACTGTGGCTGTCCGTCGATTATAATCTGTCTGCCGTCACTGTCGGACAGTGGTTCCCGGCGGCAGTAATGTCCGGTCGCCACCATATCCGCCCCAAGTTTACGGGCCGCCTGAATGAAGGCGTCGAACTTGATCTCGCGGTTGCACAGCACGTCCGGATTCGGGGTGCGTCCGGCGGAATATTCATTGAACATATAGTCCACCACCCGCTGGCGGTATTCTTTCGAGAGGTCGACAAAATAGAATGGAATCCCGATTTTGCGGGCGACCATCTCCGCCACGAAGCGGTCCTCCTCCCATTCGCAGTCTCCGTGGAGGGTGGTGTCCGCGTCGTGCCAGTTCTGCATAAACATTGCGAACACATCGTAGCCTTGCTGTTTCAGAAGCAGGGCCGCCACGCTGGAGTCAACACCTCCGGATAGACCGACACAGATTTTCATTGCGATTTCTTTGTTTTACCGAACACAAATGACTACAAATTTACTGAAATGCTTGAATATGCACAATTTTTGCTAACTTTGGAAAGCTGTTGAATAAAGACCACTGAATATGAAAGCAGTAAGACTGGACGTAAACTATACTGAATATTCCTCCATCGAGGAGATGGAGTCTTGTGACATTGAGTTGGTGAATGCGGCCATAGAGGCCCGGAAGGGATCCTATGCCCCGTATTCCAAGTTTAATGTCGGTGCGGCTCTGCGTCTCGATGACGGGACCATCGTGAAAGGAGCCAATCAGGAGAACGCCGCCTACCCTTCCGGCCTATGCGCCGAAAGGACGGCAATGTTCTGGTGCAACGCCAATTACCCGGACAGGACGATGACTTCAATCGCGATTGTGGGAGGTTTCGGCGGCTCGTTGTCGGAGAATCCCTGCTCGCCTTGCGGGGCGTGCCGTCAGGTGATGGCCGAGTACCAGACCCTGTCAGGCCGTCCGATGAGCGTCATAATGTACGGAACGAAGAAAACCTGGAAATTTGAGAAAGTTGACGATATCCTGCCATTCATTTTTGACAGTTTCAACGAAAAGTAGTATATTTGCAGTCAGGGAAAGTCGTACACGACCAGCTCCCTCTGAATTCCCCCAGGGTCGGAAGGCAGCAAGGGTAGGAGGTCGTAGCGGTGCGATGTGCTAAGCTTTCCCTTTTTTTGTCTTTATGCCAGACGCATCTTGGCGTATTTCAGCAGCAGGAGTTTCTCTCCGTAGTGATCGAAGGAGATTTTGGCCTTGAGGTCGGGAATCTTGCCGGTGATCTCAAGGATCTCACCTTGGCCGAAACGGTTGTGCTCTATGCGTTGGCCGACCTTGAAGTCGGTCATCGGAGCGGGAACGAAATCGGTGTCGGAAATCTTCGGAGGGAGAGGACGGTTGCGCAGAGCCTCGATCTTGGCCGCTGTGTCAGAAGGCTTTGGAGAGACTGTCTTATGTTCGTACCTCACGCTGCCGGACGCTCCGTAGCGATTGCCTCCGCCCATTCCGTATCTGTTGCCGGAGCGGCTTGACGCCCCGTTCCCGAAACCGCCTCCGAATCTGTCCTGCGAGCCGGAGCCGCTGTAGCGCCCTTGCCCGCCGAAGAATCTTCCCTTGCCGTGGCCGGAGTCGTTCCTATGTCCGGACCTTTGCGAGCCGAAACCTCCGAAGTCACTGAAATCGAGGCTTTCGGAATCATCGTCCGTGAAGCTGTCGTTTCTCAGAGGATTGGCGATATATTCAGAGTCAATCTCTTTGATGAAGCGGCTTGGGGAGTTGGACTCGTGCTTTCCGTTGCGCATCCTGGTGTTGGCGAAAGAAAGGCAGACGGCCTTCTTGGCCCTTGTCATCGCGACGTAGAAGAGACGGCGCTCCTCCTCGATGTCGGACGGGGAAGCCAGCATTCCTCCTGAAGGGAACAGGTTCTCTTCCAGTCCCGCCACGAAGACATAAGGGAACTCCAGGCCCTTGGCGGAATGCACTGTCATAAGGGCGATTTTGTTGTTTGTGTCATCCTCGTCCTCCACGTCCACGTTGGACAGCAGGGAGATGTTCTCCAGAAACTCTCCGAGTGTGAAGACCGGATAGCTGATGTCGCCGCCATCCTCGGCCTGTTCCTCGGTTATGAGGTCTCGGAGGTATTCTTCTCTTCTTTCCTCGATGAAGTGGGTGACGCTGTTGACCAGCTCCTCGATGTTCGAGGCCCTGGACTGAGCCTCGATCGAAGGGTCGTTCTTATAGAAGGCGTGCAGTCCGCAGGTGTTGGATATCCCGAGAGCCAGCTCGTCCGCGTCGGTGTCGTCCACCTTTGCGGCGAATCCGTCAATCATACCGCAGAACGAGCGTATCTTGGCCACCGCCGCCGGTTTGAGCCCGTAGTCGGCGAACTTCTCTGAATATGCGGCCTTGAACAGGGAGCATTTCAGGTCGGACGCCATCGCCGCCAGTGCGTTGAGCGAGGTGTCGCCTATGCCGCGGGCCGGTGTGTTCACAATCCGTTTGAAAGATTCGTCGTCGTTGACGTTCACCGTCAGCTTGAGGTAGGCCATCATATCCTTGACCTCGGCCCTGTCGAAGAACGAGTTGCCGGAGTAGATCATATACGGCAGGTTCCTCTTTCTTAATGCCTCCTCCAAAGCCCTTGACTGTGAGTTGGTTCTGTAGAGGATGGCGAAATTCTGGTACTGTGCGTGTTCCGACTGCATCCTCTCCACTATTCCTGAAGCTATGGCGACAGCCTCGTCCTGCTCCGACCAGCTCTTCAGGAGACGGATCTTCTCTCCTTCCTCGCCGACGGCCACACAGGTCTTGGGAATCCTGTTCTCGTTCTTTGCTATCAGTGAATTGGCGGCGTTGACGATGTTTGAGGTGGAGCGGTAGTTCCTCTCCAACCGGAAGATCCGGCATTCAGGATAGTCTTTCTTGAAATTCAGGATATTCTCGATCTTGGCCCCGCGGAAAGCGTAGATGGACTGCGAGTCATCACCGACCACACAAATGTTTCTGTGTGTCTGAGTGAGCTTCTTCAGGATTACGTACTGGGCGAAGTTCGTGTCTTGGTACTCGTCCACAAGAAAGAAGTCGAAACGGGACGCTATCTCCTGGCAGGCATCCGGAAAATCCCGGAGCAATATGTTCATATTCAGAAGGATGTCATCGAAGTCCATCACGCCTGAGTTCTTGCATTTCTCGGCGTAGCGGGAGTAGATGTCGCAGATTCTCGGCTTGCGCGCGTGTGTGTCGTTGATTATCGCCTGCTGGTTGTTCCGGTAGGCCGCGGCGGTCACCAGATTGTTCTTTGCCATCGAAATCCGCGACAGGACATCCTTCGGCTTATAGACCTTGTCGTCAAGTCCAAGCTCCTTTATGCAAGCCTTGATTCCGCTCACAGAGTCGCTGGTGTCGTAAATCGTGAACGAGGAGGGATAGCCGAGCGAACCGGCATATTCCCTTAGAAATCTGATGAATATGGAGTGGAACGTTCCCATATACAGCCTTCTGGCCTTCCGTTCTCCCACCATCACCGCGATTCTTTCCTTCATCTCCTTCGCCGCCTTCTTGGTGAAGGTCAAGGCCATTATCCGGGCCGGGTCGCATCCCCTTTCGAGTATGTAGGCGATCCTGCTTGTCAGCACCCTTGTCTTGCCGGATCCCGCGCCTGCGACTATAAGCACCGGTCCGTCAACGCTGCCGACCGCTTCCTTCTGCTCCGCGTTCAGGCCTTCAAAAATTGAGCTGTCATTCTTTTCCATATCGGGGACGAAAATACGAAAAAATCTCAATAAAATGAGTATCTTTGCGAGTTGTAACAAAATTACGGTTGTATTACAATCAACATTAATCATATGTCAAACATCATCGATTTGAAAAAGGGTCTGAACATTCCGATCAGCGGAGCGGCGACCCCAGAAGCAAAGAAGACGATCGTGCCTGACGTGATTGCCATCAAACCGACGGATTTCAAGGGTCTGACCCCTCGTCTTCTCGTCAAGGAGGGTGACAAGGTTCTGGCAGGATCCCCTGTTTTGGCAGACAAGCAGCATCCGGACATTCTCCTTACCTCTCCTGTAAGCGGAACGGTACAGGAAATCGTCAGAGGCGAGAAGAGAAAGCTCCTTGCTTTGCTCGTGAAACCTGACGGCTCCAATGAGGCCGTTGATTTCGGAGTCAAGAACCCTTCCGGTCTGAAGGCCGGGGAGGTCAAGGAAGCCCTTCTGGGCAGCGGTCTGTGGCCATCCATCATTCAGCGGCCTTATGGAATCATCGCCGATCCGGCTTTGGAACCTAAGGCTATTTTCGTGTCTGCGTTCTCGACGGCCCCACTTGCCGCTGACAGCGAGTTCGCCTTCAAGGACGATTTGGCCGCCATCCAGACTGCGGTCACCGCTGTGTCCAAGCTTGCGAAGGTGCACATCTGCGTGAACAGCGAGACTTCCGCTTTCGCCAAACTCACCGACGCCACCGTCCACGTTGTCAATGGCAAGAAGCATCCGGCCGGCAATGTCGGCGTGCAGATCAGCCAGATCTCTCCTATCAAGAAAGGCGAGACTGTCTGGACTCTGTCACTTCTTTCATTGGCCGCCATCGGCAGGCTGTTCAACACGGGCAGGCTCGACCTGACCCGCAAGGTCGCCGTGACCGGTCCCGCCGCCAAGGATCCTTCTTATGTCGTGACCATCCCAGGAGCTCCTGTCAAGGCTCTCAAGGGCTTCTATGACACGGATGTCGAGGTGCGTTTCATCAGCGGAGACGCGCTTTCCGGCGAGAATGTCGGCGAGAACGGCTTCCTCGGCTACTTCGACAATCAGGTCACACTGATCAAAGAAGGCCGTGAAAGAGAAGTTCTTGGCTGGGCTAAGCCATTTAGGTTTAATCAGTTCAGCTCTTCAATGACTTATTTCTCCTGGCTTCTTCCGAAGAAGAAGTACAATATGGACACCAACACCCACGGAGGCGTGCGCGCGTTCGTGGTCTCAGATGTATATTCAAAGGTTCTTCCTATGGATCTTTTCCCTGTCTATCTGATCAAGGCCTGCCTTGCCGGAGACATCGAGAAGATGGAGCAGTTCGGAATCTATGAGGTTCTTCCTGAGGACTTCGCCCTTTGCGAGTTCGTGGATCCTTCAAAGAACGACATCCAGGCCATCATCGCCAAGGGAATCGACCTAATGATAAAGGAAATGGCTTAAAGGATTATCGCTATGGAAGAAAACACAGTAAAACCAGGCCTTTTCGAAAAAGGCGGTAAGTTGGGGTGGCTGCATTCTACCTGGGATGCCTTTGACACCTTCCTCCGCGTTCCTGCAACTGTGACCGCCAAGGGCGCTCATATCAGGGATGCCGTTGACATCAAAAGAATTATGATTATCGTTGTGCTGGCAGCCGTTCCCGCCGCCCTGTTCGGAATGTGGAACGTGGGTTATCAGCACAACCTTGCAGTCGGAGACCTTCCGGGATTCTGGAACCAGTTCTTCTGGGGACTTCTCAAGGTTCTTCCTTTGTACCTTGTCTCCTACATAGTAGGTCTTGGTATCGAGTTCGCCTCCGCCCAGATCAAGGGTGAGGAGGTCAACGAGGGCTACCTCGTCTCCGGTATGCTCATTCCTTTGATCGTACCTGTGGACGTTCCGCTCTGGATGCTTGCAATCGCCGTGGCTTTCGCTGTCATATTCGGCAAGGAAGTGTTCGGCGGCACCGGTATGAACTTCCTTAACCCGGCTCTTCTCTGCCGCGCTTTCCTGTTCTTCTCCTATCCGACAGCGATGTCCGGTTCGGAGGTATGGGTGGCGAGCCGTTGCGGGGCCGACGCCATCTCCGGTGCCACACCTCTGTCCTATCTTTCTGATGGCCAGGGCGCTCTTGAGGCTATCAACAACGCCGGCTTCAGCTTCTGGAATATGTTCGCCGGAACCATTCCGGGTTCTGTGGGCGAGACTTCGGTCATCGCGATCCTCATCGGCGCTGTCATCCTGATCTGGACAGGTGTCGCAAGCTGGAAGATAATGCTTTCTTCCGTCGCGGGCGGACTCCTCATCGGATGGCTTGCCAATGTCTGCGGAGCGACTGACGTTCCTGCCTACTACCAGCTCGTTATGGGCGGCTTCGCTTTCGGTACCGTGTTTATGGCCACCGACCCTGTCACTTCGGCCCAGACCGAGACCGGAAAATGGATCTACGGATTCCTTGTCGGCGCTCTCTGCGTGATTGTCAGAATGTTCAACCCTGGCTATGCCGAGGGTATGATGCTGGCCATCCTCCTTATGAACACATTCGCTCCTCTCATCGACCACTATGTTACTTCAGCGGCGACGAAGAGAAGGGCAAAAAAGGTCACAATCGCTTAATCATCAAGGAATATGAATACTAACGGTAACGCATATACTGTAATCTACACGACAATAGTCGTGGCCCTTGTCGCAGCGATTCTCGCCGTTGTGTCGATGGCTCTCAAGCCAAAGCAGGATGCCAACGTCAAGGCTGAGACCATCAGCCAGATGCTGACCGCAGCCCAGTTCTACACAAAGGACGAGTGCAGCGCGATGGGAAACGACAAGGTTCTGGAAGCATATTCACAGAACATCAAGGAGGCCTACACCATCGGTCTTGATGGCAAGAAGGTCCGTGACCTCAACACAGATGTCAAGAACATCGAGCTTCAGGACGGACTCAAGGCTCAGAACAAGAACATTAAGAACGGTAAGAACACGGATCTTCCGGTCTATGTCTTCGAGAAGGAAGGCAAGGCCGTGACCGTTGTCCCTGCGTACGGAGCGGGTCTCTGGGGACCTATCTGGGGATATATCGCCCTTGACGAGGATCTCAGGACCATCGTGGGCGCCTACTTCGACCACGAGAGCGAGACTCCGGGTCTTGGCGCCAAGATCAAGGATGACCCGTCCTTCAGGGAGCAGTTCATCGGCAAGAAGGTCAATGTCGCTTCCGATCCGGTCTTCGGAGTAGTCAAGGTCGGCTCTCAGGCAGATCCTGCAAGCTCTGTGGACGCCATCACCGGCGCTACAATGACCTGCAAGGGACTCGGCGAGGCCATCGCCTTCTGGCTCAAGGCCTACGTACCTTTCCTCTCCTCAGCCGCCACGGCCGAAGGAGTGTGTGAGAAAAACGACGGAGCGTGTGACAACGCCGAGGCGTGCGCTGATTCCACTGTAACTGAATAATTAAGGAGGAAGTAATATGAATAAAGAACTCAAAGAAACGATTCTTAACCCTATTTTCAAGGGCAATCCTATCACTGTCCTTGTCCTGGGTATCTGCTCCTCCCTTGCTGTTACGGTAGAGCTTAAGGGAGCTTTGGTTATGGCTCTTTCCGTCACGATTGTCACAGGCCTTTCCAGCCTTGTGCTCTCTATGATGAGAAACACCATCCCTAACCGCGTGCGAATCATCGTGCAGCTTGTAGTTGTGGCCCTTATGGTAATCCTTGTCGACCAAGTCCTCAAGGCATACGCATACGGTATCGAGAAGCAGCTTTCTGTTTACATCGGCCTTATCATAACCAACTGTATCGTGATGGGACGTATCGAGGCCTTTGCGCTCGGCAACAAGCCTGTTCCGTCTCTTCTTGACGGTCTGGCCAATGGTGTCGGCTACGGACTTATCCTCATCGTAGTGGCTTTCTTCCGTGAGCTTTTCGGTTCCGGCACATTGTTCGGAATGAGAGTGATCCCTGAATGCTTCTACTCCGCGGGCTATGTCGATAACGGACTTGTGATCCTCCCTCCGATGGCGCTGATTCTCATCGGCTGCATCATCTGGATCCAGAGGAGCATCCAGAAGGATCTTCAGGAATAATAACGACAAAGACAAATACTGATTATGGAATATTTAAGCTTATTCGTAAAGTCAATATTCGTTGACAATATGATTTTCGCGTACTTCCTCGGTATGTGCTCATACCTGGCGGTATCGAAAAATGTGAAGACAGCTTCCGGTCTTGGTGTCGCTGTTATTTTCGTCCTTCTTGTGACATTGCCGATCAACTATCTCCTTTACAAGCACGTGCTGTCACCCGGCGCATTGATTGAAGGTGTGGATCTGAGCTTCCTCAGTCTCATCATATTCATCGCCGTCATCGCGGCCTTCACGCAGCTTGTGGAAATGGTGGTCGAGAAGTTCGCCCCGGCGCTGTATGCGTCGCTTGGAATATATCTTCCGTTGATTGCCGTCAACTGTGCGATTCTCGGTGGTTCGCTCTTTATGCAGAACAAGGATTTCGCCAATGTTGGCGAGGCTTCCGTCTATGCGCTTGGCTCAGGTATCGGCTGGTTCCTCGCCATCGTGACGCTTGCCGCGATCAGGGAGAAGATGTCCTATTCTAAGGTTCCGGCCGGACTCAGGGGCATCGGTATCACATTCATCACCGTAGGTCTTATGGCTATGGCCTTTATGACCTTTATGGGACTCACAATCTAAAAGGAGGCAGTGACTATGTTTTCAACAGTAATTTCAGCAATCATCACAATTGTGATTGTGACCGTTGTCCTGGTCGCCTTGCTTCTTTATGTGAAGATCAAGCTCACACCTGACGGCACAGTCAAGATCGACATCAACAACGGCAAGAAGACTCTCGACGTCGCCCAGGGCGGTGACCTTATGCATACACTTGCTGACCAGAAGATTTTCCTGCCGTCCGCTTGCGGCGGCAAGGCCAACTGCGGTCAGTGCAAGGTTCAGGTTCTTGAAGGTGGCGGAACCATTCTTCCTACCGAGGTTGGTTTCTTCAGCCGCAGGCAGATCAAGGACGGCTACAGACTCGGATGCCAGGTCAAGATCAAGGAGAATATGAAGATTCAGATTCCTGAGTCAACCCTCAGCGTCAAGAAACTTGAGTGCGAGGTGATTTCCAACAAGAATGTCGCGACCTTCATCAAGGAGTTCACTGTCAAGCTTCCGGAAGGTGTTCATCTCGACTTCAAGTCCGGTGAGTATATCCAGATTGACATCCCTGCCTATGACCTTGATTTCTCCACTATCGATGTGGACGACATCTATAAGGGCGACTGGGAGAAGTACGGGTTCTTCGGAATCAAGACCAAGAATGAGGTTCCTACCGTCAGGGCTTACTCGATGGCCTCTTATCCTGCCGAGGGCGACATCATCAAACTGAACGTGCGTATCGCTACCCCTCCGTTTGACAGAAGCCAGCCTAAGGGAGTCTTCAAGATGCTTCCGGTTCCTCCAGGAGTAGGCTCATCCTACGTGTTCACCCGCAAACCGGGCGACAAGGTATGGATCTCCGGCCCGTTCGGTGAGTTCCTTCTTCCGAAAAACGATCCTGATTCTCAGGAATATATCTTCGTTGGAGGTGGTGCAGGTATGGCTCCTCTCCGCAGCCACATTATGCATCTGTTCAAGACTCTCAAGACAAAGCGCGAGGTTCATTTCTTCTATGGCGCTCGCAGTCTTGTCGAGGCGTTCTATCTTGAGGACTATGCCGAGATCGAGAAGGAGTTCCCTAACTTCCACTTCCATCTGGCACTTGACCGTCCGGATCCGGCGGCTGAAGCGGCGGGAGTCAAGTACACGGCTGGTTTTGTACACAATGTGATGTTCGAGACCTACCTCAAGGATCACGACGTTCCGGAGGATATCAAGTACTTTATGTGCGGACCTCCTATGATGGTAGCTTCCGTAAACAAGCTTCTTGACAGTCTCGGAGTTCAGCCGGAGAGCATTCTCTATGATAACTTCTCGTAATGAGATGATTTATAATTAGTGAAGGGGGGTGACTAAAAATCGCATTTTTAGTCACCCCCCTTTCCTTTATTCAACCCCCAGTCACTTACGTGACAGCCCCTGGGGGCGCGGGGAAGGGTTTCCCGTATCCCATTCTTTTGCCTCCTTCAGGGATTCCGGAGGCGGCCTGTCAGGCATTATATACTTCCGTCGCGACAGATTCTGACGGTCATCGAGGATGTGTGAGGCTAAATGCCGTCTTGAAAGTCCGGAGGATTTTCGGCTATGTTGCTGGTAATTGAAACCGTTTTCCTAAATTTGTGATATGATAGATAAAAGAGTACAGATGATGGATGCCGGTATGGTTCTTTTCACGAGTGAAAAGCCATTCGGAACAGTGTTAGGCGGCATAAAGGCCGAGATGTCAAGATACGGAGTGGTAAGGAGGGCGAATGAGATTTCGAACGGTGATGTTCCTGACACGACAGGGGAGTGTGACCTTTTCGTGGATTGGTCTACGCCTTTCCGCTGGAGAGCCATATCGTGTAGGCTGGAGGACGCCGGCTACGC
Source organism: uncultured Muribaculaceae bacterium (assembly GCA_964458425.1). GTDB lineage: Bacteria > Bacteroidota > Bacteroidia > Bacteroidales > UBA932 > Cryptobacteroides. The sequence continues at coordinate 14,041 of CAYWIW010000019.1, forward strand.
AGGCCGAAATGACGACGGTGAGGAGATTCGGCGATATGCGGCATCATTCAAGGAGGGCAACAGGAACAGAGGAGTCAAGGTGACCCTTTTGATTGTATTCGCAGTGGCAGTCATAGTGTCCGGTCTGCTTTGCCCTGACGGGAGCGCCGGAATATTCACATTTGCCGTCTCGGTCGCTCTTTCCGCAGCTCTTCTAATCTTCGGTCTCAGACCAAGTGTCAAGGCTCAGAGAGCGGTGAAGAATCTTATGAGTATTGTCTCTCAGGCCAAGTGATTTTCTTCAGGAATCTTTGGGGCGGGAGAGAAATTGGGACATTTTCGACCTTTTTTACCTAATATTAAGAAAAACAACATAAAAAATCGTTTCATATAGTTGTTTTCTTTGAAAGAATTTGTATATTTGACGTGAAGTTTTTCATAGTTTAAGTTTAGGTTAAGTAGCGGGGCGAACGCAGTGACTGCGTTTGCCCCGTGAAATTATGTTTTTTAGCCACTTTCTCAGATAGTTCAAATAATTTTTCTTCTTAAACAAACAGAAATTTTCGTTTGTTACAGGAAAGTATTTTTGTTTCTTTTTATTCTTTCTGTTTGGTCGCCATACTTTTGCAGACGGCCCGCAACGGTGCGGACCGTTAAATCTTTCTGCTATGAAGAATCTTATCAGAATTCTTTTGAACGCCACACTGACAGGTGGTCTGTTGATGGCTGCGATGACGCTTTCCTGCAACAAGGTTCCTTCCGAAAATGCCCAGGGCAAGCTAAGTTGGAGCTTTTCCCAACGGCTCTTCACAAGAGCGGCTGTAGACTTGCCGGACACGGATGCGTTCGTCCTTACCGTAAGGAATTCAGCCGGCGAAGTTCTCTATGACGGTGCGTATGGTGACTCCCCGGAATCCATTCTGGTCAATCCCGGAAGCTACACGGTCAGGGTCGTTTCCCGTGAGTTTGACAAACCTGAGTTCTCCGCTCCCCAGTTTGGAGATGAGCAGGTTGTTGTTGTCCAGTCTGGCGCGACTACAAAAGCGCTGCTGAACTGTGTGCAGCTTAATTCCGGTCTTCGCTTGCGCCTTGGCGCGGACTTCAAGGCCGCTTATCCCAATGGCTCAGTGTCGGTCTCTTCTGCCGACGGCGCTCTGACTTATGTGAAGACCGAAAACCGTATCGGCTATTTCAAGCCGGGAAATGTCTCGGTCGTTCTTGATGACGGAAACGCTACGAGAACACTGCTGACCCGTTTCCTTGAGTCAGGCGAGATTCTGTCTCTTGGAATATCCTGCCCGGCGTCTGTTGACCCTCCTGAACCCGAACAAGGCGGCAGTCTATCGATCATCCTTGACACGAGCCGAGTGTGGAACAGCTATGACTATGAGATCGGATCTGGTCAGGGGGCGGATCCGGGCGCCGCTATCTCGACAGCCTACGGAATAGGTCAGGCCAAAGAGCATATCGGGGAGAAAGGTGTGTGGGTCAGAGGCTTCGTTGTCGGAGGTGACCTGTCATCGGCTAAGGAAGGGATTTCATTCTCGGCTCCATTCACATCGATGACCTGCATCGCCATTGCTGCCAGGTCTTCTGTCAAGTCAAAAAGCTCGTGCCTGTCCGTCAAACTGCCCAAAGGTGACATCCGCACCGAGCTGAATCTGGCCGATCATCCGGAACTGATAGGTCGGAAGATATTCCTGAAAGGGGACTTGATCGCAGCCTATTATGGCATTCCGGGACTCGAGAATATTACTGAATATGTCTTGAAATAACGTTCAATCAAATAATTAACTCGTATGAAAATCAAACTGAACAGGATGGCTCCGGCCATCGTGCTGGCATTGCTTTGTCCCTTGGCGGGGCATTCACAAACCAAGCCGGCTTCCAGAACCTGGGAATTCGGACTCGGAGGAGCGGCTATGAACATCACCCGGAACACTGTGTCTGATTTCCGTCAGACAGCAGGAGGGGATTACATCTTCAATCTGGAAGAGAAGATGCTGTATGGCGGCGTGGAGTTATATTCGGCAGTGGAGCTGAAACGTTGGCTTTATGCGGACTTTCAGGGGACTCTCGGTCTTGCCAGATATATCGACGCAAACAGGATGAGGCAAGGTTATTCGTTGATGGTCAGCCCTGGAGTGCAATTCCGCCCATTTGTGAACAGTGGCTGGATCCAACCGTATTTCAGATTCGGAGTCAATCTTTATTGCAAGAATTTTCCCACGTCGTATTACGGACAGTTCGAGGGAGATGTTACCAAAGAGGCTATGTGGCGGGCCGAGGATGCCTGGAACAAGGGATATACTTTCGATTCGGACACATTCTTCCCTTTGTCTGCCGGTGTCGGTGTCATAGGATGGATGAGCAACAGGGTAGGTGTGCGTATTCAAGGAATGTACAACCGCTCGTTGGGTACAGAGGGGATCAATTTCGCCCAGGCTTCCGCCGGGATAGTGCTCAGGCTTGGGGGAGCCGACAAGCATAAGTTCTCCGCCGACCGCTACATCCCATCGCATCTTGATGAATATGCCGGTTTCTATCCTCATCAGGTAGTCGAGAAAGAAGTGGTCAGGGAAATTCCTGTGGAAGTCATACGTGAGGTTATAAAGGAAGTTCCGTCGGAGAAAACACTGGCCGAGATGATGGACAACATCGTGTTTGACTTTGACAAGGCAACGTTGACGGCTGATTCTCAGTTTGTCCTGGATGACATATCGAACACTTTGGCCAGTTTCCCGGACACTCGTTTTCTGGTAGCGGGTTACACGGACGCAAAAGGGACCGATGAGTATAATGAAGAGTTGTCCCTTGCTCGGGCGAAGGCTGTGTATGAAGCGCTTTTGTCAAGGGGTATTCCTGCCTCGCGGCTTTGTTACCGGGGCTTTGGCAAGCGGATGGCGATTGTTCCTGAATCGGCTTCTGACGAGCAGCGTGAGGGAGACCGCAAGGTTGTAATAGAAAGAGTGACTTCGGAGTCTCTGTGGAATTATCTTAATCAACAATAAAAAATATTCATTTATGAAAAATCGATTCAGATTATTGATTGCGGCGCTCGTGGGAGTGTCTGCGATGGTCTCCTGCAATTCAATTGAGGTGACAATGCCTGTCGGCCCTAAGGGCGAGCAAGGTATTCAGGGCCTGCCCGGCAAGGATGGGCTCTCCGCTTACGAGCTGTGGGTCAAGGCTGTACAGGAAAAGAAAATTGACTATAACGGTTCGACCGACATAACTCACTTCTTCCTTTTCTTGAAAGGAAAAGACGGTGTTGACGGCAAAGACGGTGTTGACGGAAAGGATGGCACTGACGGAGTGAACGGAAAGTCTGCCTACGAGCTATGGAAGGAATATGTTGCCTCCGGAGTCAGTGATCCTCATAATCCGGGAACGCAGTGGGACAGGACAAAGACATCTATGGCCGATTTCTATTGGTTCCTGACTGGTGATGATGGCGCTGATGGACTTATACCTTATATCAAGGATGGGAACTGGTGGATCGGAAAAACCGATACGGGCGTCAAGGCCAGAGGTGAAAAGGGAGATACCGGCGAAAAAGGCGAAAAAGGCGACAAGGGTGAAAAAGGAGACAAAGGTGACAAAGGAGACAAAGGAGACAAGGGCGATGACGGTGTGGACGGTCAAAGCGCATATGAAATGTGGAAACAGTATGTCCGTGAGACGATTGAGTCCGGAGGCAAGGTTACTGACCCTAACGGTAACGAAATCTCATTGTCAGACCTGTCGATTCAAAAATTCTTTCAGTTTTTGACCGGTAAGGCAGGTGACAAGGGAGATAAAGGTGACAAAGGAGATGTCGGATCAGACGGTAAGGACGGCGCTGACGGTAAGGATGGAACCGATGGCTTGGACGGAAAGAATGGCCTTACACCGGAGATTGATTCCAAGACCGGAGAATGGATTCTTGTGAACAAAGAAACCAGAGATACCATATTCACGCATATCGTGGCGAAAGGACGCGACGGCAAGGACGGTGTTGACGGCAAGGACGGTGTTGACGGTGTTGACGGTAAGGATGGCGTTGACGGCAAAGACGGCGCAGATGGCAAGGACGGCGCTGACGGCAAGGACGGAGACACGCCTTATGTGGGTTCAAACGGGAACTGGTGGATAGGCGATACGGACACCGGAATCAAGGCGCAGGGAGCGAAAGGTGACCCTGGCGCTCCTGGAGCTGACGGCAAGGATGGAGCTGACGGCAAAGACGGCCTTGACGGTAAGGACGGCAAGGATGGAGCCGATGGCAAAGACGGCCTTGACGGTAAGGATGGCGCCGACGGCAAAGACGGTCTTGACGGTAAGGACGGTAAGGATGGAGCTGATGGCAAAGATGGCCTTGACGGTAAAGACGGTAAGGATGGAGCCGATGGCAAGGACGGATCTTCCGGAAAGTCAGCCTATGAACTGTGGGTTGCGGATGTGACATCTGAGTCGGGGTTGGAAGACCCTAAGAATCCTGGAACTAAATGGGATCCGTCAAGAACTTCCGTAGCGGATTTCTATGAATATCTATGCGGAGCCAATGGCGTTGACGGCAAAGACGGCGTTAATGGCAAGGACGGTGTTGACGGCAAAGACGGAGTTGATGGCAAGGACGGTGCTGACGGCAAAGACGGAGTTGATGGCAAGGACGGTGCTAATGGCAAGGACGGAGTTGATGGCAAGGACGGAGTAGATGGCAAGGACGGTGCTGACGGCAAAGACGGTGTTGACGGCAAGGATGGCGCTAATGGCAAAGACGGCATTGACGGTAAGGACGGAGTTGATGGTAAGGACGGTGCTGACGGCAAATCAGCTTATGATTTGTGGAAAGAATTGGTTCTCAGTGAAGAAGGCTTGGATAATCCGGGTAATGGCATTTATGACAAGGATTTGTACCCTAAATGGCCTAAGACTGCTGTCTCGGTAAACGACTTCTTTGACTATCTGAGAGGAAGCGCTGGAGAATCAGGAACGCGAATATCGTCCGTAGATACTCTTTATGTCGAGGAGGCTGACTGGAACAAGTACAATGTCGCGCCTGTGCGTTCTTTGGCGAAGGTGGCGAACAAAGGAGCGGTCAGGGACACAACGTATGAATATGTCAACCCATATTCAGGAGGATGTGCCTTGATAGTGTCAGGGCCTGGTCCCGTGGCCATCCCTGAGTGTGAGGTTGTCTTTGAGGATCAGGCCGGCAATTCCTACACAATGACATCTGATGCCGCCGGATATATTTACCTTACACGTGACGAGCTTCCTGAATGGAATCCGTCATTGCCGTCGGTCGCCGACTTGTCCTCAAGGACGAAACCTACCCGATTCTCGTTCGGAGGCAAGACTGTGACCGATCCGGAGAAGATAGCCGCTACTTGTGGTGTGCCGTATAAGGTGGATGTCAGTGTAAAGATGACCGGTGCTTCTTGGGACAAGAGCACCGTAAGCGCTGACTATGAGATTATCAGGACTGTCGAGGGTACAGAAGAGAAAAGCTGGGGCGGTGTAGGATTCCCGAAAAGTAAAGATGGCTTGGGCTATTATCTATACAGGAGTCTTGGTGAGATTGACAGATTCAAGGATGTAAAGTACGTGGTATGGGGTGAATCCCCTGATGATTACATCACAGGAGACCATTTTCTCAAGTTTGGCGATTGCGGTATAGAGTGCGAATGGGACAGAGGCATCGGAACGGAAGAGAGCACGGTTTTCCAACCATTGTGCTATGGCGATGGAAAGTCTCCTGCTGTGGTGGATGTGAGCTACTTGCCTGTTTCGGAAAAGAAAGGCAAGGCCTTCTATGAGGAGCCTCGCCCGGACTATGGACTATTCTGCATTTCGGCGAGCAAGGCGATGATTCCAGAATACTGCTATGTCGGAGACCTTGATGTGTCCGGGGTGAAAGGTGGAGCCGGTGACGAGCCGTTCACAAGCTACAATGATAAAACTGTCCTGTCGGATGACGGAACGGATAGAATACCTGTAAACAAGACTAACTATGAATTGATTCTTGGACAGACTTCTTTCTCGTTCTTGTTCGATTATTCGACTTTCGGACACGTGTATCTGAAGAATTCTTACTATGATTCAGCTACCGATACCTATCGCTTCAAAAGATACGGGACTTTGCTTGACTATCTTTCTGATACCAAGCTCTCGGAAACGTACACAAATGCTTCGATATTGTCCAATAGCGGTACCCTGTCCGGTGTGAATATCCGCAACTCCGTCATTCTCAAGTTCTCTGTTATGGATGGTGTCATCCAACCGACCGGCAACGGCCCTTTCATAATAAGGAATGTCTATGATGGCTTCCGGATGGAAGTGTCGGACTTCTCGTGCGATGACATTTATTATAGGGGAATAACCGGTACCTTCCACTACGATGAGTCAGATCCGTACGTCGCTTCCTGCGAGCTTAATGGCAGGAAGTATGTTTTCCAGGCCATCAAGGACGGGAAAAGCGCTGTTCTTCCTTAGCGAAGGTTTATAAGGAAAAATGAGAAAGATGGGGTGAATATAGCCACATTTTATTCACCCCATCTTTTGTTCAACATCAGGTCACCAAGTGATTATGCCGTTACAGATAGTCGTCGAAATAATCCGTGACTTTGTCCATCAGATGGATTCTCCATTTTCCGAATACGTTGTGCTCTGAGCAAGGATAAGGGAAGTAGTCCAGCTGGATGTTGTTCTCGATACACTTTTGGGTGAAGCTCAGGCTGTGCTGCCATACCACGGTGTTGTCGATTGCCCCCTGGCAGATAAGCAGCTTTCCCTTGAGGGATTCCGCCTTGCCGATGAGGCTGGTCTGGGCAAATCCGTCAGGGTTGGTGGCTTCGGTTTCCATATAGCGTTCCCCGTACATTACCTCGTACCATTTCCAGTCGATAACCGGCCCTCCGGCGACACCGACCTTGAAGGTCTCGGGATAGTTGGTCATCAGGGAGATGGTCATAAAACCTCCGTAGCTCCAACCGTGTACACCGATTCTTTCGGAATCCACGAACGGCAGCGATTTGAGCATATCAATGCCCACCATCTGGTCAGCCATCTCATTCTGGCCGCAGTGGCGGTGTATGGCCTTCTCATATTCAGCCCCCCTGTTCTGGGTCCCGCGGTTGTCCTGGACATAGACTATGTAGCCTTTCTGTGCCATCAACATCTCCCACATCCGCACCTGTCCGAGCCAGATGTTCTGAACCATCTGCGAGTGAGGTCCTCCATAGACGTAAAGGACAACAGGATACTTTCTGGACGGGTCGAAGTCCGTAGGAAGGAAAAGACGGTACCAGTTGTCGTATTTCCCGTCGGCGCTCTTGACGGTCCCGAGAATGGCCTCTCCGGTCTTGTAGCCTTTGAGAGGGTCTTCCGCTGTGACGAGGTTGCGGATTACCTTTCCGTCAGTGTCCGTAATGTTCGTGACGCGCGGAACGTTGAAGCTGCTGTAGTTGTCGATGAATCTTGTGCAGTCCTCGTTGAGGCTGACGGTGTGCCATCCTTCCTCAGTGGTGAGCCTTACCGGTGTTCCGAATCTGGCCTTGGCGACCGCTCCAGCGGCTTCCCGTGCCTGACGACGGCCTCCTGGCATCCGCACAGATACTTTGAACAGATGGTTCTCGACAGGGGAGACCTCGGCAGAGGTATAATAGACGAAGCTGCCGTCATTTCCGATGTACTCCACATCAGCGTCAACAGCGGTCAGACGTCTGACGGTCCCTAGCGTGTCACATAGATAGAGGTTGCGGTACCCGTCGCGGTTGTTGGTCCTGTAGATGAACGAATATGTCCCCTTGAGGAATCTGAGCGGGTCGAGAGGCTCTACATAGCGTGTGTCATCCTCCGTGAGCACAGTGCGGGCGAAAGACCCGTCAACGGCTCTGTACATATTCAGTTTCAGATGTTTCTGCGTTCTGTCAAGGACCTGGATGAAGATGTTCCTGCTGTCCGGGGACCAGCTGATGTTGGTCAGATACCGGTCGTGTCCGTATTCATTGACATCGCACCACACCGTCTTTCCGGTGGCGGTGTCGTAGATCCCGAGCCTCACGTTCTCGCTGTCCATCCCGTTCATCGGGTATTTGATGCTGTTGAGGGAGCCGGTGCGGGTGGTTATGTCAAGAAGAGGGAAGTCTGTCACCTTGCTTTCGTCCTTTCTGTAGAATGCCAGGCGCGAGCCGTCAGGAGACCAGAAAATCCCGCCTCCGATTCCGAACTCGTTTCGGCTTACCGACTGGCCGTAGGTGATGTCGGGGTTCTCGCTCTCGGCCACCGCCACGGGTGCCTTGTCGAAGATGAAGAGACTCTTGCCTATCGTGTAGGCATAAGTGCCGCTCTCGCTTCTGGTTATGTTTCTGGCTTCTTTAGGGAAGCCTTCGGGCAGGGCTGTCGGGGCATATCCGGAGATTCTCCCGGTCGTGAGGTTCTCTTCCTGCCATTTGCCGTCCCGGAATGAGATGAATGTGTCATTGTCTTTCCAGGACGCCGCGACGCTCTCAGGGCGTACGTTCCTGCCTGACACCGCCTCTTCCATAGTCAACATTTTTCCCTCCCGGGTCGCCGGATGGCGGGCGACGACCCCTGTCTGTGCGTTCGCTGTTGTGGCGATCGCAAGGGCTGCGATTATAAATGCCTTTCTCATAATTCGTTGGTTTGTCCTGAGGTTGACACTATCCTGTCAACGACATATTTCTGCATACCGCGCCAAGGCAGTGTTCCGAGATATTCCTTGTAGTGAAGCTCGACTGTCTTGCCGCTGCACCTCATAAGCTCGTTGGCTACCTCTTCGTCTTCGACGGAGAAATCGAATATGTAGGATTCGATTGTCGCTCCGCCGGTGTTCTTGTTCGATCCCCTGAATCCGGACTGAATGAGCTTTCCTTCGTAGGTCTTCCAGATGTAGCCCTTGTAGATGAACTGGTTGAGTTCCCCGGCCTTGACTCCGTCTCCGAAGACGAAGTAGAATCTGAAATAGACGAAGCCCGTCAGCACTATGGCGAGAGTCAGCGCTGTCCAGGTGAATATCTTTCCCTTTGTCGTCATAGCCTGCTATTCCACTTTGTTTCCGGTCAGCTCCCATCCCGTGATTGTCGAAACGTACGGAATGACAGAGTAGGCCACCTTGCGGTGTCCGTTGTAGTTAGGGTGGCCGTCGGCTCCCATATCCTCCTTGTTGTTGTGCACGGATTGGCTGAGCGCGGTGATGTGGACGTTCTTCAAGCCGCAGGTGCTCTGGGCCTTACGGACGTATTCAAGCATCAAAGGGTCGTGCTTGGGAACCATACAGAGAATCGGGTGGTCCTCGCCGTAGTTGTCCTTGATCTCATTCAGAAGCTTGATGTAGTTCTTGACGAACATCCTTTCCGCCGGCTGCATTCCTGTTGAGAAGTCGTTGGTCCCAAGGTAGATGACTGTGACATCCGGCTTGAGCGGACACGATTTGGCGTCCCACTTTATGTCTTTGTCGCCGTCGAAAGTCTGCGTGTAGCGTTCCGGCATACAGTACTGGGTGAATTTGCTGTTGTAATTGCGTACGATTCCCATTCCTGAGTGAGCCACAACGATATGGTCGGCGTCAAAGTACCTTGCCACCGCGCAGGCGTAGGTCAGGTTCTGGTTCTCCGTCTCTGGCTTGAAGCGTTCGGTGTTAGGGCTTTCAGTGCCGTAGCCGCAGGTGTAGGAGTCTCCGATATATTCTATTATTCTGTCTTTAGGTGCGTCTGCCTGAAGGAACTCGCCCTCGGTGATGAACTCGCTGATGGTAGTCGTGCCCTGTTCGCCTTCGGTACGCTTCTGAAGGATTACCTGATGCGGGGCCTTGGCGGCTTTCTTGTCCTTACCGAAACGCGCCTTTAGCTCATCCGCACTGAATATCACAATTGTTGTGTCGCTTCCGTGGACGGCCACCACTTTGTCCGGCGTAGTCGCCATTGAACCGTCAAGCCAGACGTTGTAGTAGTTCTTCTTTGTGTCTGATACCTTGAAACTCAGTGAGTTGCCTTGGAATCTCACCTTTACGTATGTCCCTGTCCAGTCAAAGGATACGTTTCCGTCCTTGGCTTCGGTTCTGCCGATGTAGGTGATTTTCGGGTCTGATGCCTTGACAACGGTCTTCGTAGCCTTTGGGGCCGCGGTCATCGATGCGGCGCATAATACAGCCGCTGCAAGAAGTGTTATTCTCATTGCTTTCATTTTTTATTGCTTTAGTGTCTGCAAATTTAATGAATATCAACGATTCGGCAAAGGATATCGGGATACCATACAGAGGCGGGCAGGGGTAGGGCGCAAAAAAAAAGAAACCGTTCATCTGAACGATTCCTTTTAATCATTAGGCACCGTTTCCGGCACCCTTGTACTGGGTAGGAGAATCGAACTCCTATTGCAAGATTGAGAATCTTGAGTACTAACCGTTATACGAACCCAGCGTTCTTTGGTTTTGGGATTGCAAAGGTATGAAAAAAATATTAATCTCCAAAATTTTCTTTGAAAAAGTCGTGTTTTTTATCCAAAAGCATTTCCGGGTTGCCCCCTGGTGGCTGTTATGCCGTGAGTTGGGGACAAAAAAAAGGAAGGTAAAAATCCTCCCTCTTTTCATCTTCTTTATCGTGTCCGTAGAAGAAATTACTTCTGACGGTTCTTGTATCTCTGGTAGAATTTGTCGACGCGTCCGGCGGTGTCAACGAGCTTGACTTTACCTGTGTAGAATGGGTGAGAGGTGTTGGAGATCTCGACCTTGACTACAGGATACTCAACTCCGTCAACTTCCAGAGTCTCTTTGGTCTCTGCGCAAGAACGGGTGATGAACACGGTGTCGTTCGACATATCCTTGAAAGCTACAAGGCGGTAGGTTTCGGGATGAAGTCCTTTTTTCATTTCTTTATTGTTTTTAAATGTTGTTTTTACTTTTCATAAACAGACTGCAAAGTTAGCCTTTTTTTGAAGATAAACAAGTGTTTCTGTGTATTTTTTGATTTTAAATGGTTCGTCTTTCCGCGTTTCACGCCCTGAGCCTTCCCGCGCTCTGGAATGTTCCCGTCTGAATTATTCGTGCAAGTCGTTTGGTTTTTTGTGGCAAATCCTTATCTTGCGGGTCAAATATCATCGTATGAAAAGAGAACTGTCCATAGCCGTTTTGCTTCTCGTGACCATAATCCTGTGCGATGCCCGTGAGAGGCCGGGAGTGCGGGGACGTTATGAGATCCGTTTTGACACACCCACCTCTCTCCGTCGTCTTCCCGTTTGGGAGAGCAGGCCGCCGGGTGTGGTGCCCTCTGCTACTCAGGCCGATGCGGAGTGGGAGTCCCAATCCCTTCCTCTGGGCAACGGCAGCATAGGCGCGAGTGTGCTTGGCTCCATTCAGGCCGAGCGTATCACGCTCAATGAGAAAAGCCTTTGGCGGGGAGGCCCGGGAACGTCCGGAGGCGCTGCCCGCTACTGGGGTGCCAACAAGGAGTCATCCCGGCTTCTTCCTCAGATCCGTCAGGCATATCTGGACGGCAAGCCCGAAAAGGCGGCAGAACTGACAAGACGCAACTTCAACGGGCTTGTCTCGTACGATGAGTCTGATGAGAAGGAGTTCCGTTTCGGAAGTTTCACGACAGCGGGGGAATTGAAGGTCTGGACAGGCATAGATTCCTCCTCGGTCACTGACTACCGCAGGGTGCTGTCCTTGGACGAGGCCTTGGCCACGGTGAAGTTCAGTAGCGGAGGGGTCAGCTACGTCCGAGAGTATTTCATCTCTTATCCTGCCAATACCCTTGTGATGCGTTTCCGCGCCGATCGCCCGGGGATGCAGAACCTGAGGCTGGAGTATTCTCCGAATCCGTTGGCGGAAGGGAAAATCTCCCGTGACGGGAAGGACGGGCTGGTATATTCGGGAAGACTTGAGAACAACGGGATGGAGTTCGCGGTTCGTGTGGGGATGAAGGTAAGAGGCGGCTCGTGGTCAAACAGGAACGGGGTGCTGGCGACTTCCGGAGCCGACGAGGTGGTCTTCTGCCTTTCGGCGGACACTGACTATAGGCAGAATCTTTCGCCGGATTTCTCCGACCCTGACGCCTACGTGGGAGTCAATCCGTCCCGGACGACCGGAAGATGGGTGGATTCCGCCTTGGCGAAAGGCTATGACGAATTGCTTCGTGAGCATCTGTCCGACTACCGATCGCTGTTCGGCCGTGTGGACCTGTCGTTGGGAAGCGCCGACGGATGTTCCGCACTGGCTACTCCGGAGAGACTGAAGCGCTATCGCTCAGGGGCTTCCGACCCGGGACTGGAGGAACTCTACTTCCAGTATGGCCGCTACCTTCTGATAGCGTCGTCTCGTCGGGGCAACCTGCCTGCCAATCTTCAAGGAATATGGCACAACGACGTGGACGGCCCGTGGCGTGTGGACTACCACAACAACATCAACATCCAGATGAACTACTGGCCGTCCTGTTCCGCCAACCTTCCAGAATGCGTGGAACCTTTCGTGGAATATGTCCGCTCGCTTGTGAAGCCCGGTGAAAGGGTCGCCCGTTCGTATTATGGAGCGCGCGGCTGGACAGCCTCCATCTCCTCCAATCCTTTCGGATTTGCCTCGCCATTGACAGGGGAGGATATGACTTGGAATCTCTGCCCTATGGCCGGCCCTTGGCTTGCCACCCATCTTTGGGACTATTACGACTACACCCGTGACACGGCTTATCTGAGGGATGTCGCCTACGATGTGCTGCGTTCCAGCGCCCGATTCACGGTCGATTATCTCTGGAAACGTCCGGACGGAGTCTATATGGCCGCTCCCTCCACATCCCCGGAACACGGGCCGATTGACGAGGGAACGACATTCTCGCACGCGGTGGCCAGGGAGATTCTGCTGGACGCGGCTGCCGCCGCAGAAATCCTCGGCCTTGATTCCGAGGAACGCGCGGAATGGCTGGCAGTGGAAAAAGGCTTGCCTCCTTACAAGGTCGGACGTTTCGGGCAGCTTATGGAGTGGTCCCGTGACATCGATGACCCTGATGACCGCCACAGGCACGTCAATCATCTTTTCGGCCTTCATCCCGGACGTACTTTGTCTCCTCTTACGACTCCGGAACTCGCCGAGGCCGCCCGTGTGACCCTTAACCATCGGGGTGACGGAGCCACCGGCTGGAGTATGGGCTGGAAACTCAACCAGTGGGCGAGGCTGCACGATGGCGACAGGGCCTACGGGCTTTACAGGAATCTTTTGGGAAACGGTACGCTGGACAATCTGTGGGACACTCATCCGCCGTTCCAGATAGACGGTAATTTTGGCGGCACAGCCGGAATCACCGAGATGCTTCTTCAGAGTCATCTTGGATTCATCCATCTTTTGCCCGCCCTTCCGTCAGCCTGGAAAGACGGAAGCATCTGCGGTCTGCTGGCCCGCGGCGGCTTCGAGGTGGATTTGGAATGGTCCGCCGGAGAATTGAAGACGGCCGTGATCCGTTCACGTTCGGGTTCGCCGTGTTCTCTCCGTTATGGCCGGAGTACTCTGGACTTCGACACCGTGGCAGGAAATGTCTATCACATCGAGTTTTCCGGTGGCCGCCTGTCCTTGGCCGGAGAGTGATTTCCCCCCCTGCGGCCCTGATTACGCCAATGTCCCGGATGAAGCTCCTTCGGATTTGCCTTAAAGGCTGCGCAAATAACTGAGCATAAGCTGGATGGCTACGGAGAAAGAAATTATGTCGGCTATGCTTCAACCGATACTGCATCGGCATCGTGTCTGGGGAAGTCCGCGGTTTCTTCCGAAAATGCGAATCGCAGGATGCTTTTCACTTCCTTTCCTTATGATGTAAAGGAGTTTTGTCTTGCTAAATTACAGAATAATCATTGGAAGTCTGTGATTTTTTATAAATTTACAGACAATACGGCCCTATGATGATAATAATTGTCATTTGGGGGACATTAATGAATATGTTGTTATGGAAACACACGTTGTGATAATGGCGGGAGGAGTCGGAAGCCGGCTTTGGCCTGTAAGCACTCCCCGGAGACCGAAGCAGTTCATCGATCTGCTGGGAATAGGGAAGACGATGATTCAACTTACTGTGGACAGGTTTCTTCCGGTCTGTGAACCGAGTAATTTCTGGGTCGTGACCTCGGAGGATTATGTCGGAATCGTGAAAGAACAGCTTCCGTCGATTCCGGACGGCCATATCCTTGCCGAGCCGGAGCCTCGCAACACAGCTCCTTGCATCGCTTACGCCTGCTGGAAGATTTCCTCAGTCTGTCCGGACGCCAACATCGTCGTTACTCCGGCCGACGCTCTGATACTTAATGAGCAAAGATTCTCGAACATCATCCGCAAGGCCTTGAATTTCACGGCTGTGGGAAACCGTATTGTGACTGTGGGCATAGAACCGACACGCCCGGAGACCGGTTACGGATACATATTCGCCGAAAAGAAACTTCCGGAGGAAGTCGTAAAGGTCAAGGAGTTCAAGGAGAAACCCGACCTTGCTACGGCCAAGGAATATCTCGCCGCTGGCACCTATTTCTGGAACGCAGGCATATTCGTCTGGAACGCCCGCACCATCGTTTCGCAGATGCGCTCCTATGCTCCGGGAATCGCCGGTGTGATGGACGGAATCTCCGCTTCGTTCGGGACTCCGGATGAGGGAGAGACCGTCCGCAGGCTGTTCCCGACCTGCGAGAAGATCTCCATTGACTACGCGGTGATGGAGAAATCGGACGATATCTATGTGATAGAGGGAAACCTTGGCTGGTCTGACCTTGGCAGTTTCAGTTCTGTCAGGGAGCATATTCCTTCCCGGGAAGACGATCCGGCTCCGGATGGCTGTTTCGCGGACGCCGCGTCCGGCGGCAACAAGGTCATCGGGGAGGATGTGCGTCTTTTCGGCTGCAACGGATGCATTGTCCACGCCGAGGATGCGAAGACAGTCGTGGTCAAAGGACTTGACGGATACATTGTGGCTGTCAAGGGTGGCAACGTGCTTGTGTGTCCGCTTGCTGACGAGCAAAGGATAAAGGAGTATTCGGCCGGGAAATAGAACTCTGTTTCAATCGTTTATGCGGTATGTCTTTATAGTTCAGGGGGAGGGCAGGGGACACCTTACGCAGGCCATTTCGATGGAGCGTCTCCTGCGTGAGAACGGCCACGAGGTGGCGGCGGTGCTGGTCGGCAAGAGCCCGTCCAGAAAACTTCCTTCCTTCTTTGCCGGGACCGTCAAGGCTCCCGTTGAGATGTTCGATAGTTTCAACTTCGTGCCATCGGCTTCTAACCGCAAGGCAAGCTCTTTGAAAACAGGAATATACAATGTCCTGCACATCGCCGGTTTCATTCCTTCCGTGCGGCTTGTCTCCCGTCGGCTGCGCGAGATTCGTCCGGACGTGGTCGTGAACTTCTATGACCTAATAGGCACTATGGGCTACAAGCTCAGCGGTCTGAAGTCTCCGATGATCTGCCTCGGGCACCAGTTCCTGTTCCTCCATAAGGACTTCAAGTTCCCGAAATCCGGTTATTCGGGTCACTATGCCCTGAACCTGTTTACGAATATGGTCGCGTTCGGAGCGTCTAAGGTACTCGCCCTCAGTTTCCGCGCTATGCCGGATGATCCGAAGCGCCGCATCAAGGTGGTCCCTCCGCTTCTTCGTCCCGCCGTGCTTGCCCTCAGGCCGGCTTCCGGTGTGGATGACCCGGCTGTGTGCGACGGAGGGTACATTCACGGATATATGCTGAACGCAGGATTCTCCCGTGACGTGCTGGATTGGCACGCCCTCCATCCGGATGTCCCTTTGCGCTTTTTTTGGGACAGGGCGGACGAGGCTCCGGTCAAGGTTGTGGACGAGACCCTGTCCTTTTACTATTTGGATGACAAGGAGTTCCTGCGCCAGATGGCGGGTTGCCGCGCCTATGCCTCAACCGCCGGTTTCGAGTCCGTCTGCGAGGCGATGTTTTTAGGCAAGCCTCTGCTGATGGTTCCGTCCCACGTCGAACAGAAGTGTAATGCCTATGACGCCACTGAGGGATACCGCAAGGCTTGCGTGAATGGAGTCGGCGCTTCCGGGCAAAAGGCGGTTCCTCGCCCGGCTGTCTCTTCGGATCGCTTTGACTTGGATTTGTTGCTGCATTTCGCTGATAATGAGTTTTTGGCGGACGAATCCTTCCCTGATTGGGTCAGGGCGGCGGATTCGGTATTTTTGAAAGAATTGACTTTTTCTTGATTTTTTTTCAAAAAAAGTTTGGATTATTCATTCAAATGCCCTACCTTTGCAATCCCAATCAGGAAGACTACTTCTTGAAAAGGTTGGAAAGATTCGTTAGCTCAGTTGGTAGAGCACAACACTTTTAATGTTGGGGTCTCGGGTTCGAGCCCCGAACGGATCACAAAAGGAGCCACGCTTCTTTCCTGAGTTTTAGCCGAAAGGCCGCTCAAGACATAATGCTTTGCTAGCTCAGTTGGTAGAGCAACTGACTCTTAATCAGTGGGTCTAGGGTTCGAGTCCCTAGCAGAGCACGGAAGGCTTTGGACATTGTCTGAAGCCTTTTTCGTTTATAGTGGGCGTGTCGTTGCCCGTTGTTGGTTTGGTTTATGTCGCCGTCGGGCTTCTCAAGTCCGGGGCTAGTAATTTATGTAAGCGAATGGATGGATTTGAGAAATATGAAAGCGATCTGGTAGACAGGCTGGTCGAACTGTGCACGTCCAGAGGATTGATGGACGGGATTCTTCTGAGCACTCCTGACATCACCGCGAGATGGGAGCCGATAGCCTTGGAGTATTCCGGCGACGCTGTCCGGGAGTTCAACGCCTATCCTGAGGTCGTTCTGGCTTGGACGGCCTATATCGGGATGGCCGTGGCGTGCTGGTGGGACAAGGATTGGGTGCGCTACAAGGATCAGGGGTATCCGTCGCTTGTGGGTTCCAGAGGCTTTGACGATCTGGATGAACACATCACCCGCGACATCCTGAAGCATCCTCTTAATTCAAAGGAAGCCAAGGACATCGCCGCCAACCTGGCCTTTTTGGCCGGCGAGGCATATTCATTTATGATGAGGCAGGGAGTGGAGTCTATGAGCGTAGATGCTTTCAATGTGTTCCGCCACACCCTTTCCGCGATGTACCGGATAGGTGCGTCGCTTGAGCTGAAGGCTTTGCGTTACAAGATGGAAAAGATTTAGTATCTGTCAGAAATTATTCGAAGCGGATTCTTAGAAGCTGTAAGGTTATGTCAAAAAAAGGATTGTTAGCAATGGGGTACAGCCCCAAGTTTTTCCACCTGTTCAAAAAGGGAAGGTACAACCGTGAGCGTTTTGTCTCGGATCTGGTTGCCGGAGTCGTTGTCGGAATCATAGCGCTGCCTCTTGCCATCGCTTTCGGAATCGCGAGCGGTGTCTCGCCGCAGCAGGGGCTGATCACGGCTATTGTGGCCGGATTCCTTGTCTCCGTGTTCGGAGGCTCGAGATTCCTTATCGGCGGGCCGACAGGAGCTTTTATTGTGATTGTCTCCGGAATCGTCGCCCAGTACGGCGTGCAGGGTCTTGCTCTGGCCACCATAATGGCGGGTGTGATATTGGTGGCTATGGGTTTCTGTAAGATGGGAGCCTTGTTCAAATTCATCCCCTATCCGATAGTCGTGGGATTCACCAGCGGAATAGCCCTTACGATTTTCTCCACACAGATGAAGGACTTTTTCGGATTAGGAGACCTAGCTGTCCCGGCGGGCTTTATTCCGGAGTGGATCTGCTACTTCAAAAACATCGGCAGCATCTCTCTGACCGAGACTTCACTCAGTGTGGGCTGTCTGTTGGTCATCATATTCTGGAACAAGTGGGGGTACAAGAAGATTCCGGGTTCGCTTGTCGCCTTGATTCTGGGTACGGCCGCTTCTGTTCTTCTCACCGATCTGGCTGGCATCGAGTTCGCCACGATAGGATCCAAGTTCCCGGAACTTGCCGAGGGACTGCCTTTGCCTAAACCGGTCGCCCCGTCTATGGATTTCGAGACGGTCAAGGGTCTGGTGTCTCCGGCATTCACGATCGCCATCCTATGCGCGATAGAGTCTCTCCTCGCCGCGATGGTGGCCGATGGTGTGACGGGAAAGCAGCACGACTCCAACACGGAGCTTATCGGCCAGGGCATAGCCAACATTGTCACTCCGTTGTTCGGCGGCATCCCTGCCACAGGCGCTCTCGCCAGGACTATGGCCAGCATCAACAATGGCGCGAGGACATCCGTGGCCGGCATCATCCACGCCGTGGTGCTGTTGCTGATCTATCTGTTCCTGATGCCTTACGCCGTGTATATCCCTTTGTCCTGCCTTGCGGCTGTTTTGGTCGTTGTGGCCTTCAATATGAGCGAGTGGCGCAGTTTCAAGTACTTGCTCAGAGGAGACACGGCTGATGTGGCCGTGCTTCTGATCACGTTCCTTCTGACGGTGGTTGTGGATTTGACTGTGGGCATAGAGGTCGGAGTCATTCTCGCCATTGTGATGTTCGTGCGCCGTATGATGCAGACTTCGGCTATCGAGGTCATTGACCAGGACAGACTTGCCGCCACGGAGGATGATGAGGTGGCGGCTCAGGATGATGTGGAGATGCTTGACATCCATAAAGGGGTCGAGGTCTACGAGATCAACGGCCCGTATTTCTTCGGTCTGGCCAGCCGGTCGGAGGAATTCGAACGCCGCAACAAGAACACCTGTGTGCGAATCATCCGTATGAGGAAGGTTCCTTTCATTGACTCCACCGGAGTGAAGAATCTCAAGAACATTATCGATATGGCCAGCAAGCGAGGTCTGGAAGTGATTCTGTCGGGAGTGAACGACACGGTGCTGGCAACCCTCAGAAAGTACGGCGTGGATGAGATAATCGGAGAAGACAAGATCTTCCCGAACATCTTCCCGGCACTCTCCTACGCCAATTCTGTGGCGGATTCCAAACTCAAGGGTCAGGCGAAGGTGTAGTGCCGGTAGCTCCGGAAGGACGTTATTTCGTGCGGCCCACCAGCTTGTCGGCGAAGCTGCGGAGCAAACCCTGATGGTCGCGTCCGCATATCCGTGAAATGCTGGAAAGCGCTTTTCCGGTAAGTTCGGCAATGGCTTTCTCTGCGTCCGCTCCGACTTCAAGCCGGTCGTATATGGCCTTTACCTTGCTGATTTTAGCTTCTTTCTCGCTGTCTGTCTCGGCTTTTTGTGCCATCGCCTCCGTCAGGCTGGCCTTAAGTCCGCTGTCAGCCTTTTCAAAGGCCCTGACGGTCAGCCAGCTCTTCTTCTCGTTGAGTATGTCGCCGCCGATAGGTTTGCCGAAGACCTTGATGTCTCCGTAGGTGTCAAGGTAGTCATCAGCCACCTGAAACGCAAGCCCGAGGTAGTAGCCGTAGTCATAGAGACAGTCGCAGTCTTCTTTCGGAGCACCGGCGATGATGGCCCCCATCTTTGCCGCGCAGGCGGTCAGAACACTTGTCTTCAGACCTATCATTCTCATATAATCCTCCATCGGGACAGTCTGGAGCCGCTCGAAATCCAAGTCGTACTGCTGCCCCTCGCACACTTCGGCCGAGGTCTTAGTGAAGAGGGCAAGCACATCGCTCACCACAGCCGCCGGAGCTTTCGCGATTCTTGCGTAACTGTCAATGCACATCACGTCGCCCGAAAGAATCGCCGTGTCGGGATCCCACTTTTTCCAGACTGTGTCCACCCCCCTGCGAAGAGGCGAGCGGTCCATTATGTCATCGTGGATGAGAGTGAAACTGTGGAATACCTCGATGCCTGCCGCAGGCTCCAGAATACCCTCCGTCAGCTCATCCTTGTACAGCGAATATGCCGTAAGGCAAAGCGTCGGCCGGATACGCTTCCCGCCGATCGCTATCATATACCTGAGCGGATCGTAAAGTCCTGACGGCTCTTCCGCGAACCTGATTTCCTTGAAAAGTTTGCTGACCGCAGCTTCTATGGTTTCCTGTGTAAGCATTGATTAGTCGGTTTAGAACCGTAAAGTTAGGGAAAATCCTCGGAATATCATAGCGACCGCCATAAAATGGTCTGGGAAGTGTAACGAATTGATTGTTAGCGTCAGAACATCGCAGTCAGCTCTTCGTTGGTGTAGGCGTCGGCTCCGTAGCAGGTCTTGAGGTAGGCGAGACCGTTGAGGTAGTCTTCCTCTGTGAAGGAGTCGGTGGCCTCTTTAGCCACAACCACGTCATAACCAAGGCAGTAAGCGTCGGCGGAAGTGTGACGCACGCACATATGGGCGTGGAGTCCGGTCATCACCACGGTCTTGACGCCCAGTTCCTTGAGAAGAATGTCAAGGTCTGTCTGGAAGAATCCGCTGTATCTGCGTTTCGGAACCACATAGTCTTTGTCGGAGAGTTTCAGCTCGGGGATGACCTCGGCTCCTTTTGTGCCGGCGATCGCATGGTCGCCCCAAATCTTAAGTTCACGGTCGATGCCCTTGATGTGCGCGTCATTGCAGAAAATCACCGGAACACCGGCGGCTCTTGCAGCGTTCAGAAGTTCGGCCGTGGCCGGGACAATCGCCCTGCCGCGCTCGCAGGTCAAGGCCCCTGTAACGAAATCATTCAGCATATCCACCACAAGGATTGCCGGTTTGTCTAATTTTGCCATTCTTTTTTTTGTTTTTTACGGGGCAGCGGCCTTGTCTGAATCTCAGGCCTCATCCCCAGGGTTAATGTTAAACTTTGTTTGTTGACTTCCGGCTTGCGTTCCTCAGCGTTTCGGAAGGATGCCTGACGTGACGGGCCGCAGGCTTGAAGTCATAATTCTCTGTCCGCCACGGCGATTCATTTCTGAACGGGGGCTTTGAAGACAGTTATGGGTCTGTACGGCGATTGACTACCTGAACAGGCGGTCTATTTCCTTGACGGCGTGCGGAAGGGCGAAGACCACAACCCTGTCATAAGGCTCGATACGCGTGGAGCCGATGGCGATGAAAGACTCGCTTCCGCGTATCAGGCCCCCGATCACCGCGTCTTTTGGAAATGCGATGTCTTTCAGAGTGCCTTTGGTTATGGCGCTTCCTGGCGCGACTGTATATTCAAGTACCTCCGCGTCCGTGCCGCTCATATATTTCACCAGACGGGCCTTGCCGCTCAGGGTGAACTTGAAGAGTCTTCCGGCTGTGATTAGCTTTTTGTTGATGACCGAGTCGACGCCCATCTCCTCGGCGAGGTGGATGTACTCGATGTTCTCGACTTCCGCTATCGTCCTGTCTATCCCGAATTTCTTGGCCACGACACAGGCGAGCACGTTGGCCTCGTCGTTGCCGGTCAGCGCGAGGAATGCGTCGAAGTCCTTGATGCCCTCCTCGAGCAGAAGGTCAGAGTTCCTTCCGTCACCGATGACGACTACCACATTGTCCGGAAGCCTTTCCGAAAGAGCCATTCCTCTTTCCTTGTCCTTCTCCAGAATCTTCACGGAGCTGATCTTGGCGCTTAGCTTTGCCGCCGCCAGCTCAGCTATGTCCGAGCCGCCGAGAATCATCACTCTGTCAATCTCTATGTTGCTCTTGCCTAAGAACTTCATCAGGAACTCCATTCCCTCGCGGGTCGCTATGATGAACACAAGGTCATTGAAAAGGAACTTCGTGTCGTACTTTGGCATAATCGTGCGCCCGCCGCGCGATATGGCGATGACGCGGAACTGAAGCTCGTCGCTCGTGGCGATGGCGGCGAACTCGGCCAGCTTCATATCAAGAAGAGGGGAGTCCTCCTCTAACTTGAAAACCTCGACCTGAAGCTTCCCGCGCGCGAAATCCATAGAGTCGGTGGATGACGTGTGCTTAAGAAGGTCGATGATCTCATCTGCGGCAAGCCTCTCGGGATAAAACATCAGTTCGATGCCCATCTGCTTGAACAGCAGTTTGTTCTCGGCTGTCAGAAAGTCGTTGTCGTCAATCCTGGCGGTCACCTTCTTCGCACCGAGGTTCTTGGCGAGCAGGGCGCTTACAATGTTCACGTCCTGTGGCACAAAAGGCACCACGGAGATGAACAGGTCTGCGTTCTGGACATCTGCCTCCCGCATCACCTTGAGGGATGACGGCGCTCCTTTGACGGCGATTACGTCAGCGATGGCGCTGATGTTCGCAAGTCTCTGCGGCTCATTGTCGATGACGGTTATGTCGTTGGCCTCCAGACTCAGCATCTTGGCAAGATGCGAACCTACCTCACCGGCTCCTTGAATGACTATCTTCATAAGAACTTCCTTAAATATTCGAACACTCCGTTCCCTTTGAACAGCGCAAGCGGAACGATCCATTCAGGAAAAAGAGACGGCACGTCAATCCTGCGATGAGTGTCGGCATATTCCCTGATCGCTTTCACGTCCGGTGCTGACTCGATCGCCCGGAACTCCCTGTGCGCCTCAAGGACAGCCTTGTAGCACTCTTTCTTTCCTGTCAGCAGATAGACAATGGCGGAACATCCGTCAAGGCATTTCCTCAGGAATATGGTGCCTTTGGCCCGCCTGCACGCCTTTTCGGCGGCCTTTTCCGGTGTCAGCTCCCTTATTTCCTGCAATGAATATGTCTTCGCAAGATTGTTCTGGAGCATAATGAGGTTGTTACGGAAGTTCAGCTTCAGTTTCCACGGGGAGTCGTTGGGCAGTGTCCCACCTCCGAGATGCCAGACAACCGACTGAGGTACAACGAATATGCTCTTTCCCTCAAGCTGGAGCCTCCAGCAGAGGTCTATCTCTTCCATATGGGCGAAGAACCTGTCGTCCAGACCTCCCATTCTTGAATATTCAGCCTTGCGGACCATCAGGCACGCACCGGTTGCCCAGAAGACCTTTGCCGGGGAGTCATACTGGCCGGAGTCTTTCTCAACCCTTTTGAGTACCCTTCCGCGACAGAATGGGTAGCCGAACCGGTCAAGCATTCCGCCGGCCGCTCCCGCATATTCAAAGCTCTCCCTGTCGTAGAAAGAATGGAGTTTCGGAGCGCAGGCGGCGCAGTCAGGGTGGCTGTCCATCCATTCGACCAGCGGTGCCAGCCATCCGTCCGAGACTTCGATGTCCGAGTTGATGAGGACGAAATATTCAAGATCCGCGGCTTCCGGCAACTTGCAGACCTCCTTGAAAGCCCTGTTGTAGCCGCCGGTGAAGCCGTGGTTCTTGTCAAGGCGGATTTGTCTTACCGACGGGAATTTCCCTGACAGCATCTCCATCGAACCGTCAGTCGAAGCGTTGTCCGCGACGATGACCTCAGCCCCGTCTTTGGCCGACACCAACAGACCGGGCAGGAAACGCTCAAGGTAATCCTTCGTGTTCCAATTAAGTATGACAACCGCCGTACGCATTTCTACTGTTCTTCTTTATGGCAGTTGCCATTGCCGTGGCAGCACTCGCCGTCTTTTTTGCCCTCTCCGTGGCAGCATTCGCCATCTTTCTTGCCTTCTCCGTGACAGCACTCGCCGCCCTCGCCTTTGTGGCAGTGGCACTCGTGCTCTTCCTGCGGGAGGTACTCTCCGTGGAGTCCTTCCTTCAGCTCTTTTTCAGTGGCTTCCCTTACGCTGACCACCTTCCCGGTGAAATTGAGGGTCTTTCCGGCCATCGGATGGTTGAAATCCATTACTACGGTCTCTTCCTTGACTTCATAGACTGTTCCCTGAACGACCTGGCCGGTGTTGCTGAGCATAGGAATCACCTGACCGACAACGAGAAGATCCTCCCGAATCTTTCCCTCGATCTCGAAAGCGGCTTTCGGGAGCTCGAAGAGGCGGCTCTCGTCGAATGTGCCGTAGCCCTCTTCCGGTGTCAGGGTGAAAGCGAACTCGTCGCCCGGCTCCTTGCCCTCGACCTCGCTCTCGAATTTCGGGAGCAGCATATGTGTTCCGTGAATGTAGCCAAGCGGACGCTCTTCGGTCGCCTTGTCGGCGAGTTTTCCGTCTACAATCAGTTCGTAGGTCAGCTCGACCACATTGTTTTTCTGTACTTTCATAATGGTATTTTATTAATATTTAAATAATTGTCTGTCTTTTTGATTCCCGGCCCCCTATGTGTCAGGCGCTGAAATCCACATTTCTGAACGCTAAGGTAGGAATAAGTTTTGATTTACAGAGCCTCGCATCGTTTCCGGCGGCCAGAAGGCTGTTCCAAAGCGTGAGCAGGTTGCCGGTTATCAGCATCTCCCTGACCGGATGGACTATCTTTCCATCCTTGAACAGGAAACCTTCCACGCCGAAAGAGAAATCACCTGTCGCCGAGTTGCTGTTGCCGCCGTTAAAGCCGGTGACGAGAATCCCGTCGCCTGTAATCCTCATCAGTTCCTCCTTTCCGACAGTCGGTCTGACCGCCGTGTCCGAGGAGTCCGCGCAGCCTGCCGTCAAGCCTTCTGTCTGCCCTGTGGCCAGTGGATGCTCCGCCGATGAATCCGGAACCGGAGCGGCGCACGGCATCACCACAGGCCTTGTGGCATCCTCCACGGTAGGCTCTATTCCCATTTTGCGGGACATATATGTGTTGACGAAATACTTCTTCACTACACCGTTCTCGATGATCGGGCCTTCCGTTGTAGCTACGCCCTCGGAATCGAATAGCCTCGACCCTGTCTCTCCGACGCTCAACGGCATATCCCAGATGTTCAGCCAATCCGGGAATAGCTTCTTCCCGAGCGAATCAAGCAGGAAAGAATTCTTTTGCTGCAATGAATATGCTCCCAGAGCGTTCAGCACAGGGGTCGTAAGCCTTGAGGCCACTTCGCTGTCTATGACCATATTGTACTTCCCGCTGTCAATCCTGACCGGACCGATCTGGGACATCGCCCTTCTGAACGCGGTCTCGCCGCACTCGTCAATCCTCAGATCCTTGAGCATCGGAGTGGCATCCCACCAGTAGCCGCTGAAACGGTTGCCCTCGGAGTCCTGCACGGTAACTTCGACCCCATATTCAAAGGAGGTCTCGGTGTGGCGGCACCGCAGGCCGTTGGAATCCAGCACCAATGAATCGAAGATGGAGTCTGAGTATTCCCCCTCCTCCGAAATCAGCCCGTCGCCGCTATGTTTCTTGAATATGGCCGCGTCCATCGCCAGCCTTTTCCTCTGGTCGGCGGTCACGTCCGGGTAGCCTTCGTCGTACAGGCGAAGCTCTTTGCCTGTGACAGCGTTGGCGGCTGTCCTTTCCTGTTCCGGGAGATCCCTGCACGGATCGTCCGCAAGCATCCTGACTGTGGCTATGGCTTTTGCCAGGAAGTCATCCAACTCGCTTTCCACAAGCCTGTTGGTCGAAAAGCTCCCGAACTTGCCATCCACGAAAAGGCAGACACAGATTGATCTGTCAAGGCAGTGCGAGACCTTGTCCAGCCCACCGTTCAATGTGCCGAACAATTCCATAAGGCTTTTGTTCAGTGTGAGACGGACTTTGTCCGCACCGAGCCTCAGAGCTTTCTCGAGACAAGCCTCGGCGGCCGAAATTTCCTGTTCCGTCAGCATTCCGTTGATTTCCTTCATCTTATTCTCCTCCGACTGTCAATTTGTTGATAAGCACCGTCGGGATTCCGCACGACACCGGGCAGCTCTGCCCCTTGCCGCACGTCCACGCCCCGTTGTCAATCCTCAGGTCATCGCCCACTGCCACTATGTCGGCCAAAGCCTGCGGCCCGTTGCCGATGATGTTTATGTCCTTGACAGGCTGCGTGAGCCGCCCGTTCTCTATCAGGAATCCGCTCTTCACAAAGAATGTGAAATCACCTTCCCCGATCTGCACTTCTCCGTTGCTGAACTGATCCACGTATATCCCTTTCTTGACAGACGCGATGATGTCCTCCTTTCCGGCCTTCCCGCTCTCCATATATGTCGCCCTCATCCTTGGAATCGGAGCGTACCTGAATGATTCCCTCCTGCCGTTGCCGGTAGGGGAGACACCGTAGAATCCGGCGCTTATCCTGTCGTGTAGATACGATGAAAGGACTCCGTTTTTGACCATATAGGTCTTCTGTCCTGGAACTCCCTCGTCATCGAAATTGATTGAGCCTCTGTTCGAAGGAATCGTCCCGTCATCGACTATCGAGATGCTCTCGTCGCATATTCTTTTCCCCATCTTTTCAGAGAAGACCGACTGCCCTTTCCTGTTGAAATCCGCCTCGAAAGCGTGTCCCATCGCCTCGTGCAGCAATATTCCGGACGCTCCGGCACCCATCACGACCGGCATTTGCCCTCCTTTCGGACGCTTGGCGGCGAAACGGTCGTCCAACCCTGCCGCAATGCTGTCCGCAATCTCGTCTAAAAGAGTGTCGGAAAGCATTTCCGCTCCGGCTCTGTAGGCTCTGGAGCAGTTCTTGTTCTCTATCCTGCCGTTCTGGCTGAACACAGCTGAGGCGGACAGGACCCCCATCGGTCTCGTCTCGTATGCCAGTTCGCCTAATGAATTGAACATCAGTATGTCGCTGACCTGTCCGGAGAAAGAGACGATGATTTTCACCACCCTCGGATCCCTTGATGCGATCTTTTCCTTCAGCTTCTCCATCCAAGGAACAAGCTCAGTGGCCTCGGTGGCTCTCCAGTCCTTCCCGCAAGGATACCTGTCTTCCGTAGCGGTGCGGACCCTGCATCCGATTCCGCAGACGGTGTCGTTGCCTCCTTCGGCAATTTTTGACGCTGCGGCGGCTGCCTCCGCCATTGACCGAGGGTCGGTGCTTTCCGAATAGGCGTAGCCGGTCTTTTCTCCTTTCAGAACCCTTATGCCCACGCCGTAGTCGATGTGGAAACCGCCCGACGAGACAATTCCGTCCCGTAGCAGCAGGTCGTTGTAGGATGTGTTCTCAAAGAAAAGGTCGCAGTAGCTTCCTCCTCCCCTAAGACCGTCCGAGGCGAGCCTCTCCAGCTGCGTCTCGCTTACTTGGAACAGATTGAGATAGAAATTTTTATCCTTATACATTCTTCTGTTTTCTTTTTTCCTCCTCCAGATGTTTCTCATAGTCGGCGTTTATGGTCTGGATTCTGCTGAACTTCTCCGGGTCGCGGATGAAAGTCCCGTCCTCCGAGGCCTCGGCCACTACCGTGAAAGGCACGTTCGAGTTGTCCAGAAGCATCCACTTGTCACAAATCGGCATAAAGTCCCTGAACAGGTAGTGCAGCCCGACATTGTAGCGTCTGCGTATGGTCTCCTCCTTGATGTTGTGCCCTCCGGCGGCGACCCTCGCCGCGACTCTTGCCACAGCCAGGTCGGGGGAGTTCAGCCAGAAGTAGAGTATGGTGACATAGTAGCCTGCCTTCTTCGCCTCCCTTATCACTTTCAGCAGGAAACGTGTCGCAAGGGTTGTCTCGATGCAGAAATCGGCCTTTCTTTGGAGAAGATACCTCATCTTCACCAACATATAGCGGCTTGCCGCCACATAGGCGCTTTCTGGATTGAAAGGCGAAAGGCTTTTCGCAAACTCGTCGGAGTTTACGAACTCGCTGCATTCCAGCATTCCGGGCAGCAGCGCATAGGATGCTGTAGTCTTTCCGGAGCCGTTGCAGCCGGCTATTATGAAGAGTCTAGGCATTGTACTTTAATATACGCCGTCTGCGGTCATTTTGTTTTACTTTCCTTAGGATGCGTCACCCCGTAGCCGAAAAGGGAGAAGTCTCCCTTGCAGGGGTCTCCGGGGAATATGTCGGCGAAACATCCGGTTATCTCCCTGACCGTGAGGATGTCCTTCTGTTTCCTTGATGTCAGCCCCAGGGCGGCGGCCACGTCATAGACGTGTACGTCCAGCGGGATAAGCAGATCAGCCGGATCGGTGTCCTTCCATAATCCCAGATCCACCTTCCCGTCGTCCCTTACCATCCAGCGCCGCATCATATTGATCTTCTTGTTCGGAGCCTTGGGGTCGGCTTTTTGGCCGTAGATCACTGTCCTGAACTCATCCTGTGACAGTGGCTCAAGTGACGTGCCGGACTCGTAGGCGCGCTTGAGACGCAAGCATATTCCGGCCACTTCGCTCCATTTGACGGTCCGGTGGATGCTGGTGTCGTCCGCCCGCCATTCTCCTTTCATCACATAGTCGTAGGGCCGCCAGTCCATCTCGTCGAAGAGTCTGCCGCAGTCCCTTGTGATCATCGCCCTCCGTCCCCAGGCGAAGTGGGCGGAGAATACGGCGGCGATCTCAACGTCCGCCAATGAGCGTTTCCCGGCCTTGAAACGCTGTGCGAACAAGGTCGGGAAAGCTATCGGGTCTTCCTTGAAGTACTGAGGGTCGTTGTAGGTCTCAGCCCAAAGGATAAGTGTCTGTCTTGTCTCCTCGGTCATTTACTTGGTTACTTTCTCGAGCCACTTGACCATTCCGAGCATTACGCCCATAGCCACGAGGCACATACAGAGGAAGGCGCTCCAGCAAGCCCAGAGAGGCATCTTGTTGTACATCAGCGGGCCGATCCACAAGAAGAGGTTGCCTACAGCCGTGGCTCCGAGCCAGAGTCCCTGGCAAAGTCCGAGCAGGTGCTTAGGCGCTACCTTTGACACGAATGAGAGTCCGAGAGGGGAGATGAACAGCTCTGCCACGGTAAGGAAAAAATAGGTCGCGATCAGAACCCAAGGGCCGGCTTTCATAGTGGCCTGCTGGGCTACGTCCATTCCTCTGAAGTCAGTGGCTGACGGATAACCGGCAACTGCCGAGAATATGGTGAGGAACAGATAGGCGGCTGCCGCGATGCCCATTCCGTAGGCGATCTTGCGAGGAGTCGAGATCTGCTTTCCCTTCTTTCCGAGAGCGCCGAATACCCACATAATGACAGGTGTCAGCACGATGACGAAGAACGGATTGACGGCCTGCCAGATCTCCGGGGCGATCTTGTCGGTGTTGACGAAGTCGCGGGCGAAGAGCGAGAGTGACTGTCCGTTCTGGTGGAAAGCGAGCCAGAAGAAGATCACTACGCCGAGAACTGCGAACAGAGCGTACATCCTCTGCTTGATCTCCTTGGCCATCGTGGCCTTCTCCTCGGCTGTGTAGCCTGTCGAAGCGGAAGCCTCCTTCTTGGCCGGGGTAGGGAATTTCTTCTTGTTGGCTATGAATATCACGAGAGAGATCATCATAGCCACTACCGATGCGATGAACGAGTAGTGGATGCCGGCGTTGAACACGTCCAGATAATTCGTGCAGAACGTACCGATGGCCTCTCCACCCTGTGCGAGGGCAGCCGGGTCGGCTCCGGCCTTGACTGCCACGTCGATGAAGTTCTGGGATGCGGTGCCGCTGTTGATGTACTCGTGACAGAGTCTCGGAAGCTGTGAGTCGTAGATGAATCCGTTGAACTTAAGCCACCAGCTTCTCAGAAGAGGGGCGACGAACGGGGCCACGAGGCCTCCGATGTTGATGAACACGTAAAAGATCTGGAATCCGGAGTCGCGCTTGCCCTGGGCTTCCTTAAGAGCCTCAGGTCCTTTCTTCGCGGCCTCGGCCTCGAAATTGTCATACATCTGTCCGACGATGGCCTGAAGGTTTCCCTTGAACAGACCGTTGCCGAAAGCGATCAGGAACAGTGCGAAGCAAGTCAGAGGCAGAAGCCAGGACTTGTTCTCCGGCGTGGCGAGGATCGGAATCGAGAGAACGACATAACCCAGGGCCATAATGATGAGTCCTTTCTGGATTGTCCCCTTGTAGTTTTGCGTGCGGTCGGCGATGATACCTCCCACGAGGCTCAGAATGTAGATTCCGGCGTAGAAGAATGAGTAGATCAGTCCTCCGGTCTCGTCGCTGAGTCCGAACTTGGAGCAAAGGAAGAGGGTGAGAACCGCATTCATAATGTAGTACCCGAAGCGCTCGCCCATATTGCTCAGCGCCGCGGAAACCAGTCCTTTAGGATGTCCTTTCATAAAATGTTGTTTTACTTGTAATTTTGTTTGTGTTATAATCCTTTTATAGTCTTGGCTCCGTTCCGTTTGTCGTGACGCCGCCGAGGATGTCACGTATCTCCGTTCCCATCCCTTCGGGGCTTTCAAGCCAACATTGCCGGGCATACGCAGCCAAACAACTCACTAATATAGACAAAACTCCCCGACTATCCAAATTTATGTGTACCTTCCCAGGGCAACCGCATCAAAATAAACTCCATCTGCCAGAAGAAGCCAGGTCGAGAG